>CAZQAB010000001.1:0-225151 GCA_964591265.1 uncultured Lachnospiraceae bacterium
CATTGATATTTACTAAAGTCCTAAATAATTATGGTGCTAAATCCTAAAGACGGGGGCCTGTTCTTGCAATTCCTGCTGCTTATATTTTTGGCGGAGAATCCCCAAATATACAGTGAAACCTATGGAAAATAAAGATGATCAAAGGAGGCCGGGAGGCCGCCTGCAAGAAACTGCTTGAAAAATATATGTACTGTGCTATAATCCACTTAAATAAATAATAGCGAAGTAGGAATTTGTGCGTTAAGTTGTCAGTGGCTGGGGAGTCGCCCTGAACCGAAAAGCCCGTCCGGCGTAATCCGGATTCGGGCTTGCGATACATTTTCCGCACCCGTTGCTACAATATGAGGACGCCTCATAATGCGATGCGAATATTATTTATCAATACTCATTCCATTCCATTTTTACACATTATGGAGGTGTTTTGTTATGCCTGAAAAGACGAAAGAGCGCTTTGCAACCCGCACTGTTGTGCTGCTTGGCCTTATGGTTTCCATGGAAATTATTCTTGAGCGGGTGATTGCGATCCCGGTGGGAGATATCACCCGTTTTTCCATCGGCAAGACGGTGGTGATCCTGTCCGGGCTCTGGTTTGGTCCGGCAAGCGGCGCCCTGGCCGGGGCGGTCTCTGACATTCTTGGCGGGATCCTCCAGGGCTACGGATTGTCCATCAATCCGCTGATTACCCTCTCCTCCATGCTGTGGGGCGTTATTCCGGCTCTGTTCCGTCCCCTCATGGCGGGAACGAAGACGCGCAGGGCCGTGGTACTGTGCGGTTCCATCGTGCTGAACAGTGTGATATCCACCCTGATTTTGACGACGCTTGGACTGATAGTCATGTACGGCTACAGCTTCTTTGTTCTCCTGCCCATCCGGCTGGCACAGTTTGCGGCTCTCACCCCCACCTACTGTGTGGTGTGCTGCCTGCTCTATTTCAGCCCCCTGACCGGGTTTGTGACGGGCAAGGCCGTCAACGGGAAGCGATGCGTGCATGACGGCGTATAACAGGGGCGCAGATCCTGCGCCGCGCGGATTTTTCTGAACTGCATAAACCGGCTTCGGCGATTTCTTCCGGAGCTGTTGACGGGGGCGCGGCGGGCAGGCAGCGCTCCCGACTTTCATATGTTGGGCCGCGCGAAAAGCGGGCGCGGAGGTTTACAGTGACAGTACGGAACAATCCATTCTGGATCAATATTGGAGGAGCGGGATATGGACTACGCAGAGGCGCGGGCATTTATCCGGCAGGTATCCGCAGCCGGGAACAGACCCGGACTGAAAGCAGTCAAGGATCTGCTGCATCTGCTGGGGGATCCGCAGGAGGAACTGAAGTTTATCCATGTGGCCGGAACAAACGGGAAGGGTTCGGTGCTGGCCTATCTGGAGGAGATTCTGAGACAGGCGGGATATAAGGTTGGGAAGTATGTTTCCCCCACGCTTTTTTCCTACCGGGAACGGATGCAGACGGAGGGGAGGCCCATCAGCCGGGAGGCCTTTGCAAAGCATACGGGCCGGGCGGCGGCCGCCGTGGAGGAGATGGAGCGGCTGGGGCTGGGGCTGCCCACGGTGTTTGAGGTGGAAACCGCCATTTCCTTTCTGTATTTCCGGGAAACCGCGTGCGACTATGTGCTGCTGGAGACTGGAATGGGTGGCCGTCTGGACGCCACCAATGTGATTCGAACGCCGGTACTGACCGTTTTCACACCCATCGGTATGGATCACATGGAATACCTGGGAGACACTCTGGAGGCCATTGCCCGGAACAAGGCCGGGATCGTGAAAGAAAAGGTGCCTGTAGTGTCGGCGCATCAGGCGGACGAGGCAGCCCGGGCGATACGCAGGGAGGCCGCCGCCAGGGGATGCGTTTGCCGTTTTGTCAGGCCGGAGGATATCCGCTGCCCGGTCTACGGCCTGGAAACCCAGAGCTTTCAGTATAAGGGGCATGGGCGGATCCGGATCCGCCTGGCGGGGGTTTATCAGATCGAAAACGGGGCGCTGGCCCTGGAGTGCGTGGATATGCTCAGAGAACATGGCGCTGTGATACCGGAGGAATGCGTCCGCCGGGGGATGGAGCAGGCGGAATGGAAAGGCCGGTTTACTGTGATAGGCCGGGAGCCTTTTTTTGTCATTGACGGGGCCCATAATCCGGACGGAGCCAGGAAACTGCGCGCTTCTGTGGAAAAATACTTTTCCGGACGGGAAAAATATTACATTTTTGGGGTGTTTTCTGACAAAGATTATGATAAAATTATAGAGATTACCGCCGGTCTGGCGACACATATTTTTACGGTGGAGACGCCGGACAATCCCAGAGCGCTGCCGGCCGGGGAACTTGCCAGGGCCGTATCCCGCGTCAATCCCTCAGTGGAGGCGGCCGAAGGGATCGGGGACGCGGTGGAGAAAGCCTACGGCGCTGCCGGGAGAGAGGACGTGATCCTGGCTTTCGGCTCCCTGTCGTTTCTTGCGGAAGCGGAACGGGCGGTCAGAAAGAGAAATTCTGCGGAAAACGCGGTAAAAAACAGGACAGACGGAGAGAATGAATGAGAGATTTACAGGAGCTGAGGAATGACATAGATAAGATTGACGAAGAGATCGTGCGGCTGTTTGAGGAGCGGATGCGGATCAGCGGGGATGTGGCCCGGTTTAAGATCGCAAACGGGAGAAAGGTTTATGACCGTGAGAGGGAAAAAGCAAAGCTTGAAACGCTGACTGCACTGGCAAGCAGCGAGTTTACCCGGCATGGGGTGGCGGAGCTGTTTGAGCAGATCATGTCCATGAGCCGCAAGCTGCAGTACCGCCTCCTTGCGGAACACGGCGCGGAGGGGCGTCTGCCCTTTATCTCGGTGGACGACATAGAGAGAAAAAATATCCGGGTCGTCTATCAGGGCGTCGAGGGGGCATACAGCCATGCGGCGATGCGCACCTACTTCGGGGCGGACGTCAACTGCTACAACGTAAAGAGATTCCGGGACGCCATGGAGGCCATTGCGGACGGCGCGGCGGATTACGCGGTGCTCCCCATTGAAAATTCCTCCGCGGGGATCGTGGCGGACAACTACGATCTGCTGGTGAATTTTGAGAATTACATTGTGGGAGAACAGATTGTAAAATGCGAACACTGTCTGCTGGGGCTGCCGGGGACGCAGCTATCCGATATCCGTCGGGTTTATTCCCATCAGCAGGCGCTTTCCCAGTGCGAGGAGTATCTGGATGCCCACAGGGAGTGGCGTCTGATCCCCTACGATAATACGGCGGGGGCAGCCCAAAAAGTGGCGGAGGAGGGCGACCGGCATCAGGCGGCGGTAGCCAGCAGATTTGCCGCCGAGTGTTTCGGGCTGGAGGTGCTGGCAGAGCATATTTATTACAATGAGGCCAATTTCACCCGGTTCATTGTGGTCACGAACCAGCGGATATTCCGCAGGGACGCCACGAAGATCAGCATCTGTTTTGAACTGCCCCACCAGAGCGGTTCGCTGTACAACATCCTGTCTCACTTTATTTACAATAATCTGAACATGACGAAAATCGAATCCCGGCCGATTCCGGGCAGGAACTGGGAATACCGTTTTTTTATTGACTTTGACGGAAACCTGAACGACAGCTCCGTAAAAAATGCGCTGCGGGGCATCCGGGAGGAAGCGATCAACATGAAGATACTGGGAAATTACTGTTCCGGCCGGACCCAAACAGAGGCATAGGAGAAGGGAGAGGATTATGAGTAACAGCAGGGAACTGATCTTATACCGATGTAAGGAACGGCCGCCCGGGGCGCCCGGCCCCGGTGGAGAAGGGCTGCTGCGGGCGCTGATGTCGTTCGCCTTTGCACAGGAGGCTCCCCATGGGCCGCGCCCTGAAATGTCCTGCGCACCGGGAACGCCGGTTGGCGAAGCAAAGCTGCCCGGGCCGCGTCACGAATTTCCGGAGCCGCCCGGCCCGCATCATGGATGCCCGCGGATACCCGGCCCGCCTCCCGGGAGGGAAATATATGCCCGGTGTATGCAGGAACTCATTGAGATTGCTCAGTCCCACGGATTTTCCGGCAATCTCTGGCACTGTTACCTTACCTATTACATCGTGTACCATGAAAACGCCTACAGCAGGGCCTGTGAGATGCGGGGACCGGTGGAGGGCGGTATCAACCGGTTCGCACTGCTCGACTTCAGGGTTTTTATGGACCTGTTTGCCTGCGATTTCCATCAGGCGGAGGAACAGCTGGGCGTATCCTTCTATCCTCTGATCGCAGATTACTCCCATACGGCGGACGACCGGAAAATTTTCAACCGCAGGATCCGGGACCGTATCTGTACCCTGAGCGGCCAGCTGGCGGAGGCGAAGACGCCGGAGGAGTTTAAAGGAAAGGTGGAGCAGTTTTACCGGGAAGTCGGCGTTGGGAAATTCGGCCTTCACAAGGCGTTCCGGGTGGTTCACAGGGAAGACGGCGCCGGGATCTGCCCCATCACGAACATCGCCCATGTGAAGCTGGAAGATCTGGTAGGTTATGAGATCCAGAAGAAAAAGCTGATCGATAATACGGAAGCGTTTGTCAGCGGGCGAAGAGCCAACAACTGTCTGCTGTTCGGGGATGCCGGTACCGGAAAATCCTCCAGCATTAAGGCGATCCTGAACCGGTATTACGACCGGGGGCTGCGGATCATTGAGCTTTACAAGCATCAGTTCCGGGATCTGAACGACGTGATTGCCCAGATCAAGAACCGGAATTACCGTTTCATCATTTATATGGACGATCTCTCCTTCGAGGAGTTTGAGACGGAATATAAATACCTGAAAGCGGTGATCGAGGGCGGCCTGGAGAAAAAACCGGACAATATCCTGATCTATGCCACCTCAAACCGCCGGCATCTGATCCGGGAGACCTTCCGGGAAAACGAGGAGCGCTACGGCGACATTCACGGCGGTGACACGATCCAGGAAAAAATGTCCCTGGTTTCAAGGTTTGGCGTCACCATCTATTTTGGAGCGCCGGACAAGAAAGAGTTTCAGACCATCGTACAGACGCTGGCCGTACGCAGCGGCGTGAATATGCCGGAGGAGCAGCTTCTTCTGGAGGCAAATAAATGGGAACTGAATCATGGAGGCCTCTCGGGACGGACGGCGCAGCAGTTCATCGATTATCTGCTTGGAAGTATGCAGGAATAACGAAGGCACGGGACAGGCAGGGGCAAAAAGGTCTGCGCGGCCCGGACACGGAGAAGCGGAGCAGGCAGTATAGGAGGCAATTATGGTGACAAAGTTATTTGCAGCGATCGCGATCGGGCCCGCTGTGACGGAGATGAAGATCTTCCAGTTCCGCGGCCGGGGCGAGGTGAAGACGATCGAATGGATCAGCACCCGGATGAATCTCGGCGGGGATGCCTACGAGGACAACCGGATCGACCGGGAGCACATTGAAGAGCTGTGTCAGGTGCTCCTTGACTTCAAGGAGATCATGCAGACCTATAAAATTACAGATTACAGGATCCGGGCCACCAGTGCATTCCGGGCGTCCAGGAATATGCTGATCATGCGGGATTACGTTGAAAAGCAGACCGGACTTAAGATCGGTGTCCTGAGCAATTCTGAGCAGCGCTTCTGCGACTACAAATCCATCGCTTCGGTTACGGCGGAGTTTGAAACCATCATCCAGAACGCCGCAGCCATTGTGGATATTGACGGCAACAGCCTGCAGATATCCCTGTTTGACAAGGATAAGCTGATTACCACCCAGAATATTCATGTGGGCAGCGTTTCCACCAGAGAGAAGCTGCTCCCCATCACTAAGAATAGCGAACACTTTGAGAAGATGCTGCTGGAGATCCTGGACCATGAGCTGGCCGGCTTTGGCAAGCTGTATCAGAAAGACCGGCAGATCAAAAATCTGATTATCGTCGGAGGCAATATACTGGATATTCTGGATCAGTATGAGAGGAAAGACTATCGGATTACCTCTGTGACGAAGGCCCAGTTCCAGAACCTGTATGACGGTATTATCGGCGCAAATACCGAAGAGATCGCTGAGAAATTTGCCATGACTACGGATCAGGCGGAGGTGCTGGTGCCCTCCATGATCTTCTGTAAGAGCCTGATCGGGAACTTCGGGGCAGAGACTCTCTGGGTGCCGGATTACAGCCTGTGCGACGGCCTTGCCTATGATTACGGTGTAAAGAACCGGTACATCCCGGTCAGCCACAATTTTGAGGAGGATATTATCGCGGCGGCCAGAAGTATGTCCAAGCGTTATAAATGCAGCCAGGCCCATATCCGCAATCTGGAGGAGATCGCTCTGCAGGTGTTCGACCGGATGAAGAAGATTCACGGCATGGGCAAGCGGGAGCGGCTGCTTTTGCAGATTGCGATCATCCTGCACAACTGTGGGAAGTACATCAGTCTTGAGGACGTTTCGGAGTGCGCGTTCAATATTATCATGGCGACGGAGATCATTGGCCTGTCCAATCTGGAGCGGGAGATCATCGCGTACACGGTGAAGTTTAACACCAGCGAGTTTGTGTATTATGGGGAACTGGTAACCCGGACAGACCTCAGCAGGGAGGACTACATGGTGGTTGCCAAGCTGACCGCGATCCTGCGGATCGTGAACGCCCTGGACCGCACCCACCGGCAGAAGTGTAAAAATGCAACGGTGACGCTGAAAGAGCATGAGCTGAGAATTTCCGTTTCTTCTCAGGAGGATCTGTCCCTGGAAAAAGGCACCTTTGAGGAGAAAGCGGGATTCTTTGAGGAAATATTTAATGTGCATCCGGTGTTTAAGCAGAAAAAACAGTTTTAGGAGGATAGAAAAATGGCTGCGGTAGATTTTGAAAAGCCGGAATATTATATCAATCGGGAATACAGCTGGCTGAATTTTGATGCGAGAGTGCTGGGTGAGGCGAGGGACAAGAAGCTTCCGCTGCTGGAGCGGCTTAAATTTGTGAGCATCACCTCCTCCAACCTGGATGAGTTCTTTATGGTCCGCGTGGCCTCCCTGAAAGACATGGTTCACGCAAAATATACGAAGAAAGATATTGCGGGCATGACGCCCCAGGAGCAGCTTGCGGTGATCTCAAAACGCGCCCATGAACTGGTGGCCCAGCAGTATTCCACCTATAACCGTTCCATGCTTCCCCTGATGGAGAAGGCCGGACTGGAGCTGATTCCGGAGCATGAAAAGCTGACAAAGAAGCAGGCGGCCTATGTGGATAATTACTTTGAGGAGAATGTTTATCCCGTGCTTACCCCCATGGCTATGGATCCCTCCCGTCCCTTCCCGCTGATCCGCAACAAGACGCTGAATATCGGCGCGCTGATCTCAAAGAAAGGGGAGAAGGGGAAAGCGGAATTTGCCACCGTGCAGGTGCCCTCCGTGCTTCCCAGGATCGTGTGGCTTCCCGAGGGGGAGGATGGCAAAAAGTACATGATCCTCTTGGAGGAGATCATTGAGCGCAACATGGACAAACTGTTCCTGAATTATGACGTAGTCTGTGCTCATCCCTACCGGATCATGCGCAACGCGGATCTGTCCTACGACGAGGAGGAGGCGGCGGATCTTCTGAAGGAGATCCAGAAGCAGCTCAAGAAGCGTCAGTGGGGCGAAGTGATCCGGTTGGAGATCGAGGATAAGATGGATCCGAAGCTGCTGAAAATACTGCGGCAGGAATTTGAGGTGAAAGAGGAGGACATCTACAAGATCAACGGCCCCCTGGACCTGACGTTTCTGATGAAGCTGTATGGTACGGAGGGGATGGACAAACACCGCAACGTTCCCTACAAGCCCCAGCCGGTTCCGGGAATGAACGACGAGGAGGATATCTTCACCCAGATCCGCAGAGGCGATATCCTGCTCCATCATCCCTACATGGCTTTTGACCCGGTGGTGCAGTTTGTAAAACAGGCGGCGATGGACCCGGATGTGCTTGCCATCAAACAGACGCTGTACCGTGTCAGCGGCAATTCCCCCATCGTGGCGGCTCTGGCCCAGGCGGCGGAGAACGGCAAGCAGGTCTCCGTACTTGTGGAGCTGAAAGCAAGGTTTGACGAGGAGAACAACATCATCTGGGCGAAGATGCTGGAGAAAGCGGGCTGTCATGTAATCTACGGCCTGCTGGGTCTGAAGACCCACAGCAAGATCACCCTGGTGGTACGGCGGGAGGAGGACGGCATTCGCCGTTATGTGCATCTGGGCACCGGCAACTACAACGATTCCACAGCCAAGCTGTATACGGACTGCGGTATCCTGACCTGCTCCGAGCCTATCGGAGAGGACGCTACCGCTGTGTTCAATATGCTTTCCGGCTATTCGGAGCCGAAGCACTGGAACCGCCTGATCGTGGCGCCCATCTGGATGCGGGACAGATTTATGAGGCTGATCCAGCGGGAGATGCTCCATGCCAAAATGGGGGAACCGGCCCAGATCATCGCGAAGATGAACTCCCTGTGTGATAGGGGGATTATCGCGGCGCTGTATGAGGCTTCGGCAGCGGGGGTACAGATCGATCTGATCGTCCGGGGTATCTGCTGCCTGAAGGTGGGGGTTCCGGGAGTCAGCGAGAATATCCGTGTCCGCTCCATCGTGGGTAATTTTCTGGAGCACGCCCGGATCTTCTATTTCCGCAACGGCGGCGAGGAAGAGTTTTATATGGGAAGCGCCGACTGGATGCCCCGAAATCTTGACAAGCGGGTGGAAATTCTGTTCCCCGTGGAGGATCCGAAGCTCCGGGAGCAGGTGCGCCATATCCTCCAGGTTCAGCTGGAAGACAACATGAAAGCCCACATCCTGCAGCCGGACGGGAGCTACGAGAAGGTGGACCGCCGGGGCAAGGTGCTGCTCTGCGCCCAGGATACCTTCTGCGCGGAGGCCGTACAGGCGGCAAAGAAGGAGCCGGAGGTACAGCAGACCCGGGTGTTCATACCGGCGGAACCGCTGGAGGATTAAAGGAAGAAGACAGGATCGGGAAGGCGGAACAGCATGTACAGAGACAACACAAAGAAAGTCCGGATCGGAGACCGCGTCATTGGCGGCGGCAATCCGATTCTGATTCAGTCCATGACCAACACAAGGACTGAGGACGTGGCGGCCACGGTGGCCCAGATACGGGACCTTGCGGCGGCGGGGTGCGACATGATCCGCTGCGCGGTGCCTACCCTGGAGGCGGCCAGGGCCCTGGGGGAGATCAAGAAGCAGATCACGATTCCGCTGGTGGCGGACATTCATTTTGATTATAAGCTGGCGATCGCGGCCATCGAAGGCGGCGCAGATAAGATCCGCATCAATCCCGGCAACATTGGGAGCAAGGATCGGGTGCGGGCGGTGGTAGACGCGGCGCGGGAGCGGAACATTCCGATCCGCGTCGGCGTGAACAGCGGTTCTCTGGAAAAGGAGATCCTGCAGCGTGACGGCGGCGTGACGGAAGAGGGCATTGTAGAGAGCGCCCTGCGCCAGACGGCGGTGATCGAGGACATGGGCTACGACAACCTGGTGATCAGTATTAAATCCTCAGATGTGATGATGTGCGCGGCGGCCCACCGGCTGCTGGTGCAAAGGACCGATCATCCGCTCCATGTGGGGATCACCGAGGCGGGGACGCTGCTTTCCGGCAACATCAAGTCCGCCATCGGCCTTGGGCTGATCCTTTCGGAGGGCATCGGCGATACCATCCGGGTCTCCCTGACCGGCGACCCGAGGGAAGAGGTGAAATCCGCCAAACTGATCCTGCGCACCATGGGACTGCGAAAAGGCGGCATTGAGGTGGTGTCCTGTCCCACCTGCGGGCGGACCAGGATCGATCTGATCGGCCTGGCGAACCGTGTGGAACAGATGGTGGAGGATATTCCCCTGGACCTCAAGGTGGCCGTTATGGGCTGCGTGGTCAACGGACCGGGGGAAGCAAAAGAGGCGGACATCGGCATCGCCGGCGGCGTCGGCGAGGGGCTGCTGATCAAAAAGGGCGAGGTAGTGCGCAAGGTTCCGGAAGAGGAACTTCTGGAGGCGCTTCGGGAAGAACTGCTGAACTGGAAATGACAATCTTTTTTTCTTTGATAAAATTTTAAAGTGGGATCCCAGAAACTGAAAACCTGTGGTATGATGTGCTACGGAGGCGTCTGTCATGCAGAAACCATTTTTTGAAGTTTTTCCCACTCTGGAGCTGGAAGATTCCCTCCGCAGCCTGATGGAATTTGTCCAGGTGAGCCGCGTCACGCTGAACCGGGAGAAAACCTTCATGCGGGTCTATCTGGAGAGCGAAAAACTGATCTACAAGAAAGATATTCTGGAACTGGAGCAGGCAATTAAAAGCCAGCTCTTTTCTGATGTCCGGATGTCGGTAAAGATCATCGAGAAGTTTCATCTTTCCCGGCAATATACTCCCCGGAAACTGATGTCCGTCTATAAGGACAGCATTTTGCTGGAACTGAAGAATTACAACGCGCTGCTGTACAGCCTGATGAAAGAAGCGGAGCAGGAATTTGACGGGGAAGAAACCCTTTGCCTGATAATCCCTGACAATGTGGTTGCGGACGGCAAGGTGGAGGAACTTCTGTCCATTCTGGAGCAGATATTCTGTGAGCGATGCGGGTTGAATTTTCATGTGAGCGTCCGGCGGACCGCGCCAAAAGCCAGCAGGAAGCGGGCGATGCAGGAGCGGGAGCTGGAGATGGAAGTGGCGGCGATTGCGGAGAATTATGGGGCGGCCAAAGCGGCGGAGCGCCAGGAAGCGTCAGAGCAGCAGGAAGCAACGCCGGCAAGGGGCGCCGGAAAACGCTCCGGAGCCTTCCATGGGCAAGCCGGGCCTGAGAATCTGGGCGGACCGGATTATGGGGCCGCAGAGGGGACTTCCAGTACCAATAATATGACGGCTCAGAGAAAGAAAGGTTCATTCCGGTCTTCTAACTGGTACAGCGGCAGAAAATCCAACGATCCGGACGTGATCTACGGACGTGATATCGAGGGTGAGCTGACGCCGATCAGGGATATAACAGGAGAGATGGGGGAAGTCGTTGTCCGGGGACAGGTACTCTCTGCAGAAAAGCGGGAGCTTGGAACCGGGAAGGCGCTGCTGATATTCAGTATTACGGATTTTACGGATTCCATCGGAGTCAAGATGTTTCTGGAACAGGGGCAGGCAGAGCAGCTTGTGTCCTCCGTCACGGAGGGCGCGTTTCTGATGCTCTCAGGCGTCACCACCATCGACCGCTATGACAGCCAGCTTACCATCGGCAATATCCGCGGCATTAAGAAAATCCCGGATTTCCGTGTGAAGCGGATGGACAACTGCGCCAGAAAGCGGGTGGAGCTGCACTGCCACACAAAGATGAGCGATATGGACGGCGTTTCCGATGTGAAGGATCTTATAAACCGTGCAAAAAGCTGGGGGCATCCGGCCATTGCGATCACCGATCACGGCGTGGTGCAGGCATTCCCGGACGCGGGGCATATGGTTTCCAGGGAAGACGCCTTCAAGGTCATCTATGGGATGGAAGCGTACCTGGTGGATGACATGAAGGAGATCGCTGTAAACGCGAAGGGGCAGAGGCTGGACGGAAAATTCGTGGTGTTCGATCTGGAGACCACCGGTTTTTCTCCGATACAGAACCGTATTATTGAATTTGGAGCGGTAAAGGTGGAGAAAGGCAGGATCACGGAGCGTTTCAGCACCTTTGTAAACCCCGGAGAACCGATCCCGTTCCGGATTGAGAAGCTGACCGGCATCAGCGACGAGATGGTGCTGGGCGCCCCGACGATTGAAAAGGTACTCCCGGAGTTTATGGAGTTTTGTGATGATTGTATCATGGTGGCCCATAACGCCTCGTTTGATATGAGTTTTATTGATGGGAACTGCCGCAGGCAGGGACTTGCCTGCGATAAGACGGTGGTGGATACGGTATCGATGGCCCGGGTGCTGCTTCCAAGCCTGAACCGGTTTAAGCTGGATACGGTTGCAAAGGCGCTGGGCGTGCCGCTGGAGAAGCATCACCGGGCGGTGGACGACGCGGCCTGCACCGCAAACATTTTTCTGCGTTTCCTGGAAATGCTGGACAGCCAGGGCGTCCGGACGCTGGAAGAATTAAATGCGCTGGGCAAATCCTCCCCGGAGCAGGTTAAAAAGCTGCCCACCTACCACGCGATCATTCTGGCGAAAAACGACCTGGGCCGGACGAACCTGTACCGCCTTGTGTCCTGGTCCCATCTGCAGTATTACAGCCGCAGGCCAAGGATACCGAAGAGCATTCTGCAGCAGTATCGCGAGGGACTGATCCTGGGTTCCGCCTGCGAGGCAGGGGAGGTGTACCAGGCCCTTCTGCGGGGGCAGTCAAAGCAGGAGATCGCCAGACTGGTGGATTTCTACGACTATCTGGAGATCCAGCCTGTTGACAATAATCTGTTTATGACCCAGGAGGACTACGAGAACCGGAAGACGGTGGAGGATCTGAGGGATCTGAACCGACAGATCGTTGCCCTCGGAGAGCAGTTTCACAAGCCGGTGGCGGCCACCTGCGACGTACATTTTCTTGATCCGGAGGATGAGGTGTACCGCCGGGTGATTATGAACAGCCGGAAATTTAAGGATGCGGACCAACAGGCGCCCCTGTACCTTCGCACCACGGAGGAGATGCTGCAGGAATTTTCGTACCTGGGCGAGGAAAAAGCCTGGGAGGTAGTGGTGGATAATACGGTCCGGATTGCGGATATGTGTGAGAAGATATCCCCGGTGCGGCCGGACAAATGTCCCCCTGTGATCCGAGATTCCGACCGGATCCTGCGGAATCTCTGCTATGAAAAAGCCCATGAGATTTACGGGGAAAATCTGCCGGAGGTGGTCTCGGAACGGCTGGAGAGGGAGCTGCATTCCATTATCTCCAACGGGTTTGCCGTCATGTATATCATCGCCCAGAAGCTGGTGTGGAAATCCAACGCAGACGGCTATCTGGTGGGTTCCAGAGGTTCGGTGGGTTCCTCCCTGGTGGCGACCATGTCCGGCATCACAGAGGTGAATCCCCTGCGGCCTCACTATTATTGTCCCGACTGTCATTACAGTGATTTTGATTCGGAGGCGGTGCGGGCCTACGCCGGAATGGCGGGCTGCGATATGCCGGACGCCGTATGCCCGGTCTGCGGCGCCATGCTGAAAAAAGAGGGCTTCGATATTCCATTTGAGACGTTTCTGGGATTTAAGGGGAACAAGGAGCCGGATATTGATCTGAATTTTTCCGGGGAATACCAGAGCAAGGCGCACCGCTATACGGAGGTGATCTTCGGCGCGGGGCAGACTTTTCGGGCCGGCACCATCGGCACCATGGCGGACAAGACCGCCTTTGGGTACGTGAAGAAATATTACGAGGAGCGGGGGCAGCACAAGCGGAACTGTGAGATCGAGCGGATCGTACAGGGCTGCGTCGGCATCCGCAGGACCACGGGCCAGCACCCGGGGGGTATCATTGTTCTTCCCATGGGGGAGGAGATCTTTTCCTTCACGCCCGTGCAGCACCCGGCGAACGATATGACAACGGATATCATCACCACTCATTTTGATTACCATTCCATCGATCACAATCTGCTGAAGCTGGATATTCTCGGGCATGATGACCCCACGATGATCCGTATGCTGGAGGATTTGACGGGAATCGATGCGAAAACCATTCCCCTGGACGATCCCCAGGTCATGTCCCTGTTTTCCGGTACGGACGCTCTGGGGCTGCGGCCCGAGGACATTGGGGGCGTGCCCCTCGGCTCCCTGGGTATTCCGGAGTTTGGCACGGAGTTTGCCATGCAGATGCTCATCGATACGAAGCCAAAGCATTTCTCCGATCTGGTGCGGATCGCCGGGCTGGCTCACGGTACGGACGTATGGCTGGGCAACGCCCAGACCCTGATCCAGAACGGACAGGCAACCATCTCCACGGCCATCTGTACCCGGGATGACATTATGACCTACCTGATCGGAAAGGGTATGGACAGCGAGCTGTCCTTTACCATCATGGAGAGCGTGCGGAAGGGAAAAGGGCTGAGAGAAGAGTGGGAGAAGGAAATGCTGGCCCATGACGTGCCCGGGTGGTATATCTGGTCCTGTAAGAAGATCAAGTATATGTTCCCGAAAGCCCATGCGGCGGCTTATGTTATGATGGCGTGGCGCATCGCCTACTGCAAGATCAATTACCCGCTGGCCTATTACGCGTCCTATTTCAGCATCCGGGCGTCAGGCATTGACTATGAACGGATGTGTCTGGGCAAAGAGCGTCTGCTGTATCATATGCATGATTACGAGAAGCGGATGGACGATCTGAGCAAACGGGAGCAGGATGTGTACAGGGATATGAGGAGCGTACTTGAGATGTACGCCAGGGGCTTTGAGTTTGTGCCTATCGATCTGTACAGGGCCGGGGCCATGCGCTTTCAGATTGTGGACGGGAAGCTGATGCCTTCTCTGAGTTCCATTGCAGGGCTCGGAGACAAGGCGGCGGCGGCCATCGTGGATGCGGTGAAGGACGGTCCTTTCCTGTCCATCGACGATTTTATGGCAAGGACCAAGGTAAGCCGCTCTCTGACCGATCTGCTGATCGACCTGAAAATACTGGACGGGCTTCCTGAGACAAACCAGCTCTCAATTTTTGATATTGCGCGTCAGGCGCGGGAGAGCAGCCCGGACTGAATTGAGGGGCGGGGCCTGTGCCGGAAGGAGAACTATATGCTCGAACTGTTTTACCCGGATGAATATCTGGAATCCACCTACGAGATCGATTTTGAATCTTTCTATCAAAAGGGATACCGGGGCGTCCTCTTCGATATCGACAACACGCTGGTGCCCCACGGCGCTCCGGCGGACGACCGGGCAAAGGCCCTGTTTGCCCGCCTGAAGGACATAGGCTTTCAGTGCTGCCTGCTATCCAACAACCAGCGGCCCCGTGTGGAGATGTTCAACGAGGACATCCGGGTTTATTTCATTGAAAACGCCCATAAACCGTCGGTGAAGAGTTACCGCCGCGGGATGGAGCTGATGGGGACGGACCGCGCAAGTACATTATTTGTGGGGGATCAGCTTTTCACCGATGTGTTCGGCGCACGGCGCGCAGGGCTTTACTCCATTCTGGTAAAACCCATTCACCCGAAAGAGGAAATCCAGATCGTCCTGAAACGGTATCTGGAAAAGATCGTGCTGTTCTTTTATATGAGAAAAAAGGATAAGTCCTGACAGAATCATTCTGACCAGGCGATTTCACCCCGGCAGATCGTATATTTCACTTTACCGTACAATTCCATCCCCGTGAAAGGGGTATTCTCCGATTTAGACTGGTAGCTGCCGGGGATGAACATTTCTTCCGGATCAAAAATCACAAGGTCGGCCGCGCAGCCGGGGGCGACGGAGCCGTAATAGCGGAAATTATCAGATTTTGCGGCGCCTTTCGCGTCCTGTTCTCCCATATGATCGATCGAATACAGTCTGGCTGGGTTTACCGTCATTTTTTTCAGAAACTCCATGAGGGGCAGATGGCCGGGGCGCACCAGATTGGTGATTCCAAGGGCCAGGGAAGTCTCCAGGCCGATGATCCCGCTGGGGCAGGAGAAAAAGTCGGCCCGATGCTTTTCTTCCGTGCTGTGGGGCGCGTGGTCGGTGGCGATCACGTCGATCGTGCCGTCTTTCAGCCCCTGAATGATGGCCTGCCGATCCTTTTCCGTGCGCAGAGGCGGATTCATCTTGGCGTAGGTTCCATACTCCGCCACCGCCTCCTCTGTTAGGGAAAAATGGTGGGGCGTGGCCTCGGCATACACGGATGCGCCCAGGGATTTCGCCGTGCGCACCAGCGCCACGGAATTTGCGGAGCTGATATGTTGAATATCAATAGCCGCCCCGGTGTGCAGGGCAAGCATACAGTCTCTTGCCACCAGCACGTCCTCCGCCACGGCGGGGGCGGTGCGGTTTGTCCCGCTTTTTTCAACAAAGGCAGGATCCTCCTCATGGAAAGAGAGGGGAAGATGCAGCTTATGGGCCTTTTCCATGGCCTGCGCCGCCAACCGGGCATCCATAAGAGGGATACCGTCGTCGGTAAAACCCCAGGCTCCGGCCTTGGCCAGGGCGGCAAAATCCGTCAGTTCTTTTCCCCCCAGATCCTTCGTAACTGCGGCGGCAAAGCGGACGCGGATCGCTTCGTCCCCGGCCCGGCGGATCAGATCTTCAAGTATGCCTGTGCGGTCCACTGCCGGTTTCGTGTTTGCCATGCAGACCACCGTGGTAACACCCCCTGCGGCAGCGGCACACGCGCCGCTGTGCAGATCCTCCTTATAAGTAAAGCCGGGATCGCGGAAGTGAACATGCACATCCACAAGGCCGGGGGCCACAACATATCCGGCGGCGTCGATGACTTCCTCCCGGGGCAGCGCTCCCAGTGCGCCCATCTCCAGGATCTGGCCGTCCTGTAACCGCAGATCAGCCTTAAATTGCTTCCCATCGCCCGGCGAATAAACCGTTCCGTTTTTTATCAGCATAGGTATACCTCTTGGGGCGGGCCGTAAAGCCCCGTCCCCACTGGAATGCAAGCGTTCCGCGCAGACAGGCTTTGGCCCTGGTATCATATTATTGCATAGTAGTCTTCTGGAGATATTTTAGGTTCAGGAGACGCGTGTGTCAAGAAAATCATATCGTCGTTGAGGAAATTCATATTGAAAAAATTTCCCGGATACGGTAAAATAAAAAGGCCTTGTGATGATAAAATCCGTATGGATCAATTTAAGGAGGAAATAGACATGATTTCAGCAGGCGAATTTAGAAATGGTATTACAGTGGAGATGGATGGAAGCGTTTATCAGATCGTTGAATTCCAGCATGTAAAACCTGGTAAGGGAGCTGCTTTTGTCAGGACGAAACTGAAAAACATCATCAGCGGCGGTGTGGTGGAGAAAAGCTTCCGCCCCACGGAGAAATTTCCGCAGGCGCACATTGAGCGTGTAGATATGCAGTATCTGTACAACGACGGCGATCTGTTCTATTTTATGAACACGGAGACATACGACCAGATCGCTTTGAATCAGGAAGCGGTGGGGGATGCCCTGAAATTTGTCAAGGACAACGATATGGTTAAGATCTGTTCTCACAACGGCAACGTGTTTTCTGTGGAGCCGCCGCTTTTTGTGGAACTTGAGGTGACGGAGACCGAGCCGGGCTTTAAGGGGGACACCGCTACCGGAGCGACCAAGCCCGCCACGGTTGAGACCGGCGCGGTGGTTTACGTACCGCTTTTTGTTGAAACGGGAGACAAGCTCAAGATCGATACCAGGACAGGAGAATATCTTTCCAGAGTCTGATTGGAACAGTGATAGCGGAGGGCTGCTGCATGGCTATATGCAGCGCCCTCTTTTCATTTCTGAAATTTTTGATAAAAATACTTGCAAAAAGTGATATAATATGATATATTAAGAGATATAAGTCAGGTTTAAAGCATTTCATTCTAATCAGAGTGCGTCATCGCACGGTTCCAGAATCATTCTCTTACAGGAAAGGTGGTTGTTTATTGGAGTATTTGGAATTTACAGAACAGATCAGGAAAGCGGTGGAGAAAAAATGCGGCGGGGAGCTGCGGGTGAACGTCGGGCGGGTCTTGAAGAACAACCGGAACATGGTGGAGACATTGAGCATTATGAAGCAGGGCGAAAATATGTCCCCCGCATTTTCTGTCCGTCCGCTTTACGACCGGTACAGGCGGGGCGCGACGGTGGAGGAGATTGCCGGCCATATCCTGGACTGTTACGGGAAGGGTTACCAGGGAGGCAGCGTTGATCTGTCCTTCTACATGGATTATTCCGCCGTCCGGGATCGTATCACCTGCAGGCTGGTGAATTACGAGAGGAACCGGGAACTGCTTAAAAGAACTCCCCACGAAAGATATCTGGATCTTGCGGTGGTCTATCATTGCCGGGTAGACGGGGAGGTACTGGGCCATGCCTTTGCCGGGCAGGGGAGTATTCTGGTGCAGAACGCCCATATGGATATGTGGGAGGTGACGCCGGAGGAACTGCATGACGCCGCTGTTTCCAACACAGTCAGGCTGTTGCCCTATGACCTGATTGATCTCAGGGATATGCTGCGGGATATGCTGGAACTGGAACCTGAACGGGAGGTCAGGGGGAAATCCCCTATGTATGTGCTGACAAATTCAGAAAAGTGGTATGGCGCGGTGAATATTCTCTTTGACAGTGTCCTGGAGGCAGTCGGGGAACGGCTCAAAAGCGATTTTTACGTACTGCCCAGCAGCGTCCATGAATGTATGATCGTCCCTGCGGGGGATGGCGTGGAGGCCCGCCCGCTGCGTCAGATGGTACATGAAATAAACGGAACCTTTGTGGAGCCGGAGGAGATTCTGGGTGATTCCGTTTATTTTTATAACCGGCGGGAGCATCTTCTGGCCGTCGGCGACGGATAATTATTTTCGCAAAAAAAGCAGCATAGCGCTGCCTTTTAGCACACCTGGAGGGATTCGAACCCCCGGCACGTGGCACCGGAAACCACTGCTCTATCCCCTGAGCTACAGGTGCATTTGAAATTACTGTGTAATATTAGCACAGTTTTCTTAAAATGTAAAGTACGGTGTGACGATTTAAAAAAAGAATCTTTCTGAAAAGGAAGATTATATGAAAGAGTATTTCTATCTGTATATTCCCAAATCAAAGAATGGCAGCCAATATTTGGATAGTCTGGGAGAAAGTTGTTCTGTTTGTGATTCCGGGAGCTACCGAAGAGGATGTTTTTTGTAAGGAAACTTGGACGAAGCGAAAGTGTGTAGAAAACAAGATAGAATTTCAACGAAACAAAAGGAAAATGTCTTGGAAAACGTAAGACGCGTTATTGATGATACGGCAGAATGACAATAAAGGAACCGCTTCGGCGGTTCTTTTATTATCTGAAGAGACAGAATCAGATGGATTGCAGGGGAAAATGTATAGATAATTTTGAAGGACTGCACAATTACTGAATTTTTAATAGTATTTGTAAATAAAACGCTAAAAGGATCACCCGTTATTGATGAAATAGTGACAATTATAGCATATGATATAAATAAAATCAGCATTTGCTTCATATAAGATAAGGGGGGATTGTAATGGCTTCTTTTTTAAAATTTACCAGAAATTATCGTAATATAATAAAGGAAAGTAAAGTAGTAATTGTAAACAGAGATACGGGAATGTGGATGCGAATCTCAAAAGAATGCTTCGACATTTTAGAGGAAGCTGTTCTGAAAGAGCGCGGAAAAGAGGAATTATTACAATCGTTTCAAGAAGCAGAAGACAGAGAGTATATTGAGAAACTCATAGATAACGCAGAGGCGTTAGGAGTAATATCTGATAAAGAGGAAGACTCAAAGCGGTTAGAAACTGTTTAT
The DNA here is from genome assembly GCA_964591265.1 of uncultured Lachnospiraceae bacterium. Lineage (GTDB taxonomy): Bacteria > Bacillota > Clostridia > Lachnospirales > Lachnospiraceae > Choladousia. The sequence continues at coordinate 19,351 of CAZQAB010000001.1, forward strand.
TTAATTTTGACAAATAGATGCAATTTAAAATGTAAACATTGTTGTGTTAGTGCAGAAAGTATTAGTAACAAAATTAGTAATAATGAGATAGATACTATTGCATTTAAAAAAGTAATTGATAAAGTAGCCGCGACCAATCCGGATAGAATCATTGTATCTGGTGGAGAACCAATGATCCGCAAGGATTTCATGGAAATCATGCGATATTTAAGACATCAATATCATGGAAAAATAGATTTGTCTACAAATGCTACTTTGATAAATGATACCAACGTAAAAGATATAATAAAAAATGTAGATAGAATAGATATAAGTATTGATGGTGTGGATGAGAAATCATGTTCGATTGTGCGTGGAAAAGGTGTATTTGAAAAAGTTATATCAGCTATAAAACTTTTGAAAGCAGAGAACTTTAATGAAATTTTCTTATCCATGGTTGTTGGAGATTTTAATGAAGGACTCCAAGACAGATTTGAAGAATTAAATCAAGAATTGGGAACGCAATCTGTAATTAGGGCATTTGTACCCATTGGGAGAGGTAAGGAGAATAAAGAAATTTTTGTAGATTCAAGAAAAAGTAATAGAACAGAATTTGAATATACGAATGAAGAAATTAAAACAGCCAGAAAGGGAATGGTAGGAATACGTTGTGGTGCTGGAGTAACAGATCTTACCGTAAATTACGATGGATATGTTTATCCTTGTGCTAATTTATTAAATGCATGTTATAGTTTATTTAATATTTTGGAGATTGATAGTCTTTCCACTTTTATCAATGAAAGAATAGAGACATGCGCAGGATATAAGATGCTAGAAAGCATTCAGCCCGAGAAGTATGAAAAATGTAAAGAGTGCAAAGTCAATCTGTTCTGTTGGACATGTTTACAAGACATAGAAATTCTTAAAGGAAATGACGAAAAATTTGAAAGTAATTGTAAAATGAAAAGAGATATTTTGTATCCGCTTATTTGGGGAGAAGAGGTGGATTAATGCAAAGTTTTGCTATATGGGTAACATCAAGTTGCAACATGCAATGTTCTTATTGTTATGAAGGCAAAGAAAAAGAAAACTTTAATATGTCGCAGCAGACACTAAAAGATTCAATTGCTTTCATAGAAGAACATATGGGGCATTGTCCTGACGAGGATTTAATTGTAGATTTTCATGGCGGAGAGCCATTGCTTCAATTTGAGAAAATAAAATATGCAATAGAAAAGCTAAATAAGCTATTTGATAAAAGAGTTAAGTACGGAATTACAACAAATGGCACGATTCTTACGGAAGATATATTAAAATGTCTTGTTGAAAATTTTGAATACTCTCTCTCTATTAGTATTGATGGAGCTAAGGAAACACATGATCAGAAAAGACAGCTGAAAGGTGGGAAAGGTAGCTTCGATGTAGTTATCAAAAATGCAAGGCGAATTTTAGAAAGGCGCAAAGATGTGCGTGTGCGTATGACAGTTGATTCCACATCGGTGGATGATCTTTTTACTAATGTGTGTGCTCTTAATGAAGAGGGATTTAAACTTATCGTTCCAGCGATAGATTATTTTGATTCTAAATGGAATCAGGATAAGATGGCGATCTTATATGAACAAATGTTACTATTAAAAACAGAAATTCAAAAAGGGACTTTAACAGCTCAGGTAGGTTTGTTGGATGATTACCACAATGCAACAGTTAGAGTGTGTACAGGTGGATGGAATTCATTTCATATCAACCCACATGGCGAGATTTATCCATGTTCATTTGTTGAGGGGGTCTCTAAGTACGTTATTGGAAATGTATGTGAAGGACTCGATTTAAAGAAAGTACAATGGCTTCATAGCATAAATAAAGTACCTGTTAAAGGATGTGAGAATTGTGCACATGAGCAAGGGTGTATTTCTACGAGGTGCAAAATACTGAACGAAATATTAGTCGGTAATTTTTACAAACCATCCCCTGTGATTTGCAATGTAGAAAATTTAAAATATAGAATATCTAAATAATGAATAATAAACGCTGGCAAGAGAAGAATGAGAGGTGCAATATGAAAGATAAGAAATTAGAAATTAAGAAGATCCAGTCTAAAAACGAAAAGCTCAATGTACAGGGGCAGGGATGTTGGGATGACTGCAGGATTTGGAAAAATTACACTACAACACCGAAATGCGAATTTGAAAGAACATCTTACAACAATTTCTTCCTTTGACAGACAATACATTGCCAGTAGCACGTAGTAAAATAGTGAAATAATTCTTATGCCAGCGTTTATTTTATAGAAAGTGATTAATGAAATGATTGATGTTGCAATTATTGATAGCGGTATCAATATGACGGATACAGATATATGTAGTATGGTGTCGAAAGGATTCAGTATAGATTATAGTGACGGAAATACCGTATATCAAAATGAATACAATGACTTGAATGGACATGGAACATACTGTGCTTCGATTATAAGACGTTTTTGTCCAGATGCGAAATTGACGATTATAAAAATTTTAGATCAGTGTAAAATGGGACGAAGTGAATGTTTGATAGAAGCGTTACATTATTTATATCATAATCCAGTAGACGTGATTAGTATGAGTCTGTCAACACAGGATACGCAATATGAAAAAGAATTAGGCGTAATCTGCAAAAAAATAGAAGAGGCTGGGATGATTATGGTTTCTTCATTGGCAAATCATGCTGAAATTAGTTATCCTGCGGTTTATGAGGAAGTAATAGGTGTAAAAGGTGCTTTATTTCTAGAGGAAAAAGAGTATATCTATCATCCAGATAGAGTAATTCAATGTCAAGGTAGCAGTATACCGGTATTGGTTGAAGGGGTGGATGGTACATATACTTTTTTTGGTGGAAACAGTAAGGCTGCGGCCAATATAAGCGGAATTATAGCCTCTTTGTTGCAAAAATTTGGAATGACTGATGATTTCGGAGCGTTACTTAAAGAATATTCGTGTCACACCAAAAAGAATGATCAGACGCTTACAATTAGTAGTATAATAAATAGCAACGTTACTATATCGGGCGAATTGTGTGAAGAAAAAGATTTTAAAAAATTGATTACAATACTGCAAAATATTCTTGAGATTCCAAAGAGAAAAAGTCAATTGATTTTTCAATGCTCAATTTTACACCCAGAATTAAATATTGATAAAAAAAATTTTGGAAAACTAATTAAAGAAATTGAGAAAGAATGGAAGATTCATTTTAGAAAAGAAGAAGTGAATCTTTTGTCCATAAGAGATATTACTACGATATATAGTTTGCTGAAGAGGACTGAAAAATATGAAAGTAATCAAAAATAAAAATGTGAAAAGTTTTCTTCATATGCTGGCTGGTTATAAAAAGAAGCATATTATTGCACTGATATTTTCTATTGCGAACTCTGCTTTGATAATATTCCAGCCAATTGTATTAATGCACATAATTGATGATGGCATTATGCAGAAGAATTTAAGGAATATACTGGTGTACATAAGTATATATTTAGGTGTAGTTATACTACAAAATATTGTAAATATAATAGCTACATATTTGTATTCATCTATAGGAAAAAGTTTTATCTATGATTTACGGATAAAGTTACTAAAACATGTTCAGAGTCAATCAGGATATGTGCAAACAAATTTTGAAACTGGAGAGCTCTTTACAATCTTCGATAATGATATTGACAATATAGAGGAAGCATCATCAAATTTGATATTTTCAATATTTTCGGATATTCTGGTTTCAGGCTGTATGTGTGCTGTTTTGTTATATCTTCAGCCGGACTTGTTTCTTATAATTGTTTTACTGCAACCGATCATGTTTATAACACAGAAAAAATATAAACAGACTAGCCATAAAGTTACCGTAAGAATACGTGGAATTTTAGGGGATATATCAAAAAGTGTACAAGAGTTTTTTTCTCAGATTACCAATTTTTTAAAAATGAATGCAACATCGTATTTTTGGAGTAGATATGAAAAAAATGCAAAAGATTACCTGAAATATTCTGTGAAGTTAGATTTGGTATTTGCAAAAAGTATGAGTGTCGCTAATTTTATTAGTTGCCTGACAATGTGTGTTATATTCGGCTATGGAGGATATAAAATAATACTTGGAACAATGTCCATAGGCGGTCTTGTTTCGTTTAATCAGTATTCCCAGAAACTTTTTTCGCCGCTATTAAAGTTTGTACAATATAATATACAATTAAGAAAGACATTAGTTTCTATAGATAAGATATATGGAATACTAGAACAATCACAGGAAATCAAGTGTACGCTTCCTTATTATGAGGAGAAAATCACAATGGGAGCGGTTACATTCAAGGATGTATATTTTTCTTATGATGGGAAGAAAAATGTATATCAAGGACTAAGCTTGGATATTATACCTGGAAAGTTTAATGGCATTGTCGGAGAAAGCGGAGAAGGAAAAAGTACAATCATAAATCTATTAATGCGACTTTGGGATGTGCAGCAGGGGACTATATTGTTGGATGGAGTTAATATTCGGCGCTATAAATTAGATGCCCTGAGGGGGAGTATAGCATTGGTAACACAAGATCCTTTTTTGGTTAATGATACAATAAGAAATAATTTGACTTTATTGGAAGATATCGGCGAAGAAGAAATTATTAAAGCGACAAAACAAGCTGGAATTTATGATTTTATTGTTTCCTTGCCTGATGGATTTGATACGGAAGTAGGCGAAAATGGAATCAAATTGTCTGGAGGACAAAAACAGCGAATTGCAATAGCACGTATTCTATTGAAAAATGCGCCTATTGTTATTTTGGATGAAGCCACTGCAGCACTTGATAATAATACGGAAGAATATATCATTGATAAATTCTATGAGGCTTTGCAGGGGAAAACCGTTGTCATTATTAGCCATAGGCTGTCTATTATAAAAAATTGCGTAAATATCAATGTACTTAGTCAAGGTAGAGTTGTAGAGAGTGGTACACATGATGAACTGATTTCATTAGCTGGACACTATAAGCAATTATATGATAAGATCGCATAGGAGGTTCTATTGGTGTTAGTGGAATGAATAAGAATATATAGTTGTTTAGGAGATGAATGGCGTGAATTTATATAAGATAATGGTTGTTGATGATGATAAAAAAGTCTTAAAATTTTTAAAGGATTTTCTGGAACTTGAAAATTATACAGTTGTCACAGCCGAGAGTGGTGATGCAGCTTTAAAAAAAATGAGTGTTGCGCCGGATTTAATTCTATTGGATGTTAATATGCCTCGGATGAATGGGCTGGAGTTTTGTAAACGAATAAGAAATCATGTTTCATGCCCAATTATTTTTCTGACAGCACGTATAGAAGATGAAGACAAAATCATCGGCTTAAAATCTGGAGGGGATGATTATATTATTAAGCCGTTTAATTTAGATGAACTTCTGGCAAGGATAGAAGCGCACCTAAGACGGGAAAATAGAAATATTGGTAAAAAGAAATTGTTTTTTTCTGAGGAATTATGTATCGACTATTCAGGAAAAAAGGTAATATATCACGATGTGGAATTGGATTTTACAAGAGCAGAGTTTGACCTTATTGAAGTCTTATCAAGCTATCCAGGACAGGTGTTTGACAAGGAACTTCTTTATGAAAAAGCATGGGGATATGAAAAAGAAGGGGATAGTCATTTAGTTACAGAGATGATCAGCAGAATAAGAAAAAAATTAAAAAAGATTACGAATAAAGTTTATATCGAGACTGTTTGGGGGTATGGATATAAATGGATAGGATAAGAAACTTGAAGTTGAGAAACAGTCTTTTTCTTTATCTTGTGATTTTTCTAAGCCTAGGTATTTTCTTGTCTGTTTTTACTCAAAATATATGCAATAAAGTTGAAGAAACAATTTGGTTAGATAATTTAGATGATATTGATGAATTTGCAGAATTTCAGGATGAATATAATCTTCAATTTCAAGAGTTTTTACCGATTCCTTCGAGTTCTATGGATAAACTATCAATTAAAGAAAGAATTATCATCGAAGTCTGTGACTTTTTAGAAACGTGGTGTTGGTTTTTGTTTGCATTTGGAGGGGCATTGGTTGCAGTAATCATTTTCTACAATAGGAAATTGAAACAGCCGATAACATTGCTTCAAAAAGGCGCACAGGAAATAGGTAAAACCAATTTGGACTTTGAAATATCTTATGATAAAAAAGATGAAATGGGGGAATTATGCAAAGCATTTGAGCAGATGCGGGTACAACTCATAGAAAATAATTCCTATTTGTGGAATATGATAGAAGAGCAAAAACAACTTAGATCAGCTTTTACCCATGATATCAGAACTCCATTGTCTGTTTTGAAGGGATATGTTCAATTACTCAAAAGACATCTTCCTGAGCAGAACATAGATATGAAAAAACAATTGGAAATATTAGATGATATTGAGGAACAAGCTGTAAGGCTAGAACGATTTTCAGATTCCATAAAAAAAACACAGAAAATGGACAATTTAAGCATTACAAAAGAGTCTATAGCGATTGGAACACTATTAGAGAAAATGGAAAAGACAATATTACTGATGAAAGGTGAATCATCGGTAGTTGTAGAGTATAAATGCCATTGTTCGGAAATAGAGCAATTATATATTGATATGTACATATTTATGGAGGTTGTGGAGAATATAGTTGCGAACGCGTTACGATATGCCAAAAATAAAATAGATATGTACATACAGGGTGACTGTAGTTATCTAACAATTATGATAATAGATGATGGAAAAGGATTTTCAGAACAGGATATTATGCAGGCATGCAGACCCTATTACCATGAGCAGTCGGAGGAGGAGACGTTGCATTATGGTTTGGGATTGTATATCTGTAAAGTCCTTTGTGAGAAACATGGAGGAAGTATAAAATTAAGCAATAGTGAGAATGAGGGAGCATGTGTACAGGCTGTATTCAATATTGAGAAATAAGATCTTATTAAATATATTATGAATGTTTATTTAGAGCAAAGTATAAGTAGGAGAGTATACTTTGCTCTTTTTTATAAATGTATTAATAATTATACTTAAATTTATGTATGTTGATGGTTTAGTGATAATCCCAAGATATAATATGATTAAAAGAAAGGAATTTTTGAAGATACAACCGACCAATCTAGCGGAAAAGGCGTTTGTGATAATTTAAGATTATTTGGAAAAGGAGAAATGCAATATGGGTAATTTTGTAAAAAGAGAAATTTATTTTTTGATAAAAAATCCGATAACATATATATCCATTTTTCTCATGGTTGTGATAGTAGCAGTTACTGTTAAACCATATTTGGATCCCTATGCACATGTAAGGGCAGAAAATGAACCAGTAGAATATGATTCTGAAGGGGATATTGATGCAGGCTATATTCCTACACCTGTAGAAGAATGGTATGAGGTTGTTTTAGAAGAAGTGGAAAAAAGCCTAATAAATGATATAGGGTTAAGCACAAAGCAGGCAGAAAATGAAATAAATATGATGAAACGAAATAAGTGGGAGCGCGATAGAATTGTAGATTATCTTAGAGAAGAATATTCCTTAAAAGGTGGAAATAGTGCATTTGATCTATATGAATATAAGCATGCAACATATATAGAAATGAATCAATATTTAGAGGAAGCGTTTAGTAATCGGACATTTACAAAAAGTTTTGCATATAAATATTCCGAGTTTCTTAGTTTGGGTTCGGTTTTGGCTACGATAATTCTATTCGTGATGTTGATCTCGCGTGATATGAGGAAAGATATCTATTCTTTACTGCATACAAAACCTTTTACGGGAAAGGAATATATTTTGGGTAAATGGATTGCTGGTGTCAGCGTTGTTTATGTAGCTATTGTATTACTTACTTTCGTTGTAGATATAATTGCAGTAAAAACAGGTAGTGAATTAGGTTTAGGCAGTAATTTCCTTGATATTTGGAAGATAGTTGCAATTTATAATTTGCTCTGTATTATTTTAACAGGATGTGTTGTCATATTTATAGCATTATTATTTAAGAATATACTACCTGTTGTTCCAGCTATGCTGATTTATTTTATATATTCAAATACGGGGGCAGAGATAGCGGCAAGTGGGTATATATATATTCTTAGACCACTTGGGCTATTTATAAGGTATCCTGATTTGTTTGCAACTTTGACCAGTCCGAACGGAGCTGTTTTAAATCAGTGTATCCTGTGCGTAGCATCTGTCCTGTTGATAATTTCGAGTATTACTCTGTGGGAAAGGCGGCGAACCATATGAAGTATGATTTAAAAATTAGTTTACCATTTTATAAAGTAATGTATTCCATTATTTTTATGGCTATTCTTATCATTATACGTGGAATTTCAACATCTGGTGAAGTTATGGCGGCTCTTGAACCGAATATAGCTCTATTGGCAGGAATATTTTTTGCAGACAATTATTATAAGGAATTTTCAAGTGGAAATATTCAGGTATTTTATAGGTATTCACTGCAAAAAAAGATGAGTGCAGTGTTTAGGCGGTGTATGATTGGAGGCTTATATTTATGGCTCCTGGCGGCAGTTGCTTATTTAGTGTACATGTTCTTATATCATCCCTTGGGCTATTCTTTTGAAAGTAATATTTCAATTATGATAAATACATTAACAGTATGTGCAATAAGCATTTTATTTTTTGGAATACTGAGTTTTACAATTACAAATTTTACCCAAAATCTTGGAATTGGAATAGGAATATTTGTAATCATATGGTTGTGCTTAAACAGTAAATTTGCAGAGTATCTGCCCAAATGTTTAAGATTATTTCTTTTGGAAGAAAGCCATCAGCAACTTGGTACATTAACACCGTATTATTTAAGTAGGGTTTTGTATTTGATAATGGCCGTGGTTTTAATTTTTTCTAATATTTATGCTTTAAATAAGGAACCGAAATATAAAAAGAAAGAATGGAGGGGCAAATATGAGCATACAAATTAAAAATTTGAGTATGGAATATAAAAAAGGAATAAAGAGTTTAAATAATATTAACTTGTCTATTGAGTCTGGAATTTACGGACTTTTGGGAGAAAACGGGGCTGGAAAGTCTACCTTGATGAAAATCTTGGTAACTTTACTACAGCCGACCGAAGGAATGATAGATATTAACGGTATGAGGTTAGAGCGAAAAAACTATGAGCAGATTAAAAGAATTATAGGCTATCTTCCACAAGAACTTGGGTTATATCCAAACCTTACAGTGCAGGAGTCTTTAGAATATGTAGGAATTCTAAACGGTATGAAAAAAGAGGATTATAAAAAACAGATTAATTACTATTTAGAAAAAACAAGTTTGACGGAACACAGAAATAAAAAAAACAGACAGTTATCAGGAGGTATGAAAAGAAGAGTTGGTCTGATTCAGGCACTATTGCACAATCCCAGCATTCTGATTGTAGATGAGCCAACAACCGGGTTGGATCCAGAAGAAAGGATTCGTATTCGGAATTTGCTGGTTGATTTTGCAAAGAACAGGACGGTTCTTTTTTCAACCCATGTTACCGAAGATATTGCAGCTACATGTGATAAGTTATGTATTATGCGAAAAGGAAAGATTGTTTACGATGGCTCAATCTCTGCACTGATTTCGGTGGTTGAAAATCATGTGTTTACGTGTATGTTTCATGATGAAGCGGAATTCCAAAGGTTTCAAAAAGATTATAGGGTTGCTTCAAAAATATATAAAGCAGACGCTATTGAAGTACGATTTGTAAGTGCGGATATACCGAGGATTCCATGTGAAAAAGGTGAACCTTCCTTAGAAGAGGCATATATATATCACTTGTACGTAAAAGAGAAAGAAGAGGGGATTCGATGAGCAAGTATTTCATACAAAATCAAGGGTGTAAATATGATTTTGATGAATACAAAATTGACAAATTAAGAGTCTCGTTTATTGGGGATATTGGAATTTTGGAGCGAAGTGGTTATGGCTTAGAAGGAAAGAATTTTATTTTCTCTGATAAATATCAAGTAACTATTTTCCAGGAGAAGATGTAAATGGATTCGAAAAAGCGGACATAGTGCTTATAGCTGCCAGTGGTTCTTTAGAAAAAGATTCAGCATTGTTGCAGAACTGTAGAAAGTTTGTAAAAGGACCGATAATCGTATTAGGCAAAGATGATGAAATGTATTCTGCAAATATGTTATATGCGGGGGCAGATGATTATTTGAAATTACCTTGTTCAAAACGGGTTTTGGATACGTTGATATATATTCATGTAAGGAGAGAACTTAGATAAATATATAAATAGGAGGGACAAATATATGCAGAGACTACGAATTGTAGATGATGACACTGTTTTTGCGAATGGTATGGAAATGGTCCTGAAAAACGAAGAGCGTATTATTTATAAAGCACATGGCGTAAAAGAAGCAGTGGCTATTCTTAAAGAAGAGGATAAAAAATTAGATTTGATGAGTTAAAAACACAGGTTAATCTAAAATAAGCTGTCATTATTGGAAGTGATGGAACTTAAAAAGCACAGGCAAAACGATGTACATAGAAGTGAAATTATAATTTCTTTAAGAATCCTACAAAATTAAAATTTCTTTAAGAATCCAATGCTTTACATATTTATTTAAATATGCTAAAATTTCCCTGAAATGGTTGAAAATAACGACAGGGGGAAAGTATATGTTAGACGATTTCAGGGAGTGGTTATCAGATAATTTAAGATATATCTTGCTCGGGGCAGCGGTTATCCTTCTCATTGTCATTCTTGTCGTTGCGGTCCGCCTGGTCAGAGGCATCGCTTCTTCGGGTGAGACAAAGCAGAAAGAAACGCAGAAAGTGAGCGAGCAGATCCAGGAGGATGAGACGGACGGCGACAGCGACAGCGGCACAGTGTCCGCCAGCAGCAGCCTGGTGAAGGATCAGGCCGATATTCTGGAGCTTATGACCGAATACTATACGGCACGGGCCGATAAGGATTATGAGGCTATGGCAGACCTGTGCGAGGTATTTGACGATGCCACGCAGTCAGAGGTTGAGCAGAAGGACGTTGCCATCGAGTCCTACAGCAATATTATGACCTACTCCAAAGCCGGTATGGCGGACGGGGAGTATGTGGTGTATGTTTATTTTGAGGCAAAGATTACCGGGATCGATACGCTGGCGCCCAGTCTGCGCGAATGGTATGTGATTACAGACGCAGACGGAAAGCTTGTCATTGCAAACCGGGAGGACGATTCGGAGATGGAAGCCTACATCCAGTCCATGCGCACGGATGCGGATGTGCAGGCGCTGATCACGGACGTCAATAACGAACTGGCACAGGCCGAGGAAGCGGACGAGGATCTGAAGAATTTCCTGGAGAATACCTCCGACAGCGACAGCGACGCCGAAAACAAGGATGACAGTACGGATGATGATACGGACGCCTCTTCCGGCACCTCCTCTGTGGGCACGATGATGGTGACGACGGGCATCAATGTCCGCAGCGAGGCGGATGCGTCTTCCGCTTCCTATGGCGTTCTCTATGAGGGTGATACGGTGGAAGTCCTGGAGAACCTTGACAGCGGATGGTCCCACATCACTTACACCTCGGACGGCGCCACGATCGACGGCTACGTGATGACACAGTACCTGACCAGTGTTGAATAAGGGCCGGAAAGGCCTGTTCGCAGAGATTGCGGGCTAAAAAAGGATATTGCGCAATATAAAGCATCGGGGTTGCCGCATTGACACAGCCCCGGTGTTAATTTTATGCGGCGTTTTAAAAGGTTCGCAGAACTTTTCGCCGGGTATTGTTTCAAAACTGGAAATGTGCTAGAATACCAGTAATTGCTTCGGCACAGCGCGGGCGCCTGGGCGGGGGGAAGGGATGGACGCATGGGACAGGCCTTTGTGAAAGCGGACATTACCGGGGAGATCCGGTTGAATAAATATCTCAGCGACGCCGGCATCTGCTCCAGACGGGAGGCGGACCGGCTGATTCGCGAGGGAAAGGTGCAGGTGGACGGCGCGTCTGCCTGCATGGGTATGAAAGTCCTTCCCGGACAGGAGATCCTGGTGAAGGGACGCCCGGTGGAGCGGGAGCGCGAGATGGTGCTGCTGGCGCTGAACAAGCCCAGGGGTGTGGTCTGCACCACGGATACCAGATGGGGAGACCAGACGGTTTATGATGTGGTCGATTTCCCCAAACGGGTCTTTTCCATCGGGCGGCTCGACCGGGATTCGGAGGGGCTTCTGCTGCTGACAAATCAGGGCGATATTCTGAATAAAATCATAGGTTCAGGCAACTATCATGAAAAAGAGTATCTGGTGACCGTGAACCGGGAGATTACCCCTGATTTCCTTGGGAAAATGGCGGCGGGAGTCTATTTGAAAGAACTGGATGTGCGTACCAGACCCTGTCAGGTCCATTTGGCCGGGAAAAAGCAGTTCCGCATTATTCTGACCCAGGGACTGAACCGGCAGATCCGCAGAATGTGCGAAGCCAACGGTTACCGGGTGACCCGCCTTGTGCGGGTACGGATTATGAATATCGAACTTGGGCAGCTAAGACCCGGCGAGTACCGGAGCGTCACCCGCAGGGAGCTGGCCGGGCTGCTGGAGACGATCCGCCGTTCCCGCAATCCCGGACGCTGAAAACCGGGGAGATTTCAGGGCAGCATCCGGTCGGAAAAGACAGAGGAAGCATAAGAAATAAATCGGCTGAAGAAAGGAAACGCAGATAAATGGACCGGCAGATCGGGCGGATGAAAGAATTATCCAGGAGGCTTACGGAGGCGTCAAAGGCCTATTATCAGGAAGACCGGGAGATTATGAGCAATCTGGAATATGACAGCCTGTATGATGAACTGGTGAGCCTGGAACAGGAGACGGGCATTGTCCTGGCCGGAAGTCCCACCGTTACCGTGGGATATGAGGCGATGGAGGCGCTGCCAAAGGAGCGGCATGAATCCCCGATGCTTTCCCTGGGCAAGACAAAAGACCGGGAGGAGCTGGTTCGTTTTGCCGGGTCCCATGCGGTTCTGATCTCATGGAAGCTGGACGGCCTGACGGTGGTGCTTACCTACCGGAACGGACGTCTGGAGAAGGCGGTCACGCGCGGGAACGGCGAGATCGGAGAGGTCATCACCAGCAACGCCCGGGTGTTTGCAAATATCCCTCTGCAGATCGCCTATCAGGGAGAGCTGATCCTCAGGGGCGAGGCCATCATCACCTACTCAGAGTTTGAAAAGATCAACAAGGAGATTCCGGACGCCCAGGCCAGGTATAAAAATCCCCGGAACCTGTGCAGCGGTTCCGTGCGCCAGCTCAACAATGAGATCACGGCCAGACGCCATGTGCAGTTCATTGCCTTTGCCCTTGTGAAAGCGGAGGGAGTTGATTTTGAAAATTCCAGGAGCCGCCAGTTTGAATGGCTGAAGGGGCAGGGCTTTGACGTAGTGGAATATTACAGAGTCGGCGCGGACCAGGTGGAGGAAACCGTCGCGTATTTCGCAGAGAAGATATTGCATTATGACGTACCCTCCGACGGACTGGTGGCGACTTACGACGACATCGCCTACGGGCAGTCCCTTGGGCGGACGGCCAAGTTCCCAAGAGATTCCATCGCCTTTAAGTGGCAGGACGAGACGGCGGAGACGGTACTTCGGGAGATCGAGTGGAGTCCCTCGCGCACCGGCCTGATCAATCCGGTGGCGGTCTATGACCCGGTGGAGCTGGAGGGCACGACGGTGAGCCGGGCCAGCGTTCACAATATCAGCATTATGAAAGCGCTCCGGCTGGGGATCGGCGACCGGATCATCGTGTACAAGGCGAACATGATCATTCCCCAGATCGCGGAGAACCTCACGGCCTCCGGCAGGATCGAGATACCGGGGCAATGTCCGGCCTGCGGCGGCAGGACAGAGATACGCTCCCAGAATGAAGCCGAATTCCTTTACTGTACCAATGAGGAATGCAGCGCAAAGCGGATCAAGGCCTTCACCCTTTTTGTGAGCCGGAACGCCCTGAACATCGACGGCTTTTCCGAGGCCACCCTGGAGAAGTTTATCGGACATGGATTTATCCAGACCTATGCGGATATCTTTCATCTGGAAGATTACCGGGAGATCATCGTCCATATGGAAGGCTTTGGGGAAAAGTCCTATGCAAATCTGATGCAGAGCATCGAGACTGCCAGGCACACCACCCTTCCCAGGCTGGTGTACAGCCTTGGGATACCCAATATCGGGACGGCCAACGCCAGGCTGCTCTGCGCGTTCTCTGATTTTGACCTGGAGCGTCTGCGCCGCAGCACCCGGGAGGAACTGGCGAAGATTGAAGGGCTGGGGGAGGTGACCGCGGCTTCCGTGGCCGGATATTTTGCGGATGAGCGAAATGCCGGGAACCTGGATCTGCTTCTTAAAGAGCTGACCATCGAGGCTCCCCGGGCGGGCGGCGCGGCTCAGAGCCTTTCAGGGAAGACCTTTGTCATAACAGGCGCTGTTACGCATTTTGAAAACCGCGATGGGCTGAAAGCCTATATACAGGAGCGGGGCGGGAAGGTGACCGGTTCCGTCTCAAAAAATACGGATTATCTGATTAACAATGATACGGCGTCCGCGTCGTCCAAGAATAAAAAGGCCAGAGAGCTGGGCATCCCCGTACTTTCAGAGGATGATTTTCTGGCGCTTGCCAGGGAGGAATGAGAAAATGCCGATTAAAGTACAAAATGACCTGCCGGCCAAGGAGATTCTGGAGCGGGAGAACATATTTGTGATGGATGAGCACCGGGCGGCCCATCAGGACATCCGTCCCATCGAGATCGCGATCCTGAACCTGATGCCCCTGAAGGAGGACACGGAGCTTCAGCTTCTGCGCTCCCTGTCCAACACGCCGCTGCAGGTGAATGTGACCTTTTTGAAGGTGAAATCCCATGAGGTGAAGAACACCTCCACAAGTCATCTCAACAAATTTTACGCAGAGTTTGACGAGATAAAGGACCGGCGCTTTGACGGCATGATCATCACGGGAGCGCCCGTGGAGATGATGGAGTTTGAGGAAGTGGATTACTGGGAGGAACTGACCGGGATTATTGCCTGGACGGAAAAAAGCGTCACCTCCACCATCTATCTGTGCTGGGCGGCCCAGGCGGGGCTGTACTACCATTATGGCCTGCCCAAAAGGCTTCTCGACCGAAAGCTTTTCGGCCTGTTCTGGCATCGGGTACTGAACCGCAAGATCCCCCTGGTCCGGGGCTTTGACGATGTGTTCCTTGCCCCCCATTCCAGGCATACGGACGTGCCGATCGAGGAGATACGCAAGGTGAAAGAACTGACGATTCTGGCGGAGTCGGAGGAGGCCGGGCTTTTCCTTGCCATGGCGGACGAGGGACGGAAGATCTTCGTCATGGGGCATCCGGAATATGACCGGGTGACATTGGATGCGGAATACAAGAGAGACATGGACCGGGGCCTGCCCATCGAACTCCCGGAGAATTATTACACGGACGACGACCCCAACAGCAGGCCTCTGCTGCGCTGGCGGTCCCACGCGAACAACCTGTATACGAACTGGCTGAATTACTATGTATACCAGGTGACGCCCTATAATCTGTCCGGTACACCGGACTTCACCTCAAAATAATTTAAGAGAATATAACCATTGCCGGGGCAGCCTGTTTGTGTTACATTGTAATTGCCGCCGGAAATGAAATCAGGCATAAAATGGAAAAAACGCCTGAAAAGGAAGCGCTGTTTTACTGTAACCCTGCAACGACAGCAGAAAATAATCTGGGATGGAGGAGCAAGATGGCAAAACTTGTAGTTGATTCAACGAAACAGAAGAGCATAATTGAAAAAGAGATTTACGGACATTTTTCCGAGCATCTTGGAAGATGTATTTACGGAGGGATTTTTGTGGGGGAGGATTCCGGGATTCCCAATAAAAACGGGATTCGCACGGATGTGGTTGAGGCTCTTAAAAAGATCCGGATCCCGGTGCTGCGCTGGCCGGGCGGGTGCTTTGCGGACGAATACCACTGGAAGGACGGCATAGGCCCCAAAGAAAACCGCAAGAAGATGATCAACACCCACTGGGGCGGCGTTGTGGAGGATAACAGCTTTGGAACCCACGAATTTTTCGAGCTCTGCGAGCAGCTTGGATGCGAGGCGTATGTGAACGGCAACCTGGGAAGCGGCACTGTTCAGGAGATGTCAGAGTGGGTGGAGTACATAACCTTTAAAGGGGTATCTCCCATGGCTGACCTGCGGAAAAAGAACGGGCACGAGGCCCCCTGGAAGGTGAAATTTTTCGGCGTGGGCAATGAGAACTGGGGCTGCGGCGGCAACATGACGCCGGAGTATTACGCGAACGAGTACCGCAGATACCAGACCTTTGTGCGGGATTATGATTTTGATCCCATGAACGGTACGGAAGAGGAGCGCAGCATCCGCCGCATCTGCTGCGGGCCGAACGTGGATGATTACGAGTGGACCGAGGGGGTTCTGAAAACCTGCTTCCGCCACTGCGAAGACCGGTATCACGGGCATATGGAAGGGCTTTCCCTGCACTATTACGTGCATCCCGAAGGCTGGCAGATCAAGGGAAGCGCTACGGATTTCGACGACAAGGTATGGTACAAGACGCTGAACAAGGCATTGTATATGGAGGAGCTGATCCGCCGCCACAGCGAGATCATGGACCAGTACGATCCCGGGAAGAAGGTTGCCCTGATCGTAGATGAATGGGGCGCCTGGTATAATGTGGAGCCCGGGACAAATCCGGGATTTCTGTACCAGCAGAATACAATGCGGGATGCGTTGGTGGCGGGCATCACCCTGAATATTTTCAACAAGCACAGCGACCGGGTGAAGATGGCAAACCTGGCCCAGATGGTGAACGTGCTCCAGTCTGTGATCCTGACAGACGGGCCGGATATGATTCTTACCCCCACCTACCATGTTTTTGATATGTATAAGTATCATCAGGGAGGTATGCTTCTGGAAAGCTCCGTCGAGACGGAGGAGATCGGAGCGGAGGAGCAGTGGCGCGTGCCGAATCTGACGGAATCCGTGTCGGCCGACCGGGAGGGAACTGTACATATCACACTGACAAATCTTTCCCCGGATCAGGCTTATCCGGTGGAAGTGGTCCTGAAAGATTTTGTGCCGGGGGATGTAAAGGGCGAGATCGTCTGCGGCGGCATGAGGGATAAGAATACCTTCGAGGAGCCGGATGCTGTCCGGGTGAAAGCGTTTGAGGATGTTCAGAGGACGCGGACAGGCCTTGGCTTTACGATTCCCGGATGTTCCGTACTCCATCTCGCAGTTCGCCGGGCATGAGCGCCGCAGCGTACACAGAACAGAATAAAAGCCCGCGCACGGGAGCGCGGGCCGATGATAAAACGGCGGGCCTGAGGGTCTGCCGTAAATGTCTGCTCCGGGAAACTTCCAGGGCCGATTATTTCAGGCAGCTTGAAGCCTATATAGCCGCTCTGGACGAGGCCGACCGGGTGAGCCAGGAGATTTACGAGCGCCGACTTTCTCTCTGCAATTCCTGTGAGCATTTAACCGACGGTATGTGCCGCCTGTGCGGCTGCTATGTGGAACTGCGGGCAGCCCTGCGGGTGCGTAAATGTCCCGGTCTCCCCTGCCGCTGGCCTGCGCAGCGCTAAGCAACCGGACTGTAGTTCACCCGCACCTTGATATCCTGGTTGTAATTGCCGAAGTTCCTGCCGAACAGTGTCAGTCCCCCTACATTTCCAGCGTCCTCTGCTATCTGGAAGCGGAAGATCAGATCGTCCTGGGACGTGAGGAGCATCTGGCGCGTGTTCACATCCGAGATCTGCAGACCATCGATAAAGGTGCCCCGCCGGTCCAGTTCCAGCATTTTCAGAAGCCCGTACTGATTCCAGTTCGGGAACCACCAGTCCGGAGTGAAAATGCCGTGCATATCCCCGAAATCCCCTGGGCTTGTCCAGGTACCCAGCTTCTTTCCATTCAGCAAAAAGGTGATGTCGGAGGGCCAGTCGTTGTTGGTGCCCGGCGCCTCGCTGCTGATCTCGAAGGAGACGGTCAGCTTGTCGATCCTCTGATTGGGTGGCAGCATATTCGGGATGCGGTAATCAATGAAGCCCCGGCCAAACCAGAGGATCTGGGCGTCCACATGACTGGGATGCGCGAAATACCGTGAGTCATCCACTTCTCCGATGATCTCCCTGGAGGTGGAAAGGCCGCAGGTGGGATGGATCTGGTAATTGAAATAGTTGCCGATGGGGATGTCGATGGTGTAGCTGCTCCCGTTATCGGCCTCCGCGTCAGAGGCCACATCCACCAGAATTTTATCTACGTTTATACGGCACACCTTCTGATTTCCGTGGCCGGAGTGCTCGGAAATGATGGTGAGGATGCCGCTTTCTTCGAGCTTTTTCACATGGCTGGTCAGAGCGCCGTTGGTGATGCCGAGAAGGGAGGCCAGCTCTTTCATATTCAGTTCCTTGTTCGCAAGAAGAAGTTCCACAAGGCGAATACGCGTCCTGGAGCCCAGCGCTTTAAACACAGGAACCGCCTGTTCAAGATTCTTGATATATAACACGCACCACATCTCCTTTATTTAAAAATAAAATACATTTTCCTAAATTATATATATTTTAAATAAATTATGCAATCAGAAAGTAGAGTAATTGTTGATTTTTATGAAAAGGCCATATATAATCTACCGTAAAAGCAAAATATTTTAGCTTTATATAAATCGGAGGTCTGAATTATGGAAAGAGAACTGAAGTACAACGAGCCCTGGATATTGCAGAGAGCGGATCCCTATGTATACCGTCACACGGACGGCTCTTACTATTTCACCGCATCCATACCGGAGTATGACCGGATTGTACTGCGCAGGAGCGATACTCTGGCAGGGCTGCCTGAGGCGGAGGAGGTGACCCTGTGGCGCAAACACGACCGTGGTATTATGAGCAAACATATCTGGGCGCCGGAGATCCATTATCTGGAGGGAAAATGGTACATCTATTATTCCGGGGGAGATGTGGACGACCAGTGGGCGATCCGCCCCTACATACTGGAATGCCTGGGAGAGGATCCCATGAAGGATCCCTGGATCGAACGGGGGAAAATGCAGAGGGCTGAGGGAGACATCTTTTCATTTGAAGCCTTTTCCCTGGACGCCACCGTGTTTGAGAACCGGGGGAAATACTATTACGTCTGGGCGGAGAAGGTGAACATCTATCCCCAGATCTCCCAGCTCTATATCGCGGAGATGGAAAGTCCCTGCCGGCTTAAAACCGTCCAGGTGACCCTGACGACCCCGGATTACGACTGGGAGCGCCATGGCTTCTGGGTGGACGAGGGACCGGCGGTGATCCACAACGCCGGAAAGATCTATCTGACCTTTTCCGCTTCCGAGACCGGAATCAAATACTGCATGGGTATGCTCACCGCATCGGAGGATTCCGACCTGCTGGATCCCCGGTCCTGGAAGAAAGATCGCTATCCGGTGCTCTGCTCGGACGCGGAGCGGGGAATCTACGGGCCGGGGCACAACTGCTTTACTGTGGACGGGGAGGGGAACCCAATCATGGTGTACCACGCAAGGACGGAGGCAGTCATCAAAGGCAATCCCCTGTACAATCCCAACCGCCATGCCATGCTCATGCGGATCCGTTTCGACGAGGAGACGGGACGCCCCGTCTTTTCCTATGACAGCTAGATGCGCTCATGGTATTGGATATCCACCTGCAGCTCCTGATCGTAGTCCCCGAAGCCCCGGCCATACAGGGTGCATCCCCGGGCGTTGGGGCCGGGAAATACGCAGAAGCGGAAGCGGAGGATGCTCTGATCCGTCAGCGCCAGATCGGAGGCCTTGATATCAGACAGCTTCCGGCTGTCCAGGAACGTACCTTCCTGGTTGAGATGAAGGGTCTTTTGCAGGCCGTACTGATTCAGAAATCCGTACCACCAGACAGGATTCCGACGGCCCCGGCGGTCTCCGTAATCGCCGGGGCTGGTCCATTTCCCCAGAAGGCGGCCATTCAGCTCGAAGGAGATCTCGGAGGGCCAGTTGTTGTTGTTGCCGGGCGCTTCCGAGGAGATTTCAAAACGCACCGAGAGGCTCTCGATGACGCTGCTGCGGGGGATGAAATTCGGAAGAACGTATTCCACATATCCCGTGGTAAACCAGAGTATCTCGGCCTGATATCGGTCCGGATGGGCGAAATACCGGGGCTCGTCCAACTGACCGATAAAGGCGGTGGGCGCCGCAAGGCCGCAGGTGGGAGACACGTCAAAGGAAGCGTAGTGGCCCACCGGTATCTCGGACCGGTAAATGTACGGGGCGCTGGTTCCCTCCTCCAGATAGACCGCGATCTTGTCAACGCCGCACGAAAAACACCGTTTCTGATACCCGCAGGCGTCGGTCATGGGAATAATGCGCAGCAGCCCGCACTCCTCCAGCATATGTACGTGGGGCGCCAGGGTGCTGGCTGGGAGGTTCAGCTCTCTGGCCAGTTCTTTCAGATAAATTCCTTCCTGCCGGTACACCTGGTCCAGGATGCGCGCCCGCAGATCCGAGCCGAGCGCCCGGAAAACCGGAAGCCCGTGTTCCAGATTATGGATTGAAAGCATCAAAATCACCGCTTTTCATAAAAATAATCTAAACAAAAATTGTTTAGGAAAACCCGTTTTTTATATTCTGATTATACACCCGATTCCCGGAAAGTCAATAAAATGCTGAAAAACCCCGGTCTATTGCGTAAAAATGCACAAAAATTATTTTAGAAAAAATTAAAATAATAAAAATAAATCGAAAACACATTGACAAGAGAAAAATAGGATTGTATAATATCAACATAAACCGGTAACAAATTTAAAAAAAATGAGCAATTTGTCCAAAATGATTTCTGTTGGGATATTTTGGAAAATCCGAATCACTGCGGACGGCTGTATCATTTTTGCCGGTGAGGAATCAGCAAACAAAAAGAAGGAGGTTTTGACATGAACAAAAAATTACTTAGCCTTCTGATGTGTGGTGCGTTAGCTCTGGGTATGATGAGCGTTACCGCATTCGCGGAGGAAGAGACAGAGGGAGAGGCTACGGCTGTCACGACAGTTGGTAATCCGGATGGTACGCATTTTGACATGTGGACATTCGTTGACCAGCACGCCGAGTTCTATGCAGCAATGGTTGAGTCATGGAACGAGGAGAATCCGGATGAGCAGATCGAGGTTACCTTCAGTACATATCCGTATTCCGATATGCACAACAAACTGATGATGTCCCTGCAGGCGGGTTCCGGCGCTCCGGACCTGTGCGATATCGAGATCGGCCAGTTCCCGAACTATACCGGCGACGACTGCCCGCTGTATCCCCTGACAGACGCTCTTGCACCGTATGAGGACTCTCTGGTTACCTCCCGCCTGGATGTATACTCCAAGGCAGACGGTACGAGGATCGGCGTTCCGACTCACGTAGGCGCTACGGTAATGTACTGGAACGCAGAGATTTTCGATGAGTACGGACTGGACTACACCAGCGTTGTTACATGGGACGATTATACCGAGCTTGGACGCCAGCTGAAAGAGGCTTCCAACGGTGAAGTTTACCTGACCTCCGTTGATACGGGCGGCACGGACTGGCTGTGGCTGGCAATGGCTGAGTACGGCGAGGACTGGACCGGCGGACTTGACGGCGAAGTAAACGTTGAGCTTGAGTCTGTACAGAAGATGCTTGAGATGCAGCAGCAGTGGCTGGATGAAGGCATCGCCATGATTTCCACCGACGGTCAGGTTGACCTTGAGGCTGGTTATGCGAACATTTCCGCAGGCCTGATCGCTTCCTTCCCGAAGGCTATGTGGTATATGAGCCGTTTCACCGCTTATATGCCCGAGATGGAAGGCAAGTATGACATCACCACCTGCCCGGTATTTGAAGAAGGCCAGAAGTGCTCTGTAGGTATCGGCGGTACCGGTACGGTTGTTACTGAGCAGTGCTCCGATCCGGAACTTGCTGCGAAGTGGATCGCGTGGGCGAAGTGCTCCGAAGAAGGCCAGAAATACATCTGGAGTGTGCTTGGATTCGACGTCTGCAATACCGAATACTGGTATGATGACAGCTTCGTATACGATGAGAGCAACGTATACAACACCTTCTTCCGCTGCTATCCGTATGAGATCCTTCAGGAGCTGAATGACAATGACGCGATTGGTACGATTTACACCACATCCAATTCACCGACCCTGAATGACTATGTGAACACCACAACCCTGAACGAAGTGCTTGAGGAGGGCTATGATGTGTCCGAGGCTCTGGCAGAGCTGCAGGAGTATCTGGACTTCGAGCTTGACTGATAAGAGCGCGTTCTGAACTGTAAACGAAGTATGGAAAAGGGGGAGGCCTGGGAACTGCATTCCCGGGCCTTTCGTTTTGAGAGAAAGGAGGAAATACAGTGAAAAAAATTCTGTATTCCCAAAAGGTAGCTCCCTATGTGTTCTGCCTTCCATTCATGCTCAGTCTGGTTATTTTCTGGGCCTACCCGCTGGTCACCGGTATCGTGATGAGCTTTCAGAACGTGACCTTCAGCGGATTTGAGTGGGTGGGAATCAAACATTATGCCAAGCTGGCGCAGGATTCCTACTTCCGCACGGCGGTCCTGAACAGTGTGGAATATATGGTACTGACGCTGGTTCTTATGGTGCCGATCCCCATGCTGCTGGCGGTTCTGTTAGAGAGCCGTCTGACAAAGGCAAGAGGCGTCTGGAAGGTGATCATGTACATACCGGCCCTTACATCCGTAGTTATCTCCGGTATGCTGTTCCGCCTGATGTTCTCCGAGGGCGACGGCAGCCAGATGAATCAGATTATGCATATGCTGGGGAAGAGCAGTGTCGCCTGGCTGAAGTCCAAGCCCACCGCCTGGTTCGCCCTGCTTCTGCTGTGCGTCTGGAGATGGACCGGCGTGAATATGCTGTACTATGTGTCCGGCCTGAAATCCATCGACAATTCCATTTACGAGTCCGGTGAGATCGACGGCGCCAACGGCTGGCAGAAGTTCTGGTATCTGACGCTTCCGCTGCTCCGTCCGACTACGGTATATGTAATTACCATCTCCGTATTCGCCGGCCTGTCCATGTTCCTGGAGAGCTTCATGTTGTGGAACGGCAATTCCTCCCCGAAGAACATTGGTCTGACCATCGTGGGCTACCTGTATAAGCGAGGGATCGAGAAGAACGATCTGGGTTACGCCTGCGCCGTGGGCGTGGTGCTGATGGCGATCGCTATGGCCATCAACTTCGCCCAGTTGTTCGCGACAGGCACCATCCGGATAGGAAAAGGGAAAGGAGAGGACTGATATGGCAGGGAAAAATACAAACCAAAAAACAATGGCTTCAAACCATAAAGTCGCTTCTTTCCTTGCGACGGCGCTGTTTGTGGTTATCTGCGCGCTGATCGCGTTCCCGCTGCTGGCGGGGCTGACGGCATCCTTCCGCCCGGCCAGAGAGATCTTTCAGACCGGTATGTCTCTGAATCTGAAGTTCAAAGAGTGGAACCTGAACAATTATTCGTATCTGTTCACCATGTTCTTCAATCCGAATACCACGGACTCCACGGCCATCGTGGATTCCCAAAAGTATTTCATGTGGTATAAGAACAGCCTGATTCTGACCCTTGAGACGGTGATCCTGACGCTGCTGGTATGTTATTTCATCGCGTACGGGCTTTCCATGTACAAATTCAAGCTGAACAATTTCCTGTTCTTCATGGTAATTGCCACAATGTCCGTACCGTTCGAAATCCTGATGCTTCCCCTGTACAAGGAAGTTACGTCTCTTGGCCTTATCAATACCAATCCGGGCGTATTCCTGCCCGGCCTGTGCGCGGCGTCGACGATCTTCTTCTTCAAGCAATATATGACCAGCCTGCCAAAGGAGCTGCTGGACGCGGCCCGAGTGGACGGCTGTACCGAGTACGGTATCAGCGTGAAGATCATGATGCCCATCACCAAGCCGGCATTCGCTTCCATGGCCATCCTCTGCGCGATGGGTTCCTGGAACAATATGCTGTGGCCCATGCTGGTATATCGTGATACCAACAAGTTCACGCTGCAGATTGGTTTGAATACGCTGCTGACGCCTTACGGCAACAACTACGACCTGCTGATCGCCGGTTCCATGTTCGGTATCATCCCGATCCTGATTATCTATCTGATTTTCAACCGGTATCTGGTAGAAGGTATGACTTCCGGCGCTGTAAAGGGCTAAGGAGCATAGAACACGTTGTTGGGACTGTTGCATCGATGCGCAACAGTCCCTTTTCTGAAACTGAGGGAGAAATTATTATGGCAGGAAAAGCAAAGATGGTCCTGGATCGGGCGTTTTCCATCGCGCCCGTGGACAAAAGAATCTACGGTTCCTTCATCGAACACCTGGGCAGAGCGGTCTATGACGGCATTTATCAGCCGGGGCACCCGTTATCCAACGCGGACGGATTCCGCACCGATGTGATCGAGCTGGTGAAAGAACTGGACGTGCCTATTGTACGCTACCCCGGCGGTAATTTTGTTTCCAGCTTCTGCTGGGAGGACAGCGTTGGCCCGGTAAAAGAGCGGCCTCACCGCCTGGAATTGGCCTGGAAGAGCCTGGAGACGAACGAAGTGGGGCTGCATGAGTTCAGCAAGTGGGCCAAAGCCGCCAATTCCGAGGTGATGATGGCGCTGAATCTTGGCACCCGCGGCATCGCGGATGCCTGCAATCTGCTGGAATACTGCAACCATCCGGGCGGGACAAAGTACAGCGATCTGCGGATCCGGCACGGGCAGAAGGAACCCTATGGCTTCAAGACCTGGTGCCTGGGCAATGAGATGGACGGCCCGTGGCAGCTGGGACATAAGACGGCAGAGGAGTATGGCCGGCTGGCGGAGGAGACCGCAAAGGCCATGAAGATCATCGATCCCTCCATCGAGTTTGTGGCCTGCGGCAGCTCCAATCGCCGGATGCCCACCTTCGCGGTGTGGGAGGATCAGGTGCTCAGCCACACCTATGAGTATGTGGATTATCTGTCCCTGCATCAGTATTACGGCAACCGATCCGACGACAGCAATGATTTCCTGGCAAAATCCGACGATATGGATTATTTTATCAAAGAGATCATTGCCACCTGCGATTACGTGAAAGCCAAGACGCGCAGCAAAAAGGATATGTACCTCAGCTTTGACGAGTGGAACGTATGGTATCATTCCCGTGAGGAGGATGACGTCACAAAGGAGAAGCATCCCTGGCAGGCGGCTCCGCGGCTTCTGGAGGACGTCTACAACTTCGAGGACGCTTTGCTGGTGGGTCTGATGCTGATCACGCTGCTTCGCCATGCCGACCGGGTAAAGGTGGCCTGCCTGGCCCAGCTTGTGAATGTGATTGCGCCGATCATGACCGACCCGAAGGGCGGCGGCGCATGGCGGCAGACCATATTTTATCCGTTTATGCACGCGTCCAGATATGGCCGGGGCACGGCCCTGCTGCCGGTCATCTCCTCCACGCGCCACGAGACCAGCGGCCATGGAGACGTCACCGATGTGGAGTCCGTGGGCGTCTACAATGAGGAGAAGGAGGAACTCACGATCTTTGCGGTGAACCGCAATCTGGAGGAGGACGTGATTCTGACCACGGATGTGAGGAGCTTCGGAGACGCTCAGCTTCTGGAGCACATTGTCCTGGAGCACAGCAACCTGAAAGCCGTCAATGCCTTCGGCCAGGAGAACGTGAAACCCCGGTGCGTCAGCCAGTCGTCTCTTGCGCAGGGCGAACTGACCAGCCTGCTCCACAAAGCATCCTGGAACGTGATCCGACTTGGGAAAGCCTGAGACAAATATTATGTATCATAAAAAGGACTGCCGTATTTTGCAAAGCGGCAGTTTTTTCAGGAAAATAATTCAAATGTTATGCACAAAAACCTACCATTTTCTCAGCGTTTAGTGTATAATTCAAACATAGTAGCATTTTATGTAATAGGGAGGTTGTATTATGGCTAAAGAAATGATTGCAATGCTTCTTGCAGGCGGCCAGGGCTCGAGACTGTACGCGCTGACCCAGAAGCTTGCAAAACCTGCTGTCCCGTTTGGGGGAAAATACCGGATCATTGATTTTCCGCTGTCCAACTGCGTGAATTCCGGCATTGATACGGTGGGGGTCCTGACCCAGTATCAGCCGCTGGTGCTCAACGAGTACATCGGGAACGGACAGCCCTGGGATCTGGACCGGAACAACGGCGGAGTGCATGTGCTGCCCCCGTACCAGAAGGCGGCGGGCTCCGACTGGTACAAGGGAACGGCAAACGCAATTTATCAGAACCTTTCATTTATCGAGCGCTATGATCCCCAGTATGTGATCATTCTTTCCGGGGATCAGATCTGCAAGCAGGATTACAGCGATTTTCTGGATTTCCATAAGCAGAAGGGCGCCGAGTTCAGCGTCGCGGTCATGGAGGTGCCATGGGACGAGGCGTCCCGTTTCGGCCTTATGGTGACGGATGAGGACGACCGGATTTCAGAGTTTCAGGAGAAGCCGAAGAAGCCGAAATCCAATCTGGCGTCCATGGGAATCTATATCTTCAACTGGGACATCCTGAAACAGTATCTGGTGGAGGACGAGCAGAATCCTGATTCGGAGAATGATTTCGGCAACAATATCATCCCGAACCTCCTCAGGGACCGCCGCAAAATGTACGCCTACCATTTCAGCGGATACTGGAAGGATGTCGGAACGATCTCCTCTCTGTGGGAGGCGAATATGGAGGTGCTGGATCCGGAGCACAGCGGGATCAACCTCTTTGACGACGACTGGAAGATCTACAGCCGCAACAGCGGAATGACCGGACACAAGATCAGCGCGGGCGCGGTGGTGGAGAACTCCATGATCACAGACGGCTGCCGCATAAAGGGCACGGTTAAGCACTCGATCCTCTTTGCCGGCGTCCGGGTAGAGGAGGACGCCGTGATCGAGGACGCCGTGGTGATGGGTGGCTGCGTGATCCGTTCCGGCGCAGTCGTGAAGCACTGTATCATCGGGGAAAACGTCACGATCGGCGAGAATGCCATCGTGGGCGAGATGCCCGGAGCGGACGGCAGGGGCAGTGTGGCAACCGTAGGCCCGGGCATCCAGGTCGGGTCCAATGCGAAGATCGGTCCCGGCGCCATGGTCAAAAATAATGTGGAGGATGGTGAAGAACAATGTTAAAAACAAATACAGATGCTCTTGGCATCATTTTCTCAAATACCTATGATCCGCTTGTTCCGGAAATGGTAAATGTGCGCCTGATGGCCTCCATCCCTTTCGCAAGCCGTTACCGCATGATCGACTTTCTGCTTTCCAGTATGTCCAACTGCGGCATTGACGATATTTCCATCATGGTAAACAACAATTATCACTCCCTGATGGATCATCTCGGCTCCGGCCGCGAATGGGACCTGGTGCGCAAGAACGGCGGACTGAGTATTTTCCCGCCAAGTGCGGAGAAGGGCTCCGTTGCCAGCTATACCGGCAAGATCAGCGCTCTTTACGGCATTCTCGGCATCCTCAGGAGAAAGAAAGAGAAATACGTCGTGATTGCGGATTCCAATATTGCGGTGAATTTTGACTTCCGCAAAATGATCGAGGCTCATGCGCAGAGCGGCGCCGACGTCACGATCGCCTACAATCATCAGGAACTGCCCAAGAGCCTGCTTGACGCGGACGTTCCCGGCACCTATTACTATACGCTGGGGATAGAGGATAAGAGAATACATAAGATTTATGTAAACTCCAAGCAGACCGGCATCCAGAATTTTGATCTGAATATCTATGTGATGAACCGGGAATTTCTCATCAACGAGATCAACACCGCGTTTGTCCGGGGCCAGCAGTATTTTGAACGGGATATCCTGCTTCCGCAGCTCAACCGGATCCATGCCCAGGCCTACAAGTATGAGGGCTATGTGGCGCGCATCACCGGCATAAAGAGTTACTTCGATGAAAATATGAAGCTTCTGGACGACCACAATCTGGACGCGCTTTTCTCGGCAGC
Source organism: uncultured Lachnospiraceae bacterium (assembly GCA_964591265.1). GTDB lineage: Bacteria > Bacillota > Clostridia > Lachnospirales > Lachnospiraceae > Choladousia. The sequence continues at coordinate 47,342 of CAZQAB010000001.1, forward strand.
GCCCGTTTACACAAAGATCCGTGACGACAACCCCACCCGGTACATCGGAAGCGCGAAGGTGGAAAATTCCATGCTCGCTGACGGCTGTATCATTGAGGGAGAGGTGGAAAACTGCGTGCTGTTCAGGGGCGTGAAGGTAGGAAAGGGCGCGAAGGTCCGGAACTGTATTCTGATGCAGGATACGGTGATTGAGCCAGGCGCCGTTATAGAATATCTGATTACGGACAAGGATGTGACGGTCACAGCAGGCAAGGAGATGATGGGGACGGATACCTTCCCGGTCTATATAGCGAAGCAGCAGACAGTGTAAACCGTGCGCGGACTTGTGAAGCGGGACGGGGCTGCTGTATAATACAGAACATCGGACTCTCCGGAACATCGTGTTCCGGAGAGCCGATGCGCGTTTATGCAGCAGCTCTTTCGTTTACAGGGAGGAAATGAAATTGATGAACAGCCGAAACCGCCTGGATCAGAGCCATGCGCCCATCTACGAGGCTCTGGAGAACTTCAGGCGAATGCGCGTCGTACCGTTTGACGTGCCCGGGCACAAGCGTGGCCGGGGCAATCCGGAGCTTACCGCCTTTTTGGGGCAGCAGTGTGTGGGCGTGGATGTAAACAGCATGAAACCGCTGGACAATCTCTGTCATCCTGTGACGGTCATTCGGGAAGCGGAGGACCTGGCTGCGGACGCCTTTGGCGCGGCCCACGCTTTTTTAATGGTAGGGGGCACGACAAGCTCCGTCCAGAGCATGATCCTGACCGCCTGTAAGCGCGGTGATGAAATCATTTTGCCAAGAAATGTACATAAGAGCGTCATCAATGCGCTGGTTTTGTGCGGCGCGGTGCCTGTGTACGTGAATCCGGAGGTTAATCAGCGCCTTGGCATTTCTCTTGGGATGTGCCGGGAAGCGGTGCAAAAAGCCATCGACGAACATCCGAACGCGGTGGCGGTACTGGTAAATAACCCCACTTACTATGGGGTATGCAGCGATCTGCGGGCGATCGTAAAGATGGCGCATAAGGCCGGGATGCTTTGTCTGGTGGACGAGGCTCACGGCACCCACTTTTATTTTGGTGTGGGGCTGCCGGTTTCGGCCATGGCGGCGGGAGCGGATATGGCCTCCGTGTCCATGCATAAGAGCGGAGGCAGCCTGACCCAGTCCAGTCTGCTGCTGGTGGGTCCGGACGTCCATGCCGGTTATGTGCGGCAGATTATCAACCTGATGCAGACTACCTCCGGAAGCTATCTCCTGATGTCCAGCCTGGATATCTGCCGCCGCAATCTGGCGCTGCGGGGGCGGGAGGTATTCCATCAGGTGGCGGATATGGCGGAATATGCCCGACAGGAGATCAATGCGGTGGGAGGTTATTACGCCTTTGGGCAGGAATTGATGAACGGAAATTCGGTGTTCGGTTTTGACATCACCAAACTCAGCGTCCACACACTGGATATCGGTCTTGCGGGAATTGAGGTTTACGATATCCTGCGGGATGAGTACGATATTCAGATCGAATTCGGGGATATCGGGAATATCCTTGCCTATCTCTCCATGGGCGACCGGCTTCAGGAGCTGGAGCGTCTGGTCAGCGCTCTGGCGGAGATCCGGCGGCGGTATCAGAAGGACGCCACCGGCCTGCTGAGCCAGGAGTACATCGATCCGGAGGTGGTTACGACCCCCCAGGAGGCGTTTTATGCCAGGAAGCGCAGCCTGCCTCTGGATGAGAGCGAGGGCCGTGTCTGCAGTGAGTTTGTCATGTGCTATCCGCCGGGCATCCCGATTCTTGCGCCGGGAGAGCGGATCACAGCCGGGATCCTGGAGCATATCCGGTACGCGAAGGAAAAGGGATGCAGTATGACCGGGCCGGAGGATCTGGAACTGAAAAGAATCAACGTGTTAGCGTGAAGAGCGGTGATGATATGGAAATGTGGTTCAGTGAATTTCATACGCCGGATGTACAGCACAGCATCCGGGTAACGAAACACCTCTATTCAAAGAAGAGCGATTACCAGCAGATCGACATTTTTGAGACGCCGGAGTTTGGACGGGTTCTGACTTTGGACGGCAAGATCATGCTGACAGAGCGGGACGAATTTATCTACGACGAGATGATTACCCATGTGCCCATGGCGGTGCATCCGGGGATAAAGGAGATTCTTGTGATCGGCGCCGGGGACGGGGGCGTGGTGCGGGAGCTGACCCGCTACGACCGGGTGAAGCGCATCGATCTGGTGGAGATGGATCCCCAGGTGCTGGAGGCCTGTCGGGCCTATCTGCCCGGCAATGCCTGCCGTCTGGATGACCGCCGGGTTCACATTCATTTTGAAAATGCCCTGAAGTTTATACGCAAATGCGAGGGGGAATATGATCTGATCGTTGTGGACTCCATCGATCCCTTCGGCCCGTCGGAGGGATTATTTACGCGGGAATTTTACGGAAACTGCTACAATGCCCTGCGGAAGAACGGAATCATGGTCAATCAGCAGGGCAGCCCCTTTTATACGGAGGATGCGAATGCAATGCAGCGCAGCCACAAGCGCATCGTCCACACCTTTCCCATCAGCAAGGTGTACCAGGCCCATATTCCCACCTATACGGCGGGCTACTGGCTGTTTGGCTTCGCCAGCAAGAAATATCATCCCATTAACGACCTGGACGCGAACAAATGGATGGCGCTGAATCTGCATACCCGGTATTATACGCCGAGGCTGCATGTGGGGGCGTTCTGGCTCCCGGCGTTCCTGGAGGAAATGCTGGAAGAAGTGGAGAAGTGAGAGATGCTCAGACCTAATATTGAAACATTTATCGGCTGTGACAGCGATTATACGGATGCACGGATCGTTCTTTACGGCGCGCCCTTTGATTCCACCGCCAGCTTCCGGCCGGGCGCCCGGTTCGGCCCCTCCGCCATGCGCCATGAGAGCTTCGGGCTGGAGACCTACAGCCCTTATCAGGAGGCCGACCTGGCAGATTGCGCCGTGTTTGACAGCGGTGATCTGGAACTGTGCTTTGGAAGCCCGCAGACGGCCCTTGGGGATATCGAAGGAAGAGCCGCCCGGATTCTGGAGGACGGAAAGCTTCCCCTGCTGCTGGGAGGCGAGCATCTGGTCACGCTGGGGGCCGTGCGCGCGGCGGTAAAAAAATATCCAGAGCTTCATATCATCCATTTTGACGCCCATGCGGATCTCAGGGACGATTACCTCGGGGCGAAATACAGCCACGCCTGTGTGATCCGCCGGTGTCACGATCTGCTTGGGGACGGCCGGATCCACCAGTTCTGTATACGCAGCGGCGATCGGGAGGAGTTTCAGTTTGCCAGGGAGCACACCGAGCTTCATCCCTTTGACTTTGCGGGGCTTTCCCGGACCGTTTCGCATCTTTGTGAAAAGGGCGTTCCCCTTTACCTTACCATCGATCTGGACTGTCTGGATCCATCCGCGTTTCCCGGCACCGGTACGCCGGAGGCAGGGGGCGTTGGCTTTATCCAGCTTCTGGAGGCCATACAGGAGGTCTGCACTGCCAATGTGGTGGCGGCGGATGTCAATGAACTGGCTCCGGCGCTGGATCCCGCCGGCGTGTCCACCGCAACCGCCTGCAAGGTGCTGCGGGAATTGATCCTGGCGCTATCCGCAGGGAATATGCGCGGAGCAGGATAAGACAGACGGAAGCATACTGCATACGGAATATAAAACAGAAGAAATTCTGATAAAGAAAAAAACAGGCGCGGACAGGCCGGTGCGCGGCTGGGAGGAGGATATGGCCATGAGCAAGGTTCTTGTTATCGGCTGCGGCGGCGTTGCCTCCGTCGCCATTCAAAAATGCTGCCAGGTAAGCGAGGTTTTTGCAGAGATATGCATTGCCAGCCGGACGAAATCCAGATGTGATGCGCTGGCGGCGCGCCTGGCTTCAAAGACCGGCACAAAGATCACCACCGCACAGGTGGACGCGGACGAGGTAGGGCAGGTCATGGATCTGATCCGTGCTTATAAGCCGGATCTGGTTATGAATATCGCGCTGCCCTATCAGGATCTGACCATCATGGACGCCTGCCTGGCCTGCGGCGTCAATTACATGGACACTGCAAATTATGAGCCGGAGGATACCGACGATCCAGAGTGGCGCGCCATCTATGAGAAACGGTGTAAAGAGGCGGGATTTTCCGCCTATTTCGACTATAGCTGGCAGTGGGCTTACCGCCGGAGGTTTGAGGAGGCGGGACGGATTGCCCTGCTTGGCTGCGGCTTCGATCCCGGCGTGACCCAGGCATACTGCGCCTACGCGAAGAAACATGAATTTGACGCCATCGACACCATCGACATTCTGGACTGCAACGGCGGTGACCATGGCTATGCCTTCGCCACGAATTTCAACCCTGAGGTGAATCTGCGGGAGGTTTCCGCCCCCGGCAGCTACTGGGAGGACGGCCGCTGGGTGGAGATCCCGCCCATGAGCGTCAAGCGGGAATATGAATTTGACCAGGTGGGCCGCAGGGATATGTATCTGCTCCATCACGAGGAGATCGAGAGCCTGGCGCTGAATATTCCCGAGGTAAAGCGCATCCGCTTTTTTATGACCTTCGGCCAGAGTTATCTCGACCATATGCGCTGCCTGGAGGACGTGGGCATGCTGTCCACCAGCCCGGTGGAATTTGAAGGCCATCCGATCGTGCCCATCAAGTTCCTGAAAGCGCTGCTGCCGGACCCCGCCAGTCTGGGACCGCGCACAAAGGGCAGGACGAACATCGGCTGTATCTTTACCGGGAAAAAGGACGGAAAAGAAAAGACATACTATATCTATAATGTCTGCGACCACCAGGAATGCTACCGCGAGGTGGGAAGCCAGGCCGTAAGCTACACCACAGGGGTACCCGCCATGTGCGGGGCGCTGATGCTGCTCACCGGAAAGTGGAACCGCGCCGGCGTCCATACGGTGGAGGAATTCGATCCGGATCCTTTCCTGGAGGCGCTGGATAAATATGGCCTGCCAAGAAGCGAGAACCGGACGCCGGCGCTGGTGGAATGATGGGCAGGGGAAGGGATTCCCGTCCGCCTTTCATCGGGCTGGCTGGGAAGGATCCGGAGGGACTGTTCGGCGCTCTGCCAACGCCCTGCTATATTCTGGATGAGGCGGCTCTGCGCCGTAACGGGGAAATACTGGCCGGGGCGGCGCGGCGTACCGGCTGTAAGATCTTACTGGCGCAGAAAGCGTTTTCCAATTACGATCTCTATCCGGTCCTGGCGGCGTATCTGGACGGCACGGAAGCCAGCGGCCTGTATGAAGCCCGGCTCGGGGCGGAGCATATGCCCGGAAAAGAAGTGCATGTATTCTGCACCGCGTACCGTGAGGAAGAATTTGAGGAGCTGCTGCGCTATGGTGACCATATTGTATTCAATTCGCCCCGTCAGCTTCAGAAGTTCGGCCCTGGGGCCAAAAGAGCCGGAAAGAGCGTGGGGCTTCGCATCAATCCGGAGCGCTCCACCCAGGAGGGGCATACGATCTACGATCCCTGCGCACCCGGAAGCCGTCTTGGCGTCACAAGGGCACAATGGGACGCGAACATGAAGCCGGAGCTGACTGCCCTGCTGGACGGGCTGCATTTTCATACGTTATGCGAGCAGGATGCCGACGCCCTGGAGACTACGCTGGAAGCAGCGGAAGAGCGATTCGGAGATATCCTGCCCCATATGAGCTGGATCAATTTCGGCGGGGGCCATCACATAACCCGGCCAGGGTACGACATTCCCCGCCTGGAGCGATGCATCCGCAAAACACAGGAAAAATGGAAGGCGCAGATCTACCTGGAGCCGGGAGAGGCCTGTGCCCTGAACGCCGGTTATCTGGCTGCCCGTGTGCTGGACGTTCTGGAAAACGCGCAGACGCGGATCGCCATTCTGGACGCAAGCGCCGCCTGCCATATGCCGGACGTGCTGGAGATGCCCTACCGCCCGCCGCTGTACGGCGCGGGGGAGCCAGGAGAACTGCCCTATACATTCCGTCTGGGCGGCCCCACCTGTCTGGCGGGAGATATCATCGGGGACTACAGCTTTGAAAAGCCTCTCCGCGAGGGAGATCTGCTGCTCTTCGGGGATATGGCGATCTATACTACCTGTAAAAACAATACCTTTAACGGAATGCCCCTGCCCGGCCTGTTTGTCCGGCGCGGGGATGGGAATCTGGACGGTCTGTGTACTTTCGGATATGGGGATTTTATCCGCCGCCTGGGCAGCGCGCCTCCATCTTAAACGGTATTCTTTTCATGCGTAGGCAAGAGAGCGGGCATTGCCGGCGGACAGACAGAAACGGCAAAATACAGATGGAGAAGGAAGCCGTTCCGTATGGCGCGGCGAAAGACAGAAAATACAGGGAACCCGGGAGGTAAGAACCGATGAAGAATCTGATCATGCAGATCAATATTCCCTTTTGCTACAGGAGGTGTTCCTACTGCTCCGTCCCCTGTTGCAGGTTCGACGAAAAGGTGGCAGCCGCTTATGTGCAGGCAATGCTCCGGGAGATTGAAGCCGCATCGGAGGGGATGGAGGAATATGAGATCACAGCTATATCCATCGAGGGAGGAAGCCCGGTGCTGGCAACGCCCGGGGGACTTCAGGCGATCCTGCGCCGGGTGAAAAAGCAGTTCAGGCTGTCCGAAACCGTTCAGATCTCCCTCCAGACCATGCCGGGGGAGTATTCCAGGGCGCTTATGGAGAAGATGAGGGACAATGGGGTGAATCATTGGATCGTGGGCCTTCAGACTGCGGAGCTGGCGGAGCATGAACTTCTGGAACGTCCCTACCGGTTTGACGCGCTGACGATGGTGGATACCGTTATGCGGAATTTCAGGATGCGGGACTGCAGCTTTGAACTGCTGTACGGGATTCCCGGGCAGACGATGAAAAGCTGGAAGAATTCTCTGGAGAAGGCGCTGTATTACGCGCCGGAGCATATGACCCTGTATCCTCTTCGGCTGGAGGAGGGGACGAAGCTGCAGCAAAAATGCATCCTGGGGGAAGTGAAGCCCTGCACCAAAGAAGAGACAGAGAGGTTTTATTCCTGGGCGAAAGAGTATCTGGAGGGCCTGGGCTATCAGGCGTATACGGTCTGTGATTTCGCAAAGCCCGGGAAGGAGAATCAATTCCGGCTGAATCAGCTAAACGGTACGGAGCAGCTTGGGATCGGTTACGAAGCGGTGAGCCTTTTGGAGGGAGTCACCTACAGCAACGGACACAGCCTGGACGAATACCTGAAGCATTCAGAGGATCTCAGCATTCTGGCAAATCACCTGGTACGCCTGGATCAAAAGAGTCTTGCAGAGTTTGCGGAGGCGCGGCGAAGATTTCTGGGCGCGGGGGAAGTATAGGAAAAACAAAAAGAGGGGCAGACGCATCAATCTGCTGCGGCTGCCCCCTGTTGTGTTTCTCCGGCGTTATGTGCCGGTATGGCTTACAGTTCGCCGTTCAGATACTTCTCAACGGACTTTCCGCACTCGCGCCCAAGTACGATGGTGGTGCCAAGGCTCACGCCCGGAGTCGGGGTGAAATACTCGGTACCGAAACGACCGCTTGCGCAGTTGCCGGAGGCAAACAGCCCCTGAATGGGATGATAATAGTCATCCAGAACCTGCTGCTCTTCGTTGATCACAAGGCCGCCGCAGGTACACATCATCCAGCCGATCTCGCTTGGCTTGATGTCGCAGTAGAAGGGGCCGTCCTTGATGGGGAACAGAAGCTTTGCTTCCCGGCCGAAATCCTCGTCCCTGCCGGCTTCACACATCTCATTGTAGCGCTCAATGGAGGCCTTGATGTTTTCTTTTACGGTGTCGTCGCTGCACACCAGATCCAGCAGCTCCTCCAGCGTCTCGGCTGCATAGCGGGTGAAGGTGGCGCTGAGATCCTGTCCCTGTACGCCTTCCGCACCGGCTTCAAGCGCTGTCGCCAGTTCTTCCCTGATGCTGGCAATATTCTCTTCGGAGGCATAGGTGGAGCCGTGGGAGGGTACGGAATACTGCAGGTACTCCGGAAGGTTCGCGTCGTAGATCGCGTAGAAGCCGTCTCGGTTCATCTGCAGCGCGGGACGGCCACGGAACTCGATGGGACCCCAGTATTCGTTGCAGTAACGGTTTCCTTTGGAATTCAGCCAGATACCCTGGGGATACCCCGGATGATAGTGCTTGCCGTTCATGGTGGGGATACCGAGGGAGTCAAGCTTGCCGCCTGCCCAGTAGCCCATCTGAACGCCGCGCCCGTCGGAGTCGATCAGGACGGAGAAGGACTCGTCCGGTGTAAGGCAGCCGCCCAGGTCGGTCAGCAGATCCTGCTGCATTTCCGTGTTGGCGCCGAAACCGCCTGCCGCAAGGACAACCGCTTTCGCGTTGAATTTTACATAATTGCCGTCCGCGTTCGTGGCAATCACGCCGGTTACCGCGTCGCCGTCCATGACAAGCTGCTGCGCTTCCATGGAGAAGAAGAAGGCAGCGCCGTCCTCAATGGCTTTCTCACGGTTCTTCTGATGGATGTAGGTCTGGTTGCAGTCCTGGCTGTAGAAGCTGCACGTGCAGGGCCAGAACTTGAAGGGGCCGATGGAGGACATCTGATGCTCCGTGGCCGGGAAGAAAGCAGTGGTCATGTTGGCGAGATCCTCCTCTGAAAGCACGGAGAGGTACTCGTCCATGGCTTCGCCGGAGTTCTGGCAAAACTTCATCATCAATCCCGGATTGGCCTGATAACCGCTGTTCAGCATCCAGTTGTTGTAATACTCAATAGGATCGATCTCCGGAACGCCCAGTTCCTTCAGAACGGAAGCGTTGGGTGTGCCCGCCTCGTTGCCCATGGCCTGATATGTATCCTCAGCCTGAGACTCGATCAGCATAACGTTAACGCCCTGGGATGCCAGATAACGGCAGGCATTGAGGCCGGCATAGCCATGGCCAACGATCACAACGTCGGCGTCATAGGTCTCTGCGATCTCGTCGTCCGAAATCGGGTCGGGAGCATCCCTCCATGATTTCCCGGAGGACGCGTCGTCGGACGTCACCTCAGCTTCCACACTTACGCCCATGGCCTGAGCGATACAGCTGGCAGCTGCTTCTTTTACGGCGTCGGAAGTAACGGTTGCGCCGCTGACTCCGTCGATCTCCGCCGACTGTGCGGCCATCAGGGCCTCCTGAAGGGTCTCACCGTGGAGCTGGCCGATATCCTTGGTTTCGTTGGATACGTCCACTACCACGTCCGTGATGCTGGTGGCGTCAAAGGTCATGGTAACCGTTACGTCACCGATTCCCTTTGCGACCGCGGAATAGGTACCGGGAGTGTAGATCTCCTCTGCGGCAGCTTCCTCAGCCCGCGCCAGGCCGCCGAAAAGCCCGGAGGCAGCCACGGTGACAGCACCGGCGGTAGCGCCTTTTAAGAAATCCCGGCGGGTAAGCTTTGAATCTTTTTTGCCCATTTTGAAAAACTCCTTTCTATTTGGTTTCGGGGTGTGATATACTTATTTTATATGTAAACAGTCGTTGTGTATCACACTGGCATATTCTGCCATATCCATTATACCAAAGCCGGCCGGTAAAATCCCGGGGACAGGACAACTGGCCGTGAAAAGGGGATAACTGGAAACAGGAAGGAATCATGATACATATTGCAATCGTAGAAGACAGACCATCGGATCAGGAGCGGATGAAGGAGTATCTGGAAAACTATTTCCAGGACCGTGAGAGACCAAAGATCCGGATGTTTAATGATGGAGAAGCCTTTTTAAAGTCATATCCGCCGGATCTGGACCTGGTGCTTATGGACATTGAAATGAAAGGGATGGACGGAATCCAGACCGCCCGCAGTATGAGAAAGCTGGATACCAGAGTCCAGCTACTGTTTGTGACGAACCTGATAAAATTCGCGCTGGAGGGCTATGCGGTGGACGCAGCGGATTTTATCGTCAAACCAGTGCGTTATCCGGCGTTCTGCGCCAGTATGGACCGGGTGATGCGCAGGATGCAGGCCAGAGGCAACCGGTTTCTTACGGTGCGGCAGGGTCGTGAGACGGTCTGCTGCTCGATCCGGGAGATCACCTATATTGAGTCCCTGAACAAAAAGACGATCCTCCACCGGAGGGGGACGAAGGAGATCAAGTGTACGGATGCGCTGTATGCCCTGGAGAAGAAGCTGGAGCAGGAGGCTTTTTTCCGGTGTCATAACGCATTCCTGGTGAATCTGGATTATATCCGGTCCATGACCGCCAGTGAAGTGACGGTAGACGGCGTTTCCATTCCCGTCAGCAAATACCGGAAAAAGGAGTTCATGCAGGCCCTTGTGAATTATCGCGGAAGGATGCTCTGATTATGGAAGTATGGGAATATGTATACAGGCAGGGCATATGGTTCTGGAAGAATCCGTGGGTGACGCTGCTGCTGGGTCTGGTCGAGGGAATTATGTTTTTATGGTATGCGCACAGGCGGGAGCGGCGGGACGCGGACCTATGGATCCGCATATTGACGGAAGGCGCGTTCCTGCTGCTGTGTTGTTATGTTGAAAGCCTTCATCTGCCGGCGGCAAAGCACGGCATTCTGATGCTGGCGCTGTTTTTTCTGTTCCTGCGCTTTAATTCCGGCGGGGCCTGGGGAAATATTTGTTTTGAATGCGGTATTTTCTGCCTGCTGATGGAAGTCTGCAAGCTGTTGTGCAAGGACGGCCTGTTGTCCGGCCTATTACTGTGGCTGGCGCCGGGAATCCCGGAACTCGCTTTTGACATATTGCTTTTGGTATTTTACGTGCTTCTGCTCTTCGGAGGAATCTGTCTGCTGCGGCGATACGCAAGCTGGCAGTATTCTCTTTCCATGACGGCGGTGCAGACCGCCTGCCTGCTGTTCCCTCTGTTTGCTTTTCTGTTTGTGAGGCAGATCCAGTTTTCCTACCTGGATTCCGGCAACAAAACTCTGTGGATTCAAATGGAAGCGATACTTTCCGCCATGATTATCTGTACGGTGATCGTGATCTTTACCATGGGCCGTCTGCTTCTGGGTCAGGTGGAGCGCAACAATCTGCTGCAGAAGGAAATACTGCTCCGGGAAAAACAGCAGCAGTATCTGGCGCAGAAAGAGGTCATTGAGGTGATCAACCGTAAATACCATGACCTGAAGCATTATCTTACCGCCCTGGAAAGCATGGACTCGGCGGAGATAAAGGAATATGCCCGGGCTATGCGATCGGAGATCGAACCCTTTGAGCGGATGCAGGAGACGGGAAATGAGATCATGGACGCTCTGCTGTCCGAGCGGATCCGGGAGTGCCATGAAAAGGGGATCCGTCTGGTTCCCTTTGTGGACGGGAGGGATCTTGGCTTTCTGGGAAGTCTGGATCTGTGCGCCATTTTCGGTAACGCTATGGACAATGCCGTTGAGGCGACGGAGAAACTGCATTATGTGAATATGCGGGAGATCAATGTGAAAATAGGCGCCTCCGACGGTTTCCTGGTCATGCGTTTCCATAATTACTATGAGGGTGAAATTAAACAGAAGGATGGGAAAATCCTGTCATCCAAGCAGGATGCCCCAGGCCATGGCTATGGCCTGGAGAACATCCGCGCCCTGGTGGGCAAATACGGCGGCACCATGGACTGCGAGATAAGAAATCAGGAATTTGAGATGCACATTGTCATCCCCCTGCCGCCGCTGGAAAGCAGAGGCGGCAGATCCCCGGCGTGCTCCGGAAGTTCACAGCCCTGGGGATTGTAATGGTTTCCCGGTTTTGCGGCCGCCTCATCCTTTATTTGCCGGCGGGCAGGATACCGGCGCGTCGAAGCTGGGATTGAACGCGTAGAAGTTCTTCGCGTCCAGATCCTCCTGCACGGAGCGCAGGGCTTCACCGAAACGCTGGAAATGCACGATTTCCCGCGCCCGCAGGAAGCGGATGGGGTCCGCCACCTCCGGATCCTTTACAAGCCGGAGAATGTTGTCATAGGTGATCCGGGCTTTCTGCTCGGCGGCCAGATCCTCGTGCAGATCGGCAATAGGATCGCCGGTGGACTGGAACTGGGCGGCGGAGAAGGGGAAGCCTCCCGCCGACTGCGGCCAGATACCCACCGTATGGTCGATATAATAGGGGGCAAAACCGCTCTTTTCGATTTCCTCCGGCGTCAGATTCCTGGTGAGCTGATGGACGATGGTGGCGACGATTTCCAGGTGTGCCAGCTCCTCAGTGCCGATATCCGTCAGCACCGCGCCTGCCGTGCGGTTGGGGGCGGTGTAGCGCTGGGAGAGATAGCGCATGGAAGCGCCCATCTCGCCGTCTGGTCCGCCGTACTGGCTGATAATCACCTGGGCCAGCTTTGGATTCGGGTTTGTAATATTTACAGGATACTCAAGTCTTTTCTCATAATACCACATAACTTAACAGGCGCCTCCTTCCCATGGCCACGGCTGATTTACCCATTCCCAGGAGGTTGTGCCGCAGGTTACCTGGGCGCGGTCCGGGTTCAGGGGACCATACAGCCTTGCATATTCTTTGACAGCGAACTGCCTTTTTTCATTGTTTTCGCGGAAATAGCGAAGTCCGTCGGGGCAGTCCGGATGGGTGTCGAGATAGAGGAGGGCTTCGTAGGCTCCGAAACTTACCTCGTCAATATAGTTCAGCAGCTTCCCGCGGTTTGCAGTGGGAACTTCCCGCTGCCATCCGTTTTCTGACATAGCCCGGCTGTTTTCCGTACAACCGCAGGTTCCGGAATTGTTTTCAACTCGCATCTGCCGGGACATAGTCTGGCGCATAGTTGCGGTATTGTTTTCAGAAGTCATGCTTTGCGTACCGCAGCGCCGCATGGACTGATTCTGACAAGCGGTTCGATTCATCCGCATTTTCCTCCTTTTCCACAGAATGGTTTATAAAGCCCCGGGAATACGGTTCCGACGTTCAGCCCTGTACAAAGCGGAAACAGCGTCTCCCACTGCTGGTACGGCACGTAAGCCATTGCCAGCGGAGCCTCTGCCGCCGCCAGATGCTCATAGATTTCAGCGACCCTGCGGTTGCCGGAATTCTGGCAGCCGCAGCCCGAATTGCGTATGTCTGACATATTGCTTCCTTTCTTTAATAAATTCTTTGTTATCAGAATATGCAGCCTGCGGGGAACTGTGCGGCGGTTGAAAAAGCAGGCACCGCAGCGGAATCGGCTTTCACAATAAAACTTTGGAAGCAGGACTGGAAAAATCATGCGGGATATGGTATGATTACCGGGAAGATGAATAAAGGGACAGAAGAAGGTCAAAAAAGGAGCAGTATGGCAGCCAGGTCGGATAATCTGCGCCCCATGAAGAAAAGGATTTCCGGGAGCAGTGAGGGCAAAGAGAAAAAAACACATATGGCAAGAGCCGTTGGCAAAGAGCGGGATTATTATGATTATAATCTTCTGGCTGTCGTGATCCTGCTGACCTGTTTCGGACTTGTGATGCTGTACAGCACCAGCGCCTATGAGGCGCTGCTGGAGGTGGGCGGAGACGATATGTCTTATTTCCGCAAACAGGCGATCATCAGCGTCGGGGCGCTTCTTCTGGCGTTGGTGGGTTCCCAGATCGACTATCACGTTCTGGCCCGGTTTGCAGCCCCGGTCTACTGGATATCCCTGTTTCTTCTGCTTATCACAAAGTTTGTGGGGACGACGGTAAACGGGGCGAGGCGTTGGATCTATTTTGGCCCCATCTCTTTTCAGCCGGCGGAGCTGGCCAAGCTGGCGATCATTCTTTTCCTTCCGATGCTGATCGTGAAGATGGGTTATCGGCTGCGGGGCTGGAAAGCCCCGGCCGTGGTGTTCGCATTTGGACTTCTGACTGCGGTTTTTACCTATGTGTTTACGGAAAATCTGAGCACGGCGCTGATCATTCTCGGCATCACGGTCATCCTGATTTTTATTGCGCATCCAAAAACCATGCCTTTTCTGATCGGCGGCGGGGCGATCGCCGCCGCTGCGGTGGTGGGGATCGCTGTGCTGATTAACTATGCCACAAATTCCGACAGCTTTCGCATCAACCGGATTCTCGTTTGGCTGGACCCGGAAGCGCATTCCAGTCTGGGAGGATACCAGGTGATGCAGGCGCTGTATGCCATCGGATCCGGAGGCTTTTTCGGGAAGGGGCTGGGAAACAGCACTCAGAAGCTGGGAGCGCTGCCGGAGGCGCAGAACGACATGATCTTTTCCATCATCTGCGAGGAGCTGGGAGTTTTTGGAGCGGTGCTTGTGATCCTGATGTTTGTGTTCATGCTGTACCGGCTGTTTTTTATCGCCCAGAATGCGCCGGATCTGCTGGGATCCCTGATTGTCTCAGGCATATTTGCACACATTGCGCTGCAGGTGGTGCTGAATATCGCGGTGGTGACCAACCTGATTCCGACTACGGGCATCACCCTTCCGTTTATCAGTTACGGGGGCACTTCCATCCTGTTTTTGATGGCGGAGATGGCCCTGGCGCTGAGCGTGTCGCGGCAGATCCGGTTCCGGACCTGATTCGCAGGGACCGTCCTTCCGCAAGGGACACAGAATTTCGCCGGCCGGTGTATGCTGGCCGGCTGATCCATACAGTATTCAGAGGAACAGAGGAGTAAAATTATGGGTAATGTTAAGACAAGGTTTGCACCCAGCCCCACGGGCCGGATGCATGTGGGAAATCTGAGGACGGCGCTGTACGCTTATCTGATCGCAAAGCATGAGGGCGGCACCTTTATGCTGCGCATTGAGGATACGGACCAGGAACGCCTGGTAGAAGGAGCGGTTGACGTCATCAACCGCACGCTGGAAAAGACCGGCCTGATCTACGACGAGGGGCCGGACAGGGACGGGGGCTGCGGTCCCTATGTCCAAAGTGAGCGGCAGAAGGCCGGTATCTATATGGAGTACGCCAGAAAGCTGGTCGGGATGGGGGAGGCCTATTACTGTTTCTGCGATAAGGAACGGCTGGATTCTCTTCGTCAGGAGGTAGCCGGCAAGGAGATCGCGGTGTACGATAAGCACTGTCTGCATCTTTCCAAAGAGGAGGTGGAAGAGAAGCTGGCCTCGGGTATGCCTTACGTTATCCGCCAGAACGTTCCAAATGAAGGTACGACCCGGTTTGTGGATGAGATCTACGGCACGATCGAGGTGCCGAACGCGGAACTGGACGACATGATCCTCATCAAGTCCGACGGATATCCCACCTACAATTTTGCAAACGTGGTGGACGACCATCTGATGGGAATCACCCATGTGGTGCGGGGAAACGAATATCTCTCCTCCGCTCCGAAGTACAACCGCCTGTATGAGGCCTTTGGCTGGGAAGTCCCGGTATATGTGCATTGCCCGCTGATCACCAATGAGGAGCATCAGAAGCTGAGCAAACGTTCCGGGCATTCCTCCTACGAGGATCTGCTGGAGCAGGGCTTTGTGTCTGAGGCGATCGTGAATTATGTGGCGCTGCTGGGGTGGTGTCCCGAGGATAACCGGGAGATCTTTTCCCTGGAGGAGCTGGTGGAGGCCTTTGATTACCGCCACATGAGCAAGTCCCCGGCGGTATTCGATATGCAGAAGCTGCGCTGGATGAACGGAGAATATCTGAAGGCGATGGACGAGGACCGGTTTTATGAGGCGGCGCTTCCTTACCTGAAAACGGCAATCTCCAAAGAACTTGATTTCCGCAGGATCGCCCGGATGGTGAAGACCCGCATTGAAATATATCCGGATATCCCGGAGATGGTGGACTTTTTCGAGATGCTTCCGGAGTATGAGGTGTCCATGTTTACCCACAAGAAATCAAAGACAAATTCTGAAACCTGTTTCCAGGTACTCAGCGATCTTCTTCCGAGGCTGGAGAAACAGGAAGATTTCTCCAACGACGCGCTGTTTGCGCTCCTGAAAGGCTATGTGGAGGAGAAGGGCTGCAAGGTGAACTTTGTGATGTGGCCCGTGCGCGTGGCGGTTTCCGGCAAACCGATGACGCCGGCGGGAGCCACCGAAATCATGGAAGTCCTGGGTAAAGAAGAATCTCTGAACCGTATCAGAAAAGCTGTCAAAATGTTAGGTGAAGTATGCGGCTAAGCGATGCACAGTCAAGGGCGATCGCCCATGGAACCGGTCCGGCCATGGTACTGGCGGGGCCGGGTTCCGGAAAAACCCTGGTTATCACACAGAGAACAAAAAAACTGATTGAGGAGCGGCAGGTCAGCCCGTCACAGATCCTGGTCATTACCTTTACGAGAGCGGCGGCAGAAGAAATGCGGCAGCGTTTTGCGGCGCTCTGCAAGGCGCGGGGCGTGATCTTCGGCACGTTTCACGGCGTGTACTTTGGTATGCTGAAACAGGCGTATTGCTATACCTCTGCAAATATTCTGGGCGAAGAGAAAAAGCTGCAGCTTTTGAGAGCGCTTCTGCGAAGCGCACAGACACAGGCGGACCGAGGACCGGAGGAGGAAAAGGAACTGCTGACGGAACTGGCGGGCGAGATCAGTCTCGTAAAAAACGGGCAGATCGATTTGGACTGCTATTGCGCCCGATCCTGTCCGGAAGACCTGTTCCGGGATCTGTACCGGCGCTATGAGCGGGAACGTCAAAGAATGGGGCTGCTGGATTTCGACGATATGCTGGTCTGCACCTATGAGCTTCTGAATGCAAGGCCGGATATCCTGGAGGGCTGGCGGCGCCGCTTCTCCTATATCCTTGTGGATGAATTTCAGGACATCAACCTTTTGCAGTATAAGATTGTTCAAATGCTGGCGGCGCCCCGGAACAATCTGTTCATCGTGGGAGACGACGATCAGTCCATCTACCTCTTCCGGGGAGCGAAGCCGGAGATCATGCTGAATTTCACGAGGGATTACCCCGACGCGGCGACCATCGCGCTGGATAAAAATTTCCGCTCGGATCCGTCTGTGATCCGTGGCGCGCAGCAGGTGATCGGGAAGAATAAAAACCGTCTGGTTAAGAAAGCGGAGGCTGTGTGGGCCGGCAAGGAGAAGCTGGATCTGCGGGAGTTTGCAAATCAGAGCCATGAGAGCCTTTGTCTTGTGAAGTGCATAAAAGAAAGTATGGAAAACGGTGTTCTTCTCAGTGAGATTGCGGTGCTCTTCCGCACCAACCACGGAGCGGGACCTTTTGCAGAACGGATGATGGAGTTTAATCTCCCCTTTGCGATGCGGGACGCGGCGCCAAATCTCTATGACCACTGGATAGCGGGGGACATCCTGGCCTATCTCCATCTGGCGCACGAGGGGACAGACCGGGGACAATTCCTTCAGGTGATGAACCGGCCGAAGCGGTATATCAGCAGGGAGAGCGTTCACGGGGAAAAGGTATCCTTTGTGGATCTTAAAGCATATTACCGGGATCGGGACTGGATGGTGGACCGGATCGACCGGATGGAGTTCGATCTGAATCTGCTGGGGCAAATGACTCCCTATGCCGCCGTCAATTTTATCCGAAACGGCATCCACTATGAGGATTATCTGACGGAGTATGCGAAGATGAGAAAGATGAAGCCGGAGGAGCTGACGGATCTGCTGGAGGAGATCCAGGAAGGCGCAAAACCCTACAGGAGTTATGAAGAATGGCTGGCGCATCTGGCCGCATACCGCAGGAAACTGGAGGAAAGCCGGGCGCAGTCCAAACGTCAGGAGGAGGCAGTGACCTTCGCAACCCTTCACGGGGCGAAGGGACTGGAGTTCCGGGAGGTATTCCTGGTGGATGTAAACGAGGGGGTGATTCCCCATAAGAAGGCTTTGGCGGAGGCGGATATAGAGGAGGAAAGGCGGCTGCTGTACGTGGGTATGACCCGGGCCAAAGAGAAGCTGCATCTGTTTTACACGGCGGAGCGGTTTGGAAAGGCGGCGGAGCCGTCGCCGTTTCTGGATGTGCTTCTGAGAGAAAACGGCGGACATGATACATAAAAATCAACAAAATTACCATGAAAATGAAAGTCAAGACTAGGAATATTTCCAAAATAATGGTATACTGAATAAACAGTATATATGTACATCGCATCATCTGAATCAGAATACTTTGGAAGAGGAAACAGAGCATGAAATTAATATCCTGGAATGTAAACGGCCTGAGAGCCTGCGTGCAGAAGGGCTTTCTCGATTTCTTCCGTGAGATCGACGCAGATATCTTCTGTGTGCAGGAGACAAAGCTTCAGGCGGGACAGATCGAGCTGCCCCTGGAGGGCTATCATCAATACTGGAATTACGCGGAAAAAAAAGGGTATTCAGGAACGGCGGTTTTTACGAAGCATAAGCCCCTCACGGTGGCCTGTGGGATCGGCATAGAGGAGCATGACCGGGAAGGACGAGTGATCACCCTGGAGTTTGGATCCTTCTATCTGGTGACGGTCTATGCGCCCAATTCCCAGAATGAACTGGCAAGACTGGATTACCGGATGCGGTGGGAGGATGATTTCCTGGCCTATCTTGGGGGGCTGGAAAAGAAAAAACCGGTGATCTTCTGCGGCGATCTGAATGTGGCGCATCAGGAGATCGACCTGAAAAATCCGAAGACGAACCGCCGCAACGCCGGGTTTACGGATGAGGAGCGGGCCAAATTCACAGCGTTGACGGAAAACGGATTCATCGACACATACCGGTACTTTTATCCGGACACGGAAGGCGTATACAGCTGGTGGTCCTACCGTTTCAGGGCAAGGGAGAAAAATGCCGGGTGGCGGATTGATTATTTCTGTGTGTCAGAGGAGCTGAGAGATTCCCTTCAGGGGGCGAAGATCCACACAGAGGTGTTTGGCTCCGACCACTGCCCGGTGGAACTCACGCTCTCCATCTGACAGGAATACAGTAAATGAATAAAAAGCAGGTGACCGTAAAGACATGCAACCGGTCTATTGGAATGACAGAAAGATGAGGACAAGATGGTGAATGAGAACGGATTAAAGATTATTGCAGACGGAAACCGGACTTTGGGGGCAGTACCGGAAAAGGACGGGGTACACTTCGGCTATTTTGCTGCCGGCAACGGGCAGCCGGAATTACTGCTCTACGAAAAGAATATGAAAGAAGTCGCAGCCAGGCTTCCTTTCCCAAAGAGCGGGGAGGGGGATAATTTCTACTCCATGAAAGTGAAGCTCCCGCTGTCGAAATATGAATACAATTTCTGCGAGGGGGAGACGGTGGTCACAGACCCATACGCCAGGCTGGTCCGGGGACGGGAGCGGTTCGGAGAGACGCCGGATTCCTCGCCTCACGGGGTGCGGGGCGGATTTGCCGGGCAGAAATATGACTGGACGGGGGACTGTGTCCTGGCAATCCCGTACCATGAAGCGGTCATGTATCATCTCCATGTGAGGGGGTTCACCAGACAGAAGAATTCCGGCGTCCGAAAGAAGGGAACTTTCGCGGGCCTTCAGGAGAAGATCCCGTATCTGAAGAAACTGGGGATCAATCAGGTAAAGCTGATGCCCGTCTACGAATTTGACGATATGGTATGCAGGACATCCGTCGGCGGTTCTCTGGCACAGACCCAGAGGGAAGCGGCCGCCCGGGCGTTTGACCGGCCGGAGAAGGAATATAAGCTGAATTACTGGGGCTATGGCGGGGGTTTTTATTTTGCGCCCAAGGCCGCCTATGCCGCAGGCGGGCATCCGGACCGGGAATTTAAGGATATGGTAAAGGCGTTCCATATGGCGGGGATCGAGGTGATCCTTGAATTCTGTTTCACGGATTCAACGGATTTTGTTCTGATCGCCCGCTGCCTTGCCTACTGGGCAGAGGAATACCATGTGGACGGTTTTTCCGTGATTGCCCGGGACAGCGTCGTGGCGGAGCTGGCAAGGCTGCCCCTTTTCCGGAGGAAAAAACTGATCTCTACCTGGTATCCGGACATGGTAAAAGCATATAATACAGAAAAGAATCATTGCCTGCTGGCGGAGTCCAACGACGGTTTTATGAACGACTGCCGCCGTCTGCTGAAAGGGGACGAGCAGTTTCTCAGCGCGTTCAGCTTCCGGCTTCGCAGTAATGACAGCGCCTGTCCGCCTGTTAATTATATTACGAACCATGACGGTTTTACGCTGCTGGACCTGGTTTCCTATGAACACAAGTATAACGCGGAGAACGGGGAGATGGACCGGGATGGCACGGATTACAATTTCAGTTGGAACTGCGGGGAGGAGGGCCCGTCGCGCAAGCGGGAGATCGTTTCCCTGCGTCTGCGCCAGAGAAAAAACGCGTATGCGATGCTGCTGTTTTCCCAGGGGGTTCCCATGCTGCTGGCCGGAGATGAATTCGGCAACACCCAAAAGGGCAACAACAATCCCTGGTGCCATGACAGCGAGCTGACCTGGCTGGACTGGGGCAGCGCAAGGAGCAACCGGGAGCTGACCGGTTTTGTGCGGGATGCCATCGCGTTTCGCAAAAAGCACAGGGTACTGCATCAGGATCGCAGCCTCCGGTGCGCGGATCAGTTTTCCAGCGGATTTCCGGATCTGTCGTTCCACGGCGACCAGGCCTGGTACGGGGAAATGGACCGGCCCCACCGCTACCTTGGCTGTATGTATTCCGGGTATTACGCAAAGGAAGAAGGGTTTGTGTACGTGGCCTACAATTTCCACTGGGAGCCCCGGGATTTTGCGCTGCCCCTTCTTCCAAAAGGGCAGAAATGGCGCAAAGTCATGGATACGTCCCTGAAACGCAGCTTTGTGCAGGAGGAAGAGCAGGAGATTCTGGCGGAGGCGAAGTCATTTTCCGTACCGGCGAGAACAGTGGTAGTTCTGGAAGGAAAATAAAATGAAGCGGCAAAGACAGCTACAGATGATCACATGGAGAAAGATAAAGGGACATTTGAAGACGATTACCGAGCATAAGTTTCTGGTGATGCAGCACTGTTTCCGCATCGGACTGTACCGGCAGGGCCTGATCCATGATCTTTCCAAATATATGCCCTCGGAGCTTCTGATGGGGTTTATGTATTATGAAGATGGCAAAAGCAGTCCCAACAACGCCGAACGCAGGGACAAAGGCTATTCCAGCGCCTGGATGCATCACAAGGGCCGCAACCGCCATCATTATGAATACTGGTCGGACTATGCGTTAACCCCCGGGAATAAGAAGTACCCGCTGCAGGCGGTACAGATGCCCCGCAGATACGTTGCGGAGATGCTGATGGATCGGATCTCCGCCTCCAAGAACTATAACGGGGAGAATTACACGCAGCATGATCCCCTGGCCTATTTTGAACGGGGGCGGGGGCATTATCTGATGCATCCCCAGACCTGGAAGGAACTGCACGGAATGCTGCGGATTCTGGATGAACGGGGCGAGGACGAACTGATCCGCTTTGTCCGGGACTATTACCTGAGGGGATATCCCATCGGATAATTGACTTTGTGGAGTGGAAATGATAGAATTTGGAAGGATTTGAGACGCGAACCGAGGAGGAAAGACAGAACGATGATCGATGGCAAAAAGGTTTTATTCAGCGGTATGCAGGCAACCGGCAATCTGACGCTGGGGAATTATCTTGGAGCCCTGAAAAACTGGGTGAGCCTGAGCGACGAATATGAATGCTTTTATTCCGTGGTGGATATGCATTCCATCACGGTGCGGCAGGATCCGGCGGTGCTTCGCAGACGGGCCCGCGCCCTGCTGACCCTCTATATTGCGGCGGGGCTGGATCCGGAGAAAAACTGTATTTATTATCAGTCCCATGTCTCCGGCCACGCGGAGCTGGCGTGGATCCTGAACTGCTTTACCTACATGGGGGAATTGAACCGCATGACCCAGTTCAAGGATAAGGCGGCGAAGCACGCGGACAATATCAACGCCGGGCTTTTCACCTACCCGGTGCTCATGGCGGCGGATATTCTGCTCTATCAGTCGGACGTGGTTCCCGTGGGAATCGATCAGATGCAGCATCTGGAGATAACCCGGGACATCGCCCAGAGATTCAACGCGATCTACGGCAATGTATTTACGGTTCCTGAGGCATATATCGGCAGGACCGGCGCAAAGATCATGAGCTTGCAGGATCCCGCAAAGAAGATGAGCAAATCCGATGAAAATCCAAACGGCAGCATCTATCTGATGGACGACCCGGATACGATCCGCAGAAAATGCAGGCGGGCGGTGACGGATTCGCTGGGAGAGATTCGGTACACCCAGGAGCAGCCCGGCCTTCACAACCTGATCGATATTTACTGCGCCTGCCTGAACAAAACTCCCGGGGAGACGGTCCGGGAGTTCTCCGGCAGCGGATACGCACAGTTTAAGGAGGCCGTGGGAGAAGCGGTGGTTTCCGTGCTGGAGCCTCTTCAGAGCCGCGTCCATGAGCTTGAGAAGGATAAAACGTACATTGACGGCGTGATCAAAAACAATGCGGAGAAGGCCGGGTATTATGCGCAGAAGACTCTGCGAAAGGTGCAGAAGAAAGTGGGTTTCCCGGAAAAGATACGGTAGGATTGCCGGCGCATTTTACTTAACAAAGAAACGTATCGGTAGTATCATGGACAAGAGAAAGATTCTTGTGAATTGCAAATCAGGACAGGAGGTTTTCGATGGACAGACAGGAAAGATATGTGGCATATGTCGGGACGTACACCCATGGAAACAGCATTGGCATCCATATATACGATATCGACGTGGAGAAAGGAATTATGACGGAACGGGACGTGGTTCCCGTGAACAACGTCTCCCATATGACGCTTTCCTACAACGGAAAATATCTGTATTCCATTGCGGATGAGGGCGTGGAGGTGCTTCATATTCTCCCGGACGGCGGCCTGGAAGCCATCAACAAGGTGGGGATCGACGGGATGCGGGGCTGTTACCTCTCCACGGACAAAAACGGGAAATTCCTGTACGTCGGTGGGTATCACGACGGCAAAGTGACGGTGGTGCATACCCACAGGGACGGACGGCTGGGTTCCATTATGAGCGGCGTCTTCCATCAGGGCCTTGGCAGCGTTTCGGAGCGGAGCTTCCGTCCCCATGTCAGCTGTGTGATCCCCACGCCGGACGACAAATATCTCTGCGCGGTAGACAACGGGATCGACCAGGTGAAAATCTACAGTGTGAACGAGATGACCGGACGACTGGATCTTGTGGATATCCTCCGCTGTAAGCTGGATTCCGGCCCCAGGCTTCTCGCCTTCAGCCCCGACGGGAAATTTGCATATATCAATGGGGAACTGACAAACGAGGTGACCGTGTACCGGTACGACGGTTCCGGAAAGACCCCGGAATTTGAGAAGATACAGGAGATATCCGTACTCAGGGATCCGGAAACCAAGGGGAGCGCCTGCTGCGGTATGAAGATCGCGCCCAGCGGGAATTATCTGTATGTGTCTACCGCGGGGGAAAATACGGTGGCGATTTTCCGGAGGGACTGTGAAACAGGTATGCTTGCCAGGATCTGCTGCCTGCCCATCAGCGGCGATTATCCCAAGGATCTGGATGTCTTCCCCGGGGAGAAAACGCTGGTGGTGCTGAACCATGAGACGAATGAGATCCGGTTTTTTACGGTAGATTATGAAAAGGGGCTTCTGGTTATGAAAGGACGCCCCATCCATGTGGATACCCCGAACTGCATTCTGATCAACCGAATCTGATATTATTTTTCAGAAGAGAATATTTTTTTCAGATTCTCTATTCGGGAGGAGGCCGCAAGCAGAAGATGATCGGCAAGAGTCAGCGCCGTCATAGCCTCCACCACGACGGCTGCCCGGGCCACGACGATGGGATCGTGCCGTCCGTGGATGGCCTGGGTGTGAAGTTCTCCGTCAGCGCCCAGCATGGGCTGGGGACGGGAGATGGAGGGCGTGGGTTTAAAGGACGCCCGCACAAGGATCGGGGAGCCGTCGCTGATTCCTCCCAGTATGCCGCCGCTGTGATTTGTGGCTTTGACCGGGCGGCCGGACGCATCCGCCGTATAGAGATCGTTGTTTTCGGAACCTCTGCGTCCTGAGACGAGGACGCCGTCCCCGATTTCCACGGCTTTTACCGCGCCGATGGACATGATGGCCCGGGCCAGGGAAGCGTCCAGCTTGTCAAAGACCGGCTCTCCAAGGCTGGCCGGTACGTTCTTCGCGATACACTCCACGGTTCCCCCGCAGGAATCCAGGTCATTGATACAGGAATTCAGATATTCTTCCGCTCTGGCGGAAGCTTCCGGGTCCGGCATACACACCGGACTTTTTTCTGCGTAAGACAGATCGATTCTCTCCCGCTCAACAAAGACCGGTCCCACTGAGCCGACATAGGCCTGCACAGTTATCCCCAGCTCTTCCAGGAGTCTCATGGCTACGGCGCCCGCCGCTACGCGGCCGATGGTTTCCCGGGCCGAGGCGCGTCCGCCGCCCCGGTAATCCCGAACGCCATATTTCAGGTCATAGGTGTAGTCTGCGTGTCCCGGCCGGTAGAGAGAGGCGATGGCGCTGTAATCGGCAGAGCGCTGATCCCGGTTCCATACCGCCAGGGAAATGGGCGTGCCGGTAGTTTTGCCGTCAAATACGCCGGAGAGAATCTCCACCGCGTCCGCCTCTTGGCGGGCCGTGGCGTAACGGTTCTGGCCCGGCTTTCTGCGGTCCAGATACTTCTGAATATCCTCCCTGCACAGGCGGATGCCGGAAGGACAGCCGTCGATGACGGCGCCGATGCCTTTGCCGTGGGATTCCCCCCAGGTGCTTATTCTGAAAACCGTTCCAAAAGATGATCCTGCCATGATGCGCTTCCGCTTCCTTTCTTTATGTTTCTTACAGTGTCAGTATAATATACGCCCCCTTGTTTTTGCAAGCAAATCCTGCGCAGCCGCATATAGTAGACAGAAGAAGTTTTATGGGAGCGGCAAAATGAAAGAACGCTGCGGCTATAAATGCATCGGATTTACGCATACGGTGGAAAAGGGAGAGACCCTCTATCTGCTTGGGAAAAAGTATCAGGTAAAGGTATCCGCGCTGATTTTTGCAAATCCCTATGTGGATGTGTACAATCTGCAGGCCGGGGATCAGCTCTGTATCCCGAAAATGCGGCCTGATTCTTAAAAAAAACTAAAGAATGGCAAATCATCTTTTGCCCTGATTGACAAACTGATTTGGGAAATTTATAATGAGCGGTATGAGAAAACGGGTTTCACGGGAAAGAGGAGGAACAATGAAGTTTCTGGATAAGTTGGAGCGAAAATACGGGAAATATGCCATCCGCAATCTTCCGGCGATCATGATCGCGCTGTATGCGGCCGGGTATCTGATCTATTTCCTGGCGCCGGGTTTGCTGAGTTATCTGATGCTCAGGCCCAGCCTGATCCTCAGGGGGCAGGTGTGGAGGCTTGTCACCTGGCTGATCGTTCCCCCGTCCAGCCCGGATCTGTTCACAGTGATTATGCTGTATTTCTATTTTTCTGTTGGCAGGACGCTGGAGCGCACCTGGGGCGATTTCAGGTTTAATGTGTACATTATCTCCGGCATTCTGTTTACGGTCATCGGAGCGTTCCTTCTGTATTTCGGGGCGCATACCGAGGGGTATTTCAGTACCTATTATATCAATATGTCTATTTTCCTTGCCCTTGCGCTCACATATCCTGACATCGAGGTGCTGCTTTATTTTCTGATCCCGATTAAAATGAAGTGGCTCGGGCTGGTGTACGGCGTGTTGATCATCCTGTCTATATTCCAGACGGACTGGGCTGGACGTGTGGCGATTGTGATGTCTTTACTGAATTTTGTGATTTTCTTCTTCCTGAGCAGGAATACCAGCCGGTTTTCACCCGGCGAGATCCGCCGGAAGCAGGAGTTTAAGCGGAATGTAAAGAAGGTGCGGCCTCAGGGCGTGACAAAGCACAAGTGCGCGGTCTGCGGCAGGACAGAGAAGGACGGGGACTACCTTGAATTCCGGTTCTGCTCCAAGTGCGACGGGAACTACGAGTACTGCCAGGATCACCTCTTTACCCATCAGCATATCAAAAAGAGTTAGAGAGACGAAGTGGACAACATGAAAAGGATATTCAGTTTTAAAAGAAGGAAAGCTGCGGCGGCTGTTTTGGCGGCCGCAGCTATGCTTATTGTCACCGGACTGTCAGCGGCAGGCGAGGGGACGGGCGACTGGAGGTTCAAAGCGTCGCTGGCGCTGAGCCTTGGGGCGGGCCTGTTTGCGCTGCTTGATTTCTCTTATGGGCGGATCGTATCCCTCATAGCATATCTTGTCATTCCGGCGGCAGCGTTTGCGGCGCTGGAAAATTATACGCATGTGCTGTCTGATCTGACTCTCCCGATCGTGATCCTGAATCTGCTGTTCTTTTACATTCTCTATGGGATGACGGCCTTTTTGATGGGCAGTGTGCGGGCGGGCTTTGAAATCGCTACTCTTGTTCCCATGCTGTTTGGCCTTGTCAACTATTATGTGGTGAGCTTCCGTTCCTCCCCCATCGTCCCGTGGGATTTCCTGTCTCTTGGGACCGCCCTGTCTGTGGCGGACAACTATTCCTTTGCGCTCACCTGGAAAGCCGGTTTTGCGGCGATGGCGTTTATCTGGATGCTTCTGATTTCATCCAAATCCTCTGTAAAGATCCGCCGAAAACTTGTGCGGATTCCTCTGGCGGCGGTGTTTGTGGCGTTAATGATCGGCTATATTTCCGCCATCCAGCTCCCCGGCGTCCAGAGCTTTTTCGGCATGGACACGACTTTGTTTACGCTGAACGTGCTGTACCGGAACAACGGCATTGCCGCCGCCTTTCTGGGAAACCTCAGATTCCTCAATATAGAGGAGCCCTCCGGGTATTCGGTGGAGGCGGTGAACGCGCTGATCAGCCAGACGCTGGAGGAATCTGACGGAACCTGGTCCGGAGAGGACGCGGCAGATGCCGCAGAAGACACTGCGGATGATATTGTGAAGGATGCCGCCGGAGTCCCGGGAGAAGATACGGCCGGTTACCCGAACATCATCGTGGTTATGGACGAGGCGTTCTCTGACCTGTCCGTCTGGGGGGATTTTGCCACCAGCGAGGAGGTCATGCCCTTTTTCAAGAGTATGCAGGAGGAGTGTGTGGGCGGCGAGCTGTATGTTTCCGTCAAGGGCGGCAACACGGCCAACACAGAGTTTGAATTTCTGACCGGAGACACCATGGGATTTCTGCCCGTCGGCAGTGTGCCCTATCAGCAGTATATCAACAGCGAGACGCCCTCCCTGGCGAGTTATCTGAAATCTCTCGGATACCTTACGACCGCGATCCATCCCTACAATGCCTCCGGCTGGGACCGGGACGTGGTGTACAGGGCATTTGGCTTTGATGAATTTCTGGACAAGACGGATTTTGTAAACCCGGTTACGAGGCGCGGCTACATTACAGACAGGTCCGCCTTTGAGAAGATCATAGAGCAGTTTGAGCAGAAGGATTCCGGGGACAGGCTCTTTGTCTTTGAAGTAACCATGCAGAACCATGGCGCTTACAGCAAGGATTCTCCGGATTTTACTTCCTATGTGAAGCTTACGGATGTGGCTGAAAAGACCCTCAGCGTCACGGCGACGGAGAAGTATCTGACTCTGATGCACGAAACAGACCTGGCGCTGCAGGAGATGGTAGCGTATTTTGAGAAGCAGGAGGAGCCGGTCATTGTCGTGATGTTTGGAGATCATCAGCCCTCCGACTATATCACCAATGTGATCCAGCGTATCTGCGGCGTGGAGAGCGAGGACACGCTGGAATCTGCCCAGCAGGGCTACCGGGTGCCTTTTGTGATCTGGAGCAACTACGGGCTGGAGCACCGGTACTATGACGGGATCAGCGTCAACTATCTCGGTGGCATCCTGATGGAATGCGCCGGGATTCCCCTGACCGGCTATCAGACGTTTCTGTGGCAGCTTAGGAAGACGCTTCCGGTGATCAATGCGAACATATACCGGGACAGCGGCGGCGCCTTATACAGCTATGACGATACGGAATATGAGGATCTCCTGAACGATTACCGGATATTACAGTACAATCACCTTGTGGATGCGAAGCACCGGGTGGATTCATTTTTCCTGTCGTAGACAGTTAAGTGTTGACAATCCCGTTTGTATCAGAGTATATTTATTACAATTTAATGCTTTAGCAGACTGAAATCGGGTTATGAGGAGTGTACGGCATGAAAAAGACGTTTGTGACGAAGGAAAAACTGGAGGAGATTGCGGCTCAGTTTCCGACGCCTTTCCACCTTTATGACGAGAAGGGGATCCGGGCAAATGTGCGGGAGCTTTACGAGGCGTTTTCCTGGAACAGGGGATTCAAGGAGTATTTCGCGGTGAAGGCCACCCCGAATCCTTTCCTGCTCAAAATCCTGCACGAGTACGGGTGCGGAACGGACTGTTCCTCCATGACGGAATTGATGCTTTCCGAGGCGGTGGGCATCACCGGGGATGACGTGATGTTTTCCTCCAACGATACGCCCATTGAGGAGTTCCGGAAGGCAGCCGCCATCGGCGGGATCATCAATCTGGACGATATCACCCAAATTGAGAAGGTGGAGGAGGCGCTTGGCTCCCTGCCCAAACAGATGTCCTGCCGTTATAATCCCGGCGGCCTGTTTAAGATCAGCAACGACATCATGGACAATCCGGGGGACGCCAAGTACGGCATGACCAAGGAGCAGATCGAAGAGGCGTTCCGCATTATGAAAGCAAAGGGCGTTGAAGAGTTTGGGATTCATGCGTTTCTCGCCAGCAATACGGTGACAAACGAATACTATCCCATGCTGGCGAAGGTGCTGTTTGAACTTGCGGTGGATCTTCAGAAGAAGACAGGCGTAAGAATCAGATTTATCAACCTTTCCGGCGGCATCGGTATCCCCTACCGTCCGGATCAGGAGAAAAACAATATCTGGGAGATTGCCCGGGGGGTCCGGAGAGTCTACGAGGAAGTCCTGATTCCGGCGGGAATGGGAGACGTGGCTCTGTACACGGAGCTGGGCCGCTATATGCTGGGGCCGTTTGGCTGCCTTGTGACAACCGCCATCAATGAGAAGCATACCCACAAGGAGTACATCGGCGTGGATGCCTGCGCGGTGAATCTGATGCGCCCGGCCATGTACGGCGCTTATCACCACATCACCGTCATGGGCAAGGAGAATGAACCCTGCGATCATCTCTATGACGTGACGGGGTCTCTGTGCGAGAACAATGACAAGTTTGCCATTGACCGTCAGCTCCCGAAGATTGACAGGGGGGATCTGCTGGTCATTCATGATACCGGCGCCCACGGATTTTCCATGGGCTACAATTATAACGGCAAGCTGCGTTCCGCCGAGATCCTGCTGAAGCAGGACGGCTCTTTTGAACAGATCCGCCGGGCGGAGACGCCCCGGGATTATTTTGCGACCTTTGATTTCTGCGACATACTGAAGGATATGAAATATTAGGGCGATTATAAGGTTGACGGCCGCAAAAATTTCTTGCATTCATTCCGAAACTATGCTAGTATATTTTGCGTGCTCAGGCACGCAGAATCAGCCGCTGTGGCGGAATTGGCAGACGCACTTGACTCAAAATCAAGCGGGTAATACCGTGCCGGTTCGAGTCCGGCCAGCGGCATCCTTACCCCCCGTGAAAGCGGGGGTTTTTTCATCATATAGGAAAGTTCCTGCTTTCCTGTATGATAAAAGCACTCCGTGCAATGATGCGCGCAAGCACGATAAAACGAACCATAAATCTGCCGCAAATACCAGGAGGACGAATCTATGGCGTCATATGAGAGCTTCGCAAGAGTATACGACCTGTTCATGGATGACATTCCCTATGAAGAATGGTGCGCCTGTCTGCATCGGCTTCTGCGAGAATATGGGGTGGAGGACGGCCTGGTACTGGAGCTTGGCTGCGGCACCGGTTCCATGACGGAGCTTCTGGCGGGCTGTGGCTATGATATGATCGGCGTGGATAATTCGGCGGAAATGCTGGAGGTAGCCCTGGAAAAGAGAGACGCTTCCGGCCACGATATCCTGTATCTGCAGCAGGATATGCGGGCGTTTGAACTGTACGGCACGGTGCGGGCCGTGGTGAGCGTGTGCGACTGCATGAATTACATCACAGAGCCGGAGGAACTTCTGAGCGTGTTTAAATTGGTGAATAATTATCTCGATCCAGGCGGGGTATTTATCTTTGACATGAATACGATATACAAATATACAATCCTTCTGGGAAATCAGGTAATTGCCGAAAACCGAGAGGAGAGCAGTTTCATCTGGGAAAACTGGTATGATGACGAAGAACAGATCAATGAGTACGATCTGACCCTGTTTATCCGCACAGAAAGCGGATTATACGAGAAATACGAAGAGACGCATTACCAGAAAGGTTATGAAATCCAGAACGTATGCGATCTCCTCAGGGAGGCCGGCCTTCAGGTTGTGACGGTCTGCGATGCCCTTACCATGGGGCAGCCCGCGCCCGAAAGCGAACGGGTGTGCTTTGTCGCCAGAGAGCGCCGGAAAACGGTGGATTAGATTTCCCCTACCGTATGCAGGGGGTCTCGAACGTTTCATTGTAATTCAGGGCGTCGGATTCAATGCTCTCGATCACGCCGTCCTCCCATTTGAAGCGGAGATACCGGTACAGGACCTCATGCTCCCTGAGATAATCGGAGGAACTGAGCAGGCTGTGAAGCTGGCCGGGTTCCACGTCGTTTTCTTCACACAGCGTCTCCTCAGAGACAGGTTCATCATTTATGAAAAAGTTGGCGATCATCGTGGAAATCTCATTCGTATAGGGGATTTCGCTGATCGACATTATCATATAATCGGAGGGCAGGTTTTGGTAGGCCACCTGGATGGTATATTTTTTGTAGGCCTTGATGAAGGCGGCCCTTCCGTCGCCGGGGCTTACGCCGGCGGAAGTGGAATCCCCGTCCAACTCAAAAAGGCTGGCGGGAGCGACGTCCGCTGTTTTTTTCTCACATCCGGATAAAAACAAAAGCACAAATAACAGGAGATATAGTAATTTTTTCATGAAAACAAATCCCTCACTTTTCCTTCCATTTATAAATTAGCATATAACGAAAAAAGATTCCAGATATATTTATGCGGTTTTCAGGACAGATTTAAAAAAGAAAGGGAAAGAATATTAACAAAACCTAAAATTTTTTCCGTACCTGTTGACTTTTCGGGGAATTTATACTAATCTAACAGCGAATTTCAGGGGGAATAGATGATGTTTATGGGTAAATTACATTTCAATGTGAATATCCGGAAAAACAGGGGTTCCAAGCGTGATATGGTCGCGTTTCTCAACAGATACTCACTGCTTTTCCATATGCTTCTCGCGTGCGGCGTCTGTTTTCTGATAGAGTGGATCTCGCGGCATTCGTTCCTGGAGGCCTGCTCCTTCGTGGCGGACCGGAATCTGGTGTTTCTGTATAATTCGCTGATCATTTTTTCGTCGCTGACGCTTGTGTACATAGTAAGAAGAAGAGCGGTGCTGCGCACCATAATCTGTACGTTCTGGCTGTTCCTTGGGATCATCAACGGCTGTATCCTGGCTAAGAGGGTCTCGCCTTTCAGCTTTACGGATCTGAAGATGGTGGGCGATCTGTTCACGATGCGGAGCAATTACTTCACTGCGACGGAAGCGGTCATGGTTATTGCCGGCGTGGTTCTGGTGCTTGCGCTTTTGGTGGCTTTCTGGTTCAAGGGACCCAAGTTCACGGGACGTCAGCACTGGATCGCCAGCGTTGTTGCGATCGCGGCGGTGGTTATGATGATCCCGAATGTGACGGATGCGGCGGTGAGCAATAACATTCTCACCTCTTATTTTGAAAATCTGGCTCAGGGCTACAGGGATTACGGGTTTGTGTACAGCTTTTCGGCCAGCGTCCTCGACCGGGGCATGAGCAAGCCGGAAGATTATTCCGAGGAAGCGGTGGAGGCGGTGCTTCAGAAGATCGGCGTCACGCAGACGGCAAACGTCGGAACCGGGCAGGAGACGCCAGAAGAGCGTTCCGCCGATACGGGAGGGACGGCTGCGGACGTTTCTTCCGGCGCCGGAGACGATACGGGAGGGACGGCTGCGGACGAAATGAGCGCTTCGCTGACAAAAAATACAAATACAAGGACGACGGCTGCGGAGAATGAGATTCCGGAAGATGTGGGTGAGTCGGATTTTGAATATCCGAATATTATCTGTGTTCTTCTGGAATCTTTTGTTGACCCTGCCCTTATTAATTTTCTGGAGACCAGTGAAGATCCGATCCCGAATTTCCACGAACTGTACGAGCATTACAGCTCCGGCTACCTGGAGGTGCCGGTTGTGGGAGCGGGCACCGCGAATACGGAGTTTGAGATCCTCACAGGCATGGGGATGCAGTTCTTCGGCCTGGGGGAATATCCCTACAAGACGATCCTGAAAAAAACGGACTGTGAGAGTATTGCCAGCGACCTGCGCACTCTGGGCTACGGAAGCCATGTGGTCCACAACAACGGCGGCAATTTCTACAGCCGGGCGAACGCATTTTCCATGATGGGCTTTGACACTTTCACCTGCAAGGAGATGATGAACATCCAGGATTATACGCCTCTTGGCACCTGGCCCACCGACGGCATCCTGATCGGCGAGGTGGAAAAATCCCTGGATTACACGCCGGATCAGCAGGATTTTGTCTATGTGATCACCGTAGGAACTCACGGGAGCTATCCCCAGTACCAGGTGCTCGCGGATCCGGAGATCCGGATCCGCGGGGTGGAGGACGAGGGTATGCATTATGCGTGGGAGTATTATGTCAACCAGCTTCACCAGATGGATACGTTTATCGGGGATCTGATCGCCATGCTGGAGGAGCGGGGCGAACCCACGATGGTGGTGATGTTCGGCGACCATCTTCCCACGATGGATCTGACGGAGGAAGATGTTGCAACGGGCAGCCTGTTTAAGACCCGGTATGTCACATGGAACAATCTGGGCCTCAGAAAGTTTGACCGGGATATGACTTCCTATCAGCTTCTGGCGGATATTACGGAGGAACTGGGAATCCATACCGGCACCATGTTCACTTTCCACCAGAACCGGCGGGCGTATACCGGCGAGGCGGAGTATCAGGCCGACATGGAGCTTCTGCAGTATGATATTTTATACGGGGACCGCTACGTGTACGGCGGAGAGGACCTGTACCCGGCCACGGATCTCGTCATGGGTACGCAGGATATCCGGGTGGACATGATCCTGGAATCGGAGGAATATTATTATATCAAGGGCGAAAACTTTACAAAATGGAGCAAAGTATACGTGGACGGCAGCAAGGTGGGGACAACCTTTGTGACTTCCTCCCTGCTTCGGATCCGGAAAAAGTCGCTGAATGTGGGGGACCATAGTATAGTGGTGAGCCAGGTGGGATCCTCCGATACTGTTTTCAGGAGTTCAAACACGTATTATTACACGAGAGAAGCCGGGGAAGAAGAGTAAAATGCTGAAAGTATTTCTGGTTGAAGATGAAATGATCGTGAGGGAGGGCCTTCGGGATATCATTCCGTGGCAGCAGTATGGCTGCACACTGGTGGGGGATGCCGGGGACGGGGAACAGGCGCTCCCCATGATCCGGGAACTTCAGCCGGACGTGCTGATCACGGATATCAAAATGCCCTTTATGGACGGGCTGGCGCTGAGTAATCTGGTGGTCAGGGAATTCCCGAATACGAAGATCATCATCATCAGCGGGTACGACGATTTTGAGTATGCCCGGCAGGCGATCCGCATCGGCGCGTTTCAGTATCTGCTGAAGCCCGTGACCAAGGCCATGCTGATCCGGACGCTTGGCGAGGTCCAGGAGAAGATACAGGCGGAACGGGAGCAGGAGAACTATCTGGAAAAATTTCGCAGCGAGATGCAGGAGTACGAACAGTTTTCCAGACGGCGTTTTTTTGAGAATATTGTGGCGGGCCAGCTTTCCGTGGAGGAGATCTACGAGCGGGCGGGCCAGCTTGGCATCGCGATTCATGCCCAGTGCTACAACCTGGTGCTTTACAGTGTGCAGGGGGATGCGGACACGGCATGGCAGAAAAGCGAGACGGCGGATATGGTATCTGGGATCAGGGACGGCCTGACCCGGTTTTTTATGCTCTATCCGGAATACCTCATGTTCCGGTGGAATCTGAACACCTATGCGGTGCTGATCCGGGGGGACCGCACGCAGATCGATGCGCTGACGGAGCGGTGCGTGGACGCCATACGAACCCACATTCAGCCCTCTGAGGAGGATGTGAAATGGTACGTGGCAGTGGGGCAGAAGACAGAACGGCTCAGCGCCCTTCCGGCGTGTTTCGATGAGGTGAGCCATATTTTTTCCTATCGCCATCTTCTGGTAGACTGCCATATCCTGACAAAGGAAAAGACGGAGGAGTTGTCCGGCAGCGAGGATGAAAGCAGCCTGAAGAACCTGGACATGGCGAAGATTGACCCGGCGCTTCTGCGGGGATTTTTCCGGGACGGCCAGATGGAGGAGATCGGGGACTTTGTGGGGGAGTACATCGACAGCCTCAGGGATGCGACCGCCTCCAGGATGTTCAGCCAGTATCTGATGCTTAACGTGCGCTTTACCGCCATCGCCTACATGGAGGAGATGGGGCATTCCCAGGAGGAGGCCCAGGAGGCGCTGCCCGGTGTGCAGATGATTTCCAACAATGTGACCAGGGATGAAATGAAATCATATATCTGCGCGGTGCTCCGGTGCGTGCTGGAACTGCGGGATCAGAAGTCCAGAAGCCACAGCCGGGGGCTGATGCGCCAGGCCGTGGAATATATTGACCGCAACTTTGCGGATGAGAACATCTCCCTGAAAGAAGTGGCAGGGTACATCAATGTGAGCGCCAACTATTTCAGCGCGGTGTTCAGCCAGGAGATGCGCCAGACCTTTGTGGAATATCTGACCCAGAAACGGATGGGGCGGGCGAAAGAGCTGCTGCGCCGGACCGATAAACGCACGGCCGAGGTGGCGGCCGAGGTGGGGTATAAGGATCCGCATTATTTCAGCTTTGTGTTCCGCAAGACCCAGGGCTGTACGCCCCGGGATTACCGGACAGGAGGAAAACGCCAATGAAAAGCCGGAACCGCCCGGTATCCTTTGAGAGCCGGATCCGCAAGATGATGATGATGTTTTTCATACCCGTCATCGTGATGCTTCTGGTGGTATTTCTGGCGCTGATGGTGTATGTGGGCCGGTATTCAAAAATTCTTCATAATGTCACGACGGCCTCCGAGTTCAACCAGGATTTCAAGGAGTCCATCGATCTGAAAATGTATTATTATGTGGTGGACAGCCATTATTCCGAAGGCCTTCCCATCGAGGAGGTAGAGGCGGCCCAGACGCTGGCAGGGGATCTGCTGGAGACCACGACCCAGCGGGAGAGCTGGCAGGCCATCAACGGTGTGCTGAACCTCTGCGAAAATCTTGAGAGCAAGATCTATCTCATTGAGGATACGGTCAGTTACGACGACCGGGTAACCCAACTGGAAAACAACATCTATGTACTGACGGAGCTGATCCAGGAGTATATGTACACCTATCTGTATCACGAAGCGTCCCTGCTTGACAGCCTTCGCCGTCAGATGAGCCGCCAGCTCTACATGGAGATGGCTCTGATCGTGGTATTGCTGGCGGGGATGCTGATCCTCATAGGCAGGCTGTCCCTCAGGCTCAGCCGTTCCATCACCCGTCCCATCCTGGATCTGTGCAGCCGTGTACAGGCCATCGGCGACGGCGACCTGACTCCCAGGACTCCGGTTCAGGCCCAGGAATATGAGATCCAGACTCTGAGCGACGGCTTTGAAAATATGGTGGGACGGCTGAATCAGCTTGTGGAGCAGAACCGTCAGGAGCAGATCAGTCTCAGAAGCGCAGAACTGGCGCTTTTGCAGGCGCAGATTAATCCCCATTTCCTGTACAATACGCTGGATGCCATCGTCTGGCTGATCGAGATGGGGAAAAATGAACAGGCAGTGGAAATGGTAACCAGCCTTTCTGCGTTTTTCCGATCTTCCCTGAGCAACGGGCAGGATATCATTACCCTGCGGGAGGAGGAACAGCAGATTGCCAGTTATCTGGAGATTCAGCAGGTGCGCTACAGGGATATCCTGCAGTATCAGATCGACATCGATCCGGAACTGAAGGAGTGCCGGATCCCCAAGCTGACCCTTCAGCCCCTGGTGGAAAACGCTCTGTATCACGGGATCAAGCTCAGAAGGGGGCAGGGGCATATCGTTGTCACCGGAAGAGCTGCGGGCGAGAAAGTGATCCTGACGGTGGAGGACGACGGCGCCGGTATGTCGGAGGAACGGCTGCAGCAGGTGCGCAGTTCTCTTTTCAATGGGCAGAAGACCGGCTTTGGCCTTTCCACGGTCCACGAACGGCTGCAGCTTTTGTTCGGGGCGCAGTACG
Organism: uncultured Lachnospiraceae bacterium; assembly: GCA_964591265.1. Classification (GTDB taxonomy): domain Bacteria; phylum Bacillota; class Clostridia; order Lachnospirales; family Lachnospiraceae; genus Choladousia. The sequence continues at coordinate 83,662 of CAZQAB010000001.1, forward strand.
GGCTGCAGATCGACAGCCGGCAGGGGAAAGGTACGAGGGTAAGCGTAACGCTGCCCATGCAGCTTCTGGATAACAGCAAAGAGAAAGGACAGCAGGATGGATCGGATGCGTAAAAAAAGAAGAACAGGGCGGAGGCTGACCGGGTTCTTTCTGGCTGCCGCGCTTCTTTCCGGATGTGCCAGTGTGGAAACAGAGGAGCCCCAAAGCGAGAATATCGTTGTGGGATTTTCCGAGGTGGGGGCGGAATCCGACTGGCGCGTGGCAAATACGGAGTCCATGCGGAACACTTTCTCCGAGGAGAACGGATATGAACTGCTCTTTAACGACGCAAAGCAGAAGCAGGAAAATCAGATCGCGGCGATCCGCAACTATATCCTGCAGGGGGTGGATTATATTGTGATCGCCCCGGCAGTGGAAACAGGCTGGGACGCGGTGCTCCAGGAGGCGAAGGAGGCCGGCATCCCGGTGATCATCATGGATCGGATGATCAGCGTGGCGGACGATAGTCTGTACGTTGCCTGGGAGGGTTCCGATTTTCTCCAGGAAGGCCGGACCGCCATGGAATGGCTGGATGGGTATCTGAAGGAAGAGGGACGCGGGGACGAGGATATCGCAATCCTGCATGTCCAGGGCACCGAGGGGGCAACCTCCCAGATTGGACGGACACAGGGATTGTTCGAGGGCATCGAGGCGCACGGCAACTGGAGACTGCTGGATACACTTTCGGGAGAGTATACTCAGGCGAAGACGTATGAGGTGGTGGCAGAATACCTCCGGACGGATACAGACGTGGACGTGATCTACTGTGAGAACGACAATTCGGCCCTCGGAGCCATGCAGGCCATGGATGAGGCCGGGATATCTTACGGGGAAGACGGGGATGTGATCCTCATATCCTTTGACGCCACAGAGGTAGGGCTGACGGCCTGCCTTGCGGGGAAGATCAATCTGGATGTGGAATGCAATCCCCTGAACGGCCCCAGGGTGGAAGCCATCATTTTGCAGATCGAGGCCGGGGAAGCGCCGGACAAGCTTTATTATATTGATGAAACGTATTTCGTTCCGGAGGATCTGACGGAAGAATTTATCGCATCGCGGGGGTATTGAAATAATATATGGATCGGGAATCCTGCCTGCTCTGCGCGAAGGAGCCGTTGCATTGCGTAAGCGTCGGAACCGGATCGGGCTTCACCGTAAAAATTTTAACTTCCGGGCGGACTGGGCCTGTGCGCGCGAGGAATTTTGTTCAGATTGCACATAGGGGAAAAAGTATTTTCTGTTTTTCTTTTTTGGGATCATCGGAAAAAATCTAACCTGTCTGGGTTTTCACCGTAAAATAATCAACTTTTTTGTGGGTTTCGGATATAAGAAATCTGGATTTCGGAAAAAATCAAACAAACCGCACAAAAAAACGATTGTAAAATTAGACGAATTTAGCAAAAAGATACAGAATCAGATTGACATTTTAAAAAAAATTAGTTAAATTAGTAATGAAACAGGCAATAAAATATAAAAAAGAAAGCGAGGAATTATTTTATGAACAAGAAGTTTCTTGTACTTGCTGCAGTTGCAGCTCTTGGTGCGTCTGCGCTTAGCGTAAGCGCGGAGGAAGACCTGATCACGATTGGTTTCGCACAGGTTGGTCATGAGTCTGACTGGCGTACCGCGTCCACGCAGTCCTGCCAGGACGTTTTTACAGAGGAGAATGGCTATGATCTGCAGTTTGTAGACTGTGACAATGACTCTGCTACGCAGCTTGAGGCAGTCCGTAACTTCGTTGAGCAGGATGTCGATTATATCATCATCGACCCGATCGTATCCACCGGCTGGGACGAGGTTCTGACCGAGTGTGAGGAGGCTGGTATTCCGGTTATCGTTATTGACCGTACCATCGATGACTCCGACAAATACGTTTCATGGGTAGGCTCCAACTTCAAGACAGAAGGTCTTGCATGCGGCGAGTGGCTGAAGGTTTACGCGGAAGCCAAGGGCATTGAGGAGATCAACGCGCTGGTGATCGAGGGAACGACCGGCGCTTCAGCAGCGATCGGACGTACGGATGGCTTCAAAGAGATCGCCGACAGAGAAGGCTGGACGATCCTTGATTCTCAGGATGGCGACTTCACCCAGTCCGGTGGGCAGGAGATCATGGAGTCCTACATCAAGTCCTATGAGGGACAGTTCAACGTCGTGATCTGCCAGAATGATAACGAAGCGTTCGGCGCTATGGATGCTATGACGGCAGCTGGCCTTTCCTATGGAGTTGACGGCGACATCATCCTTGTTTCCTTCGACGCCTGCACCGCAGGTCTTGAGTATGTAAAGGCCGGCGACATCAACGCTGACTTTGAGTGCAACCCGCTTGCCGCTCCGTTCGTAGAGGAAGTTATCCAGCAGATCGAGGCCGGCGAGACTCCTGCGGCAGAAGTGTACATGGAAGAGCATTGGTATGTAAATGAGGACATCATCGACACGATTACGGTTGACGGCGAAGAGCAGTCCATGACCGTTGTTACGGATGAAATCATTGAGGCTCAGTATTAATTTCCAGAAGGTAAGCCATTAAAAAGCTGGGAAACAGCAAGTGATTTCCCGGGGAGACCTGGAGTATCAGGTCTCCCCTTTTCAGGTAGAAACAGGAGGGCCCCTGACTTGGGCGGGAGGAATTTATGTATGGAGAATAACGTTGTATTAACAATGCGCGGCATTTCAATGACATTCCCAGGTGTTAAGGCGCTTGACAATGTGGATTTTACTCTGAGAAAGGGAGAAATCCATGCGTTAATGGGAGAAAACGGTGCGGGAAAGTCCACATTGATCAAATGTCTGACCGGCATCAATGCGTTTGAGGCAGGAGAGATTCATGTGGATGGCGTTTCCGGCCCTGTTGTGAATCATTCGACACTGGACGCGCAGAAAAAAGGAATTTCAACGGTTTATCAGGAGGTAAACCTCTGCCCGAATTTAAGTGTGGCAGAAAATCTTTTTATCGGCCGCGAGCCGAAGACAAAGATGGGCACGATCGACTGGAAGACCATGGTAAAAAAATCCCAGAAGATTGTCTCGGATTTGGATATGAAAGTAGACGTCACCCAGAATCTGGAGGAATATTCCCTGGCGCTGCAGCAGATGATCGCCATCGCCAGAGCAGTGGATATGGAATGTAAGGTACTGATCCTTGACGAACCCACCTCTTCGCTGGATGACAATGAAGTGGAAAAACTGTTCACCCTGATGCGCCGGCTGAGGGATCAGGGTGTTGGCATTATATTTGTCACCCATTTCCTGGAACAGGTGTACGCGGTATGCGACCGTATCACGGTGCTGCGCAACGGCCAGCTTGTGGGCGAGTATCCCATTGCCGAGCTGCCCAGGGTGAAGCTGGTGGCGGCCATGATGGGCAAGGATTTTGACGACCTGGCATCGATCAAGACAGAGGAGGCGCAGGACTTTACCAACGCGCCCGTTGAGATCGAGGCGAAGGGCCTGAGCCATAAGGGTACGATCAAACCCTTCGATCTGACGATCCATAAGGGCGAGGTAGTGGGCCTGACGGGTCTGCTGGGTTCCGGGCGAAGCGAACTGGCCCGTTCAATCTACGGAGCGGATAAGGCCCAGACCGGTACCCTGAAGGTGGACGGCAAGGAAACGAAGATTAACGCTCCTATCGATGCGATGCAGCTCGGCATGGGGCTCCTGCCGGACGACCGGAAGGCGGAGGGCATTATCAGCGATCTGTCCGTGCGGGAAAATATCATCCTTGCGCTGCAGGCGAAACGGGGTATGTTTAAACTGCTTCCGATGAGCAAACAGATTGAGATTGCGGATAAGTATATCGATATTCTTCAGATCAAGACGGCGAGCCGGGAATCCCTGATCGGACAGCTTTCCGGCGGCAACCAGCAGAAGGTGATTCTGGCCCGATGGCTGGCGACAAACCCGGATTTCCTGATCCTGGATGAGCCTACCCGTGGTATTGACGTGGGTACCAAGACAGAAATCCAGAAGCTGGTGCTGCAGCTTGCGGGAGAGGGCAAGAGCCTTATCTTTATCTCTTCGGAGATTGAGGAGATGCTGCGTACCTGTTCCAAGATGGCAGTCCTGCGCGACGGCATGAAAGTGGGCGAGATCACGGAGGATCTGACGCAGGAGAACGTAATGAAAGCGATAGCAGGAGGTGGATCAAATGAGTAGTTTGAAAAAGCTTACCAGCAAAAGACTGTTTCTGCCGATTTTCTGTATGATCCTCGTGATGGCGGCCAATGTCATTTATGACGTGGCCTGCGGAAATTTTGCGCTGAACTTCTTTACAATTTCAATTCGCGAGGGCGTCCTGTACGGGCGTCTGATCGATGTTCTGAACCGGGGCAGTGAGATCGCGATTCTGGCCATCGGTATGACGCTTGTGGTATCTTCGTCCGCAGGTACGGATATTTCTGTCGGCTCGGTTATGTCGTTGTCGGCGTGCTTCTGCTGTATGCTGCTGGCCGGGTATGGCGTATCCTCCACAAACGACCTGAAGGTTCCGCTTATTGTCGGCGTACTTGGCGGCATTCTGATCGCCTGTGTCTGCGGCGCTTTAAACGGGTTCCTGGTGGCGTATCTGGGGGTGCAGCCCATGGTGGCGACGCTGATCCTGTATTCAGCCGCCAGGGCGATCGGGCTTCTGCTGTGCAACAACCTGATTGTGTATGTCAGAAATGACGCTTACAAGTTTTTCGGCGGCTATCTGGGATTCATCCCGACCCCCATCGTGATCGCCGCGATCTGTATTGTGGCCATGACCCTGCTTTTAAGAAAAACAGCCCTCGGCCTTTATGTACAGAGTGTTGGTATTAATAAAAAGGCTTCGCGGATCGCGGGACTGAATTCCTCGCGGATTATTTTCCTGTGCTTCATTGTGAGCGGCCTGTGCGCGGGCATCGCAGGTGTTGTAGCTTCCTCCCGTATCTATTCCGCGGACTCAAACAACATCGGCCTGAATTATGAGATGGACGCGATCCTTGCGGTCGCCCTTGGCGGCAACAGCCTGGGCGGCGGAAAATTCAGTCTGGCCGGTTCCATCATCGGGGCCTACACAATCCAGGCGATTACGACCACGCTTTACGCCCTGGGCGTATCCACAAGCGTGGCGCCGGTATTCAAGGCGATCATCGTGGTCATCATCGTAACGATCCAGGCTCCGCCATTTAAGGCATTTTTAAAGAAGAGATCCGCGCGGAAAGCGCTGGCAAAGGGGGTGCAGTAACATGAAAGGTAAGAAAATGAACAGCAATACACTGCTCCTTTTTATCACGATTGCACTGTTTATTGTCATGTATGCGGCAGGATGCGTGATGTATGCGAACAAGGGCTTTACCCACTTCCAGACATTCCTGAATCTTCTGATCAACAACTCCGGTCTGCTCTGTGTGGCGGCGGGCATGACCTGCGTGATGCTCACCGGCGGTATTGATATTTCCGTCGGAGCGCTGATTGCCCTTGACTGTATGTTCCTCGCTGTCGGTATCGATCGCTGGGGCTGGAATTCCATCGTGCTCTGCATCCTGGTGCTTGTGATCGGACTGGTATTTGGCTTCGTGCAGGGTTTCCTGGTTGGTTATCTGGAGATACAGCCATTTATCGTCTCCATGGCAGGTATGTTCTTCGCCCGCGGTATGACGGCAGTCATCTGTACGGACCAGGTATCCATCAGCAGCGGATTTTTCAAGACGATTGCGGGCGTTAAGATTTATATGCCCTTTCATATCGGCGCTTATACGAACAGTAAAGGAATGCTTCAGGTTCCCTACATACGGATTCATGTTGTGATTGCGCTGATCGTATTGATCGCGGTGTTCTTTATGCTTCGATATACGAAGTTCGGGCGCAGCCTCTATGCAGTGGGCGGCAATGAGCAGTCTGCTACCATGATGGGCCTGGATGTCAAGAGGACCAAGCTGAAAGCGTATATGCTGTCCTCTTTCCTCTGCTCCATCGGCGGTATCTGCTACTGTATGAATACCCTGACCGGGAGTGTACAGCAGGCCACTGGCCTGGAGATGGATGCAATCTCCTCAGCCGTAATCGGCGGCACGCTGTTGACCGGCGGCGTTGGGAACGTCATCGGTTCCTTCTTCGGTGTGCTGATCAACGGTACCATTTCTTCTCTGGTAAAGACCAACGGGAAGCTGCTCAGTTCCTGGTCAAACATTGCGGTGGCGGCGCTGCTGTGCTTCTTTATCGTGCTGCAGAGTATATTCGCGCTGATCAAGTCCAGAAAGAACTGAGGTCGGGCGCGTTTGCGTTCTGGCGGAATCGAATAAAAAGATTTGGCCCCGGGCGGTGGATCCTTGAAGATACACTTCCCGGGGATTTTTTGCCGCTGTCCTCTGAGAAAACATTCCGGAAACGGTTGACAAAAATTTTCACCGCTGGTATCATTTACGTGTCAATGGACGAGGGGGTTCTTGCAACAGGAAAAGAACGCCCTTTTCGTATCATGAGGGAGGAAGACCGCCCGCAGGAGTAGGCCTTGCCGCCTTACTCTATGATAAAAAGTTTCCGGTGTGATGCAGGATGCAGTTTAAAGGAGAGATTGTGATGGCGAAATATACGCGGGAAGATATTTGCAGAATGATAGAGGAGGAGGACGTGGAATTCATCCGTTTGCAGTTTACCGATCTGTTTGGTACGCTGAAAAACGTGGCGGTGACCACAAGCCAGCTGGAGCGGGTGCTGAATGGGCAGATCACCTTTGATGGAGCCTCAATCGCAGGCTTTGTGGAAATCGAGAACTCAGATCTGTTTCTGCACCCGGATCTGGACACGTTCTGTATTTTTCCGTGGAGGCCGCAGCAGGGGAAGGTGGCCCGGTTTATCTGCGATGTATGCACAGTGGATGGACAGCCCTTCGAGGGAGATCCCAGATATATTCTGAAAAAGGTGACCAGGGAAGCGCTGGATATGGGATACAGCCTGGAGGTGGGGCCGGAGTGCGAATTCTTTCTGTTCCACACGGATGACGCGGGGCATCCCACCACTATGACCCATGAGAAGGCCGGTTATTTTGACGTGGCGCCCGCCGACCTGGGGGAAAACGCGAGGCGTGAGATGATCCTGACGCTGGAGGAGATGGGTTATGTGGTGGAGGCTTCCCACCACGAGGCGGCTCCCGCCCAGCATGAGATCGATTTCCGGTACGACGAGGCGCTGCGGACGGCGGATGAGGTTATGACGGTGCGTCTGGCTGTGAAGACCATCGCCCAGCGCCACGGGCTTTACGCCTCTTTCATGCCAAAACCGCTGATGGGCGTGAACGGTTCCGGTATGCACGTCAATATGTCTCTTTCCAGGGATGGGATAAATATCTTCTATGACCCGGAGAGCCGCCTGCATCTGAGCGGGGAGGCGTATTACTTTATCGGCGGTATTATGAAGCATATCCGCGCGATCACGGCGGTGACCAACCCGCTGGTCAATTCCTATAAACGTCTGGTGCCGGGATATGAGGCGCCGGTTTATATCGCCTGGTCTGTCACGAACCGCAGTCCGCTGATCCGGATTCCGCCCATCAATGATTCCCGCCAGCGGATCGAGCTGCGCAGCCCGGATTCTGCAGCAAATCCTTACCTGGCTTTTGCGGTGTGCATGGCCGCCGGCCTGGACGGCATCCGCAATAGGATCATGCCGCCGGACAGCGTGGACGCGAACATTTTTGCGATGGAGGAGGAGGAATTGGCCGCGCGCGATATCCAGTGTCTGCCCGCAAATCTTCTCGAAGCCATTCATGCTCTGGAGCAGGATGCGTATATCTGCGGCATCCTGGGGGATCATGCGGTGAAACAGTTTGTGACGGCAAAGAAAAAAGAGTGGGAGGACTACCGGGCCAGCGTGAGCAGCTGGGAAATTGACAACTACCTGGCGAAAATCTGATTTTTCCTGTTCAAAGTTCAAGAATGACTGACAGTTTATTGGCAGGACAGGAGGATTCGGATGGTAAATGTAGTGGTAGTATTTCCAAAAGCGGGGGATGCAAAAAACATCCGGAATCTACTGGTACGAAACGGATATCATGTCAGCTCCGTGTGCACCAGCGGCGCCCAGGCGCTGGCGGCGGCGGATCAGCTTGGATCAGGCGTCATTGTCTGCGGCTATCGGTACCCGGACATGATGTATGATGAATTGTTTGAGAATCTGTCTTCCTCATTTGAAATGCTTTTGATCGCATCTCCCCGGGTGATCGGGGAGGGCGTGGCAGACGGGGTTGTAAGTATCGCGATGCCCCTGAAGATAAACGATCTGGTCAACTCGCTGGAGATGATGGCCGGGAATCTGGAACGCAGAAGAAAAAAGCGAAGATCCATGCCGGCACAGCGCAGCGAGGAGGACAAAAAGGTGATCAAAGAGGCCAAAGCGCTTCTTATGGAGCGAAACCACATGACGGAGGAGGAGGCCCACAGATATCTGCAAAAAACCAGTATGGACAGCGGGACGAATCTGGTGGAGACCGCGGAGATGATTTTTGCGCTTATGAAAATGTGATATTGGAATGAAAAAAGAAAAGCATGATCGGTCATGCCAGCCGCAGCGGCGTGTGGTATGATATCCGTAAATACAGATTCAACAGGGGGTGTGTAATGAAATTTACGAAAATGCATGGTCTGGGAAACGATTACGTTTACGTGAATTGTTTCGAGGAGAAAATAGAAAATCCGTCAAAGGTGGCAGAGCTGGTCAGCGACCGTCATTTCGGGGTCGGCTCCGACGGTCTGATCCTGATCCGGCCATCGCAGGAGGCGGATTTTGAGATGGAGATGTACAACGCGGACGGTTCTCCCGGAGCCATGTGCGGCAATGGCATCCGCTGTGTGGCAAAGTATGTATATGACCATGGCATGACGGACAAGGAGAAGATCAGCGTGGCGACCGCCAGCGGCATCAAGTATCTGGACCTGACCGTTCAGGACGGTACGGTGGTCCTTGTGAAAGTGGATATGGGAGCGCCCATCCTGGAGGCTTCCCGGATTCCGGTGGATGTGACAAAATTTGCCGGCGATGATGTTCCGGCAGACGCCCGGGTGCTGGGCGAGAGCCTGCTGGTAAAAGGCAGCGTTTATTATGTGACCTGCGTCTCCATGGGAAATCCGCACTGCGTCACCCGGGTGGAGGATGTGGACGGTCTGCGCATCGAGAAGCTGGGACCGTTCTTTGAGCACCACGAAGCCTTCCCGGACCGGGTGAACGCGGAGTTTGTCAGAGTGCTGGACCGCAGCACGGTGCAGATGCGTGTCTGGGAGCGGGGCTCCGGGGAGACCTGGGCCTGCGGTACCGGAGCCTGTGCGGCAGCGGTGGCCTGCATTCTGAACGGCTGGACCGAGAATGAGGTGACCGTGAAGCTGCGGGGCGGCGATCTGCAGATCTGCTGGGACCGGGAGAAAGACCGGGTGTTTATGACCGGACCGGCAACCACCGTGTTCGAGGGCGAAATCCATTTGCAGGATAAAATGAGGAGGGAAAAGAATGTTCAAAGTGAATGACAATTATCTGAAACTGCCGGGGAGCTATCTGTTTTCCACGATCGCAAAAAAGGTAAACGCTTTTCAGACGGCAAACCCGGAGAAAAAGGTGATCCGTCTCGGCATCGGGGATGTGACCCAGCCGTTGGCTCCGGCTGTTATCCAGGCTCTTCATGGAGCGGTGGACGAGATGGGGAAGGCGGAGACCTTCCACGGCTATGCTCCGGATCTGGGCTATGAATTTCTGAGGAACGCGATCGCGCAGAATGATTATAAAGACCGTGGCTGCGAGATCGCGGCGGACGAGATTTTTGTCTCCGACGGAGCGAAGTGTGACGCCGGAAATATCCAGGAGATATTCAGCGTGGACAATCGGATCGCGGTGTGTGATCCCGTATATCCGGTATATGTTGATACGAACGTCATGGCGGGCCGCGCCGGAACCTATGATCCAAAGACCGGGACGTGGAGCAATGTGATCTATATGCCCTGTACCGAGGCAAACAATTTTGCGCCGGAACTTCCGAAGGAGACGCCGGATCTCATCTATCTGTGCTTCCCGAATAATCCCACCGGGGCCGCCGTCACGAAAGCGCAGTTACAGGAGTGGGTGGACTATGCCAACAAAGTGGGCGCGGTCATCATCTATGACGCAGCCTACGAGGCGTATATTTCCGAGCCGGACATACCCCATTCCATTTATGAGTGCGAGGGAGCACAAACCTGCGCCATTGAACTGAAATCCTACTCCAAGAATGCGGGCTTTACCGGCACGCGGCTTGGCTATACGGTGATTCCGAAGGAGTTAAAGAGCGGGGAGGTAGCCCTGCATTCCCTGTGGGCAAGACGCCACGGTACCAAGTACAACGGCGCGCCTTATATCGTGCAGAAAGCCGGGGAGGCCACCTACACGCCGGAGGGCAAGGCGCAGCTTAACGGGCAGGTCGCTTACTACATGAATAACGCAAGGCTCATCAAGCAGGGACTAACGGACGCAGGCTACCGCGTATCCGGCGGCGTGAACGCTCCTTATATCTGGCTGAAAACACCCAAGAGCATGACTTCCTGGGAATTTTTTGATTATCTGCTGGAACGCGCCAATGTGGTGGGAACCCCCGGTTCCGGCTTTGGACCCAGCGGCGAGGGCTATTTCCGGCTGACGGCGTTCGGCACCTGCGAAAACACGGTGGCCGCGCTGGAGCGGATCCGGGCGATCTGATCCGGCCGGCTGTATTTTCCCCTGGTCCCTTTCGGGGAAGAGTCAGAAGATCGATTCCACATAATGACGCATCTGTGAACGCGTTTCGATTTTCCGGGCTCCCTCTATGATGGACTGCTGCTTTGATTCGGGCAGCGACGCAAAACGCTCCAGCGCGTCGGAGTGCATGGCAAGTTCCATGGTGAAGCCGATGGGCGTTTCTTCGTTTTCAATCATTGTCTTCTCCTCCCGGGCCGTCTCTGCGGGGTCTGGCGGATTCCGGAAGAGGTTCCACATACTCGGGGACAGGCTCACAGACCCGGGACTTCCCGGGCAGATCAACCTCCGGAATAGTTCCGTCGTCAAAGGCGTTTTTTGCCTGATCAGGCATAAGATTTTTCCCTGACATATTTACACATCCTCTCTTAAAAATTGTTTGAATCTGCGTTTTGCAGACAGGATTAGGATGTGCAGATGAAAAGAAAATATGTATCCATTGACGGAGCATTCTGTTTTATGTTAAGCTGAAATCCGATAAACCAGCACGGGATAAGCACCGCAGAGTAAACGGTACAGAATAACGGCGTAGAAAAACGATAAAGGCAGCATTTCAAATTTCAGGAGGTTTACAGAATGAAGATATCGATTTTGGCGCCGGGCAATATTGCGAACAAGATGGCGGAGGCAGTCAGAGGCCTTCCGGAGGTGGAACGCTGCGGCGGTGATGGCCCCGGAGGGCGTTGACAGCATTGACAGCATTACCCTGACCTTTGAGGACGGGAAGATGGCCGCTTTGCACGCCAACATGATGGCAAGCACAGACCGGGAAGGGGTTATCTTCGGGGATAAAGGCTATCTGGAAGTGCAGAACATCAACAACCCGGAGGAGATCCGGGTATTTGACGGAGGCGGAAGGCTGACCGCCCGGTATCCGGTGCCGGAGCAGATTAACGGCTATGAATACGAAGCGCTGGCCTGTGCGTCGGCGATGGCGCAGGGAAAAACAGAGTGTGAGGAGATGCCCCATAAGGAGATCCTGCGGGTCATGGAGCTGCTGGATGGGATTCGCGCCGAATGGGGGATGAAGCTGGCGGAGGAACTGCGGACCGAGACGGCCGGAAAGTGAAGCAAAATCCTTGTATTTAAGGCAAAAAAAGAAGCGGATAACGGGAATCGAACCCGCCTCCTCAGCTTGGGAAGCTGATGTTCTACCAATGAACTATATCCGCATATCTGGTATTATACAACCTAATATTTATTTTTACAAGCGTTTTTGTGCAATATTTTTTGCGTTTTTGCGCAATATTTTTTGCGGCAATATTTTGTGTTGTGGCCTGTCTTTGGGGTCTGCCTGGGCATTTATCAGTTGACGGAATCCGATTCTCGTGATATAGTACGTATTGTGTGAAATAAACAGCCGTTACCCAGAAACGTGGACGCTCCGACCGGTTTCCTGGTAACAGGCGGTATCAAAATCAAGGAGGAATAGCATGATTTCAAAGGAGAAGAAAACAGCAATCATCAACGAGTATGCGAGAAAGCCGGGGGACACCGGTTCGCCTGAGGTTCAGATCGCGGTGCTGACCGCCAGGATTCAGGAACTCACCGCTCATCTGCAGCAGCATCCGAAGGATCACCACTCCAGAAGAGGCCTTCTGAAAATGGTAGGTCAGAGGCGCGGACTTCTTGCTTATCTTAAGAAGAAAGATCTGGAAGGCTACCGTACACTGATTGCAAAACTGGGAATCAGAAAGTAAACAGGAAAAGGGGGTGGATTTTTCCACCCTTGCTTTGCGTTGAAAGCGGTGTTCTGCGGGAACGATGCCGAGACCACTGAAAAGCGGATTTCGGGCAAGTCTTTTTTTCAGTAGTTTCGGAACTCTTGCGGAAAACTCTTTCTTTTTGCGCAGGCAACAAAAAGAAAAGGAGAACAGATATGTATAAGAGTTATTCGATGGAACTTGGAGGCAGGACGCTCACGGTGGACATAGGACGCGTGGGCGCGCAGGCAGGCGGCTGCGCATTTATGCACTATGGCGATACGACGGTGCTTTGTACCGCCACCGCATCAGAGAAGCCCAGAGAGGGCATTGATTTCTTTCCCCTCAGCGTGGAGTACGAGGAGAAATACTATTCCGTAGGAAAGATACCGGGAGGATTTAACAAGAGAGAGGGAAAGGCCTCGGAGAACGCAGTACTGACCTGCCGCGTGATCGACCGTCCCATGCGGCCTCTTTTCCCGAAGGATTACCGGAACGACGTGACGCTCAACAACATGGTAATGTCCGTGGATCCGGAGTGCCGTCCGGAGCTGACCGCTATGATCGGTACGGCCATCGCCGCATCCATCTCCGATATCCCCTTTGACGGCCCCTGCGCCATGACGCAGATGGGCCTGGTGGACGGCGGGCTGATCGTCAATCCCTCCCAGGCCCAGTGGGATACGGGGGATCTGCAGCTCACGGTTGCGTCTACCCGCGAGAAGGTGATTATGATCGAGGCCGGGGCCAATGAAGTGAAAGAAGAGGTTATGATCGACGCGATCTATAAGTGCCATGAGATCAACCTGGAGATCATTCAGTTTATTGACAAGATCGTGGCAGAGGCAGGAAAGCCGAAGCGCCCCTATGAGAGCTGCGCCATCCCGGACGAGTTTTTCGAGGCCATGAAACAGACGGTCACCCCGGAAGAGATGGAAGCGGCCGTATTCACGGACGTGAAACAGGTGCGTGAAGAGAACATCCGTCAGATATCCGCAAGGCTGGAGGAGGCGTTTGCGGACAATGAGGAATGGCTGGGGCTGATTCCGGAGGCGCTGTACCAGTACCAGAAGAAGACGGTCCGCAAGATGATCCTGAAGGATCACAAGCGGCCGGACGGACGTGAAATCACCCAGATTCGCCCCCTGGCGGCAGAGGTGGATCTCATCCCGAGAGTGCATGGCTCCGCCATGTTCACCCGCGGACAGACCCAGATCTGCACGGTGACCACGCTGGCTCCGTTCTCTGAGATGCAGAAGGTGGACGGCCTGGATGAGAACATTACCTGCAAGAGATATATGCACCATTATAATTTCCCGTCCTATTCCGTAGGCGAGACAAAGGTCAGCCGGGGTCCGGGACGCCGGGAGATCGGGCATGGCGCTCTCGCGGAGAAAGCGCTGATTCCGGTGCTTCCCTCTGAGGAGGATTTCCCCTATGCGATCCGTACCGTTTCCGAGACCTTTGAATCAAACGGTTCCACCTCTCAGGCCAGCGTCTGCGCTTCCACTATGTCGCTGATGGCGGCGGGCGTTCCGATTAAGAAGATGGTAGCGGGTATTTCCTGCGGCCTGGTGACCGGCGACACAGATGACGATTACATTGTCCTGACCGATATCCAGGGCCTTGAGGACTTTTTCGGGGATATGGATTTCAAGGTGGCCGGCACCCTTGACGGCATCACGGCGATCCAGATGGATATCAAGATCCACGGCCTGACCCGTCCAATCGTCGAGGAGGCGATCGCGAGGGCCCGCCAGGCGAGAGAATATATCATCAAAGAGATTATGATGCCCTGTATTTCAGAGCCGAGGCCTGCCGTGAGCAAGTACGCGCCGAAGATCATTTCCATGCAGATCGATCCCCAGAAGATCGGGGATGTGGTTGGACAGCGCGGCAAGACCATCAACACGATCATTGAGCGCACCGGCGTGAAGATTGATATCGACGACGACGGCGTCGTATCGATCTGCGGAACCGACCAGGATATGATGGAGAAGGCCGCCGACATGGTACGTATCATTGTCACGGATTTTGAAGCGGGACAGGTATTCACCGGCGAAGTGGTCAGCATCAAGGAATTTGGCGCATTCATCGAGTTCGCGCCGGGGAAGGAAGGAATGGTGCATATTTCCAAGATTGCCAAGCATAGGATCAACCGCGTGGAGGACGTCCTTACGCTGGGAGATAAGGTAAAGGTGGTTTGCCTTGGCAAGGATAAGATGGGAAGAATGAGCTTCAGCATCAAAGACGTGAAAAATTAAAATGCGCGGCTGCTGCACTGAATCACGCAGCGGCCGCTTTCTGCTTAACGAGGGAGACGACCAATTACCAGATGTGATTGTGACTGGATCAGACAGTCGCAGGGAAAGACAAGGAGAATGCTATGGCTGACAGAAGGATAAAGATTTTGTTGGGCGCCTGCCTTGTAATGGCCGCAGTAACAGGATGCACATCCGGGCAGACGCGCTCTGAGGCGGAACTGGAGAGCCTCGTTATCGAGGAGATGGAAGTGATCGACGAGACAGAAGTGATCGACGAGACAGAGCCGGTTACAGAGGAAACCGGGGATGCACAGACGGAGGCAATGACGCTGGATTTGTCAGATGAGACAGAGCAGTCCGTCAGCGCCGCAGAGGAGTATCAGAGAAAAACAGGCGTACAGGACGAGACGGAGAAACAGTCTGAGACACAGAAGCAGTCTGAAACGAAAAAGCAGGTCGATACAAAGACGGAGCCTGAGACACAAAGACAGCGTGCGGCGCGCAAACAGAGCGCCGCGAAGAGGCAGAGCGGGTCAGAGACGCAGCCTGAGACTTTGAAGGAAGCGGAGACGGAAACCGAGTCAGAAGCGGAAACCGAGACGGAGCTGGAAACCGAGACAGAAACGGAAACGGAAACCGAGACGGAGCTGGAAACCGGGTCAGAAGCGGAAACCGAGACAGAAACTGAGACAGAGCTGGAAACAGAGACGGAAACGGAAACAGAAACCGAGACAAAAGAGACGCTCATTATGGTGACAAATGACAGGGTGAATCTCAGGGAACAGCCTTCCACGGATTCCCAGTCGCTGGCCCTGCTGGAAACAGGCACGGAGGTGACGACGACCGGAAGTTACGGGGAATGGACGGCCGTGGAGTACGCGCAGGAGGACAGTGTTGCCAGAGGATACATCAAAACCGAGTTCCTGGGGCTGTTGGGGGACGAGGCGGAGACGGAAGACGAGGACGCAGATGGGACAGAAGCAAAGACAGAATCCGTGACGATTACCCTGTCGGACGGAGCGAAAGGGCAGTTTGAACTGGCGGAGGCTTTGATTCCGGACGTTCAAAAGGCGGGGATCATCTATTCAACAGACAACAGGGAAGCTGCCGCGCAGATGGAAGAATACGAAACACTGGCCGCTGCTTTTGATCTGGAACTGATTCTGTCGGAGATTGAGGAGGAGGCGGACATCGACCTGGCAGCTTCCGAGCTGGTGGGGGAGGCGGACTGCATTTTCTGCATTGAGGATGAAGTGGTGGATGATGTGGTCCAGACAATATGCGCCTACGCCAATGAAGTGGAGATCCCGGTATTTGGCGTGGATGAGGGCCATGTGAAGCAGGGCTGCCTGGCGGCATTCAAGGATGGGATTCTGTACTGGAATGCAGAGGAGGCCCAAAAGCTGGGTGTTAGCGCTCCCCGGCCTGACGGGGGTGAAGTGCGGGAATATGACGGATGACAGGCGGTATGCCCTTTATACGGATCTTACGCAGTATCTGCGAGAGCGCGTACATGGATCCGGTTTGAGGGAGACGATATACAGATGACTGGCGAATAACAAGAAAGAGTACCGGCAGCATACGGCGGAGCCGGCGCTCACCGGCAAAGGCTTTCAAGATCCTCATAAAACCCTGGGTAGCTGATCTTTACGCAATCCGCATCCAGAATCCTGGTTTCCCCGCCGCAGGCCAGCGCGGCCACCGCAAAGCTCATGGCGATGCGGTGGTCTTTTTTGCTGTCGATGACAGCGCCGTAGAGGGGGCGTCCGCCATGGATGACCATGCCGTCATCGGTGGCTTCCACATCGCAGCCCATGCGGGAGAGATTGTCGGTCATCACGGCGATGCGGTCCGATTCCTTGAATTTCAACTCGGCGGCGTCCCGGATGACGGTAGTGCCTTCTGCAAAAGCCGCCAGCACGGCGATGATTGGAAGCTCGTCGATCAGCGTGGGGATGATGTCTCCCCCGATGACGGTTCCGTGGAGGGAACTGCTGCGGATCAGGAGATCGGCGCAGGGTTCGGCTCCGGAAAAATCGTCGTTGATATACGTAATGTCCGCCCCCATAGCCTTGCAGACCTTCAAAAGCCCGCTCCGGGTGGGGTTGACCCCAACATTGCGCAGGACGACTTCCGAGTCTGGCACCAGCAGCGCGGCGGCGATAAAATAGGCGGCGGAAGAGATATCTCCCGGGACATTTACCTTTTGCCCGGTCAGATGGGGCTCCGGCCAGACCGTAGCCGTGCGCCCGGCGCTTTGCACCTCCGCGCCGAAATAGCGCAGCATCAGCTCCGAGTGATTGCGGGAGAGGGCCGGTTCTGTGACGCTGGTGGGGCCGTCCCCGTACAGACCGGCCAGCAGCACGCAGGATTTCACCTGGGCGGAGGCCACCGGAGACTGGTAATGAATGCCGGCAAGCGATCCGCCGCCGATTCTGAGCGGGACGCGGCCGTTGCCATTTAATGAGGCGACAGAGGCGTTCATCATGGTGAGGGGAGTAATAATCCGGTCCATGGGCCGTTTCTGGATGGACGCATCCCCGGTGATGACGGAAGAAAAATTCTGTCCGGCCAGAATCCCGGACAGAAGCCGCACGGTGGTGCCGCTGTTCCCGGCGTCCAGAATGCCCTCCGGAGCCGTAAGGCCGCGGAGCCCCCGCCCGTACACGCTTACCCGGCTTCCGTTCTGACGGATCTTAATTCCCATCTGCCGGAAACAGCGGATGGTGGAGAGACAGTCCGCGCCGGTGAGAAAATGCTCCACCTCTGTGAGCCCGTCGGCCAGCGCGCCAAGCATAATACTGCGGTGGGAAACGGATTTATCCCCCGGTACCGCAAGCTCTCCCCGCAGGGAACGGACCGATCTTATAATCATAAAAAATGCCTCCTTTCATACATTTAAGCGGACAGATGAGTACGCCAGATCCTGCCGGAAGCAGATATCGTCACCGCACCCACACCTGGTAACGGTGATGCCGCAGGACTTCGGCAGCCTTCAGAGACGTCTCCTCGTCATAAAATTCGATCTTCAGAACGCCCTCGTCAAATTCCCGGTTGTGAACGATGCCGATGTTTTTTATGCTGATGCCGTTGGCCGACAGGATCGTGGCTATGGTGGCGATGGCCCCGGATTCATCCACAATATCGCAGTAGATCCGGTAGGTTTTTTTGATCGTTCCAAGAGAAGAGGAGGAAAAAGAATCTCTGTAATCCCTGGAACGGGCAAAGGCGTCGTAAATATCCTGGCCCCGTCCCGCGCACATGGAGTCCCGCGCGTCTTCGAGAAGGGCGATGAAGGTATCCATGACGCGGGATATGTTGGCGTGATTGGACAGGCAGATCGGCTCCCACATCTCCGGGGACGAGGAGGCGATCCGGGTGATATCCTTAAACCCTCCGGCGGCGATCATCTTCATAAGTTCGTCGCCGGAATCCAGGTCATGCACGGTGTTCACAAGGGATACCGCGATGAGATGGGGAAGGTGGCTCACCGCCGCGGTGATATAATCATGCTGCCGGTAATCCAGCACCAGAGGGATGGAGCCGACGGAAGCGGCAAGATCCCGATATGCATCCACCCGTTCCCGGGGCGTGTTTTCGGACGGGGTGATAATATAATAGGAGTTTTCAAACAGATGGGCCTGGGCGCTGGCGAATCCGGATTTTTCTGAACCGGTCATAGGATGACCACCGATAAATCGCCCGTCCAGCCCAAGGCTGTGAGCCGCCTCATGGATCTCGGTCTTGACGCTGCCCACATCCGTCAGGATACAGTCCTTGGCGGCAACCCCTGCAAGATCCCTCAGAGCCGCAATATTGCTGCCCACCGGAGCGCACAGAAAGATGCAGTCGCAGTCGGCAAACCGGGGGTCGGCGGGGGAATCGCAGATATGATTGATGATCTGCTGCGCCAGGGCCTGCTGCACGGTCGCTTTCGTCCGGGTATAGGCCATGATACGGCAGTCCGGCCGGAGGCGTTTCAGGGCCATGGCCAGAGAGCCTCCGATCAGCCCAAGTCCGATAAATCCAAAAGTATTCAACTCGGTCATAAAAAAATTCCTTCTTTACAGTATTTTGGCAAAGCTATTTTACTATCAAACAACAGGCGTGTCAAATGCTGTGATGCGTTAAAGTGTGAAAAACAAAAAATATTGTTAAAAATGGATAAATTGCTTGAAATGGAGTGATTATTTTAGTAGAATATATCCATGTGGGTATCTGTGCCTGCGGACTAACAAGTATTGGAGGAAAAAGGAATGAATGTTTACACAACTGACAGGATCCGAAATGTCGTAATTCTAGGCCATGGCGGCGCAGGCAAGACGAGCCTTGTGGAGTCCATGGCATATCTGTCGGGCATTACGAGCAGGCTGGGTAATGTAGCTGAGGGCAATACGGTCAGCGATTTCGATAAAGAGGAGATAAAAAGGAAATTTTCAATCAGCACTTCCATGGTGCCTGTCATCTGGGGCGATACCAAGATCAATGTGCTGGATGCGCCGGGCTATTTCGATTTCTTCGGAGAGGCTGAGGAAGCCGCGGCGGCGGCGGACGCGGCGGTGATCGTCGTGAACGGTAAGAGCGGCGTGGAGGTCGGCACGGAGAAAGCATGGGATCTGTGCGAGAAATATAAGCTGCCCCGGTTCTTCTACGTTTCCAACATGGATTTTGACAACGCCAGCTACCGGAAGATCGTGGACGAGCTGACGGAGTTGTACGGCAAGAAGATCGCGCCCCTGCACTTTCCGATCCGGGAGGAAGAAAAATTCGTGGGCTACGTGAATGTAGTGAAGCAGAAGGGCAGGAAATATGTGAGCAAGCAGGAGAAGGTGGAGTGTCCGGTTCCTGATTATCTAAACGAGTATCTTGAAAAATACCGGGAGACTCTGGTGGAGGCAGTGGCGGAGACCAGCGAGGAGTTCATGGAGCGTTACTTCAACGGCGAGGAGTTCTCCGAGGCGGAGATCATGGCGGCCCTTCGCACCAACGTGGCAGACTGCTCCATCATACCGGCCACCATGGGCTCCAGCGTAAACCTTCAGGGCACCCAGATCCTGCTGGACGATATCGTGAGTTATATGCCGTCCCCGAAGCAGAGAAAGATCGCCGGCGTCAACCTGAAGACGAAAGAGGTTTTCGAGGCCGATTATGATTTCTCAAAGGCGAAATCCGCATTTATCTGGAAGACCATCGTGGATCCCTTCATCGGCAAGTATTCCATGATCAAGGTCGCTTCCGGCGTGATCAAGAACGACGATACGCTGTACAACGATTCCCGGGATTCCGAGGAGCGCGTGGGCAAACTCTATGTCATGGAGGGCAGCAAGGCGGTGGAAGTCACGGAGCTTCACGCGGGGGACATCGGCGCCATAGGCAAGCTGAACGCCTCCACGGGGGACACCCTCTCCACCAAGAACACGCCCATTGCATACGGCAGGATCGATACCTCCGTGCCGTATACATACAAGCGATACCGCACAAAGAATAAGGGCGAGGATGACAAGGCATCCCAGGCGCTCGCGAAGATTGCCCAGGAAGACCTGACCATGAAGGTGGTCAATGACGGCGAAAACCGCCAGACGCTTCTGTACGGTCTGGGAGATCAGCATCTGGATATCATCGTCAGCAAGCTTCTGACCAAATATAAAGTAGAGATCGAGCTGGAGAAGCCCAAGGTGGCTTTCCGGGAGACCATCCGCAAGAGCTCCGACGTGGATTCCAAGTATAAGAAGCAGTCTGGCGGACATGGTCAGTACGGTCATGTGAAGATGCGTTTCTCCCCCCTGGGTACTCTGGATCAGCCCTATGAGTTTGAGCAGATCGTCGTGGGCGGCGCGGTTCCCAAGAACTATTTCCCGGCAGTGGAAAAGGGCATTCAGGATTCCACTCAGAAAGGCCCCCTGGCCGGATATCCGGTGGTGGGCGTCAAGGCGGTCCTCTACGACGGCTCTTATCATCCGGTGGATTCTTCCGAGATGGCTTTCAAGACGGCGGCCAGCCAGGCTTTCAAGAAGGGCTTTATGGAAGCAGACCCGGTTCTGCTGGAGCCAATCGCTTCCCTGAAGGTTACGGTTCCCGATAAGTTCACGGGCGACGTCATGGGAGATCTGAACAAGCGGCGCGGCCGTGTACTCGGTATGAATCCGGATCACAAGGGAAACACCATCGTAGAGGCGGATATTCCCATGTCCGAGTTGTACGGCTATTCCACGCAGCTTCGCTCCATGACCGGCGGCAGCGGCACCTACGCCTACGAGTTTGCCCGCTATGAGCAGGCGCCCGGCGATGTGCAGGAGAAAGAGGTAGCGGCCCGCCAGAATGCGGAAGAAGATTAAAATAGCATATTTTCTGAAAAGGGGCTGGTCAGCAGCGGCTGCTCCCTTATAAAAAAAGTATCAAAGGGAACAACTGGAGCGCATTTATTCACAGTATAAAGCGCCTGAATTTAAAATTATCGGAACAACAAAAAGGAAGCTGCCGCTTCACGAATTTTTATTCGTTAAAGCGGCAGCTTTGCATTCATTTGATTTACGTATTCAGTCTGCCTCCAGTTCCGTCGTCTCCCGCCGGTACAGAACCGGTGTGATAATCTTATGTACAAGGCTCAGAGGCAAGGGCTTTCTTTTTTTACGCTCGTCAATCTGCAGCGCCAGAAGCCGCATGGTTTCGGCAACGATCTCCTCGATCTGCTGTCCCACCGTGCTGATGGAGTATACTGCGTTCTCTGAGATCGGCGCGCCGTCGTAACCGACGATGCGGTAGTCCGGAGGCAGCGTCTTATATTTGCGGATCAGAAGCTTCAGAAATTCATTTGCATCGTGGTCATTGGAAAAAAACAACCCTTTTCGCTTTTCGGGAAACTTTGTTTCCACTTGATTCAGAATATTCTGAAGATCGTTTTTTTGCTCGTTGGTTCCCACGCTGTTGTCGTGAATCATGATCTGATAAAGAAGCTGATGTTCTTCGCAGAAATCCCGGAATCCGTTAATACGCTGGTAAGAGGGACGGGTCTTGGCCGTGGGGGTGTTAATATGGATAAAAACATCGCAGCTGTGACTTGCAAGAAGGCTGACTGCCTGTACAGCCCCCATATAGTTGTCGCAGTTTACGCTGCTGATAAATTCATCCTCCCGTTCAATAGAGACAATGGGAATATTGAGCGCAGCCAGTTCCTGTGAGGAGAGGGTGTGGCTCATAACCAGAAGCCCCTCGATCTTATAAGACATCAGTTCGTTCAGATACTGACGCTCGACTTCCTTCTCGTCGTTCCCGTTGAAAACAAGGAACTTGTATCCGTAAGTGGCATAGGATTTCAGGATCTCCCGCAATATTTCAGAATAGTAGCTGTTTCTCAGATCCGGGATCAGGATGCCCACGAACTCGGTCTGCCCGTTGGCAAGGATCCTGGAGATATTATTCTTCTTATAGTCCAGCTTCACAAGGGCATCCCGGATCTTCTCCTGATTCTCAAGCGTCAGGGAATCGGGATTATTGAAATATCTTGATATGGTAGTTTTGGAAAAATTGGTGTACTCCGCAATGTCCGCGAATGTAGTGTTTTTCTTGCCCATGAAACGTATTGCTCCTGATTTAAATTTATGTGGAGGAATCCTCTTCATGCCGACATTATAACAAAAAACGCGAAAATGCGCAATAAAAGAACCGGTCAAGTAACCGGTTTTATTAAGATTACACAAAACCAGCCTCCCAATTTTGTCTACTTGTTACAAAGTTTTTTTTCGTGATTGACATATCTGACCGGCAATGTTATGATATTTTACGAAAAGTAACCGGTAACTTGACCAGTTACATAACCGGTTACTATCACATTCAAACTTTAAATCAAAATAAGGAGGAAACGCAAAATGAAAAGAAGATTATCTTTAGCAATGGCAGCCGTCATGGCCGTTTCTGTCAGCGCCGGGGGGGTTACCGTCCTGGCCGATGATTCGGTGGCCATCACGATCTTCAACTCAAAAATGGAGATCCAGAGCCAGATGGAAGAGATGGCAGAAGAGTATTCGGAACAGACAGGCGTGGATGTGGAAGTATACTACTCCAGCGATACGGTATCAGCGCATCTGGCTACAAAGTATGCTTCCAACGATCCCTACACCATTGCAATGGTGGACGCGAAGGATGTCTACTCCCTGGGCGAGGAGTATGCGTCAGACCTGAGCGATGAAGCATGGGTAGACGACACAGAGTATGAGATCGCTGTGAACGGTGCGGTTTACGGATTCCCGGTATGTGTGGAGGCGAGAGGCGTGATCTACAATGCGGATGCCATTGAAGCAATCACGGGCGACACCTTTAACCCGGAGGATTACGCGACCCTGGATGCGTTTAAGGAACTTCTTGAGACCCTTGTTGCAGGCGGCATGGAAACGCCTACCGGTATTATGAAAGAGGACTGGTCTCTCGGCGCGCATTATCTGTCCGAGGTTTATGAGGAGCAGGACGATGTGGACGCATTCATCACATCTCTTCACGAGGGGACTGCAGATCTGATTAACAATGAGAAGTTCAATTCTCTGATGGATACCTTTGACGTGCTGATGGAGTACAACTACGCGGCAGCTTCCCCCATCGCTGCGGAGCGTGAAGTTACGGAGCAGAAGCTGGCAGAGGGCGAGATCGCTTTCATGTTCGGCGGCAACTGGGACTGGGCTGTGATTGAAGCCTACGATTATACTGAGAACATGGGAATCATGCCGGTTCCGCAGAACACGGACGACGGCACCAACGGCGAGCTTGTAGGCGGCGGTTCCAAGTTTTTCTTCATCGATTCCTCCGACAATACTTCAGACGAGCAGCGTCAGGCGGCGAAGGATTTCCTGAACTGGCTGGTATATGATGAAGACGGGCAGAATTTCCTGGTAAATGACTGCGCGCTAGTTCCGGCTTATTCCAACATCACGCTGGATGTGACGGATCCTCTTGGCGCTTCCGTGAAGAAGTACGCAGATGCGGGTCTTCTGATCGACAACTATAACTACGAGCCGGATGACCATTATTCGATCCTCGGCGCTTCTTTCCAGAAATATCTGGCGGGACAGATAGACCGTGAAGGGTTTGCGGATGAGATTGAAAGCTACTGGGTATCTACGGACCCGGTTGAGCACTGATTAATAACTGAAATATATTTGGGGAGGATGCCGTCGGGAATATTTATCCTGCGGCTCCTCTCCTGGAAGTCAGTTGCTTTCAGTCACAGATCCCTGGATATTGGAAAGAGAGGATAGAAAATGAAAAAGAATACTATGTCTTATAAGATCAGGCAGTATACCATGTTTGCGGGTCCGGCGACGCTCCTGTTTATCGGTGTTGTGATTCTTCCGTTTGTCTATGGCCTGTACCTGACCTTTACAAGCTGGGACGGTGTTTCCAAATCCAAGCCCTTCGTGGGGCTGGAGAACTATATCACCGCGTTCTCGGATTCCGCTTACTGGGCGGCCCTGGGCAGAACAGCATTTTATTCAGTGATTGCAGTTGTATTCGTCAATGTGGTGGCGTTTTTCCTGGCGTATCTGGTGACGAGCGGGATCAAGGGACAGAACTTTTTCCGTGCCGGTTTCTTCATCCCGAACCTGATCGGCGGTATCGTTCTTGGCTATGTGTGGAAATTCGTGTTTAACCGTGCGTTTGTGGCAATCGGGAACGCTCTCTCCAGCGGTTTCCTTTCCACCTCATGGCTGGCAACCACCAACGGCGCTATGCTCTGTCTGATCATTGTTTCCGTATGGCAGTACGCCGGGTATATGATGCTGATCTATGTGGCAGGCTTCATGAGCGTTTCCAAGAGCCTGATGGAGGCTGCGCAGATCGACGGCTGCACCAAGTCGCAGGCCACGATCAATGTAACGATCCCGCTGATGCGTTCTTCGTTTGTTCAGTGTATTTTCCTGACAATCACGCGCTGCTTCATGGTTTATGATGTGAACCTTTCCCTGACAAACGGCGAGCCTTTCAACTCCTCGGTGCTGGCGGCAATGCATGTGTACAATCAGGCGTTTACATATAAGAATTACGGTACCGGTCAGGCGGAGGCGCTGATCCTGTTCATTGTATGTGCAATTGTAGGCGTGACCCAGGTCTACATTGGTAAGAAAGGGGAGGTGGCTGCATAATGACTGAGAATGCAAAAGCTGCGAGAAAGAAAAAGATTGCCCATGCGGCGATGATGATCGTCCTGGTTGTTCTGTTTCTTGCATTTATCTTCCCGTTTATTCTGGTAGTGATCAATGTGTTTAAGACAAAGGCGGATATCACCACAAATCCCCTTGCGCTGATCGGAGCTCACGGTTTTACGTTGGCGAACTTCCCGGAAGCGATGAAAAAGATGAATTTCTGGGTCGTATTCCGGAATTCGCTCATCGTCACAACCTGTTCTACGGTGCTGACACTGCTGGTGTCTTCCATGGCGGCGTTTGTGATCGTGCGTAATCAATGGAAAGCCTGTTCGCTTCTGTTTACCGGAATGGTCGCTTCCATGGTCATTCCGTTCCAGGTACTGATGATCCCGCTGGTTTCCCTGTATGGCGGTATCTTCGGAGTCCTGAACAGCCGCATCACACTGATCCTGATGCATACCGGCTTCTCGGTTTCCATGGCGTGCTTTATGTTCCATGGCGCGATCCACACGAACATTCCGCTGGAGCTGGAGGAAGCGGCCCTGATCGATGGCTGTACGAGATGGCAGACCTACTGGAAGGTGGTTTTTCCGCTGCTGAAACCCACGATCGCCACCGTCGCGATCATCGACGCCATGGCGTTCTGGAATGACTATCTGCTCCCCAGCCTTGTTCTTGGCCGGAAAGAGCTGTACACCATTCCGATTGCAACCCAGGCATTTTACGGCACGTATTCCACCGACATGGGTCTTGTGATGGCGGCTCTGTTGCTTGCGATGCTGCCGATCCTGATACTGTATCTGTTCCTGCAGCGTTATATCGTGGAGGGGGTTACCTCCGGCGCTGTGAAAGGCTGATGTGATTTCTTACAAACGCGGCAGGAAGCAATTCGATTGCTTTTCTGCTGCGTTTGTTGTATAAATAAAGGGAAGTGCGAAGCGCCGGGCAGTTGATTCCTGTCAATAAGTAGTATAACGGGGGACGGAAATGGATTACGTCATCAGACTGGACGCGTCTTATCTTGGAATTCCGGTTTATTCCGGACAACCCTGTGAGATGCTTGAAATCATTTGCGGGGATAAAAAGCTTTATGAATTTCAGGTCCCCGCGCAGAGGGAAACAGGAGAGGCCGATTATTACAGCTACATAAATATGGAGGATTACAGAGGCCGGACTATTACGGTAAAGGGGAATTTTTCAAAAACATTCCAGGAGGCATTTATCCAGAGTGACGCTCCGATACAGGAACGGATCGTCAGGCCCCTGCTGCATTTTACCCCGGAGCGGGGCTGGCTCAACGATCCCAATGGCCTTGTGTACCAGAACGGGCAGTATCATCTTTATTTTCAGCACAATCCCATGGATACCCGGTGGGGAAATATGTCATGGGGGCATGCCGTGAGCAGGGATTTGCTGCATTTTGAATTTCTTGATCCTGTGCTCTATCCGGACCAGTACGGCGCGGTATATTCCGGGTGCGGCCTTGTCAATGAACGCAGTCTTTTGGGATTGTCCGGGGATGCGCTGGTATTTTATTACACTGCGGCGGGCGGGAAAAATGCCTGGAGTGGCAGAAGAAAATTTACACAGCGGATCGCCGTGAGTACAGACGGCGGGCGAAGGCTTGAAAAACTGCCCCGGGAGGCGCTTGGGATGCTCGAAGAGGACAGCAGAGATCCGAAAGTGTTCTGGCATGAAGAAACCGGGGCATATATTATGGTGCTGTGGCTTTGCGGCAATACATTCGGTTTTTTCCGGTCTGAGGATCTTCAGAACTGGGAGAATACGAGCCGTATTGAACTGGAGGGAGGATTTGAATGCCCGGATCTGTTCCCTCTTTGCTGTGAGGAAGAAACCGTATGGGTGTTTACCTGTGCAGACGGACTCTATTATCTGGGGCAGTTTGACGGATATGTTTTTTATACCGACGGGGTGCAAAAGCGGGCGTATCTGAACGGGCTTCCCTATGCGGCGCAGACCTACAGCGGCACAAAGGACAGAGTGATCAGTATTCCGTGGCTGCGCACCTGCAATGAGGGAAAGCCGTACACCGGAATGATGGGTCTGCCGAAAGAACTGGGGCTGACCGGCGCGTCTGGCGGAATGCGCCTTGTGATGAGGCCCGTAAAAGAATTTGAAAATACAAAAACAGAATATACATCTTTTACCTGGAAGGAAGAAGGCTACTCGGTCAGGCTGACGGAGGAGACTGTAGCTGAGATCGAATTGACCGGGCTTAATGGGCAGGGCCTCCGGCTCTCGTTTTTTGACCAGGAGCTGACGGTTGCGGATCAGACGGTATTTTACCGGGGGACAAAGACGGCGCTTCCGGAAGAGCTGCAGGACCTGCGTATTCTGATCGACCGAGATGTCCTGGAGTTTTCCGGGAATGGCGGAACGCTGAATGCATGGTACGAGACAGGTTCTGACCTCCTGCTGGGGGAAATTACGATAAAGGGCGGAACAGGTACGGGGAAAATTTATATCTGGAAGCCGTAAGGAGGGAAGGTTCATGCAGACGAGTGCAAAAAGAAAACAGATTCCTTTCGGGGAAGGGGAATATGAACGACGTCTTCGGAAGCATATGGATGAGCTGAAATGGCTCTATATGGAATTATACCAGAATGACTGTATGTTCAGCGAATTGTGTGATCAGATGCGCCGGTTTTATGAGGAACGGAGCGAGGCGCTGCGGGCGCTGGACCGCAGCCGGGAGCAGAAGCCGGACTGGTTCCGGCAGAACGATATGCTCGGCATGATGCTGTACGTGGATAATTTTGCGGACAACCTTCAGGGCGTAAAAGGAAAGCTGGACTATCTGAAAGAATGCCATGTGAATTACGTACATCTGATGCCCCTTCTTGAAAGTCCCGCGGGCCGCTCCGACGGCGGTTACGCCGTGAAGGACTTCCGGAAGGTACAGCCAAAGCTGGGCACCTTTGACGATCTCAGGGAGTTGGCGGCGGCCTGTCATGAAAGGGAAATGAGCGTGTGCATGGACTTCGTTATGAACCACACATCGGAGGAGCATGAGTGGGCGGTCCGTGCCCGGAAGGGCGAGGGCGAATATATGAGCCGTTATTTCTTTTATGATAACGAGGCGATCCCTGCGCTTTATGAACGCACCGTACCCCAGGTATTTCCCACCACCGCGCCCGGTAATTTTACGTATCTGCCGGAAGCGGGCCATTATGTCATGACAACCTTTTATCCCTATCAGTGGGATCTGAATTATCAGAATCCCCGGGTCTTCAACGAGATGATGTACAATTTCCTGTACATTGCAAATGCGGGAATCGATGTGATCCGCCTTGACGCGGTCCCATACATATGGAAAGAGCTTGGAACCAACTGCCGCAATCTTCCGAAGGTACATTCCATTGTGCGCATGATGCGCATGATCGGCGAGATCGTGTGTCCCGGTATTCTGCTTCTGGGGGAGGTGGTTATGGAGCCGGATAAGGTGGTACCGTATTTCGGCACGGTGGAAAAACCGGAATGCCATATGCTGTACAATGTCACGACCATGGCGACCATGTGGAATTCCCTCGCGACCCGGGATACCCGTCTTCTGAAAAAACAGATGGATGTTTTGGCGAAGCTTCCCACAGAATATGTGTTTCTCAATTATATCCGCTGCCACGACGACATCGGCTGGGGCCTGGATTATCCCACGCTGCGCCGGTGGGGCATGGAGGAGCGCCCCCACAAGCAGTACATCAACGATTTCTTTCTGGGGATCGCGAAAGAGAGCTACAGCCGGGGAGAACTTTACAACTCGGATCCGGTGACGGGGGACGCGCGTTTCTGCGGCAGGGCAGCCTCCATGTGCGGCATTGAAAAGGCGGGGTTTGAGAAGGACGAAGAACAGATGAAATGCGCGATAAACAGGCTTCTCATGCTTCACGCGTTTATGTTTACACAGTCCGGTATCCCCATGCTGTACAGCGGGGATGAAGTGGCGCAGACGAATGATTACACATACAGGGAGGCGCCGGAAAAAGCCGGCGATTCCCGCTACATCCACCGTGGGAAATTTAACTGGGAACTGGTGAAAAATATTCGGGAAAAAGGGAGTGTGCAGGACAAAGTATTCCATGGCCTTGGCCGGCTGGAAAAAATCCGCGCCAGGGAAAAGACGTTCATCTCCACCGCTTCCTTTTATACCCTGGACACCTCCGAAAAAGCGGTCATATGTCTCGTAAGAGAATACAACGGTGAGAAAATGATCGGACTGTTTAATTTCAGCGAGTCTGATAAGACCGCGTGGATCGACCAGCAGGACGGGATGTATACCGATCTGCTGTCGGGACGGGAAATGAGAGCGTCCGGCGTATTGGTTCCGGGAAACGGTTTTTTCTGGTTAAAAAAACAAATAAGAGGATAGACAAAGCCATAAGTATCTGATAAAATATGGGCTGCCCTTTGAAACGGAAAAAAATACGCGCACTACGGAGAGATGAAGTATGGCCATCATTTTTGACAGAGAGAACCAGACATTTACCCTGCATACCGCCAGAAGCACTTATCAGATGAAGGCGGATGAACACGGCGTGCTGCTGCACACCTACTTTGGGGCCCGGGCGGACGATACGGATTTTTCGTATTTGATTGCGCCGGACGACCACGGCTTCTCGGGACAGCTCGGCGAGATCCTATCTGACCGCGCCTATTCCCTGGATTATCTTCCGGTGGAATATCCGGTCCACGGGACCAGCGATTTTCGCGTGACCGCCATGAAGGGCGGCAAAAAGGGACAGGTTCCGGCCCTGGATCTGCGTTATCAGGGACATGCGATCAAAAGCGGAAAGTATGACCTTCCGGGGCTTCCGGCCCTGTTTGCCCACGGGGAGGACAGGGATGTGCAGACTCTGGAGATTACGCTGAAGGACGCATACGACGATCTTTATGTCCGGCTCCTTTACGGCGTTTTTGAGACCGCGAATGTGATCACCCGCGCCGTGATCGTGGAGAACCGGGGAGAGACCCCGGCAGAACTGAAACGTGTTATGAGTATGTCCCTGGATTTTCCGGAGGAATTGGAGCTGCTTCATTTTTATGGGAAACATATGGGGGAACGGCAGAGCGAGCGTCAGGTTCTTCCTCACGGTATTACGGAGATTGCCAGTACGCGTGGAAATTCCAGCCATCAGCACAACCCCTTTGTGATCCTGTGCAAGAAGGAGACCTCCGAGCAGTTCGGGGGTTGTTACGGCGTGTCCCTGGTCTACAGCGGCAGCTTCCGCATCCAGATAGAGAAGGATCAGTTTGACAGCACCCGGCTGGTATGCGGCCTTTCCGACGAAGAGTTTGTGTGGACGCTGGAAAAGGGAGAGCGGTTTATTGCTCCGGAAGCGGTGCTGACTTATACGCCGGACGGCCTGTCATCCCTGTCCGGGTATCTTCACAGAGCCTATCAGAAGCACCTGATCCGCAGCTCCTGGAAGGATAAGATGCGGCCGGCCCTGGTAAACAACTGGGAGGGCACGTATTTTGACTTTAATGCGGACCGTCTGCTGGCGATCGCAAGGCAGGCGGCGGAGCTGGGACTGGACATGATGGTGCTGGATGACGGCTGGTTTGGAAAGCGCGATGACGACCGTTCCGGTCTTGGCGACTGGAAGGTGAATGAGGAGAAGCTTGGCTGCACCCTGAAAGAACTGGTAGATCAGATCAACGACATGGGGCTGAAGTTCGGTATCTGGGTGGAACTGGAAATGATTTCCGAGGACAGCGACCTCTATCGGCAGCATCCGGACTGGGCGCTGAAGATCCCCGGGCGCATCCCCAACCGGTGCAGGAGCCAGCTCGCCCTGGATCTGTCCAACCGGGATGTGATCGGTTACCTGAAGAATTGTATCGACGAGCTGATGACCTCTGCGAACATCGAGTATATCAAATGGGATATCAACCGGAGCTTTGATA
The DNA here is from genome assembly GCA_964591265.1 of uncultured Lachnospiraceae bacterium. Taxonomy (GTDB): domain Bacteria; phylum Bacillota; class Clostridia; order Lachnospirales; family Lachnospiraceae; genus Choladousia. Next base: position 114,439 of record CAZQAB010000001.1, read on the forward strand.
ATATATACAGCCATGCGCATCCGCAGCTCAGTCAGGGGGCGATCCGTCATCTGTGCGTGCTGGGCCTTTATGAACTGCAGGAGTATATGTTGAGCCGGTATCCCTATGTTCTCCTGGAGGGCTGCAACGGAGGAGGCGGCCGGTACGACGCCGGAATGCTCTATTATTCGCCCCAGATCTGGTGCAGCGACAACACAGACGCCATCGAGCGGCTGCGCATCCATTACGGGACTTCCTTTGGCTATCCCATGTCCACGGTTTCCGCGCATGTGTCCGTCTGCCCCAACCATCAGAATGGGAGAGTGGTTCCATTTAAGACCAGGGGCGTCTGCGCCATGCAGGGTTCTTTCGGGTATGAGCTGGATCTGAGCCTGCTGTCGCCGGAGGACAAGGAGGAGGCAAAGAGGCAGATTGCCGTATACCATGAGAATTATGAACTGTTCCAGAAGGGGGATTATTTCCGGCTGACCTCCCCCTTTGAGAATCGGGATTTTACCGCATGGAGCTATGTGTCCCAGGACAGATCGCGGGCGCTCATGGGCGTTGTGTACACGGATCTGCACGGGAACCCGAAGCCCATGCGGATCTGCTGGAGAGGACTCCTGCCGGATGCCCGCTACGATGTGGAGGGAGCGGCGTATACGGGAGCTGCGCTGATGCAGGGGGGAATGCTTCTTCCGAAGCCGAAGACGAACTGCGATTCCTATATGGTATGCATCCGTCGGTGCGACTGATTCATGCAAACGATTGCGTCTGGATATTGAGGCGGGAATGCGGTCCAAAAGGACCGTGTTCCCGTTTCTGTTATTTTGCTAAAAATTGATAAAAAAAACCGAAAGTCGGTTGACTTGCGTTTTGTAAGGATTATAATTATCCATAAATCAGGGATATCATTATGCCGTAAAATACGCGGCAGATAAAGGAAAGGGATGGCGGAATATGAGCAAAGTGATAGGGATCGATCTGGGGACGACAAACAGTTGCGTGGCAGTGGTGGAGAACGAAGAGCCGGTGATCATCCCCACCGGCACGGGGAGCCGCACCACCCCCAGCATCGTGGCGTTCAGCAAAGCCGGAGAGCGTCTGGTGGGAGAGACGGCGAAGCGGCAGGCAGTGACGAATCCGGGCCGGACGGTGCAATCCATAAAAAGGCATATGGGGACAGACTGGAGTATCCGGATTGACGGCACGGAATACAAGCCCCAGACCATCAGCGCCATGATCCTGATGCAGCTTAAAAAAGACGCGGAGGAGTTTCTGGGAGAGCCGGTCACAGAGGCAGTGATCACTGTACCGGCCTACTTTAACGATATTCAGAGGCAGGCCACCAAGGATGCGGGCCGCATTGCCGGGCTGACGGTGAAGCGGATCATCAACGAGCCGACCAGCGCGGCCCTGTCCTACGGACTGGACCACGGGGAAGCCCGGAAGGTTATGGTATACGACCTGGGCGGCGGGACCTTTGACGTTTCCATCATAGAGATCGGAGAGGGCATCATCGAGGTGCTTGCCACGGCGGGGGACAATCACCTGGGCGGCGATGATTTTGACAGCCGGATCGTGGACTGGCTGGTGAAGAGCTTCAAGGAGGAGCAGCACATGGACCTTTCCAGGGATTTCGCGGCCATGCAGCGCATCCGGGAAGCGGCGGAGCAGGCCAAGAAAGAACTGTCTGCCTCAGAAAGCGCCCGGGTCGTGCTTCCGTACCTGAGCCAGAACCGCGGGGAGCCGGTGCATATGGATACCATCCTGACCCGGGCCAGTTTTAACGAACTGACTTATGATCTTGTGGAACGGACGGCGGGGCCGGTGCACAGCGCCCTTTCGGATGCGGGAATTGACGCCGCAAAGCTGGATCAGGTGCTGCTGGTGGGAGGCTCCACCAGGATTCCTGCGGTGCAGGAGAAGGTGCGTCTTCTCACCGGAAAGGAGCCGTCCAGAAATATAAATCCCGATGAGTGCGTGGCCCAGGGAGCCGCCATTCTGGGGAGTACGCTCCAGGGAAACAGCCTGATGGCGGCGGACACCGGTCAGGAGCTTCTGCTGATGGACGTGACTCCCATGAGTCTGTCCATCGAGACAGTGGGCGGAGTGGCGACGCGCCTGGTAGAGCGTAACTCCACGATTCCAACCAGATATTCAAGGATCTTCACCACCGCCGCCCCCTATCAGTCTTCCGTGGAGATCCATGTGCTTCAGGGAGAGCGTCCTATGGCCCGGGACAACAAGACCATTGGAAAGTTCCGGCTTAAGGGCATTCGCAGGGCAATGGCGGGCGTACCCCAGATCGAGGTGACCTTCGACATCGACGCCAACGGCATTATGAAGGTATCCGCCAGGGATCTGGATACGGGAAAAGCCCAGGAAATCACCATAACGGCAGACGATCGCATGTCGGAATCCGAGATTCAGCAGGCCATGCGGGATGCGCAGCAGTACGCCGGGCAGGATCATCTCCGGGTGGAGGCCCTTGAACTCTCCGGCGAAGCACAGAGCCTTCTTGCCAGAGTACGGCAGGCGCTCAAGGAGACCGGCAAGGATATGGACAAGGCAAGGAAAAAGCAGATTAAGAGTGACAGCAGCGCCCTGGAGAAACGGCTGACCAGGTTCCGGGTGGACAAGGTGACCCAGGCCGATATGGACGGCCTGCGGGAGGCAAAGGAAAATCTGGAACGCTCCGCCGGGGAGCTTCTGTAGGGCGGCTGGCAAACCGGGAGCTCATGGCGCGCCGTTATAGGCGCAGCCTTTTAGCCGAAAGCAGCAGTCTTCTGCGGTCCTCCCGGCGGAACAGCAGCCAGAATACAAGCAGAAAATAGAGCGCCGTGTACAGGATTGCTCCCAGCAGCAGGCCTGCAAGGGAATTGTTTATGAATCCCGGGTACAGCAGCTTCAGGGCTGTGATGAAAGCGCCGGCTGCAAGGGAGATCAGCCCCGGTTTCAGAATGGCCCGGGACAGATCCGCCGAAAAGCCTCCCGCCTGATGCAGGGCGGCCAGGGAGCAGGCCGATACGAAAGCATGGGAGAGGAGCATACCTGTAAAGTATCCGTTGATTCCCATGTCGGGAACCAGCAGGAGGAGCATGGACAGGCGGATGAAAAAGCCCGCCGTGTTGCCGAGGGATACCACGGCGGTTTTTCCAAGGCCGTGGAGGATACTGCCCAGAGTCGTATTCATATAAAGAAAGGGGCAGATTATGGCAAGACTGCAGATATAGTCCCCGGCCAGAGCGCTGTGGAACACCTGCTCCCCGCATTGTCTTCCGAAGAGCAGAAACGCCGTAAAAAAGAAATATCCAAGCAGCAGGCTGCTGTAAAAGCTGGCATTGATGGTGCCGGTTATTTTTTTACCCTGATGCAGGGCCTTTGCCTCTGAAACCACAGGCAGCAGAAGAGTGGCAAAGGCCCCGGTGGCGGCGGTGGGGAAAAAGAGCAGGGGAATGGCCATTCCGGTGAGCGTACCGTAGGCAGTCAGAGCCGAGGAAGCGTCCATCCCAAACCGCTGCAGCTGCTGAGGCAGCATCGCCGCCTCGATCCCCTGCAGGACGCACATGAGCATCCGGGTCAGGGTAAGCGGCAGGGACATGGACAGAATTTTCCCGAAGCAGCTCCGGACGGATGCCCTTTGGACAGAAACAGACGATATTTTGGACAGAACCCGGCGTGCCGGGGACGGGGTATCCGGTTGAGGGCTGCGGCGTTCGCCCGCCGCCACGGTGTCATGGGAAGAGCGTTTGTCTGACGCCGTGCCTTTGGAGAGCAGAAGGGCGCAGGCACAGAACAGCGCGGCGGATAATTCTCCCGCCACCTGCCCCAGCGCCATGACTGTGGCGCTCATCTGGACTTTGTTTTTCAGGGAAAGGGCATAGAAGAAAAATACGGCGGCCATCCGGAGCATCTGCTCCGCCATCTGGCTTGCAGCAGAGAGAGCCGCTTTCTTTCTGCCCACAAAATATCCGCTGACACACGCGTGCGCCGCTGCAAAGGGAAGAGAGAAAGCGGTGATCCGGATCAGCGGGGCGCACCGCGCCTCCAGCAGAAACCGCCCGGCGATCACAGGAGCGCCCAGGCAGAGCGCTGCGGCGCACACTGCGGAGAGGGCGCCGGAAAGAAGCAGCCCGCATCCGAGAATACAGTGGGCGCTTTTTCTTTTGTTTTCAGCAAAATATTCCGCCGTAAACCGTGAAATAGCCATCTGAATGCCGCCGGAAGCGGCAGAGAGGCAGAAGAAAAATACCGGCGCCGACAACTGGAACAGGCCGATCTGCTCCGCACCAATGGTGCGGGAGAGGAATATTTTATAATAGAACCCTGCGATTTTTGTGATAAGACCGGTCAGGGTCAGCAAAAAAGTGCCCCTGATCAGATACTGCCGCTGATTCATGGAGAACTCCCATAGTTCTTTGTTTTCATCCTATGCGCCTGGCCGCGGCGGTTATTACAGAAAATGTTTTTATAAAATACGCCGCAGCCCTTGACAGAACCTGTAAGTAGTGCTATTCTGTTTTCTGAAATCCGAGTAAAATAGTCGGAATAAGGAATGGAGGCGTAATGAAGCTATCAACCAAAGGCAGATACGGGCTTCGCGCCCTGATCGACCTGGCCCAGTACAGCGGTCAGGAAGCCGTTTCCATCAGCTGCATCGCGCAGCGCCAGAATATTTCGGAGCGCTATCTGGAGCAGCTCTTTGCCAGGCTGCGCAAGGCCGGGCTGGTCATCAGCGTCCGGGGAGCGCAGGGCGGATACCGTCTGGCAAGGGCCTCGGATCGGATCTCCGTGGGCGACGTGCTCCGGGCGCTGGAAGGGAATCTGGATGCCGTGGAGTGCGCGGCCCAGACCGGCGAGGGCTGCCGGGGATCGGATCTGTGCGTGACAAAATACGTCTGGCAGAGGATCAACGAGAGCATCGCGAGGACGGTTGACGAGATGATGATCAGTCAGCTCGTGGAGGAAAGCAAAAAAGCACAGCAAAAAGGAACAGGCCAGCCGGTGGATTACAGTGATAAGAGCTGTTCCGGCTAGGCGGATATAAAAGGAGAATCAGAATGGAGAGACTAATTTATCTTGACAATGCAGCAACAACCCAGACCTCCCAGGCCGTGGTGGAGGCCATGATGCCCTACTTTACGGAGTGTTACGGCAACGCGTCCAGCATCTACAGCATCGGCACGAAGAGCAAGGAGGCCATCAATGCAAGCAGAGAGATCATCGCGGGCACCATCGGGGCCAGGCCGGAGGAAATCTATTTCACGGCGGGAGGCTCGGAAGCCGACAACTGGGCGCTGAAGGCCACGGCGGAGGCGTATGGCTCAAAGGGGAAGCATATCATCACCTCGAAGATCGAGCATCACGCCGTACTGCACACCTGTGAATATCTGGAAAAGCAGGGCTATGAGGTGACCTACGTGGACGTGGATGAGAACGGCGTGGTAAAGCTGGATCAGCTTGAAAAAGCCATCCGTCCTGACACGATCCTGATTTCCATAATGTTTGCAAACAACGAGATCGGAACCATCGAGCCCGTCAGAGAGATCGGCGAGCTGGCTAAGAAGCACGGCATTCTGTTCCACACGGATGCGGTGCAGGCCTACGGGCAGCTTCCCATCAATGTCGATGAACTGCACATTGATATGCTCAGCTCCAGCGGCCATAAGCTGAACGGGCCAAAGGGCATCGGATTTCTCTATATCCGCAGGGGCGTAAAGATCCGTTCCTTTATACATGGAGGCGCACAGGAGCGTAAGCGCCGTGCCGGAACGGAGAATGTGCCGGGCATCGTGGGTTACGGGAAGGCCGCCCAGATCGCGGTGGAGACCATGGAGGAGCGCACCGCGAAAGAGGCGGAGCTTCGGGATTATCTGATCGACCGGGTCCTGAAGGAGATCCCCTATACAAGACTGAACGGGCACCGCACAAAACGTCTGCCCAACAATGCAAATTTCAGTTTCCAGTTCATTGAGGGAGAATCCCTGCTGATCATGCTGGATATGGAAGGAATCTGCGGTTCCAGCGGATCCGCGTGTACCTCCGGCTCCCTGGATCCCTCTCATGTGCTGCTGGCAATCGGCCTGCCCCATGAGATCGCCCACGGTTCCCTTCGGCTGACGCTGGGCGCGGACACCACCAGGGAAGATATTGATTATGTGATCGACAAAGTGACAGGCATTGTGGAACGTCTGCGCAGTATGTCCCCCCTCTATGAGGATTTCGTAAAGAAGTCCCGCGAGAAGTAAACCTGCCGGAATATCTGACCGGAGACGGTTCGCAAAGAGGCGCCTGCGCAGGCATAGGACAAAGTGAAAAGAGAGAATGGAATAGATTTGGAGGAATCAGATTATGTACTCAGAAAAGGTTATGGAACATTTTCAGAATCCCAGAAATGTGGGAGAGATCGAGAACGCCAGCGGCGTGGGTACCGTGGGCAACGCGAAGTGCGGCGATATTATGAGGATGTATCTGGATATTGATGACAACGGAGTGATCCGGGATTGCAAATTCAAGACCTTCGGCTGCGGGGCAGCCGTGGCTACCAGCAGCATGGCGACCGAACTGGTAAAGGGGAAGACAGTCCAGGAGGCTCTGGAGGTCACAAACAAGGCGGTGATGGAGGCCCTGGACGGGCTTCCCCCGGTGAAGGTACACTGCTCCCTGCTTGCGGAGGAGGCGATTCATGCGGCGCTCTGGGATTATGCTGAGAAGAACGGCGTCAGGATCGAGGGGCTTTCCAAACCCAAATCCGATATCAGTGAGGGCGAAGAGGAAGAGGATTATTGATTCATGGCAAAGGAAAAAATCGTTGTCGGTATGTCTGGCGGCGTGGATTCCTCCGTTGCGGCGTGGCTGCTGAAGGAGGCCGGATATGATGTGATCGGCGTCACGATGCAGATCTGGCAGAAAGAGGAGGAGGATGCGGTCAGCGAAAACGGCGGCTGCTGCGGTCTGAGCGCCGTGGAGGACGCCCGGCGTGTGGCCGCGAAGCTGGGAATCCCACACTATGTGATGAACTTCCGGGAGGAATTTCAGGAGAAGGTGATCCGGTATTTCATGGAAGAATATCTTGCCGGACGCACTCCGAATCCATGTATCGCCTGCAACCGGTATGTGAAATGGGAGTCCCTGCTTGCGCGCAGCCTGCAGATCGGCGCGGATTATATCGCCACCGGCCATTATGCGAGAATTGCCCGGCTGCCCGGGGGAAGGTATGCCATCCAGCGCTCGGCGTCTGCGGCGAAGGATCAGACCTACGCGCTGTACAATCTGACCCAGGAGCAGCTTGCCCGTACCCGGATGCCGGTGGGGGATTACGGAAAAGACCGTATCCGGCAGATCGCCGAAGAGATCGGTCTGCCTGTGGCCCACAAGCCGGACAGCATGGAGATCTGCTTTGTGCCGGACGGGGATTACGCCCGCTTTATTGACGAGAACAGCGGACAGGCTGCCCGGGAGGGAAATTTTGTCTCCACAGACGGCCGGGTGCTCGGCCGTCATAAGGGGATCACCCACTATACGGTGGGCCAGCGCAAAGGCCTGAACCTGGCCCTGGGGCGCCCGGTGTATGTAGTCGAAATCCGCCCGGAGACAGGCGAGGTGGTGATCGGTGAGAGCGAAGACGTGTACACCGACCGTCTTATCTGTACCAGGCTCAATTATATGAGCGTTCCCGATTTTGAGGAGGATATGCCTGTGACGGCCAGAATCCGGTACAATCATCGGGGCGCAAAGGCCCGTGTCCGCAAGATCGGGGAGGATATGGCGGAAGTGATTTTTGACGAGCCGGTCCGGGCGGTGACGCCGGGACAGGCGGTGGTCTTTTACGACGGCGACTATGTGGCCGGCGGCGGGACGATCGTGAGGCAATGCTAAGACAGTAAAGCGTTCCTCTGTGTCCTTTTCATGGGCGTAAAAAATATCTGCCCCAGATGCGCAGGGTAACAGGGCAGGCCTGGCTTTTTTGAAAAAGAAACAGGCTGTTTTTTATATACGGAACGATTATCCGGAGTTTACTATGATGAGAAGGCGCAGAAGAAACAGAAGAAACAGAAGAAACAGAAAAAGCTGGATGCTGACGGCATACTTTATATTCTTTCTCGTGCTGGTGGCCGTCTGCCTGGGAGGGACGCTGATCCTGTATAAGGGAGCGGCCGGCGGTTCGTCCGCCCCCGAAGTGACGGTGGACATGGAGCAGCTTGACAGCCCTTATGCGATCCTCATGGATAAAAAAACCGGGAAAGTATTATCCTCAAAGAAGAGCGACGAGATCATTTATCCTGCGTCCATGACAAAGATTATGACCGTGCTGACTGCGATCGGGAATATCAAGAATCTCAATGCCACGGTCACCATGGATGCCGGTATATACGATGCACTGTATGCGGCGGACGCCTCCAGGGCAGGATATGAACCGGGTGAGGAAGCAGTGATCCGGGATCTCCTCTATGGGGCGCTGCTTCCTTCCGGAGCCGAGTGCTGTGTGCAGCTTGCCCTGCAGGCAGCCGGATCAGAGAGCGCCTTTGTGGAACTGATGAATGAGCGGGTGCGGAAGATGGGGCTTACAAGCACCCATTTTACCAACTGCACGGGCCTGCATGACGACGACCAGTATTCCACGGTGGCCGAAATCGCGCAAATCCTGAGGGAGGCACTCGACAATAAGACTTTTTATACGGTGTTTACCACGAAAAGCCACACCTCCGGGGCCACGGACGTCCACCCGGAGGGGCTCACCTTTGAGAGCAGTATGTTTAAGGAGATGGAGACCTCCGCAGTGACCGGGGGAGAGATCCTGGGCGGCAAGACCGGCTACACCGGCGAGGCGGGACACTGTCTGGCATCCATGGCGGAGATTGACGGCAGGGAATATATTCTCGTGACCGCCGGTTGGGCGTCGGATCCTCAGACGGAATTATATCACATCAGCGACGCGTTTCTTTGTTATAATGCGCTGGGGAGCGCGCTGGCAGAGCTTAACGAAAGTGTGGGGATGTAAATCCTTCTGCAGCCTGCTCCTGTTCCGGAAGGCAGCGCCGGTTATCGGACGACGGCGGCGGACAGCGTCTCCCTTTTTGCGTTATAGCCTGATCTGACGCGGTTTATGCCGCTCAAATACGGTGTAGTATTTATAGCCAAGCTCCGTCAGAAGGTCTGCGGTCCGGTCAAAATCATGGGCGAGCCAGCGTGGCTCATGGGCGTCGGAGCCGACTGTGATCATTTCTCCACCCAGTTCCCGGTAGCGGCGCAGGACATCCGTGCAGGGATTCGTTTCGCCCAGACCGTATCTCAGTCCGCCGGTGTTCACCTCCAGACATTTGCCGTTGTCGATGAGGAAACGCAGGAGCGGATCGATCACATCCGCATATTTCTTATAGGAATAAAAACGGTTGCGGTTCGGGCCATAGCGCACAATGTAATCCATATGGCCCAGAGTGTCGAAGCCGGAGAGGGGAAGCAGCTTCAGGGTGTCAAGCTGCGCAGCCAGAAATTCCCGGTAGCATTCCTCCTCACTGCGGCCCTCAAAATAAGCGGGATCATAGGGGTCTTTGCCGTCCAGGATATGCTGGGAGGCGATGATAAAGTCAAAGGGCCAGCGCCCGGACAGCTCCAAAAGGACGCCGCCCAGATGGGGCTGGATGCCGAACTCCATGCCGATGCCGATCCGGATCCGGTTTGCAAACTGCTCCCGTATCTTTTGCATTCTGGCAAAGTAATCCGCGAAATTCACCGTGAAACCGATCCCTTCATCCGGCGGGTAGTCCGGGTCATGGTGTTCCGTAAAACAAAGGCCGGACAGCCCCAGCTCCAGCGCCCGCCGGACCTGCATCTCACAGGGCGTATCGCTGTCTCCGGAAAAATCTGAATGGAGATGGCAGTCATAGCGGATCCTGGGGGCTGTTTTCTGATCTGTTTTTTCTGAAAATCTGAAAGGAAGCATATTTTTTCTCCTGACGGGCCTGTTTGCGCCTGCGGCCCGGTAAATCTGCGGTTATGGCGCGCTGAAACGAAGCGATTTGCCTGTTTCAAATCCATAATACAGGATGCGATAAAAAAAGTCCACAAAATTTGGCGCCAGATACAGATTACCTCTTGAAATTTTGGAACAAATTGGTTAGAATAACAGTTAGGTTGGGGATTTTTTAACAAACTGTAATCATACCCCGGCAAGAACCTAATCAAAATCACATTTAGGAGGAATTGTAATCATGGCAGTAAAAGTTGGAATTAATGGATTTGGACGTATTGGCCGTCTGGCATTCAGACAGATGTTTAATGCTGAAGGTTACGAAGTTGTTGCGATCAACGATCTGACCAGCCCGAAGATGCTCGCCCATCTGTTAAAGTATGACTCTTCTCAGGGCAAATATGCGCTGGCTGACAAGGTATCCTCAGGCGAGGACAACATTGTTGTTGACGGCAAAAGCATTACGATCTACAAAGAAGCGGACGCTTCCAAACTTCCCTGGGGCGAACTTGGGGTAGACGTAGTTCTGGAATGTACCGGTTTCTACACCTCTAAGGAGAAGGCAATGGCTCATATTCAGGCGGGCGCAAAGAAAGTAATCATCTCCGCTCCGGCAGGCAACGACCTTCCGACCATCGTTTACAATGTAAACCATGAGACCCTGAAAAAAGAAGACACGGTTATCTCCGCAGCTTCCTGTACCACCAACTGCCTGGCTCCGATGGCTAAGGCTCTCAACGACTATCTTCCCATCGAGACCGGTATCATGTGCACGATCCATGCTTACACCGGCGATCAGATGATCCTTGACGGACCGCAGAGAAAAGGCGACCTGAGAAGATCCCGTGCGGGCGCTGTCAATATCGTTCCCAACAGCACCGGCGCTGCAAAGGCAATCGGCCTTGTTATTCCGGAACTGAAGGGCAAACTCATCGGCGCTGCACAGCGTGTTCCCACCCCCACCGGTTCCACCACGATCCTGAACGCGGTTGTTAAGGGAGAGGCTACGGTTGAGGGTATCAACGCAGCTATGAAGGCAGCGGCAAGCGAGTCCTTCGGATACAACACAGACGAGATCGTATCCTCTGACGTAATCGGCATGACATACGGCTCCCTGTTTGATTCCACCCAGACGATGGTTTGCAATCTGGACAACGGCACTTCTCAGGTACAGGTTGTTTCCTGGTACGACAATGAGAACTCCTACGTAAGCCAGATGGTCCGCACCATCAAGTATTTCGCGGAGCTTGCGTAAGCAATGAGAAGCGCAGAAATAGTAGTATGACCTACAGGGGTCCGGTCTGATTGGGCCGGGCCTCTTTTTATGAAAGGTCAAAACCGGCGGCAGAATAGCTCCGGCAATCTAAAATCAGGAGGAAATAATCATGGGATTAAATAAAAAATCTGTTGACGATATCAATGTGAAGGGCCTGCGGGTTCTTTGCAGATGTGATTTCAATGTACCCCTTAAAGACGGCAGGATCACCGACGAGAACCGTCTGGTGGCCGCGCTTCCCACAATTAAAAAGCTGATCGGCGATGGCGGCAAGGTGATCCTTTGCTCGCATCTTGGTAAACCCAAGGGAGAGCCGAAGCCGGAGCTTTCCCTGGCGCCGGTGGCAGCCCGTCTGTCGGAACTTCTGGGACAGGAAGTAAAGTTTGCGGCTGATCCGGAGGTGGTTGGGCCAAACGCGATCGCGGCAGTTGCCTCTATGAAGGACGGGGATGTGGTTCTTCTTGAGAACACCCGTTATCGTGCGGAAGAGACCAAGAACGGCGAGGCGTTCAGCAAGGAACTGGCTTCCCTGGCGGATGTATTCGTAAACGACGCATTCGGTACTGCTCACAGGGCGCACTGCTCCAATGTGGGCGTTACGGAATATATCAAGACCGCTGTTGTGGGCTATCTGATGCAGAAGGAGATCGATTTCCTGGGCAATGCGGTGGAGAATCCGGTGAGACCTTTCGTTGCCATTCTGGGCGGCGCAAAGGTAGCGGACAAGCTGAACGTGATCTCCAATCTTCTGGAGAAATGCGATACCCTGATTATCGGCGGCGGCATGGCCTATACGTTTCTGAAGGCAAAAGGCTATGAGATCGGCACCTCTCTGGTGGACGACAGCAAGATCGATTACTGCAAAGAGATGATGGAGAAAGCGGAGAAGCTGGGCAAGAAGCTGCTTCTTCCCATCGATACGGTGGTTACCGCAGAGTTCCCGGATCCCATAGACGCAGAGATCGCGACGGAAGTAGTTGACGCTTCGGCGATTCCGGCGGACAAGATGGGCATGGACATCGGCCCGAAGACTGCAGAGCTTTATGCCGGGGCTGTCAAAACGGCCAAGACCGTTGTATGGAACGGTCCCATGGGCGTATTTGAAAACCCGATCCTTGCAAAGGGCACCATTGCCGTGGCAAAAGCCCTTGCTGAGACAGACGCGACCACCATCATCGGCGGCGGCGACTCCGCAGCGGCGGTGAACCAGCTCGGCTTTGGCGACAAGATGAGCCACATTTCCACCGGCGGCGGCGCTTCCCTTGAATTCCTGGAGGGCAAGGAACTTCCGGGCGTAGCGGCAGCCAACGATAAGTAAGGGGAAGCCGCTGATTATTTTATAAGAAAAAAGAGGATAGAAAAATGGCAAGAAAGAAAATTATCGCAGGCAACTGGAAAATGAACATGACTCCCAGCGAGGCTGTAAAGCTGGTTGAGACGCTGAAGCCCCTTGTGGCAAACGATGAAGTGGACGTGGTGTTCTGTGTACCGGCCATTGATATCATTCCGGTGATCGAGGCGGCCAGGGGCTCCAACATTCAGGTTGGCGCTGAGAATATGTACTTCGAGGAGAAGGGGGCATACACGGGAGAGATCGCTCCGGCAATGCTCACGGACGCAGGGGTGAAATACGTCGTTCTCGGCCATTCCGAGAGGAGAGAATATTTCGCCGAGACCAGCGAGGCCGTCAACAGGAAGATGCTGAAAGCATTTGAGCATGGCATCACGCCGATCATGTGCTGCGGCGAGTCTCTGGAGCAGAGAGAGCAGGGCATCACAATGGATTGGATCCGCCAGCAGGTGAAGGTCGGATTTCTGAATGTCACCGCAGATCAGGCGAAGAGCGCAGTGATCGCTTACGAGCCGATCTGGGCCATCGGTACCGGCAAGACGGCCACTACCGGGCAGGCGCAGGAGGTTTGCGCCGGGATCCGCAAGTGCATCGCTGAGATTTACGACGAGGCTACGGCGGCGGCAATCCGCATCCAGTACGGCGGTTCCGTGAATGCCAAGACTGCTCCGGATCTGTTTGCCCAGGCAGACATCGACGGAGGCCTGGTGGGAGGCGCTTCCCTCAAGGAAGAATTCGGCCAGATCGTAAATTACAAATAATCCATGTTCAGGACAAAGTAATCCGGATCCATAGGAAGGGGGCTGTTGCTGCAGCCCCTTTCCTAATGCTTTCACTGACAGGTCTTTCCCGGATTATTATATTTATAATATACCGTGTTTTTGCGATAGGAAGGCACACTGATTTTGGGGAAAACTGCTTTCAATGAGGTAAGTCCGCAGCTGGTCCGGATGCGCACCCACCCTGAGTCCTGCGCATATAATACAGTAAAGGCAGCAGTAGGAGTTATTATGGCGAGCAAGGTAGTTTTGGACGCGGGACACGGCGGACCGGAGCCTGGGGCTGTGTACGGGGGAAGGCAGGAAAAGGACGACAACCTTCGCCTGGCCCTGGCAGTTGGTCAGATCCTGGAAAATAACGGAGTGGATGTGGCCTTTACCCGGACGGAGGACGTGTACGACACGCCTCTTCAGAAAGCGCAGATTGCCAACCGGGAGGGCGGGGATTTTCTGATCTCCTTTCACCGCAATTCCAGCCCGGTGGCGAATCAGTATTCGGGGGTGGAATCGCTGGTCTACGATCTGAATGGGGAGAAAGTGGAATTGGCTGACAACATCAACGAGGCGCTGGAGCAGGTGGGCTTTCGCAATCTGGGCGTCAAGGAGCGCCCGGGGCTTGTGATCCTGCGCAGATCCCAGATGCCGGCGGTGCTGGTGGAGACGGGCTTTCTCAACACAGAGGCAGACAACGAACTGTTCGACCAGCAGTTTGACGCGATCGCACAGGCCATCGCCGACGGAATTTTAAAGACGCTGGGCCGGGGGCAGATTCAGGCCCAGGAAAAATATTACCGGGTGCAGACAGGCGCGTTCCGGCGCAGGGAATATGCGGAAGATCTGCTCTATCAGCTTCTGAGCCAGAATTTTCCGGCATATATTCTGCGGGAAGATAATTACTATAAGGTACAGGTCGGAGCCTTCCGCCAACTGGACAATGCGGTGCGGATGGAGGAGTCGCTGCGGCGGCAGGGATATTCCACGTTTATCACCACGTAATTTCCGCTTCATTCTCTTTGGACGGATACGCCGCATTTTCCCCTTTTGTTTTGGATGCAAAAGTGGTATGATAAGAAAATGAAGAATTTGCGACCAGACGAAAAGGAAATGGATACGGAGAGACTGAACCGTATTTTTGAGCCGCTCCTTGCATGGTTTCTGGAGAATGCCAGGGTACTTCCCTGGCGGGAAACTCCGGTTTGGGGTGACCGGCGCCGGTCTGCATTGCCCCGGGCAAAGGAAGACGCCGGTATGAGGCCGGCATCCCCGGGGGACCGGGCCTACCGGGTCTGGGTGTCGGAGATCATGCTGCAGCAGACCAGGGTGGAGGCGGTGAAACCGTATTATCGGCGCTTTATGGAGGCGCTGCCGGATGTGCTTTCTCTGGCAGAATGCCCCGGTGACCGCCTGCTGAAGCTGTGGGAGGGCCTGGGGTATTACAGCCGCGTGAGAAATATGCAGAAAGCCGCCGGGATCGTCATGGAACGGTACGGGGGCAGGCTTCCGGAGGATTATGAGGAGCTTCTTGGGCTTCCCGGTATTGGCAGCTATACCGCCGGGGCCGTCGCTTCCATCGCCTACGGGAAGATGGTTCCGGCGGTGGACGGCAACGTGCTCCGCGTGGTCAGCCGGATCACCGGAAACCGGGGGGATATTTCCAGACAGCCGGTAAAACGCCGGTTTGAGGCGCTGCTGCAGGATGTGATGATCCGAAAGTGCGGCGGAGATACAGCCGCAGCGTCCTGTGGCGCGGAACCGGTTTCGGAGTATGAGGATAAGCCGCTGGGAAGTTATTTCCCGGGGGATGAACCTGGCTTTAATCTGCCGGGAACCTTCAACCAGTCCCTGATGGAGCTGGGAGCCATAGTCTGTCTGCCGGGGGGCGCGCCGGACTGCGGAAACTGCCCGGTGAAATCCATCTGCTATGCCAACGAGACGTCCTGTCAGATGGAACTTCCGGTAAAAGCGCCCAAAAAGGAGCGCCGGATGGAGAAGCGGACTGTGCTGGTGATCCGGGACAGCGTCCATGGCGCCGTGCGGCGAAGATCTGAGAGAGGACTTCTGGCCGGACTCTATGAACTGCCTAACGCGGAAGGATGGTTATCCTCCGGGGAAGCGCTTGACGTGGTGAAGAAATGGGGGTTTTCTCCGATCCGCATCACATCCCTGCCGGAGGCGAAGCATATCTTCAGCCACATCGAGTGGCGGATGATCGGTTATCTGATCCTGGTGGAGGATGTGGACCGGACGCCCGGAAACTCTGCGGCGGAAGGAGAAACGGAATTTCCCGGCAATTCTGAAGCAGACCGGGGAACAGGATCTTCGGAGATCCTGTTTATAGAACCCTCCCGCACGGAGCGGGAATATCCGATCCCCGCCGCGTTTGCGGCGTACACAAAGTATCTCAGCATCCGGCTCGGACAGGAAAAATATGCACAGATACAGGAAACCGAAAAGGAAAGAGAAAAGAAAAGAGAATGAAGATATTATCCGTTGCAATACCATGCTATAATTCAGAAGCGTATATGGAAAAGTGCATTGAATCCATCCTCCCGGCGGGGGAGGATGTGGAAATCCTCATCGTGGACGACGGTTCCACAAAGGACAGGACTCCTCAGATTGCGGACAGCTATGCGGCCAGATACCCGGGGCGCATCAAGGCCGTCCATCAGGAGAACGGAGGCCACGGGGAGGCGGTGAACGCCGGCCTGCGCAATGCCACCGGCGTGTATTACAAGGTGGTGGACAGCGACGACTGGGTGAATACCAGGGCGCTCTCCCAGATCGTGCAGCGCATGAAAGAGCTTGAGGAGGAGGGCGGCGTGGATATGCTTCTGGCAAACTTCGTTTATGACAAGGCCGGAGCACGTCACAAAAGGCTTATGCGCTTTCCGAACGTTTTTCCCCGCAACGAGGTGTTTGCCTGGGACGATATGCGGCATATGCGGAAGACCCAGTACATCCTGATGCATAATATTTTTTACCGCACGCAGCTTTTGAGGGACTGCGGACTGGAGCTGCCGAAGCATACCTTTTATGTGGACAACATTTTTGCGTTCCAGCCGCTGCCCTTTGCAGAACGGCTTTACTACATGGATGTGAACCTTTATCACTATTTCATTGGCCGGGAGGATCAGTCCGTCAATGAATCGGTGATGATCAGCCGCATCGACCAGCAGATCCGGGTCAACAAGATTATGATCGACGGGATGGCCGCCGTGGATTTCGGGGAAAAGAGCGCCCGTCTCAAAAAATACATGACCATTTATCTGACCAATATTATGACCGTTACCTCCATCATGCTGATCATCTCCGGCACACAGGAGGCCCTGGCAAAGAAAAAGGATGTATGGGACTATCTGAAAGAAAAATACCCGGAGATGTACCGGACGATCCGTTTCGGGCTGTTCGGGATCGCCATGAATCTGCCGGGCCGCTTCGGAAGAAGCGTTTCCATCGGCGGCTACAAGCTGGCGCGAAAATTTGTGGGCTTTAACTGAAAAAGAGCCGCGCCGGGCACAGCAGGGATATTTCATTTGCCCTGCTATGCGCGGATCACAGGCAGTTTTTCCTGCCGCAGAGAAAAAGTGACCGTATCGTAGAATCCCGGGATCTCCCCGTCCGTATGGACGCACATGGGTTCCGGGCTTTTTATTTCCGCTTTTCTGCAGCGCAGAATCTCAATTCCCCGGGCGCCCATATGCCTGCCGGAAAAGGCCAGGGGCAAAAGGGTGAGCACACGCAGCCGGGAGATGCCATGGGCCACAAACAGATCAATGGCTCCGTCGGAGGGATCGGCTTCGGGACAGAATTTAAATCCCCCGCCCTCGTAAGGCAGATTCATGGCGGCTGCAAAATAGCATTTCTCATATGTATGGGATTCCCCGCCATCCGTGCGGATTGTAAGCGGCTGGCGATCCATGGTAAAAAGCTGCCAGAGGGCCGTGAAAAGGTATACGGCCTTGCCGGAATGAAACAGATTCAGAAATCTTTTGAGCCCGGAATCCAGCACAGAATTGCACACCGCGGCATCAAAGCCGATCCCGGCGCTTACCGCGTAGAGGCCGGTGACGGATGCGGACTCGGGAGCGCTTCCGCCGGACTTGGATATGTTCCTGCCAGATCCGGGCGCGCTGCCGTAAAGGGAGATCCCGATATCAATGGGTACGGTTTTCTGTGGGTTCAGAACAATATGGAGCGCTTTCACCGGATCTCTCTCCAGACCCAGCCCCCGGACAAAATCGTTGCCGGAACCGGTGGGAATACAGGCAAACGTAATATTTTTAAAAGCGCTCAGTCCGTTCAGGACCTCATTGATGGTGCCGTCGCCACCCACCACCACCAGTGTGCAGGGCGAATTTCGGTCTCCCTTTGAGAGGGAGGCGGCCAGATTTCCGGCCTCGCCCCGGCCCGAAAGCAGAAACGCGCGGTAATCCACTCCCAGGCGGTTCAGTTCCCTCTCCACTGTTTGCCAAACGCTTCTGCCCCGGCCGGAACCGGAGGCGGGATTAATTATAAAACAGTATTTCATTGCTGGCCTCCATTGTATTTTCTTGTATTATCATAGCACATAAAAAGCGGTTTTTACAGCAGGGAAATTTAAAATTGCTTTTTTGACGGGAAATATTAATGGGAAGACTGCAAAAAATGGAAGGGAAGCGTCCTTGACGAAGGACGGCGCGGTCAATATAATGGGATTCAGCAGCGGATGCGCGGGCCGGATGCCCGGGATTGCGAACCTGCTGTAGAACAGGTCTGCGCCACATGAGGAGGAAACCGATGAAAAAGAAATGGATCCGTATTCTGGGTTTTACCCTCTGTGTTCTGGCTGTTGTATGCGTCCGGTTTGAAACGCCTGGATTCGTGAATCCTGCATGGGCGGAGGAGGTACAGAATGAACCGTTGCAGGCCGGAAGCGCCAGGGAGGCAGAGCCAGGAAGCACGGGCGAAACCGGAGAGCCGGAAAAACCGGGAGAAACAGAAGAAACAGAAGAAACTGAAACGGATACGGCCGGAAAATATACCGTGGTGATCGATCCCGGCCATCAGGGGAGCGGGGTGGATATGAGCGGTACAGAGCCGATCGGACCGGGCTCCTCTGAGATGAAAGCGAAGGCCAGCACGGGAACCTGTGGCTCCCGCAGCGGGACGCCGGAGTACCAGCTTAATCTGGACATTTCTCTGCTGCTAGGGGAGGAACTGGAGGACAGGGGATACGAGGCGGTGCTGACCCGAAAGGACAACGATACGGCAATCAGCAACGCGCAGCGGGCTCTGATGGCGTATGAGGAGGGCGGGGACATTTTCGTCCGCATCCATGCCAACGGTTCGGAGGACGCTTCTGTCAGCGGCGCGCTGGCGATGGTTCCCTCCGCCGCCAATCCGTATGTGGGGGAACTGGCGGCGCAGTCCTATCTTCTGGCGGAGAATATTCTGAATGCGTACTGTGAAGAGACGGGGTTTCTCTCTCTCGGCGTCCAGTATTACGACAACATGACCGGCATCAACTGGAGTAAAATTCCGGTAATGATCCTGGAGATGGGATTTATGACGAACGAATCGGACGATCTTCTGATGCAGGATAGCGCCATGCAGGAAAAAATGGTCAATGGGATCGCGGACGGGATCGACGGTTATTTCAGCGAAAAGAAGTAGTTCAGTTGTTTTTTCGGATAACCTGTGCTATGATGTGATAAGTAATTCGGCGTTACAGGAGGAAAAGAATGGAAACGGAAAGAGAAGAAGTGGTATCAAAGAATTTTATTGAGCAGATCATAGACAGGGATCTGGCGGAGGGACACTGCGCTACGGTCTGCACCCGGTTTCCGCCGGAACCCAACGGTTATCTGCATATCGGACATGCCAAGTCCATCCTTTTGAACTACGGGCTGGCGAAGAAATATAATGGAAAATTCAATCTGCGCTTTGACGACACAAACCCTACCAAGGAGAAGACAGAGTTTGTGGAGTCCATCGTGGCGGATGTACGGTGGCTGGGCGCGGATTTCGGGGACGAGGTCTTATTTGCCTCCGATTACTTTGAGCAGATGTATGAGGCGGCTGTAAAGCTGATCAAAAAGGGAAAGGCCTTTGTCTGTGATCTCACCGCCGAGGAGATCCGGGCGTATCGGGGTACGCTGACGCAGCCGGGGAAAGAAAGCCCCTACCGCAGCCGCAGCGTCGAAGAAAACCTGAAGCTTTTTGAAAATATGAAGAACGGTATGTATGAGGACGGCGCGAGAGTGCTCCGGGCGAAGATTGATATGGCCTCCCCGAACATCAATATGCGCGATCCGGTGATCTACCGGGTGGCGCATATGAGCCATCACAATACCGGGGATAAATGGTGCATCTATCCCATGTATGATTTTGCCCATCCCATTGAGGATGCCATCGAGGGAATCACGCATTCTATCTGCACCCTGGAGTTTGAGGATCACCGCCCGCTGTATGACTGGGTTGTCCGGGAAATGGAATATGAGATGCCGCCGAAGCAGATCGAATTTGCCAAGCTGTATCTGAAGAACGTGGTCACCGGCAAGCGCTATATCAAGCGTCTGGTGGAGGACGGCGTGGTGGACGGCTGGGACGATCCCAGGCTTGTTACCATCGCGGCGCTGCGCCGCCGGGGCTATACGCCGGAATCGATTCAGAAATTCGTGGATCTGTGCGGCGTCAGCAAGAGCAACAGCATTGTGGATTACCCTATGCTGGAATACTGCATCCGGGAGGATCTGAAGATGAAACGGCCCCGCATGATGGCGGTACTGGATCCGGTGAAGCTGATCATTGACAATTATCCGGAAGATCAGATGGAAGAACTGGATGTGGAGATGAACCTGGAGAATCCGGAGCTGGGGATGCGAAAAGTTCCCTTTGGCCGGGAACTTTACATTGACCGGGAAGATTTCATGGAAAATCCGCCGCGGAAATATTTCCGCCTGTTCCCCGGAAACGAGGTGCGGCTGATGGGCGCGTACTTTGTGAAATGCGTCGGCTTTGAAAAGGACGAAGCGGGCAAGGTGACAGAGATCCACTGTACGTACGATCCGGAGACGAAGTGCGGCGCCGGCTTTACCGGCCGCAAGGTGAAGGGCACGATCCACTGGGTGGCTGCAAAGACCGCCGTGCAGGCAGAGGTTCGCCTGTACGAGAACATCATCGACGAGGACAAGGGCGTGTACAATGAGGAGGACGGTTCCATGAACCTGAATCCAAACTCGCTGACGGTGCTGAAAAACTGTCTGGTAGAGCCGCTGCTTGCCAGGGTGCAGCCCTATGACAGCTTTCAGTTCGTGCGCCAGGGTTTCTTCTGCGTGGACGCGAAGGATTCCAGGCCGGAGGCTCTGGTATTTAACCGCATTGTGTCCCTGAAAAGCTCTTTTCGGCTGCCGGAAGCCGGGGGAAGGCCATGAACGATTTGACGATCCATCTGGATGCGCACACATCCACACCGCTCTACGAGCAGATCTACAAGTATATCAAGAAAGAAATTCAAAGTGGAGGGCTGCCTTTCGGGAAGAGGCTGCCCTCTACGAGGAATCTGGCAAAATATCTCCAGGTCAGCCGGACCACCGTGGGGCTGGCCTACGAGCAGCTTGTGTCCGAAGGATACATCGAGGCGGTCCCATACAAGGGATATTTTGTCAGCGAACTGGAAGGGCTGTATCATCTGGAGACGAAACCGTCACAGCCCGGCCCCGTCCCCGAGGAAACGCCCACAAAACTCCCATACGATTTTTCGCCGAACGGCGTGGATCTGAACAGCTTTCCCCAGAATACCTGGAGGAAACTCGCCAAAAATATCCTGCTGGAAGAGAAGCGTCTTCTGTTTCAGCTTGGGGATCCCCAGGGAGAATTGAAGCTGCGGACTATAATCGCGGAGTATCTGCGGCAGGCCAGAGGCGTGGAGGCCTCCCCGGAACAAATCATCATCGGGGCCGGAAACGATTTCCTTTTGCTGTTGCTTTGCAGTATGCTGGGCACCGGGCGGAGGATCGCCATGGAAAGCCCCACCTACCGGAAGGCCTACGAGCTGCTGCGCAACCTCTCCAATGATCTTCGGATCGTGGAGATGGACGAGGCGGGGATGCGGGTGGATCAGCTTGCCCGGACTCAGGCGGAGATCGCCTATGTGATGCCCTCCCACCAGTATCCTCTGGGCATCGTCATGCCCATGAAACGGCGGATGCAGCTTCTGGAATGGGCGGCGCAGGAACCGGGTCGGTATATCATTGAGGACGATTACGACAGCGAATTCCGGTACAAGGGAAAACCCATTCCCGCTTTGCAGGGCAGCGACCGCCATGACCGGGTGATCTATATCGGTACCTTCTCAAAGTCCATTGCCCCGGCGATCCGCGTCAGCTATATGGTGCTGCCCCGGCATTTACTGGAGGTATACCGGAAGCGGGGCCGGGTGGTTTCCTGCACGGTGTCCCGGGTAGACCAGATGCTGATCTGCGAATTTCTGAGCCGGGGATATTATGAGCGCCATCTGAACAGGATGCGGGCGGTTTACAAGGGCAGACACGATGTGCTGCTGGAGGAACTGAAACCATTCCGGAAGATATGCCGGATCGGCGGGGAGCACGCTGGGGTCCATATTCTTCTGACCTTCACAAACGGCATGACGGAGGAGGAAGCCATCCGCCGGGCGGCGTCCGTGGGCGTGGGCGTCTACGGCCTGTCCTCCTATCTCGTGGGGGAGGCCAGAGGACAGAGACATGACACGGTGATCCTGGGATACGCGAATTTGCAGGAGGATGAGATCCGCCGGGCGGTCGGACTTCTGCGGGAAGCATGGCTGTGAGAGAAAGAATTATATTCTGCGCCAGGCTGGTCTTCTCGGAAAGGCGTGACCCGGGCGGGAGGAAAATGCCGCGTAAAAAGGGGCTTCTCCCTGTAGCCTGTGTTCCGGAAAATCAGCCAGAATGGAGATCAGGATGAAATTTTATCAATGTATAACAGACTTTATATTTGCAGAAGATAAGCCGGAGAGGGCGGACGTCCTTTTCGTTCCGGGGGGACCGTGCCCGGAGATCGCGGTCCGCGCGGCCAGGCTGTACCGCCGGGGCATGGCGCCTTATGTGGTTCCCTCCGGGAAGCACAGCATTTTGGATGGAGAAGAGGAGGCGGATCCGGCACGGAAATCCGGGACAGAGTGCGATTCTCTTTGCGACGTCCTGCTAAAAAACGGTGTGCCAGAGGAGGCAATCATCCGGGAGGAGCAGGCGACCTATACCTGGGAGAATGCAATCTTCACCAGGCGGCGGCTTGATGAGTCGGACATACCGGTGGGGCGGGGCATTATCTGCTGTCAGGCATTCCATGCCCGCCGCTGCCTGATGTACTATCAGGAGCAGTTCCCGGAGGCGGAGCTTCTCGTCTGCCCGGTGGTGACAAAGGGTATTTCCCGCGACACCTGGCAGCAGACGGAGCAGGGCATCGACACGGTTCTGGGAGAGGTGGAGCGCTGCGGCCGCCAGTTCCATCAGATTATGAGAGCTCATATGGAAAAAGCGGAGGGAAAAAATGATTAAGCTGGTAGTATCAGATATTGATGGAACGCTGCTTCCGGAGGGAACAGACCATATTAATCCGGACATATATCAGGCGATCCGAGACCTGAAGGACAGGGGAATCCTGTTTGTGGCGGCCAGCGGCCGACAGTATGGAAGTATGCGCCACGTCTTTGAACCGGTGGCGAAGGATATTCTGTTTATCGCGGAAAACGGCTCCGTCATCATGCAAAATGACCGAAACCTGTACAGCAATTTCATTGACCCGGAGCTGGCACAGCGTCTGGTGCGGCATCTGCGCACCTACGAGGACGGAGAGATCATGCTGTCTGTCCCGGAGCAGCTCTATATCGAGAAGGACGGTAAAGTGCGGGAGCTGATGGAATACGGTTACCGGGCGAAATTTGACCTGGTGCCGGATCTGATTCCCTACTGCCAGCGTACGAACAAGATCACGATCTACCGGGGACACCACATCAACGAGCTGGAGGCTGAACTGAAGGAAGCGTTCGGCCAGGAACTGAATGTGATGGTGGCGGGTGCGATCTGGGTGGATTTCGTGGGCAGGACTTCCGACAAGGGAAGCGCGCTTTCCAGGGTGCAGAAGCTTTTAAATGTAACTGCGGATGAGACCATGGTTTTCGGAGACAACTGCAACGATATCGGGATGATCCGCCAGGCGAAATACAGCTATGCGGTGGCAAACGCCCATCCGCGCCTGAAGGAGGCGGCGAACTATGAAGCGCCTTCCTGCGAAGAGGACGGAGTGCTTCGGACCATCCGGGAGAAACTGCTGCAATGAATCGGATAATCTGAAATGCCGGCCTGGCATTTCGGATTCAGAGGAGAAACGCTGAGGTTGAGCATATAGTATAATTTCAGAAAATCATGCCATACTAAAATGAAATGAAATAAACCTACTCTTGAAAGGAAAACGTATGGCGGACGTATTAAAACAAAAAAAACAGCAGGAATATCAGAAGTATGTGAAGCAGGTGACCCCTACCCACAGCCTGCCCCTGAATATGTGCAAGGCTTTCGTGACCGGCGGGGCGATCTGCGTCATTGGCCAGGGAATCCTGAACTGGTGCGATCATCTGGGGATGGATAAGGAGACGGCGGGAAGCTGGTGCTCCCTGTGGCTGGTGCTCCTGAGCGTTCTGCTCACAGGCCTGAATCTGTACCAGAAGCTGGCGAAGTTCGGCGGCGCCGGAACACTGGTTCCAATCACGGGCTTTGCCAATTCCGTGGCCTCCCCGGCGGTGGAGTACAAGAAGGAAGGGCAGGTCTTCGGTATCGGCTGCAAGATTTTCACCATCGCCGGGCCGGTGATCCTCTACGGCGTGTTCACAAGCTGGGCGCTTGGGGCGCTTTATCTGATCGGGCAGGCGCTTGGGATCGTGGGGGCGTAAATGCAGGCGAGGACGGGACGTTTTCCGTCTCACCCATTGTTCCGGCTTTCACCGGAATGCCGTTGACCTCCACGGGATCGTCCGCAGGGATGACGAAGAAGGGCCGTCCGTCGATCATCCGGGTCTCGATCCGATCCGCCCGGTCCGGCTTTACGTGGATCACAATGTCCGAAGTGCGGATCTCGAACCGGCGGGTGCTTGTCACATTGGAAACGTACAGGGCGGTATGGCTGTCGCCTCCGGCCTGCTCAAACTCCACGTCAAAATGCTCCAGCGCTTCCTCCGGCGCGCCGCTCTGGACCAGGAGACGTTTCATATCCTCCCGGTCCAGCGTCAGAAGTTCGGGATCGTCTTTGTGCTCCTCAATGAGGTTGTTCAGATTTTCGTGTACCGTCCTGACTGTTTCGTAGCTGCATTCATTCTGCAGCGTATTCGCCACCAGGGTGTTGAAAGTGTCCTTCTGGGAGGAAGCGGTGAGCGGCAGATCGCAGCCCAGCAGCAGACGGGCAAATTCTGAATTCAGTTCCTCCGGGTCTCTGGAATAGTAGAGGAGGCTGTGAATGTCCGTGCGGCGGTCTGTGAAAGCCGGAAAGAGAAATCCGGCGGCGGGAGGTTCCACGAACCAGTCCCGGATCCGTTCTTGAATGCTGTTTGTTCCCTCGTTGTAGCAAAGCCCCGGTTTTGTCAGCTTCACCGGGCAGATGGAGCAGAGGAGGAAGTCATAGACCTCGTCGGAGGCATCAAACATCTCCATTCCGTCGGAGGCTTTTTTCGGGATATCATAGGCTCCGTGGATCAGCACTATGTAATAATTCTCCGGGCATAAAAAGGTTTCGATGACCCGGTCATAGAAGTCCGCCAGCAGATCGTCGTCGCGCAGGGCGCTGGCTTTCAGTTTCATCAGATATTCCTGAGCGCCGCCCCCGGATTCTTCCGCCAGCGGAAATTCCATATCCAGCAGATTCCGGCCGATGGTTCCGGAGAGCGTTTTCCTGAATATCTCAGAATATTTAAACGCCTCTTCCTCGGGGAGGGAGAGAAACGCCTCTTTCATGGTCGTTTTTTTGTTCTTCTCACCATCCACGTAGCAGCCGCAGATGCGGGTGACGGGACAGCGGTCCGGGTGGAACAGCCGCCGGATTTCGGATACCTCTCTTTTATTCATGCCGGGCAGGACTCCTTTCATTCCAATTTTAAATATTTAAACACCGCTTTACAGCAGGATCGCCGGGATCACATGGTTCGTGACCACATACAGCAGCATCAGATGCGCCGGATAAAACCAGTAAAAAAAGTATTTCATCCGCAGGCCCCGCTTTCCATTGTACAGGTAGACCGGAATAAAACCCAGGGGCGCGGGCAGCTCCCAGGCAGTGGCGGCGGCTCCGGCGGCGCACTGGAAAAGACGGCTATGTCGGACCAGATAGAGCGCCGCGATCAGAAATACGCCCTTGCAGTTATAGTCTGTGTCAATAAAACTGGCGAGATACATTCCGGCGGCGACGGCAAGGGCAGAGGGAAGCAGATAAAGCAAACCGGACGGCCCTTCACAGTTGGGGGAAAGGCAGAGCGAATCACTTCGCACCGCGGTTTTATTTTGTCTGCCAGGCGTTGGTATTCGCTCGCAATACGAGATGGCGGTCAGCACCAGCAGACCGATCAGCAGTGTAAAATACACATTCTGCTTCTGAGGATAATACCAGCTTCCTTTCAGGGCAATGTCAAAGGGGATCTCGGAAATCAGGGCGAACAAAAACAGCCGTCCTGCGTACCTTTTGACGCTGCGGGTGTGAATGAATCCTTCCACCAGCAGAAAGCAGAAGATGGGAAAGGCCAGACGGCCGATATCCCGGGAAATGCTGTAGACGGTCAGCCATCTGCTTCGCAGTCCGGGGTCCGCAGCGACCGCAGGGAGCCGCGTGACGGCATATATCGCCGTGGCTCCCGTGTGGTCGATGAACATAGTGATAATGGCGATCAGCTTCAGGGTGCTGCCTGAAATGCCGCCGAAGGGCCTGCCCTGTTCTTCCATGGAGGATTCTCCTTTTACTGTGCCAGCAGCATCAGAATCTCGTTGCTCCGGGCGATGAACTTCGTCATTTCCTCCGGTTCCAGAGGCTTGTGGGAGATCATAGCCAGGTCGTAGAGCTGTTCACAGATCATGGGGATATGCTCGGAATCCTTATTTGCCGCAACATACTGTACCAGCTTGTTGTTGGCGTTCAGCACCAGCGTCTCCTCCCCGCCGAACATGGAGGGATCCATGCCGGACATATTATACATCTTCATCATTTCCTGCATACGGCGGCTTTCCTCGGAGCGGGTGATCATGGAAGAAATATTTTTGTTTTTCAGCTTCTCCACCTTCACCGTCAGTTTGTCTTTGCCCAGCGCCTTGCGGAAAACTTCCGTCAGGGTATCAGTGGTCTCTTTTGTCGCCTCCTCATCGGTCTCTTCCTTTACGGAAGCGTCCACGTCCGCATCAATGCGCTCGAAACGGATCCTGTCGTTGATCTGTTCCATGTGGGAGATGAATGCAGTATCGATGTTGTGGCGCAGGATGACGGCGTCCATGCCGTTCTCCCGGAACATATTGATGTACTGGCTCTGCTGCACCTCGTCCGTCACATAGTAGATGACCTGACGCTCCGGTTCTTTCTCTTCATCCGCGCTGTCGGTGTCCGCGCTTTCTGCATCCGATGAATCGCCGCCGGAAACGGGTTCCCCTGTTTCACTGTCGATTACCTCGCCGGTCTTCGCTTCATCGCCGGAAACGGGTTCACCGGTTTCGCTGCCGATCGCCCCGCCGGCTTCTGTTGCCGCCTCACCCTCCGAAGCGGCGTCTGCGGGGACAGGTTCCCCGGCCCCGGCGGCTTTCTCCGCCTCCGCCTTCTTCTGCACTTCTTCCAGCAGATCCTTGCTGGTCATATACTTGCCGTCCAGGTTTTTGTACAGCACATAGTCCGTCATCTTCTCGGCAAATTTCGTGTCCTTGATGCAGCCGTACTTGATGAAGGGGCTGATATCGTCCCAGTATTTCTCATAATCCTCCCGGTCCGTCTTGCACATACCGGTGAGTTTGTCGGCCACCTTCTTTGTGATATAATCGGAAATCTTCTTTACAAAGCCGTCATTCTGCAGCGCGCTCCTGGATACGTTCAGGGGCAGATCCGGGCAGTCGATGACGCCTTTGAGCAGCATCAGAAATTCCGGAATGACTTCCTTGATATTATCCGCGATGAACACCTGGTTATTGTACAGCTTGATGGTGCCCTCAATGGAATCGTATTCCGTGTTGATCTTCGGGAAGTAGAGGATTCCTTTGAGGTTGAAGGGGTAATCCATGTTCAGGTGGATCCAGAACAGGGGTTCCTTGTAATCCAGGAATACCTTGCGGTAAAACTCCTTATATTCCTCGACGGTGCAGTCGTTGGGGTGCTTTGCCCACAGCGGATGGGTGTCGCTTAATGAGACAGGGCGTTTGTTGATCTTCACGCGCTCCCGGGCCGGAGATACCTCCACGACTTCCTTCTCGCCGTTCTCATTTTCCTTCTCCTCGGTCCTGGCGTCCTCGTGGATGCGCTCCACAATCACGTCGTCCTCCCGCAGCTCCGACTCGTCGATGGTCTCGTACTGCTGCTCGGCGTTGGCCTTGGAGAGGTAGATGTTCACCGGCATGAAAGAGCAATATTTCTCAATGACCTCCCGGGCACGGTATTCGTTGGCGAACTCCAGGCTGTCCTCCCCGAGAAACAGGGTGATCTCCGTGCCTACCTTGTCGCGGGCGCCGTCTTCCATCGTATAGTCTGTGCCGCCGTCGCACTCCCAGTGTACGGGGACCGCCCCTTCCTTATAGGAGAGGGTATCGATGTGTACCTCATCCGCCACCATAAAAGCGGAATAGAAGCCAAGGCCAAAGTGCCCGATGATCTCGTCCTCCGTGGTCTTGTCCTTGTATTTTTCAAGGAAATCCGTGGCGCCGGAGAAGGCGATCTGAGTGATGTATTCCTCTACCTCGTCCGCCGTCATGCCCAGGCCGGTGTCGATGAATTTCATGGTCTTTTCTTCAGGATTTACAATAACCTCGATCTTCTTTTTGTAGTCCTCCGGAAACGTATATTCGCCCATAAGCTCCAGCTTTTCCAGTTTCTTGATGGCGTCGCAGCCGTTGGAGATCATCTCACGGACGAAGATATCGTGGTCGGAATAAAGCCATTTCTTTATAATCGGGAAAATATTTTCGCTGTTAATCGAAAGGCTTCCTGTTTTTTTGCTCATAAACCATACACTCCTTTCATATGTCAGCCGAGTTTAAACGGCATCCTTATCCCTCCGGGGATTTTTCTTTGATTTATATGCATCTTAATACCGGGAAAACAAAAAGTCAAGAGAAAATTAGCACTCAATTTAAGCGAGTGCTAACAAAATGAAATTTCCTTCTGCCGGAAAAACCTTTCCAGCATCTCATCCCAGGCGTGATCCGGCGATTTGTCCATGGAAAAGACGCGCAGGGAAACGCCGCTGACGCAGGCAAGGTCCTTCCCGTTGAACCGTATATTGAGGAAAAGGCCGTCCACGTCTGCGGCGGACAGGGCGATCCCCGACTGCTGAAGCAGCTTTTCTACGTTGTGGGGCGCCAGATGGAGCACAATATGAAAGTTCAGGGGAACGTTTTTGCCCCTGGTCAGTTCATAAAAGAAGGGACGCACCCGCCGCCACATTGTATAGCCGGATTTCTCGCTCTCCGGCAGCTTGGCCTCGCCGTCGCTCAAAAACTCCGGATGAAATCTCCCATCGATCCGAAACGTGGCGTAGGTGGTGATGGACGCCTCCGACAGCAGGAACGTATCAAACGTATCCCCCACCAGCAGCTTCTTCATAAAGTCCAAGTGATCCTGTATCTGAAAAGAACGCAAAGTGAATCTCCTCCTCCGGTATCAGTATACAATATTTTGGAAAAAATGAAAATGCCCCTTTTCAATTAAGAATATATATGATATGATTATGTAGTATTAAAAACTACATTACGAAATTTTGAAAATCATATGGAGGTTTTTATGGATTACTTGATTGTGATGGACAGTTGCGGCGAGCGCACGGAGGAGATGAAGCGGGACGCGAGGATCCTGTCCGCGCCCCTTACGCTTATGGTGGATAATTATACCATTATAGATGACGATACCTTTGACCAGGCTGATTTTCTCAGAAAAGTGGCGGACAGCCCCAACTGCGCGAGGTCCGCCTGCCCGTCGCCGGACTACTACAAGGCGGCGTTTGAGCGGACCGAAGGCCGCGCCTACGCGGTGACCCTTTCCGCGGAACTCAGCGGCTCCTACAACAGCGCGGCGCTGGCCCGGGAGCTGGTTCTGGAGGAGCATCCCGAACGCCAGATCCATGTGTTTAATTCCCGGTCCGCCTCCGTGGGGGAGACGCTGATTACCCATAGGATCCAGGAGTGCGAGGCGGCAGGCATGGAGTTCGACCGGCTTGTGGAAACGGTGGAGGCGTACATCGACAGCCAGAACACGTATTTTGTCCTGGAAAACCTGGAGACCCTGCGCAAAAACGGTCGTCTCAGCAATATCAAGGCCTTCATCGCATCGGCGCTGAAGATCAAACCGGTCATGGGATCCACGCCGGAGGGCACGATCGTCCAGCTTGATCAGGCCAGGGGCATCAACAAGGCGCTGGTGAAGATGGTGGATACCATCGCGGAGCAGGCGGAGAGGCCGGAACAGAAGATCCTGGCCGTTTCCCACTGCAACAATCCGGAGCGTGGAGCCATGGTGCGGGACGCCCTCCTTGCCCGGCTTCGTTTCAGGGACGTCATCCTGCTGAATATGGGGGGACTGTCCACCCTGTACGCAAATGACGGCGGCATCATCGCAGTGCTATAAAATGCTTGAAATTTTATTAGAATCGTGTATACTGTTTTTAGGAATTCAATCATATCAAAGGGAGACAAAGATAAATGAGTCAGGCAAAGGTAGACCGATATAAAGAAGAAAAGAAAAACCGTGCGAAGATCATCAAACGGGAGAAGCGGGAGTGGGCGGCGACCAAGGCCGGGCTTTCTCTTGTGGCCCTTGCCCTTGTGGCATGGATCGGTTTTTCCGTCTATACCGGAGTGAACAGCACCTCGGACGACACCGTGGTCGAGAAGGATACCTATACCGTCGATATGACGGCGCTGGATGATTTCCTGGCGGATTTGACCGTGGAATAACGGGGATTCTGCCGGGACTGGAATAGGGAGGCTGATGCGTAGGAGCCTTCCCGGGCGGAAGAGCCCGGGGGACGCCGGCTAGCAGAGGCCTTTTTTGTACTATAGCGGCTGCTATGGTAAAACGCAAATAAATAATGGGAAAGGGATTGCCAGTATGGAACAGTTCGTTGTAAACATCATTCACCGCCCGGAGATGGTGCCGGAGTACGCCGAGAAGGTGACAGGGCATGGCCAGACGGAGGACATCGGGCGCAAGGCGCTGCTGACAGAGAGCCTGGACATTTTCAAAACACAGCAGGAATGCGCCCACAAAAACAATCTGAAGACCACCATCGAGATGACCTACGCCAGCCTTTTCAACGACGAGGCGGTCTCTCTCGCAAAGGAACATCACGAGAAATACGGGGACGAGATCGGCCTTACACTGCTGGGGCTCCCCTGTAAGGAATTCCGGGAGAAATACAAGACGAAGGATTTCTGTATCTGGATGTTCTCCATGGAGGACAAAAAGGCGATCGTGGAGGATGTATTTGAAAAATTCCGCGAGCGGTTCGGTTTTTATCCGGAATCCACCGGCTCCTATTACATGGATGCGGATCTGATCAATTATATAAAGGGGAAATACCCCTCCGTAAAGTGTGCGGTAGCCACCTGCTGGGAGGAGGGGCCTAAAGCCTACCATACCTGCAACAACAGTTGGTACACCTTTATGGACGGCGGCCCCTGGGCGCCCTGGATTCCGTCGAAGCAGAATACCCACGCCCCGGCAGCCGGGGAGGAGGAGGATTCCGGGATCGTAGCGATCCCTCATCTCAGCCGGGATCTGATCGCTTGCTACGACGGCAACGGCTCCAATTTCGGCACCCATCCCCAGAACGTACTCCGGGGCATGATTTACGACACGAAGACCTGGGAGTATCCCTATCTCTACAATCTGATTGACCAGTACCGGTATCAGGCGAAATTCAATCATGGATACGCCTACAACATGATGTTCGTGGGACCGGGCTGGATGAACAAAATGGGGCGCTGGGAAGCCCCCTATGAGCTGCTGCTCAAGTCTTACGAGGACGGCTGCGCCTACTACGGGAAGCTGAAAAAGGAGGGCAGGCTTCTGGATCTGACTATGAGCGAGTTTGCCGACTATTACCGTCAGAAGAAATCCTACATGGAGCCGGAATGCGCCCTGTGGCGGGATATCCTCTACGGCAGTAAAAAGCAGCTGTTCTGGTACTGCGACCCATTCATGCGCGCGGGGGTGAATATGTCCCAGGGAGGCGCCATCGTGGATCTGCGGCCCTACGTGGCGAAGCTGGAGTGGCCGGTGGGTATCGGCACGCCCCATATTCAGGACGCCAGTTATCCTTTCCTGATCCAGGAAAAATACAGGGCCGGTTACTTTACCCACTACGCGGGGGAAGGCACCATCCGCAGCGCCAAGCTCTGTCACGGCGGAGAAGAAGTGGATCTGTGCCTGTGTGAGACCCATGCCCATTTTTCCCAGGAGGGAAAAGACCGGATACTGACGCTCGACCCGGTGGAGATCGAATTCAGCGATCTCACAGTCACCCTTCAGACCGTCCTGACCTTCCCGGAGGGTTCCGGCTCGATCAAAACACAGAGGCGCATCCTGAAAATGAGCGACCCGGACGCGGAGGTTACGATTAATGAGTATATGGTGGGCTGTTACGGTACCACCGAGTACACCGAGGACATGAGCAGCCTGACCTTATCTGTGGAAAAGGACAGAGTGCGCCGGGCACTGCGCTATGAGTATAAATGCCGGGAGGAATCCCTTGCGGGAGCCGACGCTGTGAGCTGCACGCTTCCTCCCATTGACACGGTGGTGTCCATGACCTGTGAGGGCAGCGAAAAAGCCGGCTACTTCAAAGAGGGCTACGCGTTCAGCCCTATGTTTACCATCGGCTATACCGGGAAAATCAGTGGGAAGGAGGGCTTTACGACATGGCTCAATTTGGAAAAGGCAAACTGAATTACCGCTGTCCGTCCTGTTTTCTGCGAGACCTGGATATTGATATGTTTTATGATAGGGAAAAACAGAAATATCACTGTATCCGCTGCCAGTATGTGGGGACGGAGCAGGACATTCTGGAGAAGAACGAGATGATCCGGTTCCGGTACAAAGACATGATGCGCCGGTTTCGTATGGAAGACTTCGAGAACTTCGAGGATCTGCCGTAAATACGTTTCGGGACAGCAGGCCAGGGCAGCGGCCGTGCTTTGCCCTTGCGGAACTTTTTGCCGGGAAGTAAACTATTTCAGGGGAGGAGGAAACGGCAATGGATATCGATACGATTCGTGAATATATCAGTCATAAGCAGTATGCCAAGATCCGCAGCGAGATCAGTGAGATGAACGAAGCGGATGTGGCGGATCTGATTGAGAAGCTGGAGCTTTCCTCCTCGGAGATGGTCAAGGTATTCCGTATGCTGCCAAAGGCCATGGCGGCCGATGTGTTTTCTTTCCTGCCCATTGAGGTGGAGCAGGAGATCATCACTTCCCTGACCGACCGCGAGGCCGCCAACATTATTGACAATCTGTTTGCCGACGATGCGGCGGACCTGATGGAAGAGATGCCCGCCAATGTGGTGAAGCGCCTCCTGGCCCAGACCACTCCGGAAACGAGGCGGGATATCAACCACCTCCTCCAGTATCCGGAGGATTCCGCCGGAAGCATTATGACGGTGGAGTTTGTGGACCTGAAGGAGGGGTATACCGTTTCCCAGGCCATTGAGCGGATCCGCAGCGTGGGGATCGACAAAGAGACGATCAATACCTGTTACGTGACCGACCGGTACCGGAAGATCCTGGGTACGATTTCTCTGCGGATCCTTCTTCTTGGCAGCGCGGACGACCGAATCGGCGATCTGATGGAGGAGAACGTCATCACCATCAACACGCTGATGGATCAGGAGGAGGCCGCGCGCCAGTTCCAGAAATACGACTTCGACGCCATGCCCGTTGTGGACAGCGAAAACCGTCTGGTGGGCATCATCACCGTCGACGATATCATGGACGTTATGCAGCAGGAGGCCACCGAGGATATTGAGAAGATGGCGGCTATCATGCCCACCGACCGGCCTTATATGAGCACCTCGGTCTCTGAAACCTTCAAAAAGCGTATCCCCTGGCTGCTGTTCCTGATGATCTCCGCAACCTTTACGGGCAAGATTATCCAGCACTACGAGAATGCGCTGGCAGCCTATGTGGTCCTGACCGCCTATATTCCCATGTTCATGGACACCGGGGGCAACGCGGGAGGGCAGGTTTCCGTGACGGTGATCCGAAGCATTTCCCTTGGGGAGATCGAATTTTCCGATCTTCCCAAAGTGATCTGGAAGGAGATACGCGTGGCGGTGCTCTGCGGCGTTACGCTGGCGGCGGTCAATTACGCGAAGCTGATGGTGATAGACCGGGTGGGTATGCAGGTCGCGTTCATCGTGTGCCTGACGCTGGTGGTTACCGTTATAGCGGCCAAGGTCGTGGGCTGCATCCTGCCTATGTTGGCAAAGAAGGCCGGCTTTGACCCGGCGGTTATGGCAAGCCCCTTTATTACGACGATCGTGGATGCCCTCTCTCTGGTCATCTATTTCCAGATCGCTACGAGAATACTGGGAATCTGACAGGGCGCGGCGCTCTGGCAGGAGGCCGGAGAGACTGCGGCTGTGTCTGAAAGGATTAGGATCTATGGCGAAAGAAACGGTGGTCAGGCAGAACCGGTGCGACAGGGAAATGAATTTTCTTCTTTTCTGCTGTTTCGCCCTTTTTGTGGCGATGCAGCTCTTTGTGGGGGATCCTGCCCGGCCCGTGCTTGTAAACGGAATCAATATGGCGCTGTATATGGTATTCGTACCCGGCTTTTTCTTTCTTCTGGGCTACCGCTATCATGCCCTGGCAGAGACGGCCTCCGCTCCAAGGAGAAAGGAGTGGGTGAGAAATACGGCGATTCGTTATTATATATATTTTTTCCTGCTGGCTTTCGCTTTCGGGTTAAGGGGCGGGCTGGCTGACGCGTCCGTTTCCCGGAAAGCCCTGTGCCTGTCCGCTTTCTGCGATGTGCTGACACTTCTGCGTATTCCGGCCGTCTCCGCCGTATTTTTTTCCATGGCGTTTACCCTGCTCTTTGTATGGCTGGCTGACGCAAGCCTGTGCCGGTTTGTAAAAAAAGAAAAACGGATGGCGGCCGCCGGGGTTCTCCTGCTGGCGTGTTCGCTTCTGCGCGTGAGGGGAGAGTGCTATCCCTTCGTGGCGGCTCTGCTGGGAGCGGACGGACAGCAGGCGGTTCCGGCCCTGCCTTACTTTGCATTTTTCCTGCTGGGAGCCTGGTTTGAAAAGAAAAAGCCGGGATTCCGGTGGCACCTTTTTCTGGCTTCGGGGGCGGCGACGGCCCTCTCCCTCCTCTTATATTCCACGCCCCTGCGCGACCTCTTTCGGGTGACGGCCTCTTTCCTGCCGGTTTACGCGGTGTATGCGGCAGCGGAGGGATGCTGGGAGATCACGCTGCGGGTTCGCCCGGCGAAATCTGTGTGCGACAGGATCGAACTTATCTTTGGGTTCTATGCCGTGCTGATGTTTGGCCTTGGCTTTCTGGGGCGCTTTCAGAATATGGGACTGAAACGTACGTTCCTTCTGGCTGTCTGCGGAATGCTTGCGCTTCTTGCAGCCTTTCTCGCTTTCCGTTTTTTCACCGGATGCTGCAGCGCTCTAGGCCGTTACGTGGGCGGCGGGACCCGTCACCGGACGGCGGTCTGCTTTCTCATCTACACCGTCGCTTTTTCTTTTCTGCTGCTTCTGGTGTTCGCGGATTTTCTGATCCGCGGAAAGACCTTCATTATCCTGGGGGACGGGGTATCCCAGTATTTCCCCAGGACGATCCAGTATACAAGATACATCCGGGATATGATAACCGGGCTGGCCTCCGGCAGTTTTGAACTGCCCATGTACGATTTCAGAAACGGTCTGGGAGCGGAGGTGACCTACAGCCTGGAACCGCTGTATTTCCTGTATGCCCTCTTTGGGGAAAAACACGCGGAGCTGGCCTATAACGTAGTGACGGTGCTCCGGTTTTACCTGGCCGGCGCGGCCGGCTTTGTCCTGTGCCTTTATTTCAAAAAGAGCTGTTTCTGCGCGTTTATGGGAAGCGTGACCTACGTGATCTGCGGATTTGCGCTGTACGGCGGCACCATGCACACCATGTTTATGATTCCCATGATCCTGCTGCCGCTGCTGATTATTTCCATTGAGGAGATCCTGCGGGGCAGGCGCTGGTACCTGTGTACTTTGTCTGTGGCGGTATCTCTTCTGAGCAACTATTATTTCCTGTACATGAACACCATCGCTATGGGAATTTATTTTGTGGTGCGTTTCCTCTGCCAAAGGGATCCCGGGGAACGGACATTCAGAAAATTTGCCGGCAGGGGGCTCGTCATAAGCGGCAGTTACCTTCTGGGGGTGGGTATGGGCTGTATGACCCTCTTTACCACCTTCGGCAAATATCTCAGTTCCGGGCGCAGCGGCTCGGCGCTTATCAAGACCGCCTCCCTTTTCTTCTACCGCGCGGAGTGGCTGCTGCGGTGCTTCCAGACCTTCCTCACCACGGCCAATTCCCCGGGGGAATGGCTGAAGCTGGGGTATCTCCCCATCGCCATGCTGGCGGTGGTGGCGCTCTTTGCAGGAAAAGGACGAAAGGAACTGAAGATTTTTTCCGTGATCGCGGTGATCTTTATGATCTTCCCCATCTTCGGGTTTATCTTCAGCGGCTTCAGCACAGTCATCAACCGCTGGTGCTATATGGCGGCCCTGGTGGTGGGATATACGGTGGCGGACGTGCTGCCGGATCTGCTGCGGATGCGTCGCAGGGAAAAACTGCTCTGCGGGGCCGTAGTGGCGCTGTACGGTTTTCTGGCGTTTTTCGGGAATTATTATAAAAACACGTCAGCGGTTAAAATCGCGGCCCTTCTGCTGGCGCTTACCTTTGCAGTGGTGCTGCTGTGCCAGGAGGGGATCCGCCGGATCGCTCCGGCCACAAAAAAGAGCCTGCTGCTCCTGCTGACGGCCGGAACCGTCTTTTATCAGGGCTACTCCCTTTTTGAGCTCAGCGGGCAGATCGACCAGTACGCCTCCGCCGGATATGCCGGGAGCAGGGTGGAGGGCACGCCGGCTGCGGCGGTGCAGGAGCTGGAGGATAAAAGCTTTTACCGGGTGACGCCCCTGAAGGCGGTGTTCAGTACAAGCAACGCCTCTATGTATCTGGATTATTATGACACTTCCATGGTCAGCAGCACCTACAACGGATATATCAGCGAATATCTCCGAATGATGGGCAACACGAGCTTCAGCAGCATGAAATATCTTGGCATGAACAACCGCCTGTTTGAGGATGTCCTGGCCTGCGTCCGGTATTACGCCAGTTACAAAAAGCTCACTTTCCCGGTTCCGTTCGGGGGCAGGAAGGTGCTGGAAACAGAAAGCGGAGGCAAAACGGTATATGTGTATGAAAATGAGTATGCGCTGCCCCTTGGCTACACGTACGATTCCGTGATCACGCAGGAGGAGCTTGAAAAGTACGACGTGCTGGAGCGCCAGGAGGTGCTGATGCAGCAGGTCATGCTGGAATCGGCGCAGGAATCCCTGGGAGATGAGGCCGAGGTGACGACGCAGGAGCTGGAGATCCTCCATGCGACGGAGGACGGCGCGCGGCTTACCAGGACGTCGCTGATCGCGGGAACCGGGGATACGGGCGGCAGCGCGGAGGGCGCCTGGAGTTTGACCCTTGAATTTGAGGGAAAGCCCGGCTCGGAGACGTATCTTGTGCTCCACAACGCGTTCCTGGAGGGGGATATGTCGGAGGAGCCCATCGACCTGACGATCAGCACAAAGGACAGCACCCAGAATTACAGCTTCGAGGCGGATGATTACCGCTACACCTCCGGTCAGGAGGATTACGTATTCAATCTTGGCTACCATGAGGAGGCGGTCACCTCCTGCACGATCACCATGAAGCGGGAGGGCGTGATTCAGTTTGAAAGCCTTGGCGTGTATGCCCAGCCTATGGACAATGCGGCGGACTATGTGGAGGCGCTGACCGAATCCGTCCTGGAGAATGTGGAAGTGGGGACGAACACCGTGTCCGGGACGATCTCGGCGGACAGGGACAGAATACTGGTGCTTTCCATTCCCTATCAGAAGGGATGGAAAGCCTTTGTGGATGGGGAAGAGGTTAAGATCGACCGGGCAAATTATATGTATATGGCGCTGCCCGTCAGCGTGGGAGAACACACGGTGGAACTTACCTTTGCCATTCCGGGCGTAAAATATGCCCTTGTCATAACCCCGGTGTCGGTGGTATTATTTATAATAATCGTTCTGGCGGGCCATATTGTCAGAAAAAGAAAGAAATGAGAGTGAAAGGACGTGCTTTATTCAATTATTATTCCCTGCTACCGGTCCTCTCAGACCATCCGGAAGGTCGTGGAGCTGACCATGCAGGAGATGGACCGGCTTGGAAGAAAGGAATATGAGTTTGTCCTGGTGGACGACGCTTCCCCGGACGACGGGGCGACGATGGCGGCGCTGCTGGGGCTGGTGCGGGACTATTCCTGTGTGCGGGTTGTGGAGCTCGCAAAAAACGCGGGCCAGCACAACGCGGTCATGGCCGGGCTGAACTACGCCGGGGGCGACGTCTTTATCGCCATGGACGACGATATGCAGACCCATCCCTCCCAGCTTAACCGCCTGCTGGAGGAGTTTGACAAAGGATATGACATTGTGTATGGCTACTACCCGGATAAGAAGCACAGCGGCTTCC
This sequence comes from uncultured Lachnospiraceae bacterium, assembly GCA_964591265.1. Taxonomy (GTDB): domain Bacteria; phylum Bacillota; class Clostridia; order Lachnospirales; family Lachnospiraceae; genus Choladousia. The sequence goes on from CAZQAB010000001.1 coordinate 152,781, forward strand.
GGAATTTTGGCAGCTATATCAACTACCTGTCCGTGCGCATTCTGCTGAAGAAGCCGAAGGATCTGAAGACCTCCAGCTTCTGGGTCATCCGGCGGTTTGTGCGGGATTACGCGGTGGAGTATAAGAGCGCTTACACCCATCTCCAGGGGCTTTTTCTCCGGACCACCCGCAACATCAGTTCAGTACCCATCCAGCATTTTGAGCGGGAGGTAGGAAAGTCGAATTATACGTTTGGCAAGCTGATTGCCCTGTGGGCCAACATCATGGGGTTTTCCATCGTTCCGCTGGAGATCGCCATTCACATCGGGACAGCGTTTTCCGTTCTGGGTGTGGCGGGTGCGTTGGCGGTGGTCATTATGAAGCTGATCCGCCCTTCCATGTCCGCAGGCTGGCCCTCCATGATGGCGGCGATCTGCTTCTTCTCCGGGCTGATCCTGCTGTTCATGGGCATCATAGGAGAGTATGTGGGCCGGATTTTCATGGGAATGAGCAATAATCCTCAGTTCGTTGTGCGCGGCGTGCATGAGCATGAGAAGGAAGAAAAATGAAAAAAATAATGATCATGGGGGCCGGTATCTACCAGGTGCCCCTGATAAAAAAAGCAAAGGAAATGGGGCTGTACACCATTGTGGTGAGCATCCCCGGCAATTATCCGGGATTTGCCATTGCGGATCAGATCTGCTATGAGAACACCGTGGATTATGAGAAGGTGCTGGAGATTGCCAGGAAAGAGCAGATCGACGGCATCGTGACGGCGGGTACCGACGTAGCCGTGATCACCATAGGAAAGGTCTGCGACGAGCTGGGGCTCTCCGGGCTGAGTTTTGAGGCGGCGCAGATCGCCTCAGACAAGATCCGTATGAAAGAAAAATACGAGGAGTACGGGGTGCGCACGGCCCGGTTCCGTAAGCTGTCCTTTGAGGAGGATATGCATGAGCGGACAAAGGGGTTGAACTTCCCCCTGATCTTCAAGGCCGTGGACACCTCCGGAAGCCGCGGGATCGTCCGGGTGGACTTTCCGGAAGAGTTTGAGGCGGCCAGAGAAACTGTAAGGGCCGGCACCCGTTCGGATCACTATATTATCGAGGAATTTATCGAGGGCGAGGAGTTTGGCGCCCAGGCCTTCATCTGCGGGGGAAAGCTGCAGTTTATTCTCCCCCATGGGGACTATGTATTCCATGGGGATACCGGTGTGCCAATCGGACATTACGCCCCCTACGACATGAAGCCGGAGGTGATTGCGGACGCGGAGGAGCAGCTTGCAAAGGCGGCGGCGGCCATGGGACTTGACCACTGCGCCATCAACGCAGACTTCATCCTGAAGGACGGCAAAACCTACGTGCTTGAACTGGGGGGACGCTCCGGAGCCACCTGCCTGGCGGAGCTGGTGTCCATCTATTACGGATACGACTATTATGAGAAGCTGATCCGGGCGGCCCTTGGGGAGCGTGTGGATTTCCCTCAGGAAAGAGCGGTTCCCAATGCGAGTATGCTGCTGCGCAGCGACCGGGACGGAATCATCCGATCCATCATAAATGAAAACGGCCCGGATGAAAATATTTATGAGATCCAGTTTGATTACGGGGTGGGGGACAAGGTGCATAAATTCCGCGTGGGACCCCACCGCATCGGTCATGTGGTGACAAAGGGAGCGACGCTGGACGCGGCGGTGAAAACCCTGCATGAGGCCCTTGGCCGGATCAGAATCGAGGTAGAGTAGGAGAACAGGGGAACGTGTCACGGGAGAACAGATGTGGGAACGAGATAAGGATGCTCCTGGCCGGAGGGTTCTTTCTCTATACGGCGATACAGCTTTTTTGCAATGGAGCCTGGCGGCCGGAACTGGTAAGGGGGATCAGCCGGATTCTTTATCTGACGGTTGCTCCCGGTTTTGCTTTTTATCTTGGATGCCGCTTTGGCTGGGATGCGGGGGCTCTCTCAGAGGAGGAGGCGCGGCGGCGGAATCTGTGGGCATCTCTGTGCTGCTGCGGATTCTTTTTCTTCCTGGCCTTTGCCTGGGAGGTGATTCTGGCCGGTAACGGGCCTTTGTATGCCCTGAACCGTGTCCTGACGCTTCTAAGCGTTCCGGCGCTGTCTGCGCCGTTTTTCTCCATGTTTCTGCTTCAGCTTTTTGTCTGGCTGTTCTTTGCCCCCGTTCTTCGCCTGACTTCGGATACGCGGCGGATGGCGGCGGTCGGGGCAGTCTGCCTGCTGTGCGCCTTTTTGCGGCCGGCTGGGGAGAGCTATGCCCTGGTGGCGGCCCTCTTTGGGGACGCCCGGGGGCAGGCGGTTGGGGCGGTCTGCTGTTTTGCTTTTTTTCTTATGGGAGCGTGGGTGGTCAAAAGAGAGAAGCGGCTGACCTGGAAACCGGTTCTGGCATCTGTGCTTGGAACAGGCGCGTCCCTTCTGCTGTATTCTACGCCCCTTCGTCCCCTTTGCCGCGTCACTGTGTCCCTGTTTCCTGTCTGCGTTTTGTATGCCGCCGCCGGGCGCCTGGCCTGGCTGGGGACAAAACTGCGCGGGCTTTGCATGGAATGGTCTTTCTGGCTGGGTACGGCCTGCCTGTTCGCCCTGCGGTATCTGAAACGGGATACCCTTGGGCCCGGGTACGGCCTTAAAAAGACGTTTGTTCTGGCGGCGGCGGTTTTCCTGGCGGTTTGCGGGGCAGTTTTTCTGTTTCAGCTGCTGCGGTTTCTGTACGGCGCGGCGGCGGATGGCCTTTCCGGAATAAAACACAAAACGGCGGCGTATTTTGCCATATATACGGCCGTTTTCGCATTTCTTCTTCTCCTTGTGTTCTCCCCGTTCCTGGCGGCGGGCCGGGATCTGCTGTGGCGGACGGACGGCATCACCCAGTATTATCCAAAGGCCGTCTACTTTGCCCGGTATATCCGGGAACTGATTTCCAGTTTTCTGAAGGGGGATTTCACCCTTCCCATGTATGATTTCAGCATCGGGATGGGCAGCGCCGTGACCTACAGCCTGGAACCCCTGTATTTTCTGTACGCCCTGTTCGGGGAGGAGCATGCCCAGCTTGCTTATAACGTGATCACGGTGCTGCGGTTTTATCTGGCGGGCATCGCCGCGTCTGTCTTTATGCTTTATTTCAGAAAAGATTATTTCAGCACGTTTATCGCCAGCGTCACCTATGTGTTCTGCGGGTTCGCCCTGTACGGGGGCGCCAGGCATACCATGTTCATGATCCCAATGATCCTGCTGCCGTTTCTGATCCTCTCCGTTGAGGAGATCCTGCGCCGCAGGAGGTGGTATCTGTGTACGGTTTTCGTGGCGGTGTCCCTGTTGAGCAGCTACTATTACCTGTATATGAACACCATCGCCATGGGGATCTATTTCCTGGTGCGCTTTTTCTGCCGGAGGGATAAGCAGAAGCGGCGCTTCCGGGAATTCATCGGGCGGGGGCTTGTGATCTGCGGCTCCTACCTGCTGGGGGTCGGAATGTCCTGCATTGTGCTGGCGACCACCTTCGGGATGTATGTCAGCTCCGGCCGCAGCAGCACCTATTCCATCAGCACACCCTCCCTGTTTTATTACGGCGGACAGTGGATCGTGCGCTGCTTTATGTCTTTTCTGACAACGGCCAACTCTCCGGGAGAATGGCTGAAGCTTGGCTTCCTGCCCATATCGCTCATTGCCGTCGCCTTTTTATTTGCCAGAAAGGGGCGCAGGGAGCTGAAGATCCTGTCAGTGATCGGTTTATTGATGATGATCTTTCCGGCGGCGGGCTTCGTGTTCAGCGGGTTTAACTCCGTGATTAACCGCTGGTGCTATATGCTGGCGCTGCTGGTGGCGTACATTGTGGCGGACTGCCTGCCGGATATGCGCCGGATGGGCCGCCGGGATCTGCTGGTCTGCGGGACGGTGGCCGGGGTCTATGGATTTCTGGCCTTTTTCGGAGATATCCTCTCCACCAGATACACGAAGCAGGCCTTTTTGCTTCTGGCGGTCACCTTCGGAGCGCTTCTTGCGGGGCAGGACCGGGTGAAAAGCGTGCCGGTGCGCACAAAGCAGTTCCTCATGCTGATTCTGACCGTCGTGGCGGTCTTTCACAGCGGGTTTTCCCTGTTCTATATGGATGAGGTAACGGACGAGTATACAAAGGCGGGCCGGGCGCAGTCGAAAGTGGAGGACACCCCCCTGGCCGCTGTTTCCCGGATAGAGGACGACAGCTTTTACCGGGTTTCGGCTCTGAAGATGAATTACTATTCCGTCTGCTCCTCCCTGCTTCTTGGGTACAACGGGATCACCCAGTTCAGCAGCACCATTAACGATGGGATCATCCGGTATATGGAGGAGATGGGTAGTACAAGCTACAGCATGACCCAGCTTCTGGGCTTTGGTAACCGCACGTTCCTGAACCTTCTGGCCTCCGTGAAATACTGTGCCGTCTACGACGGCGCGCGGAAGAGTGTTCCCTACGGATATGAGGACGTGCTGCACACCACCGTGAACGATCAGGAGACCACCGTGTATGAGAACCGGTATGCCCTTCCCCTGGGATACACCTATTCTGAAGCAATCTCGGAGGAAGAGCTGGAGCAGTACAGCACGCTGGAACGGCAGGAAGTGCTGCTGCAGAAGGTACTCTTAAACGGCTCGGAGAATACGGGAAATACGGACGCACAGGTTACGCTGGAGCGTGTAGAGCCAACGGGAGCCGCCTCCGCGGGGATATCCCTTTCGGAGGACGCCCTGACCGTGGAAGACCCGAAGGGGGAGATTACGCTGCAGTTTGAGAGCCTGCCGGATTCGGAGACCTGCCTGGTTTTCAGAAACGCGCGGGTAGAGGATTCGGAGGATTCCATTACGCTGACCTTCCAATCGGAGGGCAACAGCCTGGAATACCGGTTCCGGACGGATGCGGACCGGTATAGCGCGCAGCAGGAAGATTATGTGATCAATCTGGGGTACCATGCGGAGGCGATCACCTCCTGTACGATCCTTGCGAACAAGGCCGGGACCGTCTCCTTCGATTCCCTGGAAGTGTACAGCCAGCCCATGGAGAATCTGGGCGCTTACGCGGAGGCGCTGACGGAGGACGTCCTTGAAAACGTTCAGATGGAGACAAATCAGATAACCGGAGAGATCCGTCTGGAAGAGGATAAAATCCTGGTTCTGAGCATCCCGTATCAGAAGGGCTGGACCGCCTGGGTGGACGGCGTGGAAACGCCCCTTGAGAGGGCAAATTATATGTATATGGCGCTGGAGCTGTCCGGGGGAGAGCATACCATAGAATTGAAATTTGAGATTCCGGGCGTGAAATACGCGCTGATCATCATGCCGGCGTCGGCGGTTCTCTTCGGGATCCTGTGCGCGGCGTCATACCGCAGGAGGAGAAAACGTCGGATTGCCGCCGAAACGTAAGAGGATGCCTACTGTTTTTTGTGGTTCCGGATTACGCCCCACACCGTCTGAAGCCGGGGCAGGTAGAGTTTCGCGGCAAGCGCGGTCAGGCATACGGCCAACGCGAGGCGCGCCGCAAAGGGCGTGCCAAACAGGGACATGGTGGCAATGCTCATCAGAAAATAGCCGCAGGAGATCCGCAGCGTCCGCCGCAGCGGGATCACCTGACAGCCGGTGAGCCGTTTTTCCATAAATGCCTGCATACACATCAGCACCAGGTAGCTGAATGCCGTGGTGTACGCGGCGGCCCGGTAGCCCAGCAGCAGAATAAACAGATAATTTAAAATCACATTCAGGAACATGACCGAGACCGTCGAAACCGCGACGAATCCGGTCTTTTTGTGATAATTCTGAATAGCCGTATAGCTGCAGCTGTAGAAGCGGAACAGGGTGCCGGTCACCGTGGGGGCGATGAGATAGATAGCCGCCTCATATTTTTTGCTCCCCAGAATCAGGACGATCTCGGGGGCAAAAAGCACCAGAAGCCAGGAGACGGCTCCGAAAGCGTGCATCAGCACGCTCCAGTAGTTTCCGATGTCGGAACTTTCGTCCCTGGATATCTTTTCGTACATCCAGGGCAGCCACGCGTTCCACACGGAGTCCTCCAGAATCCATATGATGTAGGAGACCGTGGTAGCCAGGGCAAAGACGGAGCCGTTGATCTCCCCGGTCATGGAGGTAACCATGAGTTTGTCCGCCTGGTTCATAATCTGGATGGACAGCACCTCCGGGATCAGGGGAAGGCTGAAACGCAGGGCGTATTTCCAGTACGCAAGGTTCACCAGCCGTTTCCCCTGCACGATCAGGATCAGGCAGGCAATAAAGCCGCCGATGATCATGGGGATATAGTAGCCGCCGATGCGAAGGGATACGAGGGAATCCTCCCGCCCCCTTTCCCGGCCGGCCCAGATCAGCGCCACGGACAGGACCGTAGCGGGAACCACGGTCAGGGCGGTGAACAGGGTGCTGGCCTTGTAGCGCATCATCTGTTTTTCCCTGCGCTGGTAGTAGAAGATGCTGCAGTGGGCGTAGGTATAGAGGAACGCCACGTACAGCATGAAGTCCGTCATGGTCAGGCTGAACACTGCGCTGATCCGGAAGACGGCGTCCTTGCAGATCAGAAACAGCAGGAAAAACACGGTGATAGAGAGGTAGGACAGAGTCTGCACGCTGGAGACAAACTCATTGAAGCGCTCCTTCACATCGTACTTTGCCCGCTCCACGCTGCGCCACAGGCACAGGGACATCACCGGCATGAAGATCTGAAGCCATGATTCATAGATCCGGATCTGGTTGTACTGAGCCTGGGACAGCAGCCTCGTGTAGATGGGAGTCATCAAAAAGGTGACGCCCCGGACAAAGAGCTGGGCCACAATGTAGACGATTCCGGCCTTAAAGGCCTTTTTGTTCAGCGCCTGGTCAGTCTTTTTTTCGTTCATAATAAATAAACTGCCTCCTGGTCTGTTCTTTCCCGAATGTCCGGAAGGTATACCGTAACGCGGCTATACCTTGCACACAAAGCAGCGCAGCTTGCCGTTGGGATCCGGCGGGATCACCTCCAGCCAGTGGATCTGAATCCGAAATTCGTCCCCGTAAAGTTCATAAAGCCGCTGCCGGAAATACGATTCGATCTCCTCTTTTGTATAAGCGTCGTCCCCGGGATCCCGCACCAGCTCCACCCGCAGGTCATGGAAGGATTCCTGGACAAACCGGAACTGGGCGATCCCGGTGATTTTATTTGTGATCTTGCGAAGCTCCAACACCGAGGTTTCCTCCCCGTCCTCGTGTTTTACCATGTCGTTGAGACGTCCGTGGATCTTCGTGATGAAGCGGAGGCCTCCTTTGGTGCAGGAGGAGGCGGTGTCTCCGATGTCATAGTTGATGATGGGAAAATCGGTTTTAAACAGGGGGGTGATGATGATCCTTCCATCGTCGGCCAGACGGTTTCCCTCGTCGTAAATATTGATCACATGGGTGTCGTTGCAGATGTCGTAATAGTCGTTGCCGGGGCGGCGGATGATGCAGCTCCCGGTCTCGTCGCTGCCGTAGGCGTCCACCAGTCCGGGGCCGAAGGTCTTCTCAAGGATGCCGCGGGTCATATCGTCGATCATCTCGCTGACCGGGATGTACCACTTTGGCTGCCGCAGGGCAAGACCGTGCTGCTGGGCATACAGGGCGATTCGCACGATACAGTTTTTCCGCAGGCAGATCAGGTCCGGGGCGTATTCGTTCAGTTCCCGGATTACCTGGGCCGTTTCGTCCCCGATGCAGCGTTTCTCCGAGAGAATGCGCCGCTGCAGAATGCCGAAGCGCTGGATGAAGGAGTCCCGCTTTTTTTCCTCAGAGCGGTAGCTGGACTCGAAGGAGACCATCTTCCCGAAAAACGGATTGTAGCCGAAGGACATGAGGATGCGGATCCAGTTCGCGTTGGTGACGGCGTGCTCCCGCTGGGACTGGTACAGCCGCAGGGGAATGCCGGTGGAACCGCTGGTGCTGGTGGCGTCCCAGCCATCCCGGACGCCCGGATTCGCGTCGTAGAGCTCCTTCATCCACACCCGCAGCTCCTCCTTTGTGAGGGTGGGGAACTTTGCCAGGTCCTGGCTGCTGTGGAAATCCTCCGGAGTCAGACGGCAGGCGTCGAACCGCTTCCGGTAGAAGGGGATCTCATACGCCTTTTTCATCAGGTTATGTATATTCCGGTTTTGCACGGCCCGGATCTTCTTTGGATCCCCGGACAGCGTCCGGTCCAGCTTCAGCAGATACCACAGGGTCGAGACATTCATAAGCTTTTTTTGCAGCTGGAATTTCATGGAAATTCTCCTTTGTCACGTTATTCTGAACCGGGAACAGTATAGCAGAATTTCAACGGTTATACAAGAAATTAGAATTATTTAAGAAAATTTCAGAATTTGCAGGGTTAAAAAACAGGGGAAGGTGTGGTAAAATCAAAGAGATATTATCAGTGAAGAGGGATCAGTATGGAAAAGAACGAGACAACCAACGAAAAGCAGCAGACCCAGCTGCCGGATATCCCCCGGAAAGAGGGGAAAAATCTCTGGAGCAGCATACAGTCCGTGAGCCGGAAGGTGAAGGGCACCAGAGTGATCCCGGAGGAGTATCAGATTCCGGACGACCTCATCCCTCTGCAGCGCTGCGCGCCGGATATTTCCACCGGCCTTACCGGGGAGCAGGTGCGGGAGCGGGTCCTGCGCGGGGCGGTGAATACCCCCGTGGACGCGGCTTCCAAGTCCGGCCGGGAGATCGTATACAGCAATATTTTCACCTATTTCAATCTCATATTCTTTATTATAGCGATCCTGCTGATTACAGTGGGTTCTTTCCGCGATCTTACATTTCTGCCCATCATTATAGCGAATACGCTGATCGGCATTATACAGGAGCTGCGCTCCAAGCGGGTGCTGGACGATCTGAGCATCCTTAACGCCCCCAAGAACACGGTGATCCGGGATGGCGAGGAGCAGCAGGTACCGGCGGAGGAACTGGTGCTGGACGATATCATCGTCTTCGGGCCGGGCAATCAGATCCCGGCGGACGCGGTGGTCGAGGAGGGAGAGGCGCTCGTGAACGAAGCCCTGATCTCCGGCGAGACCGATCAGATTCTCAAGAAAAAGGGAGACACTCTGCTCTCCGGCAGCTTTGTGGTGTCCGGACAGTGCCGCGCCCGGGCGGACAAGGTGGGCAGGGATTCCTTTGTGTCCAAGCTTACCCTTGAGGCCAAAATGATGAACGACGAGGAAGAATCCGAGATGATCCGTTCCCTGGACCGTCTGGTAAAGGCCATCGGCATCCTGATCATTCCCATTGCGATCATCCTGTTCAGTCAGCAGTATTTCATAAACAATACCTCGGTGCGGGACAGCGTCACCGGCACGGTGGCGGCCATCGTTGGCATGATCCCGGAGGGCCTGTATCTCCTTGCGAGCGTCGCCCTGGCGGTGAGCGTTATGAGGCTGGCCACCCAGAAGGTACTGGTCCACAATATGAAATGCATCGAAACCCTGGCCCGGGTGGACGTGCTGTGCGTGGATAAGACCGGCACCATCACCGACAACACCATGACCGTCAAGAAGCTGCTCCCCCTGCGCCCCGCAGGAGAGGAGAATGCCTCCGGTGAAAACGGGGATCCGAAGATCTTCACCCCGGAGGAGCAGGCGGAGATGGAGCTGGCCGTGGGAGATTTCGCGGCGGCTATGGCTACGGACAATATTACTATGAAAGCGATTAAGGACTATTTCCGCAAGCGAAGCGGCAAGCGTCCGGAAAAGGTATTTCCCTTCTCCTCCGTGACAAAATACAGCGGCGCCGTGTTTGAGGATGCAAGTTACGTTCTGGGCGCGCCGGAACTGATCCTGCGCGGCGAATACCCGGTCTACGAGGCGGAGATCGGAAAATGGAACAGCCAGGGCTACCGGGCGCTGGTGTTTGCGAAGTACGGCGGGACGCTGGACGGCGGGGCGCTGACCGAAGCGGTCAGCCCTCTGGGGATGATCCTGCTGGCGAATCCCGTCCGGGAAAACGCTGCGGAGACGTTTGCCTTTTTTGCCGCACAGGGGGTGGAGATCAAGGTGATTTCCGGGGACAGCCCTCTGACGGTTTCCGAGGCGGCGAAGGAGGCCGGCATTTCGGGCGCCGGAAATTATGTAGATGCGTGTACCCTGGATACGGAGGAGAAGCTGCGGGAGGCCGCAGAGAAATATACGGTGTTCGGCCGCGTGACGCCGGAGCAGAAGCGGGAGCTGGTGAGCGTCCTGAAGCAGGCGGGACATACAGTGGCTATGACGGGGGACGGCGTCAACGATGTGCTTGCCCTGAAAAATGCGGACTGCAGCATTGCCATGGCCTCCGGCAGCGATGCGGCGGCCCAGGTGGCCCAGCTTGTGCTCCTGGAGTCTGATTTTTCCAGAATGCCCTCTGTGGTGGCGGAGGGACGCCGGGTGGTGAACAACATCGAGCGCACCGCCAGTTTGTTCCTTGTGAAGAATATTTTCTCCCTGTTTCTGTCCATTCTCTCCATAGTGATGATGGTCAATTATCCTCTGGAACCGTCCCAGATCTCGCTGATCAGTATGTTTACCATCGGGATTCCGGCCTTCGTCATGTCGCTCGAGAATAATACGAACCATATTCAGGGCCATTTCCTGAGCAACGTGCTCTTTAAGGCCCTGCCCGCCGGCCTGACCGACTTCATTGTGGTCAGCGCCCTCTATCTGTTCTGCCTGGAATTCAAGGTGGAAGCCACAGACGTATCCACCTCCTGCACCATCATCCTTGCCATCGTGGGGCTGATGATCCTCTATCAGATCGCCTCCCCCATGACCAGAGTACACTGGATTCTCTGGTTTGCCATGGCGGCGGGGCTGGTATACTGCATGATCTTCGTCAGCAGTATCTTTGCGATCACAGGCATTTCCAAGAAGAGCATGATGCTCCTCGCCCTCTTTGCAATCATCACGGAACCCATGTTCCGCTACCTGAGCGCGGGAGTGAAACGCCTTTCGGTTCTGTATACACAGAGGAAACAGAAGCAGAGAATGGTATAAAATCCAAGTTTTGCTGGATTTTGGCGGAGAATATGTTATACTGTATCTATGAGACATACCAAAGGAGACATACAATGAAAAGAGTGCTGTTAAAACTCAGCGGGGAAGCGCTGGCCGGGGAGAAGAAAACCGGTTTTGACGAGCCCACGGTGGCCGGGGTGGCCCGGCAGGTCAAAGCCCTTGTGGATCAGGGCATGGAGATCGGCGTTGTCATCGGCGGCGGCAATTTCTGGCGCGGGCGTTCCAGCGAAAATATAGACCGCACAAAGGCAGACCAGATCGGTATGCTGGCGACGGTTATGAACTGTATCTACGTTTCGGAGCTGTTCCGGTCCGTGGGTATTCCGACGGCAATTATGACCCCCTTTGTCTGCGGCGCTTTCACGGAGCTGTTTTCCAAAGACAGGGCGAATCAATACTTCTCGCGGGGGGCCGTGGTCTTTTTCGCGGGAGGCACGGGGCATCCTTATTTTTCCACGGACACGGCTACGGTGCTGCGGGCTGTGGAGATTGAGGCGGAGGCCATCCTGCTGGCGAAATCCGTGGACGGCGTATACGACAGCGACCCAAAGGACAACCCGGCCGCCCGAAAGTTCGATGAGATATCCATCCAGGAGGTCATCGACCGGAAACTTGGGGTGGTGGACATGACCGCTTCCATCCTGTGCATGGAGAACCGTATGCCTATGCTGGTGTTCGGCCTGGACGGGGAAAACAGCATTGTGAATACGGTGAACGGCGCTTTGAACGGTACGAGGGTTACCGTTTAAATACAGCGGAATTATTAATGGAGGAAAAGAATATGGATGAGAGAATCGGTGTGTATGATGAGAAGATGACGAAGACCTTCAACAATCTTCTGGATGAGTTCGGGACGGTCCGCGCGGGCCGGGCAAACCCCAACGTACTCAATAAAATACGGGTGGATTATTACGGGACCCCTACCCCCCTGCAGCAGGTGGGAAATATTACGGTCCCGGAGCCCAGGATTCTGCAGATCCAGCCCTGGGAGCCCTCCATGGTGAAACCCATTGAGAAAGCCATCCAGATGGCGGATATCGGCATCCATCCAACCAACGACGGACGGATCATCCGTCTGGTATTTCCGGAGCTGACCGAGGAGCGAAGGAAGGATCTGGTAAAGGAAGTCAGAAAGAAAGGCGAGGCCGGAAAGGTGGCGATCCGAAACATCCGCAGGGACGCCAACGATTATCTGAAAAAGCTGGGGAAGGGAGACGTCTCCGAGGATGAGATCCGGGATCTTGAGAACGAGGTCCAGAAACTGACGGATAAGTACATTAAAGATATTGACCAGGCCGTCGAGGAGAAATCAAAGGAGATCCTTACGGTCTGATACGCTTTAAAACATAACAGCAGGCAAAACAGGGGCTGTAAAAAACAGCCCTTTCTGCTTTTGGGAGGATAGTCATGGTGATTCCGCAGCATGTCGCCATTATTCTGGACGGGAACGGCCGCTGGGCAAAGAGCAAAGGGATGCCCAGGAACTACGGCCACGTCCGGGGGGCAAAGAATCTCGAGGTGATCTGTGAGGACGCCTGGAATATGGGCATCAAATACCTGACCGTATATCTTTTTTCCACGGAAAACTGGAAGCGGTCTCAGGACGAAGTGGCTGCTCTGATGAAGCTGTTCCGCAGCTATACAAGGACCTGCATCAAAATTGCAGGGGACAACAATATGAAGGTGCGGGTGATCGGAGATCCCACCGCCTTTGATCCGGATCTGCAGGAAAGCCTGAAGAATCTGGAGGAATCCTCTGCGGGCAACACGGGGCTGAACTTTCAGATCGCCCTCAACTATGGCAGCCGGGACGAGATCGTCCGGGCCGTCCGGCGCGTGGCCCGGGACTGCCGGGACGGCGCTCTGGACCCCGATGGGATTACCGAGGAGGTTTTCTCCGGCTATCTCGATACGGCGGGCATCCCGGACCCGGATCTGTTGATCCGCACCAGCGGCGAGCTGCGGCTGTCCAACTATCTCATGTGGCAGCTTGCCTACACGGAATTTTATTTTACGGACGTCCCTTGGCCGGCCTTTACGAAAGAAGAACTTTGGAAAGCCATCGAGAAATACAACGGCCGCGAGAGGCGCTTCGGCGGTGTCAGGGAGGAATAGCCATCGTGTTTCGGACAAGATTGATCAGCGGGATCGCTCTGGTGCTCATAGCGCTGGCCGTGATCATCGCGGGAGGCCCGGTGCTGGCGGCGGCGCTGCTGGCCGTTTCCCTTATCGGCATGGGGGAGCTGTACCGGGCTGTGGAGGTTGAGGACGGCGGGTTTTCCCCGCTGGCCTGGGCAGGCTATCTGGGCTGCCTGGCATATTATATTATTGTATTTTTGGAGCTTACGGCATATACTATGACAGTATTGACGGCTCTGGTGATCCTGGTCATGGCGGTCTATGTATTCACGTATCCGCGCTACCAGGCCCATCAGGTTTTCGGGGCGTTTTTCGGCGTGGTCTATGTGGCGGTGATGCTGTCCTACATCTATATGCTCCGGGAAATGCAGGACGGGGCATACCTGGTCTGGCTGATCTTTCTCGCCTCCTGGGGCTGCGATACCTGCGCCTACTGCGTGGGCATGCTCATCGGAAAACATAAAATGTCCCCGAAACTCAGCCCCAAGAAGTCGGTGGAGGGCGCGGTGGGCGGCGTGGCCGGCGCGGCCCTTCTGGGAGCGGTTTATGCGGCGGCTGTTTCCGGGCGCATGGGCAGCGGTTCCGGGCATATGCTTTCCTTTGCGCTGATCTGCGCGGCAGGCGCGCTGATCTCCATGGTGGGGGATCTGGCGGCGTCCGCCGTTAAGCGGAACCGTGGCATCAAGGATTTCGGAACGCTGATTCCCGGACATGGAGGCATTCTGGACCGGTTTGACAGCGTGATCTTTATTGCACCGGTCATCTACTACCTGGCCCTGGCGCTGGTGGGCAGGCTGTAAGCCGGGCAATAACAGGGAGAGGGACGAAATACAGATGAAGACCATAGCGATTCTTGGATCTACAGGGTCCATCGGCACCCAGACGCTGGAGGTGGCGAGGGCCAACGGGGATATACGGGTGGCGGCCCTGGCCGCCGGGAAAAATATAAAGCTGCTGGAGCGGCAGATCCGTGAGTTCCGGCCGGCCCTGGCGGCGGTCTGGGAAGAGAAGGACGCCGCGCAGCTGCGCACGGCGGTGGCGGATCTGGAGGTGGAGATCCTAAGCGGGATGGAGGGACTGAAAGCGGTGGCGGCCCGGGAGGAGTCGGAAATCCTCGTGACGGCTATCGTAGGCATGATCGGCATTATCCCCACCATCGAGGGCATCCGCGCCGGCAAGGATATCGCCCTTGCGAATAAAGAAACGCTGGTGACGGCGGGCCATCTGATCATGCCCCTGGCGAAAGAGTACGGCGTCCGGATCCTGCCGGTGGACAGCGAACACAGCGCCGTCTTTCAGGCGCTGAACGGAGAAGATGGCAGACAGATTGATAAAATCCTGCTCACCGCCTCCGGCGGTCCCTTCCGGGGCAAAACCTATGAGGAGCTTCGGGGAATGCAGGTGGAGGATGCGCTGAAGCATCCCAACTGGGCCATGGGGCGGAAGATCACAGTGGATTCCGCCAGCATGGTGAACAAGGGCCTGGAGGTAATGGAGGCCCGCTGGCTTTTCGGCGTGGAGTTATCTCAGATCCAGGTGGTGGTGCAGCCCCAGAGCATCGTTCATTCCATGGTGCAGTTTACGGACGGGGCGGTGATTGCCCAGATGGGTACGCCGGACATGAAGCTTCCCATCCAGTACGCGCTGTACTATCCCCGGCGCCGCTATCTGGCGGGGGAACGGCTGGATTTTGCCAGGATCGGCAGCATTGCCTTTGAAGCGCCGGACCTGGAGAGCTTTAAGGGCCTGGCTTACGCTTTTGAGGCGGCAAAAAAGGGCGGTTCCATGCCCACCGTGTTCAACGCGGCAAACGAGTGGGCGGTGCGCCGGTTCCTGGACCGCCGCATCGGTTTTACAGACATATATGAGATCATACGCTATTGCATGAATCGCCATAATGTGATAAAATATCCGAATGTGCAGGAGATTCTTGACACGGAACAGAGTGTATACGAAATGATCGAAGGCAGGTGGTAAATTGCGGATCGTCATAGCGCTGCTGATTTTCAGTTTTATTATCATTATCCATGAGCTGGGACATTTTCTGCTGGCGAAGCTGAACCGGATCACGGTTCTGGAGTTTTCTGTGGGTATGGGCCCCAGGCTTCTGAGCGTACAGCCCAGGGACACCCGGTATTCCCTGCGTATTCTTCCCTTCGGAGGTTCCTGCATGATGCAGGGAGAGGACGGAGAAGACGAGGGGGAGGGTTCCTTCGGAAGCAAATCTGTCTGGGCAAGGATTTCGGTGATTGTGGCGGGGCCTTTTTTTAATTTTCTGCTGGCTTTTGTCCTGTCTCTTATTATAGTTGGAAATATCGGGTACGATCTGCCGGTGCTTCTGCAGGTGTCCGAGGGGCTCCCGGCCGAGGCGGCCGGTCTGCAGGCGGGAGACCGCATCGTTAAAATGAATGGAAAGCGGATCCGCCTGTATCGGGAGGTCCAGAATTACGGGACCTTTCATCCGGGCGAGACCGTTACTTTTGAATATGAGCGCAACGGGGAGCGCTATACTGCCGCCGTAACGCCGGCGCTGACGGAGAACGGATACAAATTCGGTATCGTGGGCAGCGTCAATTACCGGCAAAGGACCGGCGTCATCGATACGCTCTGGTACAGCGGCTATGAAGTCTGGTACTGGATCGACACCACTCTTCAGAGTTTAAAGCTGGTTTTTGGGGGAGGGGTTACTTTGGATGATCTGTCCGGACCGGTGGGCGTGGTGGACGTCATCGGCGAGACCTATGAGGAGAGCCGGTCGGAGGGCGCGGTAATCCTGTGGCTGAACCTGATCAATATTGCGATCCTGCTGACGGCCAATCTCGGCGTTATGAATCTGCTTCCCATACCGGCCCTGGACGGCGGGCGGCTGGTGTTCCTGATTATAGAGGCCGTCCGAAGGCGGAGGATCGATCCGGAACTGGAAGCCAGGATCCATATGGCGGGCCTGATGCTTCTGATGCTTCTGATGGTAGTGATTATGGTCAACGACATTAAGAAGATTCTTCTATAAGTTAAAAATTTGACGATACACAGTACACAGATAAAGTCTGAGAAACACGGAGGGATAGCGATGAAAGTTGCGGTTTGTGATGACTGCAGGGAAAACCTGAACGAACTGGATCATATGATCAGAAAGTATTTCAAACAGAAATCAGACGACACGAGTGAAGTGGCCGATTTTACTTCTGCGACGGAACTTATAAAGAAAATAAAAGAGGAAGCCTTTGACGTTTATTTCCTGGATATCATTATGCCGGAGCACGACGGCATGGAGATCGGCAGGATCATCCGGCAGAGCAATCCGTATGCGATCATCATCTATGTTACGGTTTCCCGTGATTTCGCTTTCGAGGCCTTCGGCGTTCGCGCGTTTCATTATCTCCAGAAGCCGGTGGAGTTCGAGAAGGTTTCGGAGACCATGGACATGGTGGAGGATCTGTGCCGGAATAAATACGACAAGAAGGTATGCATCCATACGAAGGAAGGCCTGGTCAATGTGAACATGGCCGATATCGTGTATGTGGAGAATATTGCCCGCTGCGCTGTATATATGATGCGGGACGGGAAACAGGTGGCCAGCGTGTGCAACCGCAGCTCTTTTGAGAAGAGCGTGGGGGTACTGAACGGGCAGAGCGGCTTCATTCAGCCCCACAAATCCTACTTTGTGAACATGTATTATATCCGTTCTTTTGGCGTGAGGAATCTTACCATGGAAGACGGGGCCCAGATCGCCATCAGCCGGAAGCGCTTTGTGGAAACGAAGAAAAAGTATCTGGATTTTCTGTCTGAGAATGGGAGAATTGCATGAACCCGAGCGCGTCATTCTGGCAGTTCCGCATCTCCATGTTTTTTGTGCTGTGCTTCATGGCGGTGTTTCTGCCCCTCATACAAAGCAAAAAAAAGATCGCGGCCGGCCTTGTGGTATGTTACGGGATCACTGCCCTTATGGATTACCTGTATTTTGTCGTGGGCGGCGGAAACGGGAACCCGCTTATCTTTACTCTGACGGAAATTGTTGCGGTACAGGCGGTGCCGCTCACAATCAGCAGATATCACGATTTCCGCGCCGTGTTCGTGGGTTTCACGGCGGCGGTTTATGTACTCACCGGGAATATAGTATCTACAACGCTGCTCCTTACAGGTGTGCCCTTTGCTGTCAACTTTATCTGCCAGTGCCTCATTCATATCGTGATCCTCTTTATTCTCGCCTGGTATATACGGGAGCCGTTCATGGAATACCTCACGAACCGGGATCTTCCCTGGGGGGAGATGTGCGTGATTCCCGCCATGTTTTATACAGCCATCTACGCCTGTTCCATGTGGCCTGCCAATATCTACCGGCAGCCGGAAAACATACTGGGCGTCACCGTGATCCTTTTGCTCATGGTCGTCGTCTATATTATGATCATCAAGGTGTTTACCACCATGAAACAGCAGGGGGAGAACGAACGAAGGCTGGAGTCGCTGGAACAGTACGCCAAGCGGCTGAAGATTGAGACGGACTCCCTGCAGGAGAAGGAGATGGAGGCCGCCGTCCTGCGGCACGATCTGCGGCATTTCAGCATTCTGATCAATTCCTACCTGGAGGAAGGAAATGAGGAGAAAATCCGGGAGCTTCTGGACGAGCTGAACGAGAGGGCGGCCCTGACAAAGCCTGTGCGCTACTGCGAGAACCTGGCGCTCAACGGGATCATTGCCCGTCACGCCGCGCTGGCAAAGGAGCTGGGGCTGCGGTTTAAGGTGGAGGCCGAGATCCCCCGGGAAATGAGTATCAACGAGTTCGAGTTTGCCACGGTGGCCTCCAATCTGCTGGAGAACGCGGTCAACGCCGCCCGGGACGCGCAGGACCGGATGCTCCGGTTTGTGGAGATGACGGCCTGCTGCGCAGGCAGCCAGATCCTTCTCACCATCAAAAACGGATGTGAGACGGAACCGGAAATATCCCAAAAGACCGGCCTTCCCATATCCGAGGGCGGGGCGGGACACGGGTACGGAGTGCGCAGTGTGCGGGCTTTCGTTGAGAAGTATGGCGCCGTGTTTGATTTTGAGGTGAAAAATCAAATTTTCCTTGCAAAACTGCTGATTCCGGTAAAGACAAAGCCGCGGGCCGCGCCGTGAGAGATGCCGTGAAGTACGGGGCAGATTTTGTGAAGAATGAAAAAGAGAAAAAGCGTATGGATGTATTATAATGATATTGTAAAAAATTGGCGCCGCACAGCAAAAAAGAAGGGGTTTTTTGCTTCGCTGCGGGATAATTGGAAAAAAGAAGGGAGAAACAAATGAAGAGACTGTTTAAAAGAATGACCGCGATGCTTCTCGCAGCCGCACTATTCTGTACCTGTATACCGGCCGGGACGGCGCTGGCGGCTACCTACACCAGTTTTTACGCCGGGGAAAATCTGGTGATCACCACTTCGGGCGGCGTGAGATTGCATAAGGCGCCCAGTGTGTCTGCCGACGCTTATCTGACTGTACCGTATGGCGGGCGTGTGACCGTGGATTATATTTACTATGAGGGCAAATTCAAGGGCTGGATGCAGGTGACCTACGGCGAATACATTGGCTATATGGACGGGAACTACAGTTATTTTGCGGAGTATACTGGCTATAATAGTCCGACCATTACTTCATGCAACAAGGAGTGTAAGGTGATTGCAAAAAGCGGCCTGACGGTACACAGCTCTCCCGTGAAACTGAGCAGCAACGTTCAGGACTACCTGGGCTACGGCTGGACCGTGCAGGTGACCGGATATACAAATACCGGCTGGTCGCGGGTGAAATATTACACGAACAGTGTATACAACACAAAGACCGGATATGTATACAGCTCGTATTTGCAGGAGTGCACAGCATCGGCTTCCACTCCCACATACACGGAGACGTTCACAACCGTCTACGGCTGGAGCGCCAAGGTCAAGGCTTCGCTCAACTCCGGTGTGAATGTGCATGCTTCGCCAAGCGTATCCGCGAACGTGCTTACCGATGTTTATCCCGGTGAGATGCTGAACATCCTGGCAGAGTCCACGAGCTGGTTCAGGGTTTCGATCAACGACGACGGAAACATGACCACGGGCTATATTCTCCGTTCTTACTGTATAAAGAAGGACGCGATGGTAAACCTGTATCTCAGCAAGACAAAGAAGACCATGACAAAGGGGACGACCTGCCATCTGAAGGTACGGGGCAATACGACGGGGATGCAGCTTACTACCACCTGGAGCTCCTCCAAGAAGAAGGTTGCGAAGGTTAACCAGTTTGGCGTTGTGACGGCCAGAAAGAAAGGCACCGCGACGATCAAGTGCAAGGTAAAACTGGGCAACCGGACAAAGACACTGAAGTGCAAGATCACAGTGAAGGCGTCATAAAAGGACGGCATACAGAGGAGGGTATAAATGAAAAGAAAAAGGATCCTGACTGCAGTCTGCGCCGCTTGGGCAGCGCTGGCCGTGGGTATGGGCGCGCAGGCGGCCGCAGCGGACGACGCGGTCACCGAGGCCTATGACAAGGCCGTGAAAGTGGAGGACCGTCTGGACAGCTTTGATGCGACGGTCAATGAGACGGTCAGCATTGCGGGGCAGTCCTCCGCAGCGCAGAAGACCATTCATATTCAGGTCAGCGGAATGCATTCCGACGACGAGGACGATTTCGAGGTGGCGATCGACGTCCAGACTCCGGAGGGAGAAAAGCAGCAGTATTACAAGGACGGCTACTTCTACTCCAACCAGAGCGGAAGCAATATGAAGTACGCCATGAAAAAGAAGGTCATGAAAGAGCTTCTGAACTATTACATTTATCTGCATTTCGATTCGGGCTATCTGTCCATGCTGACGGCGACCGACAATCCGGACGGCAGCGTGGCCTACGAGTTCGCAGCCACCCAGGAGACGGTAGCGGATTATGAGGACAAGCTTCTGGAAGGCGCCCAGGAGGAGCACAAAATCTCCATTGCTTCCCTCCAGGGGACGGTGGATGTGAACGCAGCCGGAGAGATTACGGAGCGCAGGATCGAGATGGCCTATACGGTGAACAGCGGCGGCCAGGGGCAGCTGTGCATTCTGAATTCGGACGCGGTATTCAACGAGACGGAGAATGTCACGGTGAGTTTCCCGGATCTGTCAGGCTGGGGCGAGAAAACGGAGAGCGAGGCTGTCACCGGCATTACGCAGGTAAGCCAGACGCTGTACGCCACTGCCGACGTGAACGTGCGGGCCCAGAACAATGTTACGTCTGCGGTGCTCGGCGGCATCGCGGCAGGGGATACGATGCAGGAGACCGGCTATACGGACGACGGATGGATTCAGATCAGCTACAACGGGGTCTCGGCCTACGTCAGCGGGAACTATGTGAGCGCCACGAAGCCGGTGATTGTCAAGGCCATGAGCGGGACCATGTACGCGACGGCGTCTGTGCACGTGCGGGACACGTATTCTACGGACGGCAATATACTGGGCAGCCTGTCGTCGGGAGAAGCGATCTCCACAACCGGCTATACGGACAACAACTGGATTCAGGTATCCTACGGCGGGAAGACCGGCTATGTTTCCGCGAGCTATCTCACCTGGGATGCGCCGGTGACCTATACGGACGGCTACATCGAGGGAACCCTGACGGATGCGACGATGAACGGCCTGACGCTGGTGACCAGCAGCGGCGCCACCTACTATTTCTATACGGAAGGCGCGGAAAAGAATACGGTGGACGGGCTGGTCGTGGGGGACTGGATCGGCGTATACTATACCTCTGACGGAAGCAGCGATTCGGCGTATCAGATTGATGATTACAATGATCACGATTACAGCAGCTCCGGCAGCGGCAATGTGATGAATGACAACAACTACGATGATGGGTACAAGGATATGTCGTCCTACGGCACGGTCATCGCCTACGGTATGTCGGCGGTCACGGTGGCGCTCGACAACGGGATCACCCTGAGCGCGGACAAGGACAGCGTGGAGATCAACGGTTCATTGTACGAAGGGGCTTATGTGCTTGTAAACTATATCGGAGACTATATGTATCAGATCACAGCAGTATAAAGGCTTGTAACGGTCTGCCTTTATAAAAAACTGCCGGATAAATAGAAATGAAACCGTTTCTGTTACCCGGCAGCTTTTTACGATTTATCACAGTCAGTAAAAGGAGGAAAAAAGAAGATGAGAAAAGCCGGGATCGCGGCTGCCGCGCTTATATTGGCGCTGGCCGGCCAGGCACAGTGGGCGTGTGCGGAGTCGTCCGCGCTGAGAGTAGGTGTGCGGGACGACATCATGCACCTGGGATATCTCAATCCCGACACAGGAAAGTATTACGGGCTGGAGATCGATATAGCTGCAGAGCTTGCGAATCTTCTGGGATACGACGAGGTGGAATACGTCACCGTGACCCCTGACACCCGTAAGGACATGCTTCTGGGAGGTGAGGTGGACTGTCTGATCGCCGCCTACTCCATAGAAGATTCCCGGCTTGAAAATTTTGATTTCTCAGATCCGTACTATACGGATTACAGCAGCGTCATGGTGGAGAAATCCACCCTGTTTACCAGCCTGAGCGATCTCGTGGGCCATCAGATCGGCGTGCTGGACGGAGCCAACACGGGGCATGAGCTGTCCGATAAATTTATCGAGCTTGGCCTGATCACCGAGGAGGATACCAGGGGCACCTCCCTGGTCAAGATGGACACCTACAGCGATCTGTCCGTGGCTCTGGAGGAAGGCGCCGTCGATGCGGTGTGTATGGACGGCTGCATCGCGAGGGCCTTCATGGAGGACGACCGTATGATCCTGGACGAGACCATCGACCAGCAGGAATACGCAGTTGCAACACAGAAAAATTCGGAACTCAGCGCGCAGGTATCGGAGGCCATATCCAGGATGCTGGAGGACGGCACCATCGACGCGCTGATCGAGAAGTGGAGCTAGGAGGAGAGTTATGATTCAGAAAAAAATGGCGAAGAGATTGAGAAGAAAGATCCTTGTCGTGCTGCTTCTGGCTGTGGTCTGCGTTGTGCTGTTCGGTTACTTCCTCCTGCAGATCCAGACCCGTATTTCTGTTTCCAATCAGAAGGAAAACACACAGGAGAAGCTGGATTCCATGCAGGAGATCATCGACCTGGCCGATGAATCGGCCGCCCAGAATGAAGCCAGCTACGACGAAGTCTACCAGGCCAAGGCGGCCAGCGTGGCCTACATAGCAGTTTATGACGAGACGTTCGAAGCGACGGATGAGAAGATGGCGGAGCTGGCCGGGCTGATGGATGTGAACAACATCCTGCTTCTGGATGACGAGGGCAATGTGCTGGCCCAGGCCGAAAAATCCGCTGCCGATTTCACCTATGCAAGATACAATCAGCTCCGCACCGTGTTTGATACGGACGAGGTATCCGAGGCCTTTGAGGTGACCATCGACGGGGCGACCCGCCGGTATTACGGGGCAAAGATCGACGATACGACGGAAGCGGTGGTGGAGCAGGATCCATCGGAGCTGGAGGCGCTTCAGGAGCAGACGTCCTCCTGGAAGAGCATGCTCGGGAATGTCATGGTGGGCATGAAGGGCTTCAGCTTTGCCGTGTCGAATCAGGATTATACGTTCCTGTATTATCCCGAGGAAGATATGGTGGGGATGGATTCCCTGGACGCCGGCTTGAAGGTGGAGGACCTCTCCGACGGGAATTTTGGCTGGATGGAGATTGGCGGCGAGGAGTATTACTGCGGCGTGGTGAACATTCCGGATAAGGACGCGTTCGTGATCTGCGCGGTTCCGGAGCAGGAGATTACCTCATCCAGAAATATCACGGTTGCGATCGTCCTGTTTATCTTCTTCATCGTGATCACGGCGGTGGTGGTCTATTCCATTATGACCCTGCGGGAGCAGTACAGGCAGGGAAAGGCCGAACAGGTAAGGGTGTTCGGGAAGATCTTTTACAACAAGACGGTGGGGAGGAAGATCCTCACGTTTTCCGGTGTGGGCATCATTATGCTCCTCGTGGTCTCTTTCTATATGCAGACACTGTTCTCCCTGTCCCTGCGCTCCATGAGCAACAACCGCCAGGTGCAGGAAGTGGCGGACACCCTGGATCAGAATGAGGACGAGGTAGAGCTGGTGACCGACCAGTATAACAGCCGGTATCTGAACAAATGCCAGGTGGCGGCTTATATACTTGAGAAGAATAAGCAGCTCTGGAATAAGGAGGATCTGTCCCGGCTCAGCGACGCGCTGGGAGCGGAATTTCTGATGATCTTCAACCAGAAAGGAAAAGAGGTTGTTTCAGACTCTACTTATGTAAACTTTGCGGTCAGCGAGGAGGAGGGAGATCAGTCCTATGATTTCCTGGCCATGACCCAGGGCCTGGAATATTATGTCCAGGAAGCGCAGGAGGACGAAGTATCCGGCACCTACAGGCAGTACATTGCGGCGCTCCTGAAAGACGAGAACGGAGACGCCGACGGCTTTGTGCAGATCAGCATGATTCCGGACAAGCTGGAGGAGGCCCTGCAGACGACTACCCTCTCCGCGGTGCTGGACGGGGTGAAACCTGCCGCAGGGGGCGTTGTCTTCGCGGTGGACAAGGAGACCCTGACCTTTGTATATTATCCGGAAGAACGTCTGGTGGATAAGGACGTTTTTGAGTACGGTATGAAGGAGACTCAGCTCAAAGACGGGCTGTGTGATTACGTTACCATAGACAGCAGCCGGTATTTCGCCTCCAGCTTTGAGACGGAAGATTACTATATCTACGTGGCGACGCCCCAGTCCAGGCTGAACGCCACACGGCTTCCCGTGGCGGCGGCCAGCGGAATCGCCAGCTTTGTGTGCCTGCTCCTTGTGTTTATGGTGCTGGCGTTTGGCAGGCGGATCTACCTGAAGGCGTCCCCCGGGGAAGAGAGCAAGTCCGGCGGTGTGATGGTGGACGTTGTGATGCCGGACGGCACGATCAAGAAGTCGGAAGCCGCCTCCAGCCGTTGGTCGAATGTGGGCGTGGCATGGGAAGAGCGGACCGCCGAGCATAAGATCGCCACCCTCTTAAAGGCGCTGATGTCGATTCTCGCCATTGCGATCTGTTTCGCGCTGATTTTTAAAGATTCCTTCTTTACGGAGGACTCCATTTTCCTGTATGTGATCCAGGGAAAATGGCAGAAAGGACTGAATATTTTCGCGCTGACAGGCTGTGTTATGGTTATCTGCGTCGGAAGTACGATTTCGGCGGTTCTGCAGCAGATCATCCGCTTCGTTTCAAAGGCGGTAAACGCCAGAGGCGAGACCGTGTGCCATCTGCTCCGCAGCCTCGTGAAATACATTACGATGATCGCCATGCTGTTTTACTGCTGTGCTCTGATCGGCGTGGACACAAATACCCTGATCGCCTCGGCCGGGATCTTATCCCTGGTTGTCGGCCTTGGGGCCAAGGAACTGGTTTCGGACATTCTGGCCGGCCTGTTCATCATTTTTGAGAGCGAGTTCCAGGTGGGGGACATTGTCACCATCGGCGACTGGCGTGGAACGGTGCAGGAGATCGGTGTGCGCACCACAAAGATCATGGATACGGGCGGTAATGTGAAGATCATCAGCAACAGCGCGGTCAGCGGCGTCATCAACATGACCACCCGCAACTCTTACTGCGACTGCAATCTGGAGCTGGAGCTCACGGAGGATATGACGCTTGAGAATATCGAGTCTATCCTGGCGGAGAACCTCCCGGTTCTGAAGAAAAAGCTGCCGCAGATCCTGGCTACGCCGATCTACAAGGGCGTGTATTCCTTTACCGGCAATACGGTGACAATCCGGCTGTCCACCGAGTGCAACGAGGCGGACAAATCCAGGCTTGGACGGGATATAACCAGAGAGATGAAGTTTATTCTGGACCGGTACGGCGTCAAGATCAAATCGGCCACCCGGTCATAGGAGGATACTCAGATGGAAGAAAAGATGGAAGAGCAGAAGACGCCTGTGGAGTGGAAATATATGGATCTGAAGCCGGATACCGGGGAGATCTATATCAGCCGCTTTGAGGAGGCGCAGGGCGGCGAGGAGGCTGCGGCCAATCCCGGGGAGATGCCGTCCCATTACGCGACGGTTCGGTACAAGGACGGCAGATGGCAGGTGGAGGATACCAGCACGAAATTCGGCGTTTCGGTCAACGGGACAAAGATCGAGGGAAGCGCCCCCCTGCACGAAAACGATGAGATCTGCATTGGGAACACCGTATTTTACTTTACCGGGACGCAGCTCAAATACAGCCACCGCCAGTATATGGAGAACCGACTGAGCATCCATATCGAGGAGCGCAGTGTCTGGCAGCTTTTCAAAAAACAAACTCTGCTCAAAGATATTGATGTCACGGTCTATCCCGGAGAGATGGTGCTGCTCCTCGGAGGCTCCGGCGCGGGGAAAACCACGTTTATCAACGCAGTCACCGGCTACGAGAAAGCGAAAGCCACGATCCTGGAGGGCGACCGGGATATTTACCGCAATTACAATCAGCTCAAATACAACATCGGGATGGTGCCTCAGCAGGATCTGCTGCGCACGGAGGACACGGTGTACATGACGCTGATGAATGCGGCCGAGATGCGTATGCCCGCCCGGTATTCCCAGGAGCAGAAGGAGGCGCGGGTCATGGAGCTGCTGGGCATGTTCGGCCTGGAGACGGAGAAGGAGGAACTGGTGGTCAAGCTTTCGGGCGGCCAGCGCAAGCGTCTCTCCATCGCCGTGGAATTTGTGGCGGATCCCGACCTGTTTATTCTGGACGAGCCGGATTCCGGGCTGGACGGAGTGATTGCGAGGGAACTGATGGAGTACCTGCGCAAAATCGCAGACAATCACAAGATGGTCATGGTAATCACCCATACGCCGGACCGGGTCATCGATCTCTTCGACAAGGTGATCGTGCTGGCGAAAGGGACGACGGATCATACGGGCCATCTGGCCTATTACGGCACCACGCAGGAGGCCAGGGAATTTTTCGGAAAAGAGACGATGGAAGAGATCCTCCGGCTGATCAACAGTACGGATGAGGGCGGAGAGGGCCGCTCCGACGAGTATATTGAGAAGTTCAAAGAACTCACCGGCACAAAGGAGGAGTAGGACGTATGGAGGATAATTTAAGGGTTTCGGAGGGAGAGCGCCGCGCCGGACGTCTTGGGCAGATCCGGATCTATCTCGGAAAGCTGTTCCGTATCTTTATCCATGAGAAGGACTGGAAGGTTCTGCTGATGTCGGCGGTGATCGCCTTCATGGTAGCCTACGTGGTGGGCAAAAATATGTTTATCAACATGGAAGCGACAAAGACCGGTTCTCTGGCTTTTGCCTGCTGCTGCATCTGGAACGGGTTTTTCAATTCGATCCAGGTGGTATGCCGGGAGCGGGCCATCATCAAGCGGGAACACCGGGCGGGGCTGCATATCAGCTCTTATATTGCGGCGCATATGATCTACCAGGCGTTTCTGTGCATTCTCCAGGTGATTATCACGCTGGTGGTGTATTGGTATGCGGGGGTGACTTTCCCCACGGAGGGTCTTGTGACCGGAAGCTTCGTGCCGGATATTACGATCACGCTGTTCCTCATCACCTACGCGTCGGATATGCTGGCGCTGATGGTGTCCTGCATTGTGCGGACCACCACCTCGGCCATGACGGTGATGCCGTTTCTGCTGATCGTCCAGCTTGTGTTTGCGGGGGTGGCTTTCACCCTGAACGGTCTCCCGCAGAAGATTTCCAACGCGACCATCAGCAAATGGGGGATTTATGCTATCTGTACGGAAGCCAATTACAATAATCTTCCGTCCACGGTTCTGCTCAAGGAGCTTCGGATGTTCCGGAGTATTCCCGAGATAAACGATCTGTACACGTCCCTCACCGCAGAGGACAAGGAGGACCTGGAGGAGTACAGCGCCCGGTATCTCACGGTAGACGCCTATGATTATCAGGTGAACAATATCCTGAAAGAGTGGGGCATTCTGGCGGCTTTCTCGCTGCTGTACGCGTTGATCGGGACCGTCAGCCTGGAATTTGTGGACCACGACAAGCGGTGAGAAATTAAATCAGCCTGACCGGTTATGATCAAGGGGCTGCTGCATAAATGGGCATCGGCTCTCCAGAGCATAGGTAAACGCTATGCTCTGGAGAGCCGATGCCCTGTACTGTGTAACACCCTCGTTTACGTGACGGCTTCGTTCACCGTCGTTTTCTATTGACAAAAAGTGAACTGACTGATATAATTAGATTTGAAATTGCGGGAGAGTCCGTGCATTTGGCAAAATCCCGGTTGCTGTTTACAGTCAGATTCAAAACAGATATACAGACTCTTACGTGCGGGCACGACGAGTTTGTATATCTGTTACGAAGCGACTCTAAATAGGAACAAATCCCATGAAAAAAATGCAAGAATTCTCTTGACAGCGAGAAAAATTTATAATAGGATTAGGACAGGAGCGAACATAAGTTCGAGAGAGGAGAACAACGATGGCACAGGAGGATAAGTTAAAGGCGTTGGACGCTGCGCTGGCGCAGATCGAAAAACAGTTTGGCAAGGGCTCCGTTATGAAATTAGGGGATACGGCGGCCCATATGAATATAGAGACAGTCCCCACAGGCTCCCTGAGCCTGGACATTGCTTTAGGGCTCGGGGGTATTCCAAAGGGGCGCGTCGTTGAGATCTACGGCCCGGAGTCAAGCGGAAAGACCACCGTGGCGCTTCACATGGTGGCTGAAGTACAGAAGCGGGGCGGCATCGCCGGTTTTATCGACGCGGAGCATGCCCTTGACCCGGTTTACGCCCGTAACATCGGCGTGGATATCGACAATCTTTACATCTCCCAGCCGGACAACGGGGAACAGGCGCTGGAGATCACAGAAACCATGGTGCGCTCCGGCGCGGTGGATATTATCATCGTGGACTCTGTGGCGGCCCTGGTTCCCAAGGCGGAGATCGACGGCGACATGGGAGACGCCCATGTGGGCCTGCAGGCCAGGCTTATGTCCCAGGCGCTGCGCAAGCTGACCGGCGTGATCAGTAAATCAAACTGCACCGTTATTTTTATAAATCAGCTCCGTGAGAAGGTGGGTATCCTGTTCGGCAATCCGGAGACCACCACAGGCGGACGGGCGCTGAAGTTCTATTCCTCCATCCGTCTGGATGTGCGGCGCATCGAAGCCCTGAAGCAGAGCGGCGAGGTGATCGGCAACCGGACCCGCGTCAAGGTCGTCAAGAACAAGATCGCGCCTCCCTTCAAGGAAGCGGAGTTCGATATCATGTTCGGCAAGGGAATCTCAAAAGAGGGCGACGTGCTGGACATTGCCGCAGACAACAACATCATCATCAAGAGCGGCGCGTGGTACGCGTATAACGGAGAGAAGATCGGGCAGGGCCGGGAGAACGCGAAGAAGTATCTGAAAGAGCATCCCGAGATCATGGACGAGGTGGACCGTCAGATCCGGGAGCTTTACGGTCTCATCGAAGCCGGAGATCCGTCAGAGACACATGAGACGGATATGTGAGGTCCGGAAACTGACCGGCGGCCGGTATCTGGTGTCCTTTGACACGGGGGAACGGTTCCCCCTCTACGGCAGGGAACTGGAGCAGTTTTCCATCCGCGAGGATGCAGTACTTCCGGATTCGGATTTTGACCGGATCATGCAGGAACTGCTGCCAAAGAGGGGACGGCTGTGCGCCATGCATTTTCTGGAGCGGACAGACCGCACGGAGCAGCAGCTTCGCAGGAAGCTTGGCGCCCTCTTTTATCCGGAGGAGATCATTGACAACGCAGTGGATTATATGAAACAATATCATTATGTGGATGATGTGCGCTATGCAGTTCGTTACATTGAGTACCGCATGGAGCATGAGAGTCTGCGCCGTCTGGAGCAGCAGCTTTATCAAAAAGGGATCTCGAAAGAGGATTTTCTGGCTGCCGCAGGCCAGGTGGAGAGTCCGGACGAGGAACGGCAGATACGGCAGTGGCTCAAAAAGAAACACTATCCCGGCGAGGGCGCAGACCGCAAAGAGACAGACCGGATGTACCGTTTTCTTCTGAGAAAGGGCTACAGCCCGTCCTCTGTCAGCCGGGTGATGCATATGCCGGAGCAGTATGAATAACAATTACTTGACATCATTTCCAAAATAATATAAAATTGAGATGTTGTTTATGGACAATGAAAATTAAATAAGGAGGTGCTCCTGTGCCTGGGACAGTAATTACTATCATTGCTGTAGTGATTGCCCTGGTGATTGCAGTACCGGTGTCCGCTCTTGTCGCCATAAATTACAGGAAAAATGTGGTGGAATCAAAGCTCGGCAGCGCCGAGGAAAAGGCAAGGCAGATCATCGATGATGCACTGAAGGTTGCAGAGACGAAGAAGCGAGAGGCACTTCTGGAGGCGAAGGAAGAATCCCTGAAGACAAAGAACGAGTTGGAAAGAGAGACGAGAGAACGCCGTTCGGAATTGCAGCGCTACGAGAAGCGCGTCTTATCCAAGGAAGAAAGTGTGGACAAGAAAGCGGACGCTCTGGAACGCAGGGAAGCAGGGCTTGCAGCAAAGGAAGAAGATCTAAAGAAGAGATCTGCCGAGGCCGACCGGCTTCGGGGGCAGAGACTTCAGGAACTGGAGAGAATCTCAGGACTTACCTCTGAACAAGCAAAAGAGTATCTTTTAAAAACTGTTGAAGATGAAGTAAAGATTGACGCCGCCAAGCTTTACAAGGAATTGGAAGGCAAGGCAAAAGAAGAAGCAGGTCAGAAAGCAAAAGAGTATGTGGTCACGGCGATTCAGAAATGTGCTGCCGACCACGTTGCAGAGACGACGATCTCTGTGGTACAGCTGCCAAATGACGAGATGAAAGGAAGGATCATCGGCAGGGAGGGTCGCAACATCCGGACGCTTGAAACGCTCACGGGTGTGGATCTGATCATCGACGATACGCCGGAAGCCGTTATTTTGTCAGGCTTTGACCCGATCAGACGGGAGGTTGCGAGGATCGCGCTTGAAAAGCTGATCGTGGATGGCCGCATCCATCCGGCCAGAATTGAAGAAATGGTGGAGAAAGCACAAAAAGAAGTAGAAACAATAATCCGCGAGGAAGGAGAAAATGCCGCACTGGAAGTAGGTGTTCATGGCATTCATCCGGAACTGGTGCGTCTGCTGGGCAGAATGAAATACAGGACCAGCTACGGTCAGAACGCGCTGAAGCATTCCGTAGAGGTGGCTTTGCTCTCCGGTTTGCTGGCAGGCGAGGTGGGCGTGGATGTCCGGCTGGCAAAACGCGCCGGATTATTGCATGATATCGGCAAGTCCATTGACCATGAGACCGAGGGATCCCATATCCAGATCGGCGCAGATCTTTGCAGGAAATATAAAGAATCTGCGATCGTTGTCAATGCGGTGGAATCCCATCATGGTGATGTTGAAGCGGAATCACTGATCGCCTGTATTGTACAGGCCGCCGATACGATCTCTGCGGCCCGTCCGGGGGCGAGACGTGAGACGCTCGAAACATATACGAACAGATTAAAACAGTTGGAAGATATTACGAACACCTTTAAGGGTGTTGAGAAATCATTTGCTATTCAGGCAGGTAGAGAGATTCGAGTCATGGTTGTGCCGGATCAGGTCAACGACAGCGACATGGTATTCATGGCGAGGGATATTGCAAAGCAGATTGAGGCGGAGCTTGAGTATCCAGGCCAGATCAAGGTCAGCGTGATCCGTGAAAGCAGAGCGGTTGACTACGCAAAGTAATCAATGAAAATCCTGTGTATCGTATGGAAATCAGTCAAAACGGTATGCAGGATTTTTTTCTTTGAAGAAAATTAAGAAAATCTCTGATGACAAAACTGCGATTTGCTATTATACTTATAAGAACATAAGCAAAAACAGAAGGTGTTTTTATGAGAAAACCAGTTTGGGAAAAATATCTTTGCCGGACGGCTGGCGCTTTGGGTGCAGTCTGTATGATTTTTGCACTTGCATATCCCGTCCCGGCAAAGGCAGAAGAATATTACGGATATGAGGAGAGCGGCTTGCCCCAGACAGAGTCGGCGCTGTCGGAGGAGTACCCGGCAGAGACGCCGGAATCCGTCGCGGAGGGCGCCGAGGATGCGGATACGCAGGAGACTGCCGCAGCCCTCACGGGCACCTGGACGGTAGAAAGCGGATGGTCCGTTGACAGCGCAGCTTCGACGCAGGAGCAGACTGTTTATAAGCAGGATGCGTGTATCGGGGCAGAGGCCACATCCACCATCACGTGCAGTTATCTCGATACGAATTATTCCGTTTATGAGTACGAGCAGCTTCGGGATATGCTGACGAACAATCTCCTGTACAGCAATGTGGACGCGCAGATCAGTACCAGCGCGGTATACACGGACGCAAAGGATTATCTGTATATTGTGCTCGTGGATGACACAGCCCAGGATTTCCGCTGCATTTATCACTATGTCGTGGGGGACTACCGGTGCTTTTGCGTGGCGGTAAAGGAATACCGTTCTGAGGCGGAGCAGCTTGCAGCGCAGGAATTAAGTACTCCCCGGGAAGTGGGACAGGCCGCAGCAGAAAAATTCATGTGGAATTGAGCATACTATGATACAGGATATAGGAAAAGGAAGATATCGCAATGAATACACGCCGACAAAGCCTTTGCCGGACAGCAGGGTGCTCTGCTGCCGGGGGAATGAGGCGCTTGTCAGGCTGAAGGATAAGAAAGTATCGTTTCTGACGTATCAGGAGACGGTTGAGAACGCAAAAGGATTCGCCGGCGCTTACACCTATCTGTTTTCCATCGACAAGGTGAGTTATTTTCTGATACAGGGGCTTGAAGCGTCTATGTTTCCGGGCAGCTCGTGGCAGCGCCCGGATATTTTTCGCAGTACGGCGTACCGGACGGAGGCCTTTGCGGGGATTACGGGTATGCAGCTTGCCGCCTGGTATGAGAGCCGCTGCTTCTGTCCGCGCTGCGGCAGACCCATGCGCCACGACAATGCAGAGCGGATGATGCGCTGTGACTTCTGCGGCCAGATGGAGTACCCCAAAATATCTCCGGCTGTGATCGTCGGCGTCACGAACGGAGACCGTCTGCTGCTGACAAGGTATGCCGGCCGCTCTTACAAACGCTTTGCCCTGGTCGCCGGATTTACGGAAATCGGCGAGACAGCCGAGGAGACGGTGGAGCGGGAAGTGATGGAGGAGGTAGGGCTGAAAGTAAAGAACATATGCTATTACAAGAGCCAGCCCTGGTCCTTTACCGGCACGCTTCTCATGGGGTTTTTTGCGGAGGTGGACGGGGACGCTACGATCCGCCTTGACCGGAGCGAACTTTCGGCGGCAGAATGGCATACGGGAGACGAGATCCCGGAGGACGACGGCATCAGCCTTACAAGGGAGATGATGCGGGTATTCCGGGAAGGACGGCTTTTACAGAGAAAATAGAACAGAGAGGAAAGAGTCATGTATCAGGAAAAGATCAGTGCGTATATTGACAGCAAAAGAGAGGAGATGCTGGCCGATCTGGAGAGCCTTGTGCGAATTAACAGCCAGAAAGGCGCCCCGCAGATGGGAAAACCCTTCGGAGAAGGCCCTGCCAGAGCGCTGGCAGCGGCGGAAGAGTTGATGCAAAGGTATGGGTTCATCACAAAAAATTACGGGAACTATGTGGTGACCGGGGATTTTTCGGAAAAAGAAAAGCAGCTGGATGTGCTGGCGCATCTGGATGTGGTGCCGGTGTCGGAGGACTGGACTGTGACGCAGCCCTTTGAGCCGAAGATTGTGGACGGCAGGATCTACGGGCGGGGAACGGCGGACGACAAGGGACCGGCCATTGCGGCGCTGTATGCCATGCGGGCCATCCGGGAGCTGGACATTCCCATGAAGAAGAGCGTGCGCCTGATCCTGGGCGGCGACGAGGAATGCGGCTCCGGCGATCTGAAGTATTATTATGGAATCGAACAGGAGGCTCCTTTTACCTTCACGCCGGACGCGGATTTTCCGGTAATCAATATCGAAAAAGGACGTATGGAAGGGCATTTCCACGCGGAATTTGAGGACGGAGCGCACCTTCCGGGTATTCTCTGCTTCCGGGGCGGGGACAAAGCGAATGTGGTGCCTCAGAAAGCGTATTTCACGGCGGCGGGCATTAGCAGGGCCAAAATAGAGGAAATTGCCTCCCGGCTCAGCGAAGAACTGGAGGTCGCCTTTATCGTTTCGGAAGAGGCAAAAGCGCCGGAGGGCCGGAGCACAGAGAGGGCTCAGGAGCTGCGCCGGAGGGGAGAGCCGGTGGCGAATGTCGAAGTCAGGGGAAAGGCAGCCCACGCTTCCACGCCCCAGGAAGGCAGGAACGCCCTGACAGCGGCGCTGCATCTGATTGCCCGACTGCCGCTGGCGGATTCGCCGCAGTACCGGGCATTAAAGGCGCTGGACGCCCTGATGCCTTATGAAGATACCTGCGGGAAGAATCTGGGAATCTATCGGGAGGAGAAACAGTCCGGGGCGGTGACGCTGTGCTTCAGTATCCTGAACGTTACCCAGGAGACGCTCTCCGGCGCCTTTGACGCCCGGCTGCCCATCGGTTGTACGGAGGAAAACACAAAGGACGTGGTTCAGAAAGCGATGGAAGAAAAAGGCCTGACGCTTGCGGACGAGCCCATGATAAAACCCCACTGCGTACCGAAGGATTCGGACTTTGTCCGCATCCTGCTGGACAGTTTCGAGCGCTACACCGGCATCAAAGGAGAGCCCCTGTCCACCGGCGGCGGCACATATGTGCACAATCTCGAGCGGGGCGTGGCTTTTGGCTGCATGATGCCGGGTGTGGACAATCATATGCACGGGGACGACGAGTTCATGGTGATCGACTGCCTGCTTAACAGCGCCAAAATCTTTGCGGACGCGATCCTCCGCATCTGCAACGAACTAGGATAGATCGGCGGGGAAATGGCCGCCTCTGTATGCGGCGATTTCCCTTATTACGACTTCTGGCGGATAAAATTCGTTGCAATCCCTCTCTCTTTCTCCGGCAGCCCGTATTTCTCTTTCCCAAGAGCGATGCTTTTGATCAGGAAAGCCATATTCCTGGCCAGGGTGCGCATGGTCTGAAGTCCCTCTTCATCCTGGAGGGCTTCCTGCGGCTCCCGCCCGTGTACGCTGTTCCAGTATTGGCTGGAAGCAACGGGCATACCCGAAATGGTAAAATACTTGTTCAGCTCGTCGAATGTGGCGGAACAGCCCCCGCGCCGGGCGATTGCGACGCTGGCGCCCACCTTCATTGATTTGTCAAAGGGCGTGCTGTAAAACAGACGGTCCAGACAGGCGATCAGCGTCGCGTTTGCGCTGGCATAATACACGGGGCTGGCGATCACCAGTCCATCGGCCGCCTCAAATTTCAGGGCAAGCCGGTTTACCTCGTCATCGAATACGCACTGGCCCTTTTTCCGGCATGAGTAACAGGCGATGCATCCCCGGATATCCTGATTCCCTATACAGACGGTTTCCGTCTCGATGCCCTCCCGGGCAAAAACATGCTCCATTTCTTTCAGCGCGACGGAGGTATTTCCCTTTGCATGGGGACTTCCGTTAATCATTAATACGTTCATTGTTTTGCTCCCTTCTTGTATTTTTTATGATTGAATTCGCTTAAAATCCTTTTTTTCATGCGCCGTCCTTCCATGTTCCGGCAGCGCGCCTTGCCCGGGATTTGCCGGTAACGCCGTTTCAGTCCGGGATCCTGCGGATTTTGCTGATATCCGACCCGATCATCATGGAGTAATTTGTATAGTACACTACAAAGCCGGGTTTGGCCCCGCCGGGCTTTTTGACGTGTTTTTTCTCCACGTAATCGATCTCCACCTTGTCGGATCCGCGGTTTTTGGAATAGTGGGCGGCGAGCCGGGCCGCCTCCTCAAAGGTGCGGTCCGGGAGTTCCATTCCCCGGGCTTTCACAATGACGTGGGAGCCGGGAGCGCCCTTTGCGTGAAACCACCAGTCGCTGTTTGAGGCGATTTTAAAAGTCAGTTCATCGTTCTGATAATTATTTTTTCCCACATAGATATCGAAGCCGTCCGAGGACAGGTAATGGAAGGGCTTTGAAGTGGTCCGCGCTTTTTTGCCGGTGTATTTGCGGCGGATGTATCCTGCGTCGGTCAGTTCCTCTTTTACCTGGACGAGATCCGCTTCGGAAAGGGCCATATCCATAAAGGTGCAGATCGAATCAAGCTGTTCGATCTCTGCCCGCGTCTCCTGAATCTGACGGGAGAGGGCTTCATATGTGCGTTTCAGCTTGCCGTACCGGTCAAAGTATTTCTGCGCGTTTTCCCGGGGGGTCAGCGTATCGTCCAGAGGGATCGTGACCTTTTCACCGGTGTAATAGTTCAGGGCTTCCAGCTTCTTTGCGCCGGGCTCCAGACCGTATCCGTAGGCGTTGATCAGTTCCCCGTAGATCCTGTATTTGTCTCTTTTCTCCGTATCCTTTAGCTGGCGCTGCTGCAGGCCGTATTTTTTGCGGCAGCGGTCCAGAGCCGTGGCGGCAATCCGACGCAGATCCGAGGATTTCTGGCGGATACGGGTCACTGTGTCCTTCATGGAGTAATACTGTTCCAGCATTTCCGATACCGAGTCAAATGGGACGCGGGGCAGGTCACGGTAGAGGGTCAGGGGTACGGAGGCAAATTCCACCGGAATCTCATTTTCATCACAGATGATGGCCGGGGAAAAATGCTCCGCACGGATTTCCTCCATCAGAAGGTCAAACTGATGATACAGGTGTATCTGCGCCATATCGTCCATGGTATTCGCGCTCCGGGCTGATTCCAGGGAAGCCCGGTGGCAGATCTCCTCGGCAATTAAAGGACTGATGCCGGTGTAGGTGGAATAGAGCGCTTTGGCAAGGGGCAGGGGCCTGGAAAAGACTTTCGCCCTAAATTCTGCTTCGGTGGCGGAGAGGGGATCGTATTTTTCCCGGGTCGCAGCGATGAAATAGGGCCGCCCGGGCAACACCTCCCGCACGGAGCTGGTCTGGGCCGAGATGTGCTTGATGCTGTCGATGATCGTACCGGCGTCGTCACAGAAAATAATGTTGCTGTGCTTGCCCATGAGCTCGACGATCAGATCCTTCCTGCGGACATCCCCCATCTCGTCGAAATGCTCGATCTCAAAGTGGATGATGCGCTCCAGCCCCGGCTGATACAGAGCCAGCAGCTTTCCGTTTCCGATGTGCTTGCGCAGCAGCATACAGAAGTTGGGCGCGGTCAGTGGAGAAGGCTTGTTGGCCCCTGTGAGATAGATCAGGGGCAGACTGGCGCTGGCGGAGATCAGGAGCCGGTACTGCCCCTTCTGGCTTTTAAACGTCAGAAGCAGTTCATCCGCTTCCGGTTGGGCGATCTTGCTGATGCGCGCCCCTGTGAGCCGTTCCCTTAATTCGCTTACTATATTTGAGATAACAATACCATCCAGTGCCATGGGAGACCTCCTTTTGTCCGCTTACAGTATAGCACATTGGAGGTAATTAGGGAAGCCGGGAAAAATCTGACGCTGCAGAGAAAAAGTCGTCCGTTAATCATTGACTGCTTTTGGCCAATCGTTTATAATATCTACATTATGGGCAGTTATGCTCTTTGAGCGGAGAGGATATAAAAATGATTACAAGTATGACAGGATTTGGCCGGTGTGAACACCAGCATGGCGACAAAAAATTCACGGTGGAGATAAAAGCGGTGAATCACCGGTATTTTGATGTGAATATCAAGATGCCGAAGAAATTCAGCTATTTTGAGGCGGCGGTACGCAGCATACTGAAAGAGTATATCCAGCGCGGGAAGGCAGACGTATTTATCACCTGTGAGGATTTTGCCGAGGAGAGCGCCGCGCTGAAATACAATGGGCATATTGCGGCTGAGTATCTGAAATATTACCGGCAGATGGCGGAGCAGTTCAGCCTGGAGAATGATATCCGCGCCTCCGTTCTGGGCCGGTGCCCGGAGGTCTTTACAATGGAGGAACAGGAGGTAGACGAGCAGGAAATCCTGGCGGCGCTGGAGCCGGCGGTGCGGGGCGCCTGCAGCCAGTTCGTGGAGACCCGAATCCGGGAGGGAGAGGCGCTCAGAAGAGATCTTCTTGACAAATTGGCCCAAATGGAAGAAAATGTAATTCTTGTAGAGAAGCGCTATCCGGACATCATCGCCGAGTACCGCAAAAAGATTGAGGATAAGGTCGCCGAACTTCTGGCGGATTCCCAGATCGACGAGGCCCGGATCGCCGCCGAGGTGGTTCTGTTTGCCGACAAGATCTGCACGGACGAGGAGACGGTGCGTCTGCACAGCCACATTGTCACCATGCGGGAGACCCTGGAAGAGGGCGGCGCGGTGGGGCGCAAGCTGGATTTTATCGCCCAGGAGATGAACCGGGAGGCCAACACGATCCTGTCCAAGGCCAACGATCTCGTTACCTCGAACATCGCCATTGAATTAAAGACCGAGATTGAAAAGGTGCGGGAGCAGATCCAAAACATAGAATAACTGTTCGGAAAGCACAACAGTACAACAGGAGGTACAGATGGCGGTAATTGTCAACATTGGCTTCGGTAATTTTGTGAACGCCCGGAAGATTGTCGCGGTGGTGAATCCTGACGCGGCGCCTATCAAGCGCATGGTACAGAACGCCAGGGAGGAGCAGCGGGTGATCGACGCTACCCAGGGCAGAAGGACAAAATCGGTACTCGTCATGGAAACGGCTCAGATCGTGCTCTCGGCCATGCAGCCGGATACCATCGCACGGAGGATGACCGCCGGTTGCAGCACGGAACAGGAGACAAAGGGGGAGGAGCAATGAACAGGAAGGGAATCCTTGTAGTGGTTTCGGGCTTTTCCGGAGTGGGGAAGGGAACGCTTATGAAGGCCCTGACCGAGCGGTATGGATACTACGCCCTGTCCGTGTCAGCCACGACCCGACCTCCCCGGGAGGGGGAGGAGGACGGAAGAGAATATTTCTTCCGGACGAAAGAGGAATTTGAGAAACTGATCGCAGACGGCCGCCTGATCGAGTATGCCTGCTACTGTGGAAATTATTACGGGACGCCCCGGGAGTATGTGGAGGACCAGATGGAGCAGGGGCGCGACGTGATTCTGGAGATTGAACAGCAGGGGGCGCTGAAGATCCGGGAAAAATACCCGGACGCATTGCTGCTCTTTGTGATGCCGCCGGATGCGGAGACCCTTGTGGCCCGCCTTGAGGGACGGGGTACGGAACCAAAGGACATGATCGATAAGCGCCTGAGGCGGGCCGTTGAGGAAGCGGGAAAAATTGAAGAATATGATTATATGGTTATTAATGATGACCTGGACAGGAGCGTGGAGGAAGTCCACCGCCTGATCGACGGCCAGCATAATAAAATAAGCCGGAATCTCAGCTTTGTCAGGGAGATCCGGACGCAGATAACAAATCTTGTGAAATCCCAGTGAGGGATACCGGAATGCCATTGAAAACACAGCAAAAATATGAAATATGAAAGGAGAAGGATCATATGCTGCATCCATCTTACACAGATTTAATGAAGGTAGTAAACAGTGAGGTCGAGGAGGGGGAATCTCCGGTAGTGAGCAGCCGGTATTCCATCGTGCTGGCTACTGCGAAGCGTGCGCGCCAGATAATCTCCCGCCAGACAAAGGGAAATCTGGACGTACCGGTGATCTCCAAACCCCTTTCCAGAGCAGTAGAGGAGCTAAGCGACGGAAAGATCCGGATTCTTCCGGAGGGAGAGGAAGCGGAGTAATAAGGCAGGAACGGAGGATATCCATGAAAGAAGTGAAACAATTCAGTAAAAGTTATGTGCTGGTGTCCGCGCTGTATATTGTGCTGGGGGTCGTGCTCATAGCGTGGCCGGCCACCTCTGTGAAGATGATCAGCTACGGACTGGGCATCGGCATGCTCGTCCTTGGCATCGCCTATGGGATTATTTATTTTACAAAGGACAATCAGTCCGGCTTTCTGCAGATGGATCTGGTGATCGGGATTATCTGCCTTGCCCTGGGCCTGTTCCTTCTGCTGAACGCGGGGTTTTTTATGACGGTGCTTCCCTTTGCAATGGGAATCATCCTGCTTTTGGGAGCGGTGGTCAAAATTCAGAATTCCGTCAATATGAAGCGGCTCAGATATAAGCGCTGGTATGTGGCGCTGATCGCGGCGATCCTGATCATCGCGATGGCTGCGGTACTGCTGTGCAATGTGCTGCAGGAGCACGTCCTGATCCTGTATATCGGCGTCTGTCTGATTCTGGACGGCCTCACAAATCTGGTCAGCCTGATTCTGATCCAGACGCGGGTAAAGAGACTTGCCCGGATGCAGCGCAAAAATCCGGACGTTCCCTATGATCAGCTTCTGGAGGATTACGTCAGCCGCAATGAGCCGAAGGAAGAATTTGTCCCGGCTGCCGTGGCAGAAGCAGAAGAAGTTGTGCCGGATGCCGTGGCGGAAGAAAAAGAAGAAGAAGAAGAAGAAGAAGTGGTCCCGGCTGCCGTGGAAGAGGAGGATCTGCCGGAAGCAGGGGAAGAGGGCTCCGAGACGGACGGGGGCCAGGATTGACGTATGAAGATACTGTTTATTTCCCTCGGATGTGACAAGAATCTTGTAGATTCCGAGGAAATGCTGGGGCTGCTTTCCGGCAGGGGTTATACCTTCACAGACGATGAGACGGAGGCGGAGGCTATCGTCATCAATACGTGTTGCTTTATAGGCGACGCGAAGGAGGAGAGCATACAGACGATCCTTGAAATGGCAGAGTATCGGAAATCCGGAAACTGCCGTGCCCTGATCGTCACCGGCTGCATGGCCCAGCGCTACCGGCAGGAGATACTGGACGAGATCCCGGAGGTGGACGTGGTGCTGGGGACCTCCGCCTACGACCGGATTGCGGCGGCGCTGGAGGAGGCTCTGGAAGGGCGGCGCAGCGTGCAGCTGGAGGACCTGTCTTATCTGCCGCAGACCGATACGCGCCGGATCGTTACTACGGGCGGCCATTACGCGTATCTAAAGATCGCCGAGGGCTGCAATAAATGCTGTACCTACTGTATTATCCCGAAGCTGAGAGGGCGTTACCGCAGCATTCCCATGGAGCGTCTCATCGCCCAGGCGGAGGAACTGGCGGATCAGGGGGTCAGGGAACTGATCCTTGTGGCCCAGGAAACCACGGTCTACGGCGTGGATCTGTATGGATATAAAGCGCTGCATCTGCTGGCCGAGGCCCTTTGCCGCATCAGCGGGATTCGCTGGATACGGCTTCTGTACTGCTATCCGGAGGAGATCTACGACGGCCTGATTGAGACTATGAAGCGGGAGGAGAAAATCTGTCATTATCTGGATCTGCCTATTCAGCATGCATCGGATGCGGTGCTTGGGCGGATGGGAAGAAAGACGACCCGGGCCGATCTGACGGCCATCATCGAAAAGCTGCGCCGCGAGATCCCGGATATCGTGCTTCGTACTACGCTGATCGCCGGATTCCCGGGCGAGACCCGGGAGCAGCATGAGGAAGCGATGGACTTCATTGACAAGATGGAATTTGACCGTCTGGGGGTGTTTCCCTACTCGCAGGAGGAGGACACGCCCGCTGCTGCGATGCCGGATCAGATCGACGAGGAGACGAAGCAGCTCTGGAGGGATGAACTGATGGAGCTGCAGCAGGAAATCGCTTTTGACCGGGGGCAGGCTATGACCGGCCGGGTGCTTCTGGCTATGATAGAAGGCAGGGTGACGGATGAAAACGTGTACGTCGCCAGGACTTACGGGGACGCCCCCGATGTGGACGGCCTTCTGTTCATCAATACGGAGGAGACGCTGATGTCCGGGGATTTCGTGAAGGTGAGGATCACCGGGGCGGCGGAATATGATCTGATAGGAGAGATTGCGGATGAATTTACCGAATAAGCTGACCGTGCTCCGTGTCTGTATGGTGCCGGTGTTTGTGATACTGATGCTGTGGGAGAACGGCGGAGACGCGGGAAGATACGCGGCGGCCCTGGTTTTCATACTTGCGGGTCTGACGGATGCTCTGGACGGTTATCTTGCGAGAAAAAACAATCTGGTTACGGATTTCGGCAAATTTATGGACCCCATCGCGGATAAGCTGCTGGTGTGTTCCGCGCTGATCTGCCTGGTCGCCCTTGACAGGCTGGCGGCCTGGGTGGCCATTATCATTATAGGGCGGGAGTTTATCATCAGCGGGTTTCGCCTGGTGGCCTCCGACAAGGGAGTTGTGATCGCTGCGAGCTACTGGGGCAAGTTCAAGACGGTGTTCCAGATGGTCATGGTGGTTCTGCTGATCCTCAATCCGGGCGGAATTTTCGGGATAATCACCGAAGTGGTGACCCTGATCTCCGTGATCCTGACCGTGATCTCCCTGGTGGATTATCTGAGGAAGAACTGGGGCGTAATGGACGGACAGATGTAAGAAATAGGCGGTTTGCTGGAATGACGCTTCAGTGAAAGGACAGAGAAAGATGAAAGAAATTTCGGACGGGATTCTGAAAAAGGTTCCGGATAAAACGCCGGGTGAGAATCCCGGGGACATTGCCGGAGAAAATATAGCCGCGCATCTCATCCATAGGATGAGAGCGCGCGGCATGACTGTGACTGCCGTTGAATCCTGCACCGGAGGAATGGTGGCGGCAGCGCTGACTTCCGTGCCCGGAAGTTCGGAGGTGTTTCACCGGGGCTTTATCACCTACTGCGACGAGGCGAAGCATGAGATGGTGGGCGTCCGTTCTGAGACGCTGAACGCTTATACGGCGGTAAGCCCGGAGACGGCCAGGGAGATGGCGGAGGGCGGTGCGCGTATGGCGAAGGCAGACTGCAGCGTCTCTGTGACCGGATATGCCGGGCCCGATTCGGGGAGCGGCGAACCGGTGGGGCTTGTCTATGTCGGCTGCTGTGTGTGCGGCGCATCGGAGGTGCGGGAATTTCATTTTTCCGGCAATCGCCGGGAAATCCGCTGCCAGGCCGCGCGGGCCGCGCTTGATTTTCTGCGGGAGCGGCTGGATACGGAGCAGATGGAAACTGTCAACTGAACGCAATATTTTATGGAGGCCGGCCGCATACAGGGATGCGACGGCCCTTTGCTCTGTGTACAGTTATTTTGACGGACAGGTTTTGCAGGAACGTCTGCGCGGCGTCCCTGCCGCAGCGGGGTATGTCCGGGAAGCGCGCTGCAAAGATCGTCGGCGGGAGGAAAAGCATAATATGGAGCATGATTTTTCAAAGGGAAGTGTGAACAGACAGATCCTGGGGCAGGCGGTTCCACTGATTATCGCCCAGATATTGCAGCTTCTTTACAATGTGGTGGATCGGATTTACATCGGGCATCTTCCCGGCTCCGACGGGCTGGCGCTTACAGGGATCGGCCTGGTGTTTCCCATTGTGTCGCTGATCAGCGCGTTTACGAATCTGTACGGCATGGGCGGCGCGCCCCTGTGCTCCATCGACCGGGGCGCCGGAAAGACGGAGGAGGCCGAGCGCATTATGGGAAATACGGCGGTGCTTTTATTCGCGACCGCCTTTGTGCTGATGGGGGTGTGCTATGCGGTGAAACGCCCGGTGCTGTATCTGCTGGGCGCCAGCGACGCCACCTACCCTTACGCAAATCTGTATCTGATCATTTATCTCACCGGCACGGTGTTTTTTATGCTGGGGAACGGAATGAACAATTTCATCACCTCACAGGGTTTTCCCAGAACCGCGATGTGCACCACGCTTCTGGGCGCGCTGATCAATCTTGTGCTGGATCCGATTCTGATTTTCGGGTTTGGAATGGGGATCGAGGGCGCGGCCATCGCCACGGTGCTTGCCCAGATCGTATCGGCGGTCTGGGTACTGAGATTCCTCACCGGGGGAAAGGCGATCCTGCGGCTGAAAAAGAACTGTTTGAAACTGGATTCCCATCTGGTGCGGCAGATCACGACCCTTGGTATGTCCGGGTTTATCATGCAGGCTACGAACGGCGTCGCCCAGGTTGCCTGCAATTCCATGCTCAGTATTTACGGCGGCGATCTCTATGTGGGGATTATGACGGTGCTCAATTCCGTGCGGGAGATCTTCAGCCTTCCGGTTTCCGGGATCACCAGCGGCGCCCAGCCGGTACTCGGTTTTAACTACGGCGCACGCAAATACGGCCGCATCCGCCGGGGGATCCGGTTTATGACGCTGGCGGGCGGATTGTATACGCTTCTGGCCTGGGGCGTTCTGATGCTGTTCCCCAAACCGTTCCT
Organism: uncultured Lachnospiraceae bacterium; assembly: GCA_964591265.1. GTDB lineage: Bacteria > Bacillota > Clostridia > Lachnospirales > Lachnospiraceae > Choladousia. The sequence goes on from CAZQAB010000001.1 coordinate 196,150, forward strand.
TGCCCTCTTTACGGGAAACCAGGAGATGATCGTAAAAGGCGTGCGGGCGGTACACCTCTATTTTGCCGGTTTTGTGTTCATGCTGTTTCAGTTTTCCGGTCAGTCGGTTTTTGTGGCTCTTGGGAAGCCAAAGCAGGCTGTATTCTTTTCCCTGTTCCGCAAAGTCGTCATCGTGCTGCCCCTGACTGTACTTCTGCCCCGTATCCTGGCGGATTCCGTGGCCGGTATATTCCTGGCGGAACCCATCTCCAATGTGATCGGCGGGCTGGCCTGCTTCCTCACCATGTACTTTACGGTGTACCGGAGGCTGGAGCATACTGCATAATACAGAGCAGCCTCCTACAGGGTATCTAAAACGTCCACAATGGTATTCACCACCTGGCGTACGCTTTGGCGGCTCACATCTACGGTGATATGGGCGTATTTTTCGTAGAGGGGGATGCGGCGGCGGTACAGATCCAACAGGGTCTCGCCCGGGTCGAGCACCACGCCCCGACGGTTCAGGTCCCCAAGGCGTTTCTCCAGGCTGCCGTAACGGATTTTCAGGTAAATTACCGTGCTGATTTCGCGGAGGTGGTTCATCGCTTTCGGACCGTATACGACGCTGCCGCCGGTGGCGATGACGCAGCGCTCCGCCAAAATCCCGCTGTTTACGCGTTCCTCGATCCGGATAAATTCTTCATTCCCGCAGTCCCGCGTGATCTGCCAGAGCAGTTTGCCCTCCGCTTTCTGGATCAGCAGATCCGAATCGATAAAATCATACCCCAGCGTCTTGGCAAGGACTACGCCCACCGTGCTTTTTCCCGAGCCGGGCATTCCGATCAGCGTTATATTATTCATAATTATCTCCTGTCAGCGGAAAATTGCGCCCAGAGCCCCAAGCAGCCCGGCGCTGGCACAGCCCATAATGATGCCGGCCAGGAGAACGCCCAGCATGACGGCGAGGATACTGGATTTGAAATCCATATCCAAAAGGCTGGCGGCCAGAGTCCCTGTCCAGGCTCCGGTGCCGGGAAGAGGGATGCCCACAAAGAGCATCAGGGCTACGAAGAGTCCGCGCCCGGCTTTCTCCTGGAGTTTTTTCCCGCCTTTTTTTCCCTTTTCCAGGCAGAAGGTGAAGAAACCGCCGATGAGCGGTTTGTCTTTCCCCCAGAGCAGGACTGTGCGGGCAAAAAGATAGATAAAGGGAACCGGGAGCATATTGCCGATAATGGCGGTGATATAGGTGGGGATGACCGGCAGCCCCCGGAGGATGCCGTAAGGGATCGCTCCCCGCAGCTCGATCAGGGGTACCATGGAAATCAAAAATACGATCAGATAATTCATTATCATGTATTCTCCTCTATTATTTTGCCTTATATACCGGGTCGGCTGGGTAACCGCCCCGAAGCTTCTGCATGCCTCGCTGCAGGGCGTCCCTGGAGTTTTTCCAGTCCGCGTCCTTGAAGCGGTAGTCAAACTTGTCAGTCAGCCATTCGATCTCCTCCTCCAGGCGCTGAAAATTGCGCTCCATCAGGTCGAACATCGCGGGGTAGAATTCTGATTTTTCCCGGTCGTTCAGGTATTTGTCGGCGGCGCTGCACAGCAGCCCGAAGTGGGAGAGGCAGAAGCCCTTGCCGTTCAGAATTTTTTCTTTGAATGCCGCGTCCTTTCTGTAGAGATAGAAGAAGGTTTCCGTGTACCGCTGCATGGTGGAGCGGATTCCCTGGCAGATATAGCAGGAGCAGTCCCTGCCGGCGGTCCAGGCGTGGATCGCGTTTGCGGATGTGTCCGGGGCCTGTTTGCGCAGCTTGCCCAGCAGAGGCGTTTTCCCCGGCGTGAAGGCGGCGAACTGTTCGTGCATCTCTTTTCGCAGTTTCTGGTAGTGGGTTTTCAGGATCAGGGCGTTGCCCAGCGTGTTCCCGTAGGAAAACATTTTCTGCATATGGTTTTTACAGAAGCCGATTTCATCTGTCTGCTCCCGGATGTCGCTCTCCATGTAGGAAGAACTGCTCCCAAGGGTAAAATCGAGAGCGTCCTGTTCCGCCTTGCGTTCGATGAAGCAGAAGGGACATTCGTCATTTGCATTTACCGCGTCGTTCAGCGGAATCGTGTATAACTGTTCTTTCATCTGGTTATCCCCCGTTTCCTGTTTTGTGCGAAGCATCCGGGATACGGTGTGCCCCGGACTTTTTTCCTGAGGAAAGTATAATATATTTGGGCGCGTGAGACAAGAGCCCAGTTCATAATAAAATATTGAATTCCCCTGTTATATACTGTAAAATAACCGCAGACATTGAGAGGAGAGCATATTTATGTATGAGATTATGAGTTCGGACGAGGCGATCCGGCTGATCCGGGATGGGGATTGTATCTGTGTCAATTCCTTCGTGGGAATTGAGAACCCGGTGGAATTGCATGAGGCTCTGTTCCGGAGATACCAGAAAATGCAGTCCCCGCGCCATCTGACCATGGTTTCCAGCGCGGGCTTCGGCGTCTGGGACGAGGAGCGCAACGCGGAGGGCTACATACGCGAGGGGGCGGTGGACCGTCTGATCTGCGGCCATTTCGGGGCGATGCTCAGCACGAAGAAGCTGGTGCTTGAGGACCGCTTTGAGGCTTATAATCTGCCTTTGGGCTGTATCTCCCACGCCATCCGCTCCCAGGCCGGAGGACTGCCGGGAGCGCTCTCGAAGGTGGGACTGGATCTTTTTGTGGACCCGAGAAAGGAAGGCCCCGGCATCAACCGCATTTCCATCGACGATTCCCTGGTGAAGTATGTAGAGGTGGACGGGGAAGAGTTTCTCTATTACAAACTGCCGAAGCTGACAGTGGCGCTGATCAAGGGGACGGCGGCGGATCGGAAGGGAAACATTTCCTTTGACGATATGTTTATGTCCGGCGATGCTCTGTCTATCTGCCAGGCGGTGAAAGCGAACCATGGAAAGGTGATCGTCCAGGTGGACCGGCTGGTAAGCACGCCCTCCCGTCCCAGAAACGCCATCATTCCCGGCTGCCTGGTGGACGCCATCGTAGTTGTGGAACCCAGGGAGCGCAGCGAGGCGTACACGGCCCTCACCGGAAGCTTCGAGATTCCCTATGAGGACTGGAGCGTGTGGAATGAGCGGATCGACATGGCCTCCGAAAAAACACAGAAAAACAGTGTGGCTGCCAATATCATCGGCAGAAGGGCGGCGATGGAGCTGCGGGTGGATGATATTGTCAACATTGGCATCGGCATCCCGGAGACGGTATCCAGATATGCCAGGAAAAACGGTATGTTGGATATGGTGACCCTCACTGTTGAATCCGGCGGCATCGGAGGATTCCCGGTTTCCGGGGAGGCGTTCGGAGCAATGATCGGCGCGGCCTCCGTCTACGATATGGCGAATCAGTTTGACCTCTACGACAACGGCGGGCTGGATGTGTGCTTTATGGGGGCGCTGGAGGCGGACGGCGAGGGAAATGTGAATGCCCATCGCGGGCCGGGAGCTTTTGCCGGGATCGGAGGCTTTGCCAACATCACGGCCAGGACGCCCACTGTGGTCTTCTGTATGACCTTCAATACCGGCGGGCTGGAAGTCTCCCAGAAAAAGGGGGTTGTGACGATCGGAAAAGAAGGGACGGTTCCCAAATTTGTGGATAAGGTGCGCAGCGTCAGTTTTTCCGCGAAGCGGGCGGTGGCAAACGGACAGAAGGTGCTCTATGTGACGGAGCGCTGCGTCTTCCGGCTGACGCCGAAAGGCCTCAAGCTGATCGAGGCCTATCCAGGCGTAGATGTGCAGCGGGACATTCTGGCGCGGCTTCCTTTCGAGGTGGAAGTCTGACATACCTGTTAAATTGCATTGACACATTTTGAAACCGTCACTATAATAAATAGGAATAAAAAATTAAAAAAATGGGAGTAAGACATGGCAGGCAGAAAAGATAAAATTGGTACAACGATCCTACTGATTCTTATTCTTTTAGTGGGTATGGGCTGTACCGTCTCCGCAAAGACAACTTTTTCCAAAAGCGCGCTGAAGCTGAAGGTGACAAAAGTTACGTCCACCGCTATTACGCTGCGCGCCACAAAGCGCAGCGGTATTACAGAGTACCGTTTTTATGAGTGCAACGCGAAGGGGAAGAAACGTACCCTTGTGAAAGAATCAACCTCCAACAAGATCACGCTGAAGAACGTGCAGCAGGGCAAGACCTATTACTTCTGCGTACAGGGATATGCGACGGTAAACGGGAAAAAGGCCGCCACGGCGTACAGCAAGGTGGCAGAGGCGGCGGTTCCGGTTCCGGAGACAGTCTCCACCCTGAAAAAGCTTTTGCAGGTGGGGCTGCAGCCAGTAGGTTCCACTCTCTATGTGTATGGCGGCGGCTGGAACGAGAGCGACACCGGCGCCAACGCCCAGACCCGTTCCATCGGCGTCAGTTCAGAGTGGGAGGCGTTTTTCAACAGCCAGACGAAGGATTACAATTACAAACTTACCTATTATCAGACCACGAAAGGCCTGGACTGTTCCGGGTATGTGGGCTGGTGTATTTACAATATCCTCAACACGGAAAGCGGCAAGAGCGGTTACGTTATGCTTGCCCAGAAAATGGCGAAAAACTTTGCGTCCCGGGGCTGGGGCACGTACACGGCCAGCAGCAAGGTACACACCCATCGCGCCGGAGATATCATGTCCCTTTCCGCCGGGCATGTCTACATTGTAGTCGGCGAGTGCCCGGACGGAAGCGTGGTGCTGATGCACAGCAGCCCGCCCGGGGTTCAGCTTGCGGGAACGGCTGCCTCCAACGGCACAAAAAACAGTCAGGCGGTCAAGCTGGCGAAAAAATACATGAAGAAATACTTTTCCAAATATTACAGCAGATATCCGGGCTGGAAAAACTATTATAAGGATAAATCCTATCTCACCGGTTATTCGCGGATGCGCTGGGACATTTCCGGGGCTTCCGTTATGAGCGATCCGGACGGATACAGCCTGATGACGGCTGACCAGATTCTGAAGGATCTGTTTCGTTCCTATTGAGTCTTTCAAAAGCGATCCCAGGCAGAGCCGACTCGGGACATAGAACCTCTTTCCTGTTTCCTGGGCGGCTCTTCCCCAGCGGAAGCGGTACGGCGCTCTCTGGCAGAGCGTGCATACTGTTCTGGGATCCCTTCTGAAAACAGGCTTTCTGATTTTTAATTCCGGAGGCAATTCATACCCGCCAAATCCCCTGCATAAACTGTAAAAACACCTTTCCTGGGGGCAATTCCTTGAAAGATTACATAGAAGAGCGGGTACTGCAGACAGCGGATTACATCATAGCAAGCGGCGCCACGGTCCGGGATGCGGCAAAGAAGTTCGGAATCAGCAAGAGTACGGTACATAAGGACGTAACCGAGCGTATCCAGTCGCTCAATCCATCGCTGGCGGCGGAGGTAAGAAAGGTGCTGGACGTCAATAAGCAGGAACGCCATATCCGGGGCGGTATGGCGACGAAAGAGAAATACCTGCATCAGCGTCCGTAGCGAACGTCTCTTCGGAACGTTTGCTACAGCAGCTTCTTTGCCACCGCCTCCGCCGTGGCGGTTCGTGAAGCGGCATATTTTTCGGGGTCTTTCCGGCAGAAGCCATAATAGAGACATTCGATCAGGAACATCTGTCCGATCTTGGCCGCCACGGAGCCAGATTGAAGCGGACTCTCGTTATAGCCGCACAGAAGGACCACATCCGCAAACTCCGCCGCACGGGATCTGGGAAAATGCGTGATCAGGATCATGGGGATATTCCGGTCCCGGGCGATACTCATAATATCTTCCATGTCCCTGGTAGAGCCGGAATAGGAGAAGAAGAGAATCGCATCTTCCCGGGTTGCGAGAGCCACTGAGATCGACTGCATATGAGAATCCGAAATGTGGATAAAGCGGGAGGAAGCGGTGGCAAACCGCGCCCAGGCTTCCATAGCCATAACCATGCTCCCGCCGTTTCCGAAACAGAAGACCCTTCTGGCGCAGGAAAGGATATCCACCGCACGCCCAAGCGCCTCCTCATCCAGCAGCTCCAGCGTCTCATTCAGAGAGACAATGTCGGCGGCGTGCAGCTTATGAGCGATGCTGGTCAGGCTGTCTCTGGGAGAAATAGTCTGAGGCGAATCAGAGGGGTCACCGAGATCGGAAATGCGGTCCGTTTTTGCCAGAGCCAGCTTGAATTCATTGTATCCGCCCAGGCCGAGAGCCCGGCAGAAGCGGGTGATGGTGGCCTCAGAGACGCCGCTGTGCTCGGCGAGAGCGGAGATCGACATATACTGTGCCTCAGAGGCGTGCTTAAAGACATAATCGGCAAGCTGTTTTCCGAGACGGGTGAGTGAGTTGTACTGTTCTGTAAGATATTCCAGAATATTGCCGTTCATATTGCAATCCCCCTTTATGGTTTGTGTTGTTACAATCCTGTTATCCGGCACTGAAAGACAAAGCAAATGAAACGCTATTTTTGAATGTCGTGAAGCACAGATGCGCCGAGCAGACCGGCCTGATTCCCCAGCTCCGCCCTGCAAAGCCGTACATGCCGGAAGCTTGGCATAATGTTTTCATAAAGTTTACTCTGAATCTTACCGGTCAGCTCCGGCTGCTCCATGATGCCGCCGCCGAGTATGATGCAGGATGGATTCAGCATATGCACGATGGTGACCAGCCCATAGACGATCTCCATAATCCAGTCGTCGAGGAGCCGGCGTACCGGGGGTTCTTCTTTTCTGGAGAAGATGATGCGCCCGTCCGAAAGGGAAGGGTCCAGTTCCTGCGCTCTTTTTACAAGTGCGGTCACGGAGGCGTACTTTTCGTAACAGCCAAGGTACATATCCCTGCAGGGATCCCGGTCTTCCGGGTGCGTTATGATGGCGCCGAATTCCCCGGCGGAGCAGGTGCTGCCGGAGTATAGATTTCCCCGAAGGAACATGGCGCCTCCAACGCCGGTGCCGTAGGTCAGGCAGATAAAATCGTTCTGCCCCCGTCCGGCTCCGAAGAATGCTTCACCGACAGCCGCGGCGTTTACGTCGTTCTCGATCGCTGTGGGGAGGGAAAATTTCTCCTGTATGATATCCCGGAGTCTCGTGCCGGTATAGCCGGGAATATTCCTGTTTGCGTATATGATACGTCCCTTCGCGGGATCCACCTGGCCGGCCGTGCTGATGCCGATGCGGTCAGAAGGGTGCCGCGCCAGATAACCGGCTATGATATCCGCCGCCCGGTCCGTCACATGACTTCCGCCCCGGGACGCCTCTGTGGGGGTTTCCCGGACGTCCCGCAGGGCGCCGTCCTCGCAGAGCGCCGACTTGATGGCGATTCCCCCGATGTCCAGTACGATCGTTCTCATAAATGTCCTCCCGAAAATGGTATGAATACAGATACTATATCATAGGCCGAAACCAGATTCAAGATAATGCAAATATTTTTCATTTATTTTTAAAATGAAAATTTTTTGAAAAAACAGATTGACAAAGGGTATAAAGAATTATAGAATTAAAGCATAAAATGGCGGGAGGGGAGTACCCTTTGCCATGGAACTGAAGAAACTTAAAATGCATCCTATCAAATCTAAAAGAAAGAGAGGGCAACATTATGAAGTATCGCAAAATTATGGCACTTGCACTTGCGGGCAGCCTTGCAATACCGGCAGCCGCTTTTGCAGAGGATTCCACGACGGACATCACACTGTGGACCTACCCCATCGGCAACTGGGGAGATTCCGCCACGGTAGACGGCCTGATCGCCAGCTTCAATGAGGTTTATCCCAACATCAATGTGACGGTTGAATATCTACCATGCGGTGCCAGCATTCCCGGTCGTAGGTGGTAATGGCGGTGTCTTGCTCTTTTAGGAGCTTGCTGTAGTATTCGATGGCTTGGCAGCGTGATGACTTGTCCTGAATCTCAGTAGAGACAGGGCCCAGCCGAGATTTGTCTTTATCGTATCGGACATGTTTTTGAGCCAAATACTACGTAAACCTTATTATCGCTTTCTTCTATATGTTGATAAACTGTATCAAAACTGTATTTTAATATATCAATATTTTTTTACTCTATACAAACCAATATTTAGAAAAACGATTAATATAAACAAAATAGTATATAATATAATTCTTTTTTTTGTTAAATTTATGCAACCTACTTTCTTTTTGCAAAAGAAAGTACTAATGCAAAAAAGTATTAACATAAATATTAAAGGTATTACATTTAATAATAAGGAATAAATAGACCAAGGTTTATCTATCAAGAACTGCATAAAAAGTATACCAATTGATGAGATCAAACCTAGTAAAGGGAGAGATAAAATATATTTCTTTAATGTGAGTATATCATCACTTTTATTTTGTTTAGGAAATCCCTCACTCATAATTAATCACCTATCCTTTATAGCTATCAGCAAATTCTTCCCCAGTATATTTTTCTACGACCAAACTGTCCTTTATTATAATAACGGTAGGCTTTCGCGCATCAGCATCTGGTCATACCGCTCCAGGAACTCGCTGGTGAACTGACACCCGATCTGGCAGGCCCATGAATAAATATTTTTCTTTAAATCCTTGAAAGTTACTCCGTTTTCCTTTATTATTGATTTCATCATACAGACTCCTTATGTTTTTTTCGTCAATTAAACAATAAAGCAAATCTGTATGATTGAGGGTGTCCCAAAACTATGATTGATTAAAATCATAGGGAGAGGCATCCTCTCTTTTTATTCCGGGAACCCACATTCTCAGAGTAAGCGAGACTCTGGATACTTGAGCCTGTCAAATATGCTTTCGATTTGTATGGTCAGCGTTCAAAGTCATCCCATTGGTATTCTATAACACACCATATTTCGTAATGACTTTTTGGTTGTCAGAAAACTCCAGGTAGGTGTCCGCATCACTGCCGGTATGGCACGCATCCGTTATACTGGAACCAAAAACTACGGCCTTTTTTAAAAAAGGCTTTTCTTTTACATGATCGACCAATGCGGATACTTTGCGCTGCTGTAGCGGATGTATCTGCCCACACCTTAAGAATGTTATACTGCGCTAGCCACCCTGTCCGTCTGGTTACAGCCATTTTCTTTTCCATCAGTTACGCCATCCCTTCTTATCTTATTGTACCTTAACTATGGGGATTTTACAAGTGCCGGTCCAAACAAAAATCCCGGTTGGAATCCCGGTGAAATCCTGGAAGAGACAGCTTTTGTCCACTTTTTTTAGTTAACGCAAAAAAGTTTTTCCTAAAAAATCCTGCATATTAGGGGAAAGGAATTTGAACCGGAAAAAGAGGATTTTTGATTTCGAAATGGGGGAGAAAGATAAAAAGGAACACACTATTTGGCATACTGAGCCAAAACCTGAAGGATTTTACGATTTTTGATATCGCAGAGGAGTATGAGTTCGGGAAAGGGCTGCCTGAAAAGGAGAGAAAAAAGCGGCAGCCGCGCCAGCCGGTAAAGAAAAACTAGGATGTCCGGAAAGATGACTGGTTCAGGGAAGCTTTTGCAAAGCGCCCGGCAAGCAAAGAGGGAAGCGCGGAAATGGCGTGCGTCTTGGTTGCCTGCATGGATGAATATTTTTTGGATGGCAAATTTAACGGGAAGTTTGACGGCCCATAGGGGATGATGAAACAGAAAAGCTATTGTCTGTTTCCGGGTACAGCAAGGAAGAACTGGACAGTTATTTCGACTGGATGCCGTACCAGCTTTTGTCCTACATGAGATGCTACGACGCAAGGCTGCTGGTACTGCAGAAGCTACAAAATTAAACTTCGTGCACTGGGATACCGTGTTGTTTACCAATTAGTCCGGGAAAATGGCATCATGCGGATTATTGTAATTTCGATACAGGATGACGATGCTGTACACAAGGAAGCTGAGCGGAGTATTCATGATCCGGCATTTCCGTCTAACTCATAACGGCTCATACAGAACCAGGGACTAGTCCGTCCTAAGAGGAAGTATACGAAGAGGATCCTTTAGGGAAAAAAGCCATCCATTCCCGACCGACTTTGTCGGTTGGGATTTTCTGGCGCAAATTTAAAGCATCTTATTGGCGATGGCTTCGGAGGTCTTCTTTTTGTTTCCCACCGCATGATCGCCCATGCGGCGGTAAATCTCCGCGTAAAGGATGTCCATCATGAACATCTGGGAAGTTTTGGCGGTGATGGACCCCCCTTCTAAAGGGCCTTCATTGCCGCCGCTCAGAAGAATAACATCGGAATACTTCTCCGCGGGTGTCTGTTGAAAATCTGTGATAAATATAACATGTGCCCTTCTATCATGACAAAGCTCCGCAATTTTGATTGCATCTTTTGTAATCCCGGAATTGCTGAAAATAACTGCGGCATTTTTCGGTTTAAGCAGAGAGGCCTTTGTCAGCTGCTGGTGCAAATCCACATCAAAACATATATTTGCCATGATTTTGGAAAACTTGGTGTGCATTTCCATTGCGGAGATTCCAGAACCGCCGGCGCCGAAAAGATAGATAAAGTCAGCACTTAGAAGCAATCGCACCGCTTTGTCTATAGCATGATAATTCAGTGAAGTGTAGGTTTTTTTGATTGCGTTCTCATATGTTGCCAGTACCTTTGCCGCTACCTCTGTCTCAGAGGAGGAATTGTTGATATTAATAGTTTCTGCGGAAAGCGTGCCTGAGTCGTTGATGCTGATAGCTAGTGAAATACGAAACTGCTGGTAACCTTCGAAATTCAGGGTTCTGCAGAAACGGAACACGCTGGTTTCGCCAACACCACAATATTTTGCAAGGCTTGTGATGGTAGCGTTCAAAGCCTTTTTGGGGTAGGCCATCACAAAATCCGCAACCTTTTTTTCGGCCTTGGTCATTTGATCATAGTTTGCTGAGACAAAAGCCATCAGGTCTGTTGTAGCCATATTAACCTCCTTTGTCTTTGAGTGTGAGAGAATAAGCACCGTACATACCCACACTGTTACCCAGGTGGGTTCATGCGACAGCTGTCCGGCGGAATGCCGGGAGCACTAGACGGGATTGCCAAAACAGCCATAACTATTAACCTCCATATCGAAATTTTGAAAACGGGATATGAAATGTAAAAAAAATATTCCGAAATCGAGGGGCATATGTAAAAAAACCTAGTATATCTTTTTGAAAATATTCTACCATGTAATGAAAATAAAAGCAACCTTGGCAGAAAAAAGAAAATTTTTCCAAATTGAATCTAAAACGATTGACATTTGCGAAAAATGGTGTTATAAAGTAATTAATGAAAAAAATTTTTTTCAAAATCATCGAAGGGAGGAAAGGAAATGAAGAATATATAGAATACAGAACTTCCCAAAATTCAGCATTTTTTACATTTAACTTAATGAAGTGTCTGAAGTGTTTACCAGGATATGCAGGAAGAGGATGAATCAAAAACAGAACGGGAATTTGGACCTTAAAGAGTTCCCGGGACTGCTCATAGTGATGAAAGGAGGAAGAAAATTGGATGCATGTTCCCATGGAGAAGACCGTTGGAAAATTGTATGCGGCAGCTTTTCCGGAGTCGGGCGCAGCGCAGTAGAGCTGTTGTACGCAGGAATTTCATGTGAAGTACCCTATGTTCTGATTACAGAATGTGCGGAAGATGTGGAAAATCTGGCACAGTACAGTCTAATTCTGGTCGGGACAAGAAAAAATAATTGTCTGCTGGAACAGATAATCGGGGAAACTGAGATCCCGGAACCAGGTTTCCTTGTTCGTGTTATGAAGAGCCCTTTTGCAGAGAACCGCCAGGTAGCCATCGTAGCCGGAAGTGATGAAGCATATACCATTTATGCAGCGGCACATTTTACGGGGAGTTATCTGCCGCTTGCCAGGCAGAATGAGGTATCTCCAGGGCATATGCCTTATTTCAGGCCATTATTTTCCGGCCCGATGAAAGTATATGAAGTAAAAAAGAAACCTGCTTTTCAAAGACGTGGATTATGGACCTGGGGACATTGTATTTATGATATGCGGCTTTTTGCCCAGAATATGGCGCGTCTTGGAATGAATGAGTTAATCGTCTGGAATGATTATGCCCCCTTAAACCTGACAGAATTTGTCGAATGCTTTCATCGATATGGGATTCAGGTGATTTTCGGATATTCGTTTGCCTGGGGGGAAAATGTGGATATCAGTTCCGGAGAGCAGCTCGAATATTGGAAGAACCGGATGGTTTCGGTTTATGAATGCCAGTATGAAAAAGCAAACGGAGACGGTATCTATTTCCAGTCCTTTACGGAAACGAAGGAGCAGGAAATGGACGGACTGGAAATCGCTTCTACGGTAACAAAATGGGTGAATGAGATGTGCAGCGTCATGCTGGAACGTTGGCCCGGGCTGCGGATCCAGTTTGGACTTCATGCCACAAGTGTAACGGATCATTTGGAAGCTATCAGCAGGGTTGACCCGCGGGTGGAGATCATCTGGGAGGACTGCGGGGCATTTCCGTATTCTTATAATTCCCGCCAGAATCAGGGGGAAGAGAAGATGCTGTCGCTGACAAGGCAGGTGGCGGGGCTGAGAGACAGCGCACCCTATGGCGTGGTGCTGAAGAGTCAGATGTGTCTGGACTGGTCGAGATTTGAGCATCAAAAGGGGCCGTTTCTGATTGGCTGTTCAGATCGATATGCAAGGAAAGCAAAGTTGAATTCCGTGCGTGCCCACTGGCATGATGTGCAAAGCTATTGGATAAAAAATATTGGGCAGTATCAGCGTACATTAAAATGTCTGGGACAGGCATCTGTTTATGCGTTGGTGGAGGATTCCGTGTTTGAGGAAGGTTGTTTTTACCCGGTGGCGCTGTATGCGCAGATGCTGTGGGATCCGGAAGAGCGCACAGAGGATGTCTTGCAGGAAGTTGCCCAGCGCTCAGATGTAGTGTTGGTTTAAACGATCTGCTTTTTCAGAAGTCTGACTTCTGAAGATGACAGGTGGGAAGGAATCCGCTGAAGCGGATAGAAAGGAGTTATCTATGAAAAAGATGGTTATTTTTACTATGAGTGTTATGCTGGCGGGGGTTCTTATACCGGAGACTATTATGGCTGCGGATGACCGGGAGGTCGTGAATTTCTGGTATTTATGGGGCGGTACGGAGGAACAGGTGATTCTGGACGCTATTGACGTCTATAATGCTTCTCAGGACAAGTATAAAGTGGTTGGGACAATGACCGATACACAGGCTCAGACCGCTGGCATGGCCAGTACCTCCGGGCCGGATATCACAGACATCATTGATGTAAATGTAGCGAGCCTCGCATCTACGAAAGCAATCACGAATCTGGAAGAGTATGTAGCGGCGGATCAGTATGATTTATCTGATTTTAACCAGGCTGCTGTTAGTCTGTGTAGATATGAAGGGGAACTCTATGGGATGCCTTTGAATTCCATGATTAATATGGTTTATTATAATAAAGCGGATTTTGAAGCAGCAGGAATTACTGAATTCCCAACAACCCTGGATGAAATGTATGAGTTGGCCTGTAAATTGACCATTACGGATGAAAGTGGAGCAATCCAGCAGCTTGGATGGCCATGGCTGGAGGATGCTTTGGTTGATCCGATCGAGTTGGCTGATGCCTTTGGAGTAGAATGGGTGAGCGAGGATGAAAAAACGGCTACTTGTAATTCGGATACCATGCTGGAAGCCTATGAGTATCTGATGAAGTACGTGGACAAATATGGTTATGACAATCTGGCGGCTTTTGTTTCCCAGTATTCCGGAACGGATGCCACATCGCAGGATCCGTTGTTTACAGGCGCTATGGCCATGCGTGCAGATGGATCCTATCTGTATAAGGCTCTTTTAAATTATGAATATGATCCGGACACCCTGGGTGTGTTTGAAATGCCCATAATGTCGGAAGGCGGCCATCGTGTAAGTTCCAGTATTTTTATCATTCCCAGTCTGGCAAACAACAAAGAAGGGGCATGGGATTTCATGAAATGGATTCATTCTGAGGAAGGCATGACCTATATCTGCAAAGGCTTTGGAAATGAGCCGTCCCGTCTTTCCTTGGCAGATTCTGAGGAATTTTTAGAAGAGAGTCCATTATATGAGGATTTTGTCACAGCGGGAATTGCCAGGTCTGTTCCATTATTCCCGTCCGTGCCCTGCGCATCTGAATATATCGCTGAAGTGAATGCGGTAACGTATGATATTGTGACAGGAAATGTGACTGCGGAAGATGCGATGAACGCGTTAGCGGAAAAAATGGACGCAAAGCTGCAGTGATGGAAGAAGTTTTGTGCTGAAACTCTGCGCAAGTCTTATGCTTTCCGGGACATCGTGTGTGAATAGCGTGCGGCGTCCCGGAAGGAAATTAGTGTGCTGCTATTATTTTGTGGAGAAAACTGTAATGAGAAAAAAATTAATTTCAAAAGGGACTCCCCAGTCCAGAAAAAGGAATCTGACAGGTTTTTTGTTTGCGTCTCCCTGGATTTTGGGATTTGTGGCGCTTTCTCTTGTACCGATTGTACTATCGTTCTATTACAGCTTCTGTGATTATAGCATATTTCAACCGGCTACTTTCACAGGTATTAAAAATTATGTGAATCTGTTTCACGATGATTTGTTCTGGACGAGTGTAAAAAATACAGTTATATTTACCTTATTAAGTGTTCCACTCAATATTATCATCAGCCTTCTTCTGGCGCTTCTGCTGAATCTGAGAATTAGGGGGCAAAGTATTTTTAGAGCCTGCTATTATCTGCCATCGATTATTCCGGTAGTAGCGTCCTCCATTTTATGGAGATGGATGTATAATTCTAAGTATGGCCTGATCAATATCATGTTGGGTTTCCTGAATATTCAGGGGCCCATGTGGCTGCAGGACGCGCTGTGGACCAAACCGGCAATGGTCTTGATGGGCGTATGGACCAGCGGCAATATTGTAATCATTTTTCTGGCCTCTCTGGATGACGTCCCCCAGGTATATTACGATGCGGCTCGTGTTGACGGCGCAAACGTATGGCAGCGTTTCTGGAATGTAACCTTTCCAGGTATCTCCAGCGTGGTTTTGTTTCAGGTTGTTGTGGCAATCATCAATGCGCTTCAATATTTTACTCAGGCATATACAATGCTGGCAACCAGCTATGAGTCGGCATCCGGAGGCCCAGGCAATTCCATGCTATTTTATTCTCTGCGGCTGTTTTATCTGGCGTTTACTTATTATGATATGGGATCGGCCTGCGCTATGGCTTGGATTCTGTTTATTGTCGTATGCATCGTAACAGTTCTTCTGTTCAGGTCGTCAAGACGCTGGGTGTATTATGATGCGGATTAACTGACAGAAAGGAGCTTCGCATGAAACTGAAAAAGAAAACACTGAAAAAGGTATTGGCCTATGTTGCGGTGATCGGTATAGGAATAATATTTTTCATGCCGTTTTTATGGCTGATCCTGTGCTCCTTAAAGTCAGAAGCCGAGTTGTTCCAAATGCCGCCTACTTTTCTGCCGAAAACTCTGGTATTTGAAAATTACAAAGACGCGGTTACTCAGATCCCTTATTTGAGATATACAGCAAATACGCTGTTAATCAGCTTGGCTGCAATATGTGGGACGGTACTTAGCTGCTCCCTAGTGGCTTATTCCATTTCAAAGGTGCAGTGGGCCGGGAAGAATCTTGTGTTTATTCTGATTATAGGAACTATGATGCTTCCGGCGCAGGTGACGCTGATCCCTGTTTATATGATTTGGAACCGTCTTGGCTTTATCGATACCTATGTACCTTTGCTTTTGCCGCACTTTTGTGCTCCGCCATTATATGTGTTTATGGTTCGCCAGTTTTATATGACGATTCCGGATTCTCTGCTGGATTCCGCCAGGCTGGATGGTGCGGGCGACTTTATGATCTGGTCGAGAATCATGCTGCCCTTATCGAAAAGTATCTTAGGTGTGGCGGCGCTTCTGACTTTTATCAATACCTGGTCAGACTTTTTAGGCCCTCTCTTGTATATAAATTCCATGGAGAAAAGGACACTTTCGATCGGGTTGACCATGTTTGTCAGCGAGCATGCGGTGGAATGGGGACCGCTGATGGCAGCAGCCGCGCTGTTTTCCCTTATTATAGTTATTCCGTTTTTGATCTTCAATAAACAACTGATAGGTTCCATTAAGCTTTCTGGATTCAAATAAGGCAGGATTTTTATTCCTGCCTGATAAGCCATGCACCGCCGATAAAATGGCGGTGATACCGGGGACATATGACCGCAAAGAGTGTTTTTCAGCCACGCCAAAGAATATTGCCGATGAAATGAAACTTTCTGGATGCGTCTGAGGCGAGGGTAAATTAGATTGATTCTTTACATCTGGATTTAGCCGGGCATAAATGTCTGGTAGAAAAACTGAGCGGTTCGTTATGATAAAAAATAAAGATCACAGCAGGGAGGTGGATTCCCATAAATAAAGAGGATTTTTTTAGACGTATCAAGGGCCGGGTGATCGTTTCCTGCCAGGCTTTACCGGGAGAACCGCTGTATGTTGAAGAAAAATCAATTATGTATCTCATGGCCCGTGCGGCAAAAAGGGCGGGGGCGCCGGCAATACGCACCAGCGGCATCCGCGATGTAGTGGCTATTAAGGAGGAAACCGGACTGCCGGTCATCGGCCTTGTTAAAATCCAGTATGAAGGATTTGAAGGCTATATCACGCCAACCATGAAAGAAGTGGACGATTTAGCCGCCGCAGGTGCAGATGTGATAGCCTTTGACTGCACGAATCAGAAGCGCGGTGATGGAATAACGGCTGCTGACTTCATCACAGAAGTCCGGGGAAAATATCCAAAGGCTATTTTAATGGCGGATATATCCACTTATGAGGAAGGTGTGAATGCCTGGAAACAGGGTATAGATATGGTGGGGACCACTCTGAGCGGTTATACAAAGTATTCCCCATATACTACACAGCCGGACTATGAATTGGTATCCAGGCTTTCTGCCAATGTGGATGTTCCGGTAATTGGCGAGGGAAGAATTCGTTCACCGGAGCAGGCGTTGAAGATGCTTGATGCGGGAGCTTATTCTGTGGTAGTTGGAGGAGCCATTACAAGGCCGCTGGTGATTGCACAGCGCTTTATTGAAGCAGCAGACGCAAGATTGAAACAATGATATAATACAGTCAGGAAACCAGGTACCACAATTATGTACGGATATGATAGAATAAACAGAAGAATTTCCCAGATGCCGCATATGCGGGAGGATTACAGCCATGAGAGAAAATGAGAGAGTACGGCACGAATTTCCGCCGGTTTTTGATGAAAACAGCCGGATACTGATTCTTGGAAGCTTTCCGTCCGTCAAATCCAGGGAACAGAAATTTTATTACGGGCATCCCCAAAACCGATTCTGGAAAGTGATCGCGGGGCTGACCCGGAACGAGGTTCCCTGCACAATCGAAGAAAAACGCAGGATGCTGCTGCGGGAGCATATTGCGCTGAGTGATGTGATCGCCGAGTGCGAGATCATCGGTTCCAGTGACGGCAGCATCCGGAATGTGACGCCTATGGATCTCAGTAAAATATTAGAGCATGCGGATATCTGCCGGATCTATGCAAACGGCGCCACAGCGGCCAGGCTGTTCCGGAAATACCAGCAGAACAGCTGCAAGAGGGAAATCGTTGGTCTTCCCTCCACGAGCCCTGCAAACGCAGTTTTTTCCCTGGAACGGCTGCTTCGGGAGTGGAGCCGTATTCTGGAGTGTCTGGGGTGAATCTTTGCAGAGAAATGAATTGACAGAAAAATGGTGATATAATAAAATTGGTTTTGGAAACGTAAAAACTATATTTTATTAGGAGGTATTACATATGAAATTGGCGGATATTCGGGGCGAGGGTTTTAACAGCAAAGAGTGGGTGGAGAAGGGATATCAGCTCCCCGCCTTTGATCTGGATGCGGTTCGCGCGAAGACACATGATGAGCCCACCTGGATTCATTTTGGGGCGGGCAATATTTTTCGTGCTTTTCCGGCGGCCATCCTGCAGTCTGTGCTGGATTCCGGCGTTTATGACCGGGGTGTAATCGTGGCGGAGGGCTTTGATTTTGAGATTATCGACAAGGTATATAAGCCTTATGACAATCTGAGCCTGCTGGTGGCGCTGCATTCGGACGGTTCCATCGAGAAGAAGGTCGTCGCATCCGTAACGGAAAGCCTGAAAGCGGATCCCCAGTTCACGGAAGACTGGAGCCGTCTGGTAGAGATCATCCGGAACCCGTCCCTTCAGATGATCAGCTTTACGATCACGGAAAAAGGCTATTCGGTGGCTCCTGCGGATCTGGAACGGGGGCTGTCTCCGGTTCTGATCATGGGCAAATGCACCGTTCTGCTGTATGAGCGGTATCAGGCGGGACAGCTTCCAATCACCATACAAAGTATGGACAACTGCTCCCACAATGGCGACAAGGTAAAGAGCGCGGTGCTTTCCTATGCTGAGGCATGGGTGAAGGCTGGGCTGGCGCCGGAAGGATTTCTGGATTATCTAAAGGATGAGAGCAAGGTATCCTTCCCCTGGAGCATGATTGACAAGATCACACCCCGGCCCCATGAGCTGGTTCAGAAAATGCTGGCGGAGGACGGATTTGAGGACAATTATACGATTGTTACGGATAAGCATACCTACACAGCGCCTTTCGTAAACGCGGAGGAGACGGAGTATCTGGTGATCGAAGACCGGTATCCCAACGGGCGTCCGCCTCTTGAGGCAGGGGGCGTGCTCTATGTGGACCGCGCCACTGTGGACAAGGTGGAGCGAATGAAAGTTTGTACCTGTCTGAATCCGCTGCACACGGCCATGTCTATTTACGGCTGTATGCTGGGCTACGACCTGATTTCTGCGGAGATGAAGGATGAGGATATCAAGGGCCTGATCACGAAGATGGGGTATATCGAAGCGATGCCCGTGGTCGTGGATCCGGGCGTCCTGAAGCCCGCAGATTTTATTGACGCGGTGCTGACCAGGCGTCTGCCCAACCCGTTCATGCCGGATGCGCCTCAGCGTATCGCCATGGACACGTCCCAGAAGATTCCGATCCGCTTTGGCGAGACCATCAAAGCATATCAGGCCAAGGGGCTGGATATGGATGAACTGGTGCTGATTCCGCTGGTGCTGGCCGGGTATGCCCGCTATCTCAAAGGGATCGACGATGAGGGGAATGCTTTCGAGCCGTCGCCGGATCCCCTGCTGGAAGAACTGCAGGCGGTTGTGGCGCCGCTGGAGGTAGGAGCAAACGGACAGGATATGAGCTGTCTTAAAAAGCTGTACAGCCGTGAGGATGTGTTTGGCGTGAATCTGTACGAGGCGGGACTGGGCGAGAAAGTTGAGGCGATGACAGCAGAATTGTTCGCCGGCCCGGGAGCAGTCCGGAAGACGCTCCACAAGTATGTGTCCGCACGCTGAGTGCATGACAGAAAAGTAACCGTATGAACAAAGGGGATTAATCATGGAAGAGACAAGACCTTATGTACCGTGGAAACTGATGAATGATTTCCTGACGGACGCCTTCAAAGGATACGGCGTTCCGGCGGAGGATGCGGCGCTGTGCGCGGACGTGCTGCTGGAGAGCGACCGCAGGGGGATCGAGAGCCACGGCTGCAACCGTTTCAAACCGATCTACATTGACCGGATCGTGGCTGGAATCCTGAATCCGGTGACGAAGATCGATGTGATCAAAGAGACGCCTACGACTGTGGTGCTGGACGCCAACGACGGCATGGGAATGGTGGCAAGTAAAAGGGCTATGGAGATGATCATTGAAAAAGCCCGCAAGTACGGCATGGGAATGGCGGCCGTTCGAAATTCCTCCCATTACGGGATCGCCGGATACTGGACATCCATGGCGGTGAAAGAGAACATGATCGGGATCAGCGGCACAAACGCCAGACCTTCCATCGCCCCCACCTTCGGGGTAGAGAATATGCTGGGGACCAACCCGCTGTCATTTGCCATGCCTACGGACGAACCTTTCCCCTTCTCCCTTGACTGCGCGACTTCCATTATCCAGAACGGAAAGATCGAATATTATGCCCGGATCGGCCACGACACCCCGGCAGGCTGTGTGATTGCCCGGGATGGTTCGGAAATGACGGACAGCGAGCAGATTCTGGAATATATCCGGAGCAAGAGAGCGGCGCTGGCGCCTCTGGGCGGCATCGGCGAGAGCCTGGGTGGCTACAAGGGCTATGGCTATGCGACAGTGGTTGAGATCCTTTCGGCCGCGCTTCAGAGCGGTATTTTCCTGCGCGCCCTGGAAGGCAAAAACGAGGACGGCTCAATCCGGCCGTATCACCTGGGACATTTCTTCATCGCCATTGACACGGAGGCGTTTATGGGCGCGGAGGCCTTTAAGAAGACCTGCGGCGATATCCTGAGGGACCTGCGGGGTTCGGAGAAAGCGCCGGGACATGACCGCATCTATACAGCCGGTGAGAAGGAATATCTGGTATGGCAGGAGCGCAAAGACAAGGGAGTCCCTGTGGGGGAGTCCGTGCAGAGGGAGATTCTGGAAGTGCGGGATAAGCTTGGGCTGGACTATCGGTTTCCCTTTGCGTGACTGATGCCGGGGAATACGAAACGGACAGAAAGGAAACCAATGGCTGTGAAAGAAAATCTGACAGTGGAAGAGCGGAGCCTGAAACTCCACGAGGAATGCAGAGGAAAACTCGAGGTGAAATCCAGAGTTCCGGTAAAGACGAGGGACGACCTGTCACTGGCCTATACGCCGGGGGTGGCCCAGCCATGCCTGGAGATCCAGAAGGACCCGGCCAAATCTTACGTATATACAAACCGCTGGAATACCTGCCTGGTGGTGACAGACGGGACCGCAGTGCTGGGCCTGGGCGATATCGGACCGGAGGCGGGTATGCCGGTAATGGAGGGCAAATGCGTTCTGTTCAAGGAATTTGGCGGTGTAGACGCTTTTCCGATCTGTATTAAGAGCCATGATGTGGAGGAAATTGTAAATACTGTATATTTGATATCCGGAAGCTGCGGCGGCGTGAATCTTGAGGACATCGCGGCGCCCCGCTGTTTCGAGATCGAGCGAAAGCTGAAAGAGAAATGCGATATCCCGATCTTTCATGACGATCAGCATGGCACTGCTGTGATCACTCTGGCGGGGCTGACCAACGCCCTGCGCCTGGTGGGCAAGAAGCTGGAGGATGTCCGGATCGCTGTAAACGGCGCCGGCTCTGCCGCCATCGCCATCACCCGGCTGCTTCTCACTGCGGGGGTTAAGGATATCACCCTCTGTGACCGCACGGGGGCAATCTGGGACGGACGTGAGAAGGGCATGAACCCGGTAAAGGAAGAACTGGCGAAGCTTACGAATCCCTCCGCAATCAGGGGCAGCCTTGCGGAAGTGGTGAAAGGGGCGGACGTGTTTATCGGCGTCAGCGCTCCGGGCAGCCTGACTGTGGATATGGTAAAGACCATGGCAAAGGACGCCATCATTTTCGCCTGTGCGAATCCCACGCCGGAGATTTTTCCGGATGAGGCAAGGGCGGGAGGCGCCCGGGTGATTGCCACGGGTCGCAGCGATTATCCCAACCAGATTAACAATGTACTGGCGTTTCCGGGGATCTTCCGGGGAGCCTTTGACGTGCGTGCAAGGGACATCAACGAGGAAATGAAGCTTGCCGCGTCCCGGGCGCTGGCGGACCTGATCTCTCCGGAAGAGCTGTCCGAGGACTATATCATCCCCGCCGCATTTGATCCACGGGTGGGAAAAGCGGTGGCCGCGGCGGTGGCGGAGGCGGCGCGTGCAAGCGGCGTTGCACGGATCTGAGTGGCTTACGCCCGGCCTGTGAACCGTGCAAAGACGCCGCCGGACACTTCTTTTGAGGTAATTTTGCAAGAGAAATGGAGGCGTAGCAAAATTGGAAAAATACATAATGGCATTGGATGCGGGGACTACCAGCAATCGCTGTATTTTATTTGACAGGACCGGAAAAATCTGCAGCGTTGTGCAGCGTGAATTTCGGCAGTATTTTCCCCAGCCCGGCTGGGTGGAGCATGATGCGATGGAGATCTGGTCTACAATGCAGGGCGTGGCCGTGGAGGCTATGGCGAACATTGGCGCGAATGCGGAACACATTGCGGCCATCGGAATCACCAATCAGCGGGAGACCACCGTCATCTGGGACAGGAACACCGGCGAGCCCGTCTGTCCGGCGATCGTATGGCAGTGCCGCAGGACGGCCAAATACTGCGACACCCTGAAAGAAAAAGGACTTGTGGAGCCCTGGAGGTGCAAGACGGGTCTTGTGATTGATCCGTACTTCTCCGGGACGAAGATCCGCTGGATCCTGGAAAATGTAAAAGGCGCACGGGAGCGGGCCGACCGGGGAGAGCTTCTCTTTGGGACGGTGGACACCTGGCTGATCTGGAAGCTGACCGGCGGCAAGGTGCATGTGACAGATTACTCCAATGCTTCCCGTACTATGATGTTCAATATCAATACACTGGATTGGGATGATGAGATTCTGAAGGAGCTTGGCATTCCCAGGAGTATGCTGCCAAAGGTGAAGCCGAGCAGCTGCGTATACGGCGAGTCCACCGAGTTTTTCGGCGGGACGATTCCTATTGCCGGCGTGGCGGGCGATCAGCAGGCGGCGCTGTTTGGACAGACCTGTTTTCAGGAGGGGGATGCGAAGAATACATACGGCACAGGCTGTTTCCTGCTGATGAATACCGGGGAAAAGCCCATCTTTTCCGACAGCGGCCTGGTGACCACCATTGCCTGGGGCCTGAACGGGAAAGTGACCTATGCGTTGGAGGGTTCTGTTTTCGTGGCCGGTGCGGCGATCCAGTGGCTCCGGGACGAAATGCGGTTCATTGATTCCGCCGGAGATTCGGAGTATATGGCGAACAAGGTAAAGGATACCAACGGCTGCTATGTGGTGCCATCTTTCACGGGCCTGGGCGCGCCCCACTGGGATCCCTATGCCCGAGGCGTTATCACCGGCCTTACCAGGGGCGTGAACAAATGCCATATTATCCGGGCTACGCTGGACTCTCTGGCCTATCAGACCAATGATGTTCTGCAGGTGATGGCGGAGGATACGGGGATTTCCATAGAGAGCCTGAAAGTGGACGGCGGCGCAAGTGCGAACAATTATATCATGCAGGCGCAGGCGGATATCAGCGATGTTGTGGTATGCCGTCCCACCTGTGTGGAGACAACCGGACTTGGGGCGGCTTACCTGGCCGGTCTTGCCGTGGGGTACTGGAAAGACCAGGAGGATATCCGCCGGTACTGGACCGTGGACCGGGTTTTCCATCCAGCGATCCATGAGGAAGAGCGAAGCGCACGGATCCTCGGCTGGAAGAAGGCTGTGAATTGTTCCCGTGGCTGGGTGAAAGAAGGATAGCCGGCCGTAAATACAGAGTTTCAGGCATCGAAGTCTTTCGTGGCCTGGTTCTGGGCGCAGGAGCGGATCCGATGGTACATCTCTGAAAAACCGATATGATTCTTTGCGGCCAGTTCGCTGACGCTGTCATTTTCCGGATAGCAATAGGTGTCCCGGCCGCATTTGCAGCGTTTTACCCTGGCCTCTCCCCAGGGTGTTTTTATTTGTACGATCTCCCGTTCCAGCAGAGTGCGTTCCATTTTTCGTACCCGGATCCCGATGGTGGTTGTATTGCGGAAGATGATGGTTTCCATTTGGCTGCGGTCTTCCAGGCGGCACAGAACCGTGAGCAGATAGGCCGGGCGGTTCTTTTTCATGTAAATGGGGGTATAGAAGACGTCCAGCGCCCCCGCTTCCAGCAAAAGCCCCATGGTGTGAGACAGCGCCTCCCCGGTACTGTCGTCAATGTTGGTTTCGAGGTTCAGAATGGTGTCGTGCAGATGCTTTGCTGCTGGTTCAGACTGTATGATATCATGCGCTTTTTCCTCTGTAGCCGCAGACAGCAAAACATCAGGGCTTTTCATCTTTGTGCTTTCAAGCAACTGGGCTCGTAAAATCCCGGAGGCGGCATAGTCCCGCTTCCCGGCTCCGTATCCGGTTTTCAGGATGCGGTATCTTTGCGGAAGATTTGCGCCGGATGACAACGCGGCGGTGATGGCTGCTCCAGTGGGCGTCACCAGTTCGCCCTGCACCTGGGAAGATCTCATTATAAGCCTTTCATTTTCGGCGATGGCGGTAACCGCAGGCACCGGTACCGGAATAATCCCGTGCTGGCAGCGGATCTGCCCGGTTCCGTCCGTCAGGGGTGAGAATACGATCTGATCCGGAGCGAGATTGTCCATGCAGACCGCCACAGCGACGATATCCACGATGGAATCCACAGCACCCACTTCATGGAAATGCACTTTGTCCACGGAACTGCCGTGTACCTTGGCTTCGGCCCGGGCAAGAATGGTGAAGATGCGGATGGCAAGCGTGCGGGCGTTATCCGTCATTTCCCCGGAATGGATGATTTCGATAATGTCGTTTAAGTTGCGGGCGTCGTGGTGATGGGCGTGGCTGTGGCCGCTGTGCATTTCGGCGGGTAAAGATCCGTGCTCAGTTCCGCCTCTATTTTCCGGAAAAGCATGTTTATTCGCGGATTCGGATTCTGTCATTGATTCTGTCTCTGCCGCCGTGTCCCGGATTTCACCATAAAGATACTGCATATCGTGATCGTGGCTGTCCTGCTCCAGAATCACGTTGAAATCACAGGCACGGATGCCGGATTTGTATACTTCTTTTATTTCTGTTTTGTATCCGATAAGTGGCAGGCTGGAGAGCGCAGCCTCCAGAACCTGGCGGTCAGCGCCCAGATCCAGAAGCGCGGCTACCGTCATATCGCCGCTGATTCCGGAATTACATTCAAAATACAGGATTTTTTTGCACATGATTTATCTCCTCTGTTTTTTTATACGACACATATCTGCGCCGAATAAAGAATGCTTTCACGTATATTCAGGATTTCTTTGTCCATGCCGGATAAGCGCCGGATTTATTCATTATATAAGATTTAGAGCAGGATGGCAACTTTCTCTTTCATTTTCCGGAATAATATTGTATAGTATGTGTACAGACAGGAGAAACTAACGTATCGGCTGCACAAACTTACATGAAAGGGTGATAAATATGCTGATTATAAAATCTCAGGAACAGTTTAACGAGGCTGTACTGCAGGCGGACAAGCCGGTTATGGCTGATTTTTACGCGGACTGGTGCGGTCCCTGCAAGGCCATGGCGCCGCTGATGGAGGAACTGGACAAGGAAATGGATTCCTGCTACATTGCGAAGGTAAACGTGGATGAGCTGCCGGAGCTGGCAATGCAGTACCGGGTGATCTCGATTCCCACAGTGCTTGTATTCAAGGACGGCGGCTGCGCGGCCCGTAATGTGGGGCTGGCGAACCGCAAAGAACTGGAGGGGCTTCTGTAAGCCCCTTTTGTATGATACGGCGGCTGCCCGCAGGACCTTTATACCTGCCAGGGGAAGTTTTATTATACTTAATTATTATAGGATATCAGCGCGTCATTCCGGCGCAGAATGGAGAGAAAGATGAAGAGAGAGACCGTCATTGTTCTGGATTTCGGCGGGCAGTACAATCAGCTTATCGCGCGCCGCGTCAGAGAGTGTAACGTCTACTGTGAGATTTATTCCTATAGGACGGATTTTGAGAAGATCAAAGCAATGGAGCCGAAAGGCATTATCTTTACGGGCGGGCCGAACAGTTGTTACCTGCCGGATGCGCCCACATACTCCACCGAAATTTTTGAGTTGGGCGTACCGATTCTGGGAATCTGCTATGGATCTCAGCTTATGATGCATCTGCTCGGAGGCAAGGTGGAGAAAGCGCCCGTCCGGGAGTACGGCAAGATCGAGGTGACGGTGGATCGGAAGTCTGCTCTGTTTGCGAATGTGTCCGAGAAAACTATCTGCTGGATGAGCCACAACGATTACATATCCAGACTTGCGCCGGGTTTTACAGCCAGCGCCTGCACGGACGACTGCCCCTATGCCGCAATGGAGAATCCCGGGAAAAAGCTTTACGCCACCCAGTTCCATCCAGAGGTGCTGCATACCAGAGAAGGACAGAAGATGCTCTCTAATTTTGTCTTCAACGTCTGTGGCTGCTCCGGCGACTGGAAGATAGATTCCTTCGTGGAGCAGTCTGTCAAATCAATCCGCGAAAAGGTGGGGGATGGAAAAGTGCTCTGCGCCCTGTCCGGTGGCGTGGATTCCTCCGTGGCGGCGGTGCTTCTGGCAAAAGCGGTGGGGGAGCAGCTCACCTGCGTTTTTGTGGATCATGGTCTGCTCCGCAAAAACGAGGGCGACGAGGTGGAGGCAGTATTTGGCCCCTCCGGCCCCTATAATCTGAATTTTATCCGCGTGAACGCCCAGGAGCGTTTTTACAGCAGGCTGGACGGGGTGGAAGAGCCGGAGCGAAAGCGCAGGATCATCGGCGAGGAATTTATCCGCGTTTTTGAGGAGGAAGCGAAGAAAATCGGCAGGGTCGATTTTCTGGTGCAGGGAACCATTTATCCGGACGTGGTGGAGAGCGGAGTCGGCGGCGAGTCCACTGTGATCAAATCCCATCACAATGTAGGGGGCCTGCCCGATTACGTGGACTTTAAGGATATTATCGAGCCTCTGCGGGATCTGTTCAAGGACGAGGTGCGCCGGGTCGGCCTGGAGCTTGGCATCCCGGACTACCTGGTATTCCGGCAACCCTTCCCAGGCCCCGGTCTTGGAATCCGCATCATCGGGGAAATCACTCCGGAGAAGGTGAAGATGGTACAGGACGCGGACGCGATCTGGCGCGAAGAGATCGCAAATGCGGGTTGGGACCGCAAGGTGAATCAGTATTTTGCCGCTCTTACCAATATGAGGTCGGTGGGCGTTATGGGAGACGAGCGGACATATGATTACGCCATAGCTCTGCGGGCTGTCACCACTACCGATTTTATGACGGCGGAGAGTGCTGAGATTCCCTGGGAGGTGATCGGCAGGACGACTAGCCGGATTGTCAACGAGGTGAAGCACGTGAACCGCGTACTGTATGACTGCACCGGGAAACCGCCAGCGACGATTGAGTTTGAGTGATGAAATGGGATTGAAAAAGCCAGTATTTATGCGGGTTTCAAACAAATTTGTTTAAGTACTGGCAACGATTTGGCAACATTTATAACATCACGCACTGAATATTACATCAAATGGCATATAAAAACCTTGCTGATTTTCAGATATGGAAACTGAATATCGGCAAGGTCTTTTTGCGTTGACAACGAGCCGGATGGACTTGTGCTTGCACAAAAGACCATTTGGCGAATGTCCGACATCGAGCCGTTAGGCGAGATATGCTTATTTCTGTTTTTTCTTTTTAGATGCTTTCTTTTCTTCTTTTTCTATCTTTGCTAATTCTTCCATGAGCATATCATTGACTGCCTGTGAGGGGACTTTCGTCCAATGCTTCGAGGTGTCCAGTTCTGGGTATTTGTACCGCCACTGGTCGTATTCCTCTTTGGTAATATCGCCCTGTTCCAGTTTGGCGGCTTGTTCCTGCCATGCGTGGAGCATATCGAACATGGACGTATAAGTGGAATAGTCGGACTTGTCAAGGCGCAGGCAGATTTCCCCGTCAATCTCCCCGATTTTCAGCCCGTACATATCTTCAAGTGCAAAGAGCGTGTGCATAAGCCCGATATAGGTGTCAATATCCGGCACAGTGAGGGCGTGGGTGCTTATATCAAAGATATGCGCCATTTCTTTTACAAGGTCGTGCTTCGGTGTTCTTGCTTCTGATTCGTACTGTGCCATACGCACATCAGAGGTTTTTCCGAGAAAACCGAGGATTTCGCCTAGCTGTTTCTGTGTCATGCCTTTCCGGTTGCGGAAAAAGCGGATACGTTTGCCGATTGCCATAGTAAAACCTCCGTTATTGTGAAGTGAAGTATTGTTGCGATGTAAAGTCATGCTGGATTGATAGGACTGTACTTTACTTAAACAAATCTGTTGAAGTTAGTATAACATGGTGCAATAGAAATAGCAAGAATAACTTAAATAAAAAAAGTTAAGATTTTTCTGAAAGCCACTTGACTTAACGGAATTTATTTAGTATCATGTCAATACAACTTAACTAAAAAGAGTTAAGTAAAGAAAGGAGATGGTATCTGAATGACAGAAAAATCATTTATGACAGTGGAGGAAGTGGCAGCGGAACTGCGTGTGTCAAAGTCAAAAGCCTATCAGATTGTGAGGGAACTGAACGCAGAAATGCAGAAGCAGGGCTATCTGACAGTGGCAGGACGAGTGAACGCTACATTTTTTCATAAAAAAGTATGTTACAGCGAATAGAAGGGAGATGATGACCGCCAAAGTGAACGGACAACAAATACAGATTAGCCGCTTGACAGATAAAGTTATGGAGCAGAGCGACACCATAGACCGATTGCAGGAAAAGGTGTCTGATTTGGGGCGTTTGGAACGTCATTTTGGCAGGGAACAGGTGCAGTTGATAGTAGAACGGTCAAAGGCGATAGAGCAGGCAGAACGGGTAAATAAATGTCCGAAACGTGCCTTTGAAATGAGCCGATAGGAAAGGGGATTGATAGGATATGACGGATATGGAGAAAAAAGTCATGGTGCGGTTGTGTGCTAAGATTGTGGCAGAAACAGAGCTTTACGAAACGGATAAGGAGGTCCAAAATCTGATAGACTGGGTATGTTTGTCGGAGCAGATTAAGGCGAATAACAACACAATCTGACAGGGGAATATAAAAAGATAGAGCCGGATTGTCGGGAGGGAGTGAGAGCACAGTTAGAGCGCATGAAAGAACTTTGCAAAGAGCGTAACACTCTGTATGAGAAGCAGAATGATTTGAAAGGGCAGAAATGGAAGATTGAGAAGTCGTTGGAACGATAAGAAATGTGGGGCGTGGTGATTGCTATGCCCTATATTTTTGTGGTAAATGGAAACGGGAAGTGATATAATCAAAATAATAGATTAAGTGTAGTTTCAATGTTTAATTTGCAATGATATGTAAAGATGTAGCAGAGAGGAATTTATATGAGTTACTTAGAAAGAGCAATAAAA
>CAZQAB010000002.1:0-149877 GCA_964591265.1 uncultured Lachnospiraceae bacterium
AAGCTATGAAAAAAGTTTTCGCAATTATTCTGGCCGCAGCTATGCTGCTTGGCCTGGGCGTTACAGTATTTGCGGCAAGTGACGGAAGCATCACCATCACCAACGCCACCGTGGGCCAGACCTACGAGGTGTACAAGCTGTTTGACGCCACCTACAGCGGCAACAACGTTTCCTACACCATTACTGCAACGGACAGCAATACCGCTCTCATCACGGCGCTGAAGAGCGATGATTCCGTGTTCACGCTCACTGCCTCCGCCACCAACAGCAGCGTTTATGTCGTGACGCTGAAAGAGAATACCAGCGATGATGCTGTAATCGCCTATGTGAAGAGCATTGCCGACAAGCTGACCAAGGTAACGGAAAAGAAAGCGGATTCTACGACGATTGAATTTACCGGACTGGACTATGGTTACTACTATGTTACCAGCACGTTGGGCACTCTGGTAACCATCGACAGCGCCCTGAAGGATGTTTCCATTACAGACAAAAACACCGCGCCGACCGCGGAAAAGAAGGTCAAGGAGGACTCCGACGGTACACTGGGCGAAAAGAACACCGCTGACATCGGCGATAAGGTAGAGTTCACCACCACCATCACAGCTCAGTCCGGCGCGGAAAACTACGTTCTGCATGATACCATGACTGCTGGCCTGACCTTTAAAAATGACATCGTGATAAAGGCCGGGGAAACGACCCTGACGCTGAACACCGATTATACGGTGAGTACCAGCAACACCGATGGCTGCACCTTTGAAATAACCTTCACCAAATCCTATCTGGATTCCATCACCGTAAGCACCACCATCACCGTGACCTACTCTGCTACCGTAAACAGCAGTGCGGTTATCGATGGCACAGGCAACACCAACAAGACCCATCTTTCCTATGGTAAGAACAACGATAACTCCAGCGTGGAAAAGACCACCACTACATATGTATTTGATGTGGATATCCTGAAGTACACCGCTGGCGAGAACAGCGCAAAGACCCTGCTGCCCGGCGCTGAGTTCGTCCTCTACAAGACGGTGAATAGCACCAATTATTATGCGAAGGTAACAGACGGCAAGCTGACCGGCTGGACCATCACCAAGACCGAAGCCACCACCCTGACCTCCGGCACGGACGGCAAGATCAGCGTGGACGGCCTGGATGCCGATACCTACTATCTGGAAGAGACCAAGGCTCCCGCCGGCTACAACCTGCTGACCGCCCCTGTGGAGTTTAAGATCGACGATCAGGGCAATGTGAGCGTGAAGAGCGGCGATACTTACCAGACTGCCACGAACGGCCAAATCGATGTTGAGAACAACACCGGTACCGAGCTTCCCTCCACCGGCGGCATCGGTACCACAATCTTCTATGTGATTGGCGCGATTCTTGTTCTTGGAGCCCTGATCCTGTTGATTGCCAAAAAGCGCGGGAAGGGCAGACAGGAATAGGGCAAAGCAGGGAATCGCAAACGATACAGACAGCAGGGAGCGCTTCATGAAAAAACGAGATTTTTCCACACCCATATTGATCCTTGTCTTCCTTTCAGGCCTCGTCGTGCTGTTGTACCCTGCGTTCTCAGACTGGTGGAACAGCCGGGTGCAGAGCCGGGCCATCGTAAACTATGATGCGGTTGTGGCGGATTTGTCCCAGGAGGATTACGACGCGGAATTTGCCAGGGCGGACGCTTACAATGAGGCGCTTGGCAGGCTGTCCTCCCCCCTTGTCAACTATGACCGGTTGGAAGGGTACGAGGACATCCTGAACGCAGCCGGGAACGGTATTATGGGATACATCGAAATCCCGGCGATTGACGTAAAGCTGCCCATCTATCACGGTACCTCGGACGCGGTGCTGAATGTGGCGGTGGGCCATCTGGAGGGCACCTCCCTCCCGGTTGGAGGAAAAAGCGTCCACTGCGTATTAAGCGGCCACCGGGGCCTGCCAAGCGCAAAACTCTTTACCAATCTGGATAAGCTGGCGGAGGGCGATACCTTTACCATCACGGTCCTGAACCGCCTGCTGACCTATGAAGTGGATCAGATTCTCGTCGTAGAACCGGAGGAGACGGAGGAACTGGCGGTGGTGGAGGGCGAGGACTATGTGACGCTGCTGACCTGCACCCCTTACGGCATCAATACCCACCGGCTGCTTGTCCGGGGACGCCGGATTGAAAACGCCGCGGAGGCCGGGACGGATCGTACGGCCGGGGCCAACGGGCCGGATCTCGCCATGCTTGCGCCCGTTGCGGCCGCCTTGCTGCTCCTTCTCTTACTGTTTATCCTGCTGGCAAAGCGCCGAAAACCGAAGGGGAGAGGCCGCCGGGGCAGGGAAGAGGAGAATGAAAGCCATGAATAAAACAGCCAGAACAATCGGACGCTTCCTGCTGGCGCTGGGGCTGCTTCTCTCCATGGGGGCTGCCGCCTCCGCCTATACCAGAATCGATGTGGACAGGGTATGCTCGCTGTCCATAAGCTGTGCAAGCGGTTCCGGCGCGCTTCGCGGCGCGGTCTTTTGTATCTACCGCGTCGCGGAGACCTCCGACGCCGGCCGCTATACGGTGACGGAACCCTTTACGGAATATCCCGTGCGCTTCGAGGGCCTTGACAGCACAGGCTGGCTGGATCTGTCCGCTACCCTGGCCGCGTATGCCGCCCGGGACGATCTTCAGCCTGCGGCCAGGGGCGCGACGGGGGAGGACGGGAGCGTAAAATTCACCGGTCTGGACGCCGGCCTTTATCTTGTCGTCGGGGACAGCGTCACAGAGGAAGGCCTTTCCTATTCCCCCACGCCCTTTATCGCCTCCCTTCCGGGGCTGGAGGCCGGAGACGGGTGGGAGTATGATGTGACGACCGAAGTGAAATTCGAGATAACCGATGCCGGCGGCGCCGGAAAGACAACCAGGAGAAGCGTCACCAAGGTCTGGGAGGATTATGGGGGACAGGAGCTGCCCGGTTCCGTAACCGTGCAGCTCCTCAAAGACGGCGCGGTCTACGCGGAGGCGGCGCTGTCCGAAGAAAACGGCTGGAGCTGCAGATGGACCGGGCTTGAAGACGGCTGTAACTGGCAGCTTACGGAAAAAGACGTGCCGGAGGGCTACACGGTGTCCGTATCCCGGGACGGGACGGCCTTTACGGTGACCAATACCGGCACGTCGGGTGTTTCGGGTGAGACAGGCATACAGAGCGACGCCACCCTGGCACAGACGGGGCAGCTCTGGTGGCCGGTCCCGCTGCTTGCGGGCTGCGGCCTGGCGCTGTTTGCCCTGGGCTGGTGCCTGGTATTCCTGGAGGGGAAAAAGGATGCGTAAGAAAACCGGAATCCTGTTCATGTGTGCAGGGACAGCTCTGCTGGTGGCAGCGCTGTCCCTTCTGCTTTATAACCTGGCAGAGGATAAAGCCGCCGGAAAAGCGGCGGATGAGATCCTGCCGGCAGTCATGGAAGAGATCGGCGAACCGGCCCCGGGGAATCATGGCGGATCAGGGAAGGACATGACCGTGGTGGAGATCGGCGGGTATGGCTACATCGGCTGCCTCTCCATCCCCGCGCTGGAGCTGAAGCTGCCGGTTATGAGCGAATGGGACTATACAAGATTAAAGATCGCCCCCTGCCGGTACTCTGGTTCCACGAAAACGGACGACCTGGTAATCTGCGGCCACAACTATACCCGGCATTTTGGGACACTGAAAAGCCTGCAGCCGGGAGACCAGGTATTTTTCACCGATATGGACGGCGAGACCATCGCCTATGAAGTAAAAGAAGTAAAGACCCTCCAGCCCACCCAGGTGGACGAGATGACTGAAAGCGGTTATGACCTGACGCTCTACACCTGCACCTATGGAGGAAGAGCGCGGGTGACGGTGCGGTGCGGCAGGACGTTTTCCCCCTTTTTGCTGTCTTGACATCTTTGGCCATACATGGTAATATGTGCGCACTCAATAATTTGAAACGGCTGAAAAAGCATGAAAACAGGCTGCCCGGGAAGCAGCGAGGGGGAAGACCGATGGAAGAACATTTAGAAGCAGAACTGTCCTGGCTGGAGGATCCGGAGGTATTTCGGGTGGGACGCCTTGACGCGCATTCGGATCACCATTTTTATGAGACGAAGGAGGATATGCGGCGTGGAAATGAGACGCTGCGCCAGTCCCTGAACGGCACATGGAAATTTTACTGGAGCCGCAGTCCCCGGGAACGTCCCATGGATTTCTTTCAAAAGGGTGC
This sequence comes from uncultured Lachnospiraceae bacterium, assembly GCA_964591265.1. Lineage (GTDB taxonomy): Bacteria > Bacillota > Clostridia > Lachnospirales > Lachnospiraceae > Choladousia. The sequence goes on from CAZQAB010000002.1 coordinate 4,213, forward strand.
CGACCTGTCACAGTTCGGGGAAATTCAGGTGCCGGGCCATATGGAGCTCCAGGGCTATGGCCGGGTGCATTACGTCAATACCATGTATCCGTGGGAGGGGCATTCGTATCTCAGGCCCCCAAGAGTGGATCAAAGCTTTAATCCTGTGGGAAGCTATGTGAAGGAATTTGATCTGGAGCCGGGGCTGACCGGGAAACGGGTCTGTATTTCCTTCCAGGGCGCGGAGCAGGCGGTCTTTGTGTGGTTAAACGGCAGCTTTATCGGATACGCGGAGGATACCTTTACGCCCTCGGAGTTTGATCTGACCGGGGCGGTGCGGGAAAAGGGGAACCGGCTGTGCGTGGAGGTGTACAAGAGAAGCAGCGCGGGATGGCTGGAGGATCAGGATTTCTTCCGGTTTTCCGGGCTGTTCCGTGAGGTGTACCTGTACGCAAAGCCGGAGATCCATGTGGAAGATCTGTGGATCAAAGCGGGCGTCCTGGAGGACTATGCCACGGGAACTCTGGAAATGGAGGCAAAGCTTTCCGGAAAAGAGTGCGAAGGGATCGGATGGGAGCTTCTGGACCGGAACGGAAACCTCGTGCGAAGCGGCGCTTTTGACGGCTTTGACGGGGGTGAAAAGACGGTGCGAAGCGGCGCGCCGAAAGAAGAGCGGGCCGCAGGCCGGCCTGTGACCTGGAGAATGAGCCGGATCCTGCTCCCCGGGATCGCCCTGTGGGATGTGGGAAGCCCGAATCTGTACCAGATTGTTCTGTATGTAAAGGGCGCCGGGGGCAAAACCGTTGAGATCGTGCCGTACCGCGCAGGCTTTCGCAGATTTGAGATGCGTGACCGGATCATGCTTTTAAACGGCAGGCGCCTCATGGTTCACGGGGTAAACCGCCATGAGTGGAATCCGGACAGGGGAAGGGCAATCGCCGCCGAGGATATGAGGCGGGATATCGAGATCATGCGCAGAAACCATATCAACGCGGTGCGGACCTGCCATTATCCGGATCAGAGCCTTTGGTATCAGCTCTGTGACGAGGCCGGAATCTGTGTGATGGACGAGACGAATCTGGAATCCCACGGTTCCTGGCAGAAGATGGGCCAGTGCGAGCCCTCCTGGAATATACCGGGGTCCAGGCCGGAGTGGGAGGCCTGTGTCCTGGACCGTGCGGTATCCATGCTTGAGAGGGACAAGAACCATCCGTCTGTTTTGTGGTGGTCCTGCGGAAACGAGGCTTACGCGGGAGAGTGCATCCGGTCCATGAGCCGCTATTTCCATGAGAAGGATCCGTCCCGCCTGGTGCATTATGAGGGCGTTTTCTGGAACCGGGAGTTTGAGGATATCAGCGACGTGGAGAGCCGGATGTACGCCTCCCCGGAGGAGGTGCGGCGTTATCTGGAGAACGATCCGAAAAAACCGTTTCTCCTCTGTGAATATATGCATGACATGGGAAATTCCATCGGCGGAATGGGAAGCTACATGAAGCTCTTTGACGAGTTCCCCATGTATCAGGGGGGATTTATCTGGGATTACATCGACCAGGCGGTCTGTTATAAGAATCCGTACGGGGAGAAGGTGCTGGGATACGGGGGCGATTTCGGCGACCGCCCTACGGATTACGCGTTCAGCGCCAACGGGCTCCTCTTTGCGGACCGGACCGAGAAACCGGCCATGCAGGAGGTGCGTTACTGGTACGCCCCGCCGCAGGAGCGGCAGGCGTCTGATGCCGCAAACCGGGCCGGCCTGAAGGACGCGGTACGCAGGCTGAAGGACGCGCGGGAGACGGAGGACGCCGCAGGCTGTCTTCAGGTGGTCCACGGGGATCTGATGCTGGGGATCCGGGGCGATGGTTTTGAGATAATCTTTTCGTATCAGGAGGGCCCGGTTTCGCTGGTATACAATGGGCGGGAATGCCTGTACCGTGCGCCGAGGCCGGCCTTCTGGCGGGCGTGTACCGAAAATGACCGGGGCAACCGGTTTGCCGTTAAAAGCGCCCAGTGGCTTGGGGCGGATCAGTTCAGCGCCTGTACGCGCTGCGACGTGACAGAATATGCCGGGGAAAGGGTGATCTCCTTTGACCCGCAGCAGATCGCCAGGCGGGACCCGGCGGGGGATGAGATTGAAAGGGTTTCCGTCAAATACGCATATGTGACGCCAACCGTTCCAGAGACGGAAGCTCATATCACCTACACGGTTCATGCCGGCGGACGGATCCGGGTGGATCTGCATTACCACGGGAAAGAGGGCCTGCCGGAGCTTCCCATATTCGGCCTGCGGCTCGTGATGCCGGAATATGAAGAGAAGATGACCTGGCAGGGGCTCTCCGGGGAGACGTATCCGGACCGTATGGCAGGAGGCCGGTTTGGCGTTCATGAAGGCCGGACGGAAGTACCGCCCTATCTCGTCCCCCAGGAGTGCGGCAACCATATGCAGACCTGCTGGATGCAGGTGGGCGCCCTGCGCATCGAGATGGACGGGGAACCCTTCGCCTTTTCCGCGCTGCCCTATACGGCGGCGGAGCTGGAGAGCGCCTCCCACAGAGAAGAACTGCCCCGGCCCAGCCGGACCGTGATCACGCTTCCCGCCCGTATGCGGGGCGTAGGGGGGATCGACAGCTGGGGCGCGGACGTGGAAGGGCCTTACCATGTTTCCGGGGAGGAGGATATAACATTCTCCTTCTACATTACAAAGACAAAAAAATAAGAATCCGCCGGCATCAGAAGTACAGGATCACCGGATATCCGACCCAGACGGTATCATATATGCGTTCCGCGCTCTCGTAGGGCAGGTTTACGCAGCCGTGGGAGCCGTTGGTCCGGAAAATATCTCCGCCGAACTCGGAACGCCAGGTGGCGTCGTGGAGGCCGTAGTTTCCGTAAAACGGCATCCAGTAGGTGACGGGGGAACTGTAGTCGGCTCCTTTGAGCACGGCGGGGGACTGCATATAGAAGATGCTGTACACTCCGGAGGGCGTCTGGGATTCGGTGTCCATGGTGCCGGATACGCAGTCGGTTTCCAGCAGGCATTCCCCGTCCTTGTAAAGCCATACCTTCTGGTTGCGGAGATCCACTTCCACGTAACTGTCGCCGATGTCATTGATACGGTCAGGGGCGGTGGTAAAGCTGACGCCCTCGTGGGACCAGACCGGTTCCAGAATGACCTGTGAGGCTGCCAGAAGATTTTCCCGGATCCGGGCTTCCGTGGCCGCCTCATCCAGCTTCCATCCAAAGGTGCCCTCGGTCAGCGTGATCTCGTATCCGCGGCTCGTCATAAATCTGCGGGCCTGTCCCTGGGTGTCGTACCGGGCCGCCAGTTCGCTTACAAAGGAGCTGAGATATCCGGAATCCAGGACATACTCGTGGGATTCATTTTCCACCGTGTGCGCGGCGAGATCCCCGCCGGTAAGAACCTCGGAGGCGTCGCCGAATTTGAGGATGATGTTGAGATACCGGCTGGGGCCGTCCTCCCCGTAGGGATTTACCAGATCTGTATCCGCCGTGTCCTCGCTGCTGATCCAGGCGGCGCCAAGGAGCCATTTCTGCGTCCGTCTCCCTGTAAATTCCTCCAGGACCACCGCAGCGCCGCTGTACGCCCTGGCGGAATCCAGCGTCAGATACATTCCCTTTGGGGTACAGATATAGAAATATCCATTCCCCGCATCCTGTAAAAGCCAGGACTGGGAAGCCGCGGCCTCCTGTTCCTCTGGATGCTCCATGGAGGCAAGCAAGAAGGAGGCGCCGTCCTCCGACACGGTCAGGGCTTCGCCGGAATACACCGCGCTGATGCGCCAGAAGCCGTCCGACAGTTCTTCTATGTAAAATTTCTGCTGATTCACGTCCAGAGAACGAAACAGCTGAATCGTTTTGCTGTCGCTTCCTTCGACGGTACAGTGTTTAACGTCCATCAGATAATTCACGTTGACGGCGCTGATGATCTCATAAATGCCCTGGGATGCCTTCGCGCTCCCGGTTTCGTCTTCCGGCGCCCCGGCCTCTGGTTCCGATTCTGTTTCGGCAGGTGAAACTCCGTATTTTTCCATGATTTTCTTCAGTTCGCCATGAAAATGACCGTATGGTTCAGAATTCGGCTCTGCCGCCCGTGCCGCCGCGCCTGGCAGCGCGCAGAGGATCAAAAAAAATGTAAGAAGTACGGCAGTCAGTCTGTGCTGGAATTTCATGGCAACCTCCGAAGCTTATTTTATCAGTGTTTTATGATGCCGGGCGGATTGCGGCGCGAGGCCGGTTTCCGGGGGGATGGCGCACATCGCGTCTCATGCCCCTGTCCCCGGCATCCGGGGACCATAGTCATAGTATCACAAAAATGACAGAAAGAACAGATTTTTGTAACCATTTACTATTATCAAAAATTATGGTAAGATGTGACGGGACAGATTATTGCAGGACGGGAGACGATCCTATGAAGGTGAAAAATAAATCTATGATCCGTATGGCGCTTCTGTTTGTTCTGGGGGCGGCGCTTCTTGGCGGGTGCGCCATGGGCGGCGCCAGCGGCCGGAATACGCAGGAGGGAATAGCGGCGCTGGAGGAGGGCGGATACGAGCAGGCCCGGCAGTGCTTTGCGGAGGCGATTACGGCGGGAGAAGAAGGAATGCTGGCCTACCGGGGGCTTGGACTGGCGTATATGGGCCTTGCCGACTATGGGGAGGCCGAAGAGGCATTTAAGGAGGCGCTGGAGAATACGGACAGCCGGCAGAAGGGAAACAGGCTGGATCTTCAGCTTTATCTGGCGACTGCGCAGTACCGGCAGGGCAAGTATGAGGATACCGTCATCACCTGCGACGAGATCCTTGCGGAAGCTTCCAAAGGAAACGCGGACGCATATTTTCTCAGGGGCGCCAGCTGTCTGCACGAGGGGCAGCAGGAGGAAGCAGGGGAGGATTTTGACGCGGCGGTGACACTGGAGCCGGACGACTACGATCTGTATTTAAATATTTACGAGTGTTACGATCAGATGAATCTTTCGGGACTGGGCGGTCAATACTTACAGAGCGCCCTGAATATTCAGGGAGACGATACGGAGCACAGCTACAACCGGGGCCGGGTCTATTATTATCTGAAGAGTTACACGGAGGCGCAGAGCCAGCTCATCGGCCCGGTGGAAGAAAAATATGAGCCGGCTATGTACCTGATCGGCCGGGTTTATCTGGCGCTGGAGGATTATGAGCACGCCCAGGCAATTTACCGGCAGATCCAGGAGGAATTCGGTCAGACTGCGCAGTCCTGGAACGGGCTGGCCCTGTGCGCGGTCCAGACCGGCGATTACGACGCGGCCCTTGAATATGTCAGTCAGGGCCTTGCGGCAGAGGGGTCGGAGGAAGACCGGCAGGAGCTATATTTTAATGAGATCGTGGCCTATGAGAGAAAACTGGATTTCGCAACGGCCAGAACAAAAGCGCAGGAGTATGTGCAGCGTTATCCCAGTGACGAGGCCGGACAGAGAGAGTGGACCTTCCTGTCTACAAGGTAACGGATTGCAGCAGCGGAACGGCCCGCGGGAAACCATAATGGATATTTAAAAAATTTTCCGGTGGTGGAAATCCCCTGTTTTGGGGCGGTTCCACCACTTTATCTTGTTGTTTCGGACAAAAAGATACATATATGTGGTGTTTTTGCCGTTGACTTCTCTGTTTGGCGGTGCTATACTTCTATTTACAGCGTGTTCAAAACGCAAGATATTGTAAATAATGAGGGGATATGGAGGAAAATATTGTGTTCAAGGTGACAAAACGTGACGGAAAAGTAGTTGATTTTGATTTAAACAAAATCAGTGGGGCCATCGGCAAGGCATTTGACGCTACACAGATGGAGTATAATGATGATATGGTGGATCTGCTGGCGCTGCGGGTGACGGCGGATTTCCAGAAAAAGATAGAGGAGGGCCGGATCGATGTAGAGAGCGTGCAGGACAGCGTGGAGGAGACGCTGATCCAGGCAGGCTACGCCGATGTGGCGAAAGCGTATATTCTTTACCGCAAGCAGCGGGAGAAGGTCCGCAACATGAAGTCCACGATGCTGGATTACAAGGACATTGTAAACAGCTACGTGAAGGTAGAGGACTGGCGCGTGAAGGAGAACTCCACCGTCACTTATTCCGTGGGAGGACTGATCCTCAGCAATTCCGGCGCGGTTACCGCCAACTACTGGCTGTCCGAGATCTACGACCAGGAGATTGCGGACGCGCACCGCAACGCGGACATACATATCCACGACCTGTCCATGCTCACCGGCTACTGCGCGGGCTGGTCCCTGAAGCAGCTGATCCAGGAGGGACTTGGCGGCATCAACGGCAAGATCACTTCCGCTCCTGCGAAGCATCTTTCCGTGCTGTGCAACCAGATGGTGAATTTCCTGGGCATCATGCAGAACGAATGGGCCGGCGCCCAGGCGTTCTCGTCTTTCGATACCTACCTTGCGCCCTTTGTCAAAGCAGATAATCTGTCTTATCCCGAGGTCAAGAAGTGCATCGAATCCTTTGTATACGGTGTGAACACCCCCAGCCGCTGGGGGACCCAGGCCCCCTTCTCCAACATCACGCTGGACTGGACCGTTCCCGGCGATCTGGCGGAGCTTCCGGCGATCGTGGGCGGCAGAGAGATGGATTTCTGCTACAAGGACTGCAAGAAAGAGATGGATATGGTCAACAAGGCGTTCATTGAGACGATGATTGAGGGAGACGCCAACGGCCGCGGATTCCAGTATCCGATCCCCACCTACTCGATCACCAGGGATTTCGACTGGTCCGATACGGAGAACAACAAGCTGCTCTTTACCATGACCGCGAAGTACGGTACGCCGTATTTTTCCAACTATATCAACAGCGATATGCAGCCCAGCGACGTGCGCAGCATGTGCTGCCGCCTGCGTCTGGATCTGCGGGAGCTGCGCAGGAAGACAGGAGGCTTTTTCGGCTCCGGCGAGAGCACCGGCAGCATCGGGGTCGTCACCATCAATCTGCCCCGCATCGCCTATCTGGCTTCGGATGAGCAGGATTTCTACCGCCGTCTGGATCACATGATGGACGTTGCCGCCCGCTCCCTGAAGGTTAAGAGAGACATTGTCTCCCGTCTTCTGGACGAAGGGCTTTATCCGTACACGAAGCGTTACCTTGGCGCCTTTGACAACCATTTCTCCACCATCGGGCTGATTGGCATGAACGAGGCCGGACTGAACGCGAAATGGCTGCGCAAGGATCTGACACATGAGGAAACCCAGCAGTTCGCGAAGGACGTCCTGAATCACATGAGAGACCGTCTCGTGACGTATCAGGAGCAGTATGGCGACCTTTACAATCTGGAGGCCACGCCTGCCGAGTCCACCACCTACCGTCTGGCGAAACACGACCGGGAGCGTTATCCGGACATTATCACGGCGGGCAAGCCGGGCGATACGCCGTTTTACACCAACAGCTCCCATCTGCCGGTGGATTACACTTCGGATATATTTGACGCGCTGGATATCCAGGATGAATTGCAGACCCTGTATACCTCAGGCACCGTGTTCCACGCATTTCTGGGCGAGCGCCTTCCGGACTGGAAGGCGGCGGCGACCCTGGTTCGCAGGATTGCGGAGAACTATAAGCTGCCGTATTACACCATGTCGCCCACCTATTCCATCTGCAGCAGCCATGGCTATCTGGACGGCGAGCAGAAGATCTGCCCGATCTGCGGCGCGCGCACCGAGGTGTACAGCCGGATCACCGGGTATTACCGTCCGGTACAGAACTGGAATGACGGCAAGCTCCAGGAATACGAAAACAGAAAGCTCTATGATATCGAGCATTCCCGCCTGAAGAGAGAGGAGAAGGTTCCCATGTACGGAGCCGGAGCCAGCGTCACGGTAGATCAGGAGGCGGCTTTGGCGGAGAACAACAAGGCTCAGGGGCTTGCCCCTGGCGCAGAGCGCAAGGTTCAGGATCTTGTTCCCGGAGCCAGGGATCAGATGCAGGAGCGGCAGGAAGCAAGAGAGAAAAGATACCTCTTTACCACAAAGACCTGTCCCAACTGCCGTATCGCTAAGGAAATGCTCCGGGCGACCGATTACGAACTGATCGACGCGGAGGAGAACCAGGAGCTGGTGCAAAAGTTCGGCATCATGCAGGCTCCCACGCTGGTGATTGTCCATGACGGGGTGGCCGACAAGTATGTGAACGCCTCCAATATCAGGCGCTATGTGGACAGCAGGCCCCAGAGGGAGCGGCTGGTGTCCAACGCGTAATACATCCGGTTATTCATTTCCGGCAATACGGTGGGTCACATATTTTTCAGATGAAAGAAAAAGAAGACACAAAAAGAGCGCCGCAAGATCCTCAAATAAGAGAATCAAGCGGCACTTTTTTTCTGAATTGCATCCGGCGCGGTTCCTTATCTGAGCTGCGCCAGATTCCGGAGCGCGTTTTCTGCGAGAATAATATCCAGATGCTCTGAAAAGTAAGCGTCCAGGCCCGGCGCGTATCTGCCGGCAAGCGCGTACTCAGAGAGGATGTTGCAGGTCTTGTTGAACTGCTCCGCAGAACACTCCGCTTTCTTCAGCAGCAGGTAATACTCTCCGGTGTCCGGATTCTTGAACAGGGTGTTGGGACCGTCATAAACCGTGTCTACCACGGCTGCCGCCCGGATCGCATCGTCAAGGGAGCGGAACAGATAAAAGCGGGTGAGGGAGCGGATCTCCTCATCCTCCTCGGCGGACGTGCCGGAGGGCGCGGAAGCGGCCTGGCTTTTCGCGTCCTTTTCCGCCTGAAGGGCGCGCTTTTTGGCTTCTGTGATCCTGCGGATCAGGCCAAGGATATCGTCGGCCCCTTCAATATGATCCTTCAGGTCGGCAAAGGAAAGGCCATCGTTCTGGCCGGGTTCCTCCGGGGAAAACCGGGAAAACCGGGTGTCCAGTTCTTCCGGATCCTCCACCTTGGTGATGATCAGAATGATGGAGTCCATGGAAACCGGGACGGCTTCGATCACCAGCGGCGTATTATCCGCTTCAAATCCGAAATCCTGCGCGGCCACCTGCATCATGTCCTGGAAAAGCGCTTTTGCTTTATCGGTACCGTAGGCCAGCTCACTGAGTTTGATCTGCCGGTTGGCCAGATCCTCCCTGGTCAGGGTGCAGCGAATCTGCCGTTCGTTAATTTTTTCAATCTTCATTCAATCACATCCTTTATAAAGTGATCCTATAAACTATACTATGATCCATGATATAAAAGACTCGAAAAAATGCTGCGCATTTTTCCTCGTTAAGTTTAGAAACTGCTTCCTATAGCTTATATTATATACAAAATTGAAGATATGTAAAGTGGATAAAAATGTGTAAAAAACACTTGCAAAACATACTCATATTATATATAATATACTCAGAAAGGTTGTGAAACGACTCATAAGAAAGGAGGATAAACGTATAATATTGCAGGATGAAGATTCGCTGTGCTTTCCGCCTGCAGGTTCGTCACGTACCTTTCTGACTTCTTTTACGCATTATAATTAATTTTCGCTTCATGTGCAAGTAAACAATTCATAAACTTTATTTCAAACAGGAGCGCATGGACATGGTATGCCTGCTATATCACAGTAAAAAAGCACCTCCGGGTATGCTGTTTCCGTGCAAGAGAGAAGAAATTGAACAGAGTAAAAACCAAAAAGAGCAACCGGAAAAGGGCAGTTTCCCTGATGCGTGAGCTGAAGGGCTACGAACAGGCCGGTACGGCGCTCTACCTGGAGAACCGGCCCAGCCGGGCGGAGGAGATCGTCAGCGCCTGCCTGTTCGCCGAGGAGTCCGATTATATGAGGGACTTTATCACCGATGACCGGGAACATATTACGGAAATTCATTTTGTCAGGATTACGGAGGAAGAAAAAGACATATACTAAAAGAAAGGAAAAGCAGCCGGCGTGTCGGTTTCCCCTTATTGCAATTCTTATTTTTTTATGAAGATGCCTTCAAATCAGATGACGATTTCCGAAATCGGTGTTAAACTGCTTTTATGTATTTGAAAGGGGAAGCACAGCGATGAGTCATGAGCAGCAAAGAACATATCGGATCCTGATGGCGGCGGTGGCTGTTGTGGGCCTGATTGCGATTATAGCCGTGTGTTTTGTGAAATTTATGCCGACTTCCAAACGCATGGATGCGGAGGAATATTTTGGCGTTCTGGGCGAGAATGAAGCGGCCGTAGTCGTCGGGGACCATGTGGCGTCGGAGCGGGCGCTGATCCTGGATGGCAGCGCCTACATTGACTATATACTGGTGCAGGAGGAACTGAATTCCCGTTTTCACTGGGATTCGTCGGCGGGACTTCTGCTGTTTACCACAGCGGAACAGATTTTTGAGATCGAACCGAATGAGACTACATATACGGTGGACGGCGAGCGTTTTGACGCGGGATTTGAGATACTGAAGTCTACGTCTTCCGGGATGTTTCTGTCGGCAAATTTTCTGCAGCAGTATTCTGACCTGCAATGCGAGATTTTCGATGCGCCCTCCCGTGTGGTGGTGACCATGGGCAGTATGCAGTACACGAAAGCCACCGTGAAAAAAGACAGCGTTGTGCGGTATCTGGGGGGCATCAAGAGTCCGGTCATCACTGAGGTGACCGGGGATACGCAGGTGACTGTGCTGGAGCAGATGAACCACTGGACCCGGATACGCACGCCGGACGGCTATATCGGTTATATCCGGAACAGCCGTCTGAAGGATGTGCAGGAGGACGTGACCGAAACGTTTTACGTTGGGCCCGCGTACACTGCCATTCATCTGGACGCCCCGGTGAATCTTGTATGGCATCCCATCGATTATCAGGAGATGAACCGTAATCTGGCAAAGGACACCGGGGCCATGACGGGGGTTAATGTGATCTCTCCCACCTGGTATTTTCTGGCGGACAACAGCGGCGCGGTGGCGTCCTATGCCGATGCGCAGTACGTGGAGGAGGCCCATGAGGCGGGCTTGCAGGTGTGGGCGCTCGTCAGCAATTTCAGCGAGGAGGTCAGCACTACTACGGTACTCGCATCCAGGGAGGCGCGGCAGAATATCCAGAACTATCTGGTCAGCCAGGCGCTGGAGCTGGGCTTCGACGGGATCAATATTGATTTCGAGGGGATCGCGCAGGAGGCGGGATACGACTATGTACAGTTCATGCGGGAGCTGTCGATCCTGTGCAGGAAGAACCAGATCATACTTTCGGTGGACGTGCCGGTTCCCATGGACTATTCAAAATACTACAACCGCCGGGAACTGGGGATCGTCTGCGATTACGTGATTGTCATGGGGTACGACGAGCATTATTACGGCTCAGAGACAGCCGGGAGCGTCGCTTCCATGAACTTCGAGATCACAGGCATTGAGAATATGCTGACGGAGGTTTCGGAGGAAAAGCTGGTCAGCGGGATTCCTTTCTATTCCAGGATCTGGTATACCGGGACAGCGGAGGATGGCAGCGCTCTGGTGACCAGCGAAACGGTCACCATGACCGGAGCGGAGCAGCTTCTTGCGGAGCTTGGACTGACAGCCTCCGAGGACGAATCCACCGGGCAGCGTTACGCCGAGTGGACGGCCAAGGACGGCAGGCTCTGCCAGATCTGGCTGGAGGATGAACAGTCCGTCAAGGAACGGGCGTCGCTTGTAAGGCAGTACGGCCTGGCCGGGATCGCAGCCTGGGCGCTGGGCAGTGAAAAGGATACGGTGTGGACACTCATCAGCGAGGCAATCGGGCAGTAGATTAAAAAAGTTCTGCCCGGGGCCCGCCCGTCATATACTGTGTCAAGAGGATTTTCCGGAGTGACAGATGGCGGGAAAAATCAAAGCTCAGATCAAAGACCGGTTCATCAAGTGGGATGTATCGGGAAAAACAGCGGTGATACTATTGCTTATCGCCGCTTTTTTATTCGGAAGGCTGGGAGCAGCGCTGAATGGGAGGAATCTTGCAGCGGCGGTCTCTGCGGAAGGCAACTGGGGCCTTTCTTTTCAGGAGGAAGGGCAGAGGCCGGTGGCAAACGCCACTTATGAGGAGCTGGCGCAGTATGACGCGTGGTACGCCCGGAATACGGACGAAAAAATTATCTATCTGACCTTCGACTGCGGATATGAGAACGGAAATACGCCGGCGATCCTGGAAGCGTTGAAAAAGCATCAGGTGTCGGCGACTTTTTTCGTGGTGGGAAATTTTGTGGCGGATAACCCGGAACTGGTGAACCGGATGCTGGCGGAAGGCCATACGGTGGGAAATCATACATACCATCACCCGGATATGTCCCGGATCCTGGATCCGGAAAGCTTTAAAAAGGAACTGGAGGACGTGGAAGATCTGTTCCGGGAGACAACAGGCCGGGAACTTTCCCATTATTACAGGCCGCCCCAGGGCAAATACAGCGAAGCCAACCTTGCAATGGCGAAAGAGTTAGGCTATAAGACGTTTTTCTGGAGCCTTGCCTATGTGGACTGGTATCAGGACGACCAGCCCACAAAAGAAGAGGCTTTTGATAAACTGCTGGGCCGGATCCATCCCGGCGCCATCGTGCTTCTTCACAACACCTCCTCCACAAACGGGGCGATCCTCGACGAGCTGCTGACCAGATGGGAGGAGATGGGATACTGCTTTGGGAAGCTGGAGGATCTGTGCTGATCGTCACGTGATTCTGATTCTATCCGGACAGGATTCCATTCCCTCAGGAAATTTGCGGTGTTTTTTGAATATAAAAGTTTTCGTGTTGTATCACAGGACGGTTTATGATAAAATCGGGAGGTAAAATGAGGAGAAGGAAGGCGAAAGCCGTCCGGCATCGCTTACACGGCTTTTGATATATGTGTTAAATTATATCAAATACGTTTGCAGGATCCGCAGAAAAGCGGGGAGAACTTTATGGCGGAATATTTACTGGAAAAACTTCAAAAATACAGTGAGTCGGACGCTTATCCGCTGCATATGCCGGGGCATAAGCGCCGTCTCAGCCATTTTGAGCATCCCTTTTCCATCGATATCACGGAGATCGACGGTTTTGACGATCTGCACCATGCCGCGGGAATTCTGCTGGAGGCTCAGGGACGGGCGGCAAAGCTGTATGGGGCGGAGGAGACGTATTACCTGGTCAACGGCAGCACCGCCGGTATTCTTGCGGCTGTCTCCGCCACGGTGAGACGGGGCGGACGGATCCTGCTGTCCCGGAACAGTCACAGGGCCTCCTATAACGCGGTGCTCCTGAATGATCTGAACGCTGCTTATCTCTATCCGGAGACGGACCGGATGCGGGGAATAAACGGGGCGATTCCGCCACAGCAGGTGGAGGATGCCCTGAACCGGTATCCCGATACGCAGGCGGTACTGATCACTTCTCCCACTTACGACGGCGTAGTCTCGGATATCCGGCGGATCGCGCAGATCACCCACCGTCACGGCGCTGTACTGATTGTGGATGAGGCCCACGGAGCCCATTTTGCCATGCATCCGTACTTTCCGGATTCTGCGGTAGACTGCGGCGGAGATCTCGTGATCAACAGCCTCCATAAGACGATGCCATCCCTGACTCAGACGGCGCTGCTCCATGTGCAGGGGCAAAGGGTAGACCGGGAGCGGCTTCGCAGATACCTGGACGTTTATCAGAGCAGCAGCCCCAGCTATGTGCTCATGGCCGGAATGGACGAGTGCGTCCGTCTGATGGAGGAGCGGGGGCCGGAACTGTTTGAAAAATTCACGGTGCGCCTTGAAGAGTTTCGGAAGACGCTGGACAATCTGCAGACGCTTCATCTGGTAAACGGAAAGGAGCCGGAGCTGTACGCCTGCGGCTTTGACCGCTCAAAGGTGCTGATCTCCACGGAGAAAAGCGCTCTGACCGGCCCGCAGCTTGCCCGGATCCTGCGCGAAAAGTACCGTCTGGAGACAGAGATGGCGGCGGAGGGCTATGTGACGGCGATCCTGACGGTCTGCGATACGCCGGAGGGTTTTGAGCGGCTTAAGGAAGCGCTTCTGGAGATCGACCGGGAGTCGAACAGGCCAACGGATGCGGAAAAGAGCAGTTTGCCGGAATGCGCGGATGAATTGCAGGCGGTTCTCACCATCAGCCAGGCGGAGCGCAGCGAAAAAGTAAAAATCCCCCTGGCTAAGAGCGCGGGGCGGATCTCGGCGGAGTTTATATGGCTTTATCCCCCTGGAATACCACTTCTTGCGCCGGGAGAGCGGATTTCAAAAAAACTGCCGGGACAACTGAAGGATTACCGGGCGCTGGGCCTGAACATCCAGGGACTTTCGGATAACGGCGGGCAGTATATATGGGCGGTGCGGGATTCCCGCCGCGAATGACGGACGGCGCAGGAGCATATAAATATGGGATTGATTGCCGCGCGCAGGCAAATATAATACAGAAACGCAGAACCGTAACAGGACAGAGGGCAGTATGGGGAAATTATTTTATGTGATGGGCAAGAGCTCATCCGGAAAGGACACAATTTACGAGGAACTTTTATCCAGAGAGGAGCTGGGACTGCGTCCGTTTATCATGTATACGACGCGGCCCATCCGGACGAAGGAAACAGACGGCGTACAGTATCATTTTGTGACGGAGGACGCTCTTTTCGATATGCAGAAAAAGGGGCAGGTCATTGAACTGCGCGCTTATAATACGGTGCATGGAATCTGGTATTATTTTACGGCGGACGACGGGAGCATCGACATGGAACGCTGCAGCTATCTGGCGCTGGGAACCCTGGAATCCTACGGGAAGGTAAAAAACTACTACGGCACACAGCGGGTAGTGCCTATTTATATCGAGGTAGAGGACGCGCTGCGCCTGGAACGCTCCATCAAACGGGAAAAGAAGCAGGCGGTTCCCAACTTTGACGAGGTGTGCCGGAGGTATCTTGCCGATCAGGAGGATTTTTCCGAGGAAAATATTGGACGGGCCGGAATTTGCCGCCGCTTTCCAAACAACGGCGACCGGCAGATCTGCATGGACGAGGTGGCGCGTTATATACAGGAGCAGTGCGGCCGGTAAAAATAGTTCTGCTTTGCATAAACGAAGATTTATGTTATACTGTTAGACGGAAATTTCATCCGTATCGCGCAATACAGAGTTTCGTTGAAGGGAACGGTCGATTGGGGGTATCGTGAGATGCTGGCATTTAAGGATATGATCGGGCGCGGACAGGAGATCGCCCATCTGCGGCGGGCGATTGAGAGCGGCAAGGTCAGCCATGCGTATATATTTAACGGAGAGAAAGGGATCGGCAAGAGTACGCTGGCGGATGCGTTCGCCATGGCTTTGCAGTGCGCCGAAGGAAAGCCGGACCCATGCGGGAAATGCCATTCCTGCCATCAGGCGGCCAGCGGCAACCATCCCGATATCATCCATGTGAGGCATGAAAAGCCCACAAGCATCGGCGTGGAGGATGTGCGGGAACAGTTGGTGGGGGATGTGCAGATCCGCCCCTATAATGGAAAGTACAAGATCTACATTATTCCGGACGCGGACCGGATGACGGTGCAGGCTCAGAACGCCATACTGAAGACGATCGAGGAGCCGCCGGAATATGCGGTGATCCTTCTTCTGACCACCAACAGCCAGACGCTTCTTGATACGATCCGGTCCAGATGCGTGCAGATCAACATGAAGCCGGTAGCGAACGAACAGGTCAGGGCGTATCTGATGGAGCAGATTCATGTGCCGGATTATGAGGCGGACGTCTGCGTGGCCTTTGCCCAGGGCAATATCGGCAAGGCGGTGCGGCTGGCATCCTCAGAGAATTTTTCCGAGATCAAATCTTCCGCCATGCGGCTGATCCGCAATGCCGGTAAAATGGAGATCAGCGAGCTCATCGACTATGTGAAGGAGGTACAGGAGTACAAGGTGTCCATTCAGGATTATCTGGATCTCCTTGCGCTGTGGTATCGTGACATGGTCTATTTTAAGGCCACCAGAGACGTTAACGGTATTATTTTCCACGATGATCTCAAAACGATCCGGGAGACGGTGAAGGTATGCTCCTACGAGGGGGTCGAGGAGGTTATGAAAGCGATTGAGACCGCGAAGGCGCGGCTTTGCGCCAACGTTAATTTTGATCTGACGATGGAACTTCTGTTTTTCGTCATTAAGGAGAATATACATGGTTAAGATTGTTGGAGTAAGATTTCGGAATGCGGGAAAGGTCTATTACTTTGACCCGAAAAATTATAAGATAAAAGCCGGGGATCACGTGATCGTGGAGACGGCCCGGGGCGTGGAATACGGCACGGTGATCGGCGATATGCGCAGCGTGCCGGAGGACAGCGTCGTTCCGCCTCTCAGAGAGGTCATCCGGATGGCTACTGTCGAAGACGATACCCGCGTCCGGAAGAATAAGGCGAAAGAAAAGGACGCCATGAAGATCTGTCAGGAGAAAATACAGAAGCATGGCCTGGAGATGAAGCTGATCGATGCGGAGTATACCTTTGACAATAATAAAGTCCTGTTTTATTTTACGGCAGACGGGCGGATTGATTTCCGGGAACTGGTAAAGGATCTGGCGGCGGTATTCCGCATGAGGATCGAGCTGCGGCAGATCGGCGTCCGCGATGAGACGAAGATACTGGGAGGAATCGGGATCTGCGGCCGCGTCCTTTGCTGCAGCAGCTATCTCTCCGAGTTCGTTCCGGTATCCATTAAGATGGCGAAAGAGCAGAACCTGTCCCTCAGCCCAACCAAGATCTCCGGGGTCTGCGGCCGCCTGATGTGCTGTCTCAAAAATGAGGAAGAGACATACGAATACCTGAACAGCCGGCTGCCGAGGAACGGGGATACGGTGACGACGCTGGACGGCCGAAAGGGCGAAGTGAGCGGCGTCAGCGTGCTTCGCCAGAGAGTGAAAGTGCTTTTTGAGACGGACGACCAGAAAGAGATTGAGGAATTTGACGTCGCAGAGCTGAAATTCAGGCCCCGCCGCCGTAAGGACAGAGGCGAAAAGAACGAAAAAAATGAAAAAGGCGGCAAGGGCGAAAAGAACGGCAGGAACGATAAAGGCGGAAAAAACAGTAAAGAGGACTGCAATGCGCGGGAGTCTGCGGAGAAGGAGCTGGAGGAACTGGAGGAGCTGGAGGAACTGGAGGCTCTGGACCAAATGGAAGGAAAATCAAAGCTGGATGAAGATTGAACTCAAAGAGGGAGAGCGTCTGGATGACCTGCAGCGAAACGGTTTTCGGATCATTCAAAATGACAGTCTGTTCTGTTTTGGAATGGACGCGGTCCTGCTCTCCGCTTTTGTACAGGTAAGAGAAGGGGAGCGGACGCTGGATCTGGGTACCGGCGCCGGAGTCATCCCGATTCTTCTGGCGGCAAGAACCAGAGGGGAATATTTTACAGGTCTTGAAATATCCGCAGTCAGCGTGGATATGGCCCGCAGAAGCGTACTGCTCAATGACCTGGAACAGAAAATAGAAATCATTCAGGGAGATATCAGAGAAGCCGGAAAGCTGTTTCCACCGGCTTCTTTTGACACGGTTACCTCCAATCCGCCCTATATGGCAAAGCGGCATGGGCTGGTAAACCCGGATATTGAAAAGGCAGCGGCCCGCCATGAGATCCTGTGCAGCCTGGAGGATGTGGTCCGGGCGGCGGCAAGGCTGGTGCGCCCCGGTGGGCGTTTCTATATGGTGCATCGCCCTTTCCGGCTGGCAGAGATCATCCGCACCCTGTCGGAATACCGTCTGGAGCCAAAGCGGATGCGGCTGGTCTGCCCATACGTGGATAAGGAGCCCAACCTGGTGCTCATAGAGGCGGTGCGGTGCGGAAGGCCAGGGATGACGGTGGAGCGGCCCCTGATCGTGTACGGGAGCCCGGGGGTGTATACGCCGGAGGTACTGGAGCTGTACGGACATGAAACATGGCAGACAGAGGAAAGGGGAGGAGAAAATGGAAACGGGGAAACTGTACCTGTGCGCCACCCCCATCGGTAATCTGGAGGACATTACCCTGCGGGTGATACGGACGCTGAAAGAAGTGGATGTGATCGCGGCGGAGGATACCCGCAGCAGTCTTCGTCTGTTGAACCATTTTGAGATTCGGACGCCCATGACCAGTTACCATGAGTACAACCGCATTGAAAAGGCGCATACTCTGATTGCAAAAATGCAGGCGGGACAGAATATTGCGCTGATCACCGACGCCGGGACGCCGGGCATCTCCGACCCGGGGGAGGATCTGGTGCGGCTGTGCCGCGAGGCCGGGATCGAAGTGACGTCCCTGCCGGGAGCCTGCGCCTGCGTGACGGCGCTTACCGTGTCAGGAATGCCCTCCAAAAGATTCTGCTTTGAGGCGTTTCTGCCCAGGGATAAAAAGGAGAAACAGCAGATTCTGGAGGAGCTCAGGAGCGAGACCCGCACCGTGATCCTGTACGAGGCGCCCCACCGGCTCCTCAGGACGCTGGGGGAGCTTTATGACGCTCTTGGGGAGAGGCGGATCACGGTCTGCCGGGAACTGACGAAAAAGCATGAGACGGTTTTCCAGACCACGCTGTCCGCTGCGATCGCGTATTATGAGGCGAACGGGCCGAGGGGAGAGTGTGTGATTGTCATGGAGGGCCGCAGCCGGCAGGAACTCCAAAAGGAGAAGCAGAGCCGCTGGGAGGATATGGACATCCGGGAGCACGTAGCGCTGTATGAGCAGCAGGGGATGAGCCAAAAAGACGCCATGAAGCAGGCGGCAAAGGACCGGGGCCTTTCCAGGCGGGAAGTGTACGGGATGCTGCTGGAATGAAAATCGAAGCATAAATGTGCCGCCTTTACTCAAAAGCCCGGTCAAAGCGGGAATGCCAGAGGATCCTGGCCGTCCAGCCGCAGCAGGTACTTTTCAAATTCCTCTTCGATCTCCAGGTGATGGACTCCCGTCCCGTCTGCCGGATCACTTTCCGGCTGTGATAGAAGAAAGGCAGCGCAGAAATTTTATGCAGATGATAGCTGTAACTTTTGTCAGGTTTGTCATGGCCGGGAACAGGCTCGGCAAAATGACTCAGATTACCTTAAACGTCTTCCATCTTCCGGACTTCTGACGCAGGATGAAAATAATTGCCCGGATCGTCCAGTCGCATACCATCGCGACGGCTATGCCAATTACGCCCATGTTAAAGGCGACGCCGAGGAGATACGAGAGAAGCAGCCGCACCACGATCGTGGAAGCGATGGAGACGTACATGGTAAATTTCACATCCCCCGCCGCCCGAAGGCCGTTGCTCAGCGCGCCGGAGAAGGGGTATGCCACCGCGTTGAATATGTTGTGGATCAGCACCAGCCAGATGACAAGACGCTTTGTCTCCGGCTCCAGGGCATAAAGCTTCAGGAAAGGCGGCGTCAGCGCAAATATAAGCAGATTCCATCCGGCGGAGATCAGGAGGGTGATTTTCATCAGTTTTTTGAAATAATAGTCTGCGCCCTCTATATCCCGGCTGCCCAGAAGCTGCTCGAAAAACAGCGGGACGATCATGGCCTTTAATTCCTGATTGGAAAATATCTCTGCTCTTGGTTTCATTTTCGTTTCCCTTCCTGTAAGATTTTTTATATCAGGGTTTATGATACAATACGAAAGATTGCCGGAGGTGAAAAGGCATTATGAGAAATGCAGCGGGGCTTTGGGACGAAGGCCGGATGAATCTCCGGCTCTCCTTTTTTCCGCCTTGGACAGCAGCCGGAAGACCTGCTCCACCGCGTCTGCCATATTCTCCCGGGCATTCTCCGGCCGCATGGCCTCCTCCAGCGTGGCGACGCCCCGGACGATGGGGAAAAAGGCGTCGATCCCGGCGCTGTTGCATTTCGCGGCATCCTTTGTGACGCTCCCCGCAAAGGCGATCACCGGGCAGCCGTATTTTCTGGCGAGTCCTGCCACGCCCATGGGAGCCTTCCCCATAGCAGTCTGTTCATCCATACGCCCCTCGCCGGTGATTACGATATCTGCGTCTGCCACATCTCTTTCCAGCCCGGTTTCATCCAGGACGATCTGTATACCGGGTTCCAGCGCCGCGTTCGTAAAAGCCAGGAACGCAAAGCCCAGACCGCCCGCAGCGCCGCTTCCCGGATACCGGGCGTCCGCTCTGGGGGAAACTTTTTTTGCGAGGGCGGCGTAAGCGCCCAGCCACCGGTCCATCTCGCGTATAATCCCGGGCGTAGCGCCTTTCTGCGGTCCGTAGACGGCGCTGCAGCCCTGATTGCCGCAAAGAGGATTGGCGACGTCGCAGGCGATCCGAAACGTACATTCAGACAGCTCGGGAATCACATCCTCTGTGGTGATGGCGGCGAGCTGTGCCAGGGCGCGTCCCGCATGGACGACCGGATTTCCCGCCCTGTCCAGGAAGCCAAATCCCAGCGCCTGAAGCATACCGATCCCGCCGTCGTTGGTGGCGCTTCCTCCGATCCCCACGATGAAGCGGCGGCAGCCCATTGCGATGGCGTCCCGGATCACTTCGCCGACGCCGTAGGTCGTGGTGTCCAGAGGATTGCGCTTCTCCTCCGGGATAAGCGTGATACCGGCCGCGCCGGACATCTCAATGACCGCCGTCCGGCTCTCCTTTATAATGCCATATTCACAATCCACCGGAACGCCGAGAGGACCTGTGACGGCGACGCGCCGCATAACGCCGCCCATGCCGCCCACGAGAGCATCCACCGTGCCCTCACCGCCGTCGGCCAGGGGACGCACGACCACATCCGCGTCAGGGAAAACGCGGCGGATGCCGGCCGAGGCCGCCGAGGCCGCCTCCATGGAAGTGAGGCTTCCCTTAAAAGAATCCATCGCAACAACTGCTTTCATACTGTACCTCCCGGGGAATATTGCCGATCTGCGATTGCTTTATTCTACTATAACAAATTGCAGGGGCGATGGCAATGTTGAGTCCAATTAAATGAGAACGGGATATGGTAGGTATGGTTTTGTATGATTTAGACAAAAAGCGATTGACAAACGCCGGTTTTTATAATACTATTTACTTATCTGGTGAGCCGTGAAAGGGATCAGAGAAGATCGCATGGTTTGCCATAATTTTATTATTAAGGAGGGCTACATAATATGAAGAAATTGGTTACATTGGGCCTTGCTGCGCTGATGGCGTGCGCCATGACGATGAGCGCATCTGCTGAGGAGCAGGTCGATCTGGACGTGATCGCTGCGCAGTATGGTCAGAATACCGCAGAGTGGTGGGCAAACTTCGTTGAGGAATTCAACGCAGACAACCCGGGAATCAATCTGAATGTGGAAGTGGTTTCCTGGAACGATATCTACACCGTAGTAAATACCCGTCTTCAGAACAATCAGGCTCCGGACATCCTGAATATCGATGTGTTCGCGGACTATCAGGCGGATGATCTGCTGCTTCCGGCGCAGGATTACGTTTCCGAAGAGACTTATGCAAAGATGTATGAGTCCTTCCTGGAGCAGTCCGAGATCGACGGCACTGTCTGGGCCATACCGGATCTGGCTTCTGCCCGTGCTATGTATTATAATGTTGACATTCTTGAGGCGGCGGGCGTGGAAGTCCCCACTACCTGGGATGAGCTGGTGGAGGCCTGCGCGGCCATCAAGGCTTATGACGACAGCATTTATCCCTGGGGCATTGACATGACAACAGATGAAGGCCAGGCAGCTTTCGCATACTATACCTGGAACAACGGCGGCGGCTTTGTGGACGACAACGGCGACTGGGCGCTGAACAGCGCTGAGAACGTGGAAGCCATCGAGTTTGCCATCAGCCTTGTAAACGACGGCTATACCAACAGCGACCCGGCGAACGACACCCGTTACGATCTGCAGGATATGTTTGGCGCAGGTCAGATAGCCATGGTGATTGCTCCCAACAGCCTTCCGACTTACGTGGCGGACGGCGGCTATGAAGTGAATTATGGGGTCTCTTCCATCCCCACCAACACCGGAGAATCCGTATCCGCAGGCGTTATGGACCGTTTCATGTGCTTCGACAACGGCTACTCTGACGAAGAGCTGGCGGCGGTTACCACCTTCTTCGACTACTTCTATGAGGATGAGCGTTACTCTGACTGGGTGCTGATGGAGGGCTTCCTTCCGGCTACCGAGGCAGGCGGCGCGGCAGTAGCGGCGGCTGACGAGAGCATGGCGGCATGGGTTGACATCGTAGGCTCCAGCAAGTTCTATCCCACAGCCAAGGCTGAATGGGCAGACGTGAAGCAGGGCGTCATTGACGCAGAGCAGCAGGCGCTTCTGGGCGAGGATGTTCAGACCGTTCTGGATAATCTGCAGGCAGAGATCGCCGGCTAGTCTGACGGGGACTTTAATTTGCCCGGCATCTTCCGGCCCGTCCGGTATGCAGTTTCGTATACCGGCAGATCGGGGATTTACGGCATGAATTTGTGAAGTATTGCGGGAGCAGGGCTCTTGTGGCTCTGCTCCCGGTTCATATCCAAAATGGCAGACCGGGGCGAAGCCGGATGCGGGCCGGTTCGTTTGGTCCGGATGTTCATTTTCACGGGTGGTGAGATAATGAAGAAAAAGAAAATTTTAAATTCCGCAGAGCCGTATATCTGGCTTCTGCCCAGCCTGATATTGATGGCGGTTTTTATACTGATACCGATTTACGAGGTCTTTAAGATTTCTCTGAGCAATGTGAGCAAGGCGGGCATCATCAAGGGATTTAACGGGCTGGCGAATTATCAGAAAGTGCTCAAAGGCACGGCCTTCGGGCTGGTTTTGAAAAATACGATTGTGTGGACCGTTGCGGTGGTGGGTCTTTCCACCCTGATCGGTTTTATCCTGGCGCTGATGCTGAACAATCAGTTCCGGGGCCGCAAGATCGCCCGTGCGATCGTCGTATTTCCCTGGGCTACATCCCTGATCATTCAGGCGGGCGTGTGGAAATTCATCATAGACACGGATTATGGAGCGCTGAATACGCTTCTGATGCGGCTGGGCATCCTGCAAAACTCCGTGAACTGGACGCCGACTCCGGCGGCCTACTTTGCGTGGGAGTGCTGGGTGGGTATTTTTGTCACCGTTCCCTTTGTCACTTTCTGCGTACTTTCCGGCCTGCAGAGTATCGACAGCGACTACTATGAGGCTGCGACGGTGGACGGGGCTACCTACTGGCAGAAGCTGTTTCGCATTACGCTGCCCCTGGTGAAGCCGTCCCTGACGGTGAGCACCGTGCTGAATATCATTTATGTTTTCAATTCTTTTCCGATTGTCTGGACAATTACAAAGGGAGACCCCGCCAACCGAACGGATACCCTTGTTACATACTTATACAAATTGTCATTTTACAATGGAAAATCAGGAGAGGCTGCGGCCGTATCCGTCATCGGATTCCTGATTCTGTGTGCCTGTGCCTCTGTCTATATGGTTATATCGCTGAGAAAGGAGGATCCGGATGCGTAAGAGCAAAGAAGAAGTTTCCATAAAAAAAGCTAAAACGCCGAAGCAGAAAGCCCTCAGATTTCTCCTGTATATCTCGGTTCTTATCATGGCGGTGATTATCCTGTATCCGTACCTGGTAATGTTTACCAGCGCCCTCAAAAGCCGCGCGGAGATCTATGCGGCGAAGGGGACGGTTTTCCCCGTCACATGGCTGTGGAGCAATTTCGTGGATATCTGGTCCAAGGCGCCGCTGCTGCGCTATTTTCTGAACTCAGTCATCGTGGCCGGCGGTTCCACGATGATCGCCATTCTCTGCGGCGTTCCGGCGGCCTACGCCCTGGCGCGTATGAAATTTAAAGGACAGAAATTCTTCCTGGGCCTGGTGATCGTATCCCAGATGTTCTCGCCGGTGGTGCTTCTGATTGGTATTTACCGGGTTATGCTCACGCTTCACATGACCGACAGCCTGCTGGGACTGATCTTTATCAATGCCGCTTTCAACCAGGCCTTTGCCATCTGGCTGCTGCGGGGGACTTTCGTCTCCATCTCTCCGGACATGGAGCAGGCCGCCCGTATCGATGGCTGCGGCAAGGTGCAGGCCATGCTCAAAGTGTTGCTGCCTATGGCGGCTCCCGGCATTGTGACGACGCTGATCTTTATCTTCATCAATGCCTGGAACGAGTACACCATTGCCCTCACACTGATCTCCACCGATACGAACAAACCGCTGACGGTAGGTATCACCATCTTCAACGGCTATAACATGATCGAGTGGCAGTATCTGTTTGCGGCATCCCTGTTTGCCACGATTCCGGTCGTCATCCTGTTTATGGCGATCGAGAAGCATCTGGTGAGCGGCCTTGCTTCCGGCGGTGTGAAAGGATAGGAAAATATGAAACTATTTCATATATCGGATCTTCACATAGGCAGACAGCTCTATTACTATGATCTGCGGGCGTGTCAGGAGGATGCGCTTTCGCAGATCGTAAGCCGCGTCATGGAATATCGCCCGGACGTCGTCCTGATCGCCGGGGATATCTACGACCGGTCGTCGCCCTCCGGGGAGGCTTACGAACTGTTTGATCAATTTTTAAACCAACTGGCGGACATCCGGCCTTCGATTCCGGTTCTGATTATTGCGGGGAACCACGACAACGCGAAGCGGTTGAAGTTTGCCAGTTCTTTTTTTGCGAAGAATAAGATCTATATTGCAGCCATGCCTCCCAGGAGGGAGGAAGAGCATCTGAAAAAAGTGATGCTGGAGGATTCCTGCGGCCCTGTAAATTTTTATCTTCTGCCTTTCCTGAAGCCGGGGTACGTGCGGGGGCTTTTTGAGGAGGGAACGGTGACGGATTATGACAGCGCCGTGCGTGCGGTGCTGGAACGGGAGGAGATCGACTTTTCCGTGCGCAATGTGCTGGTGGCCCACCAGTTTTTTGTTTCCGGAGGAAGTCTGCCCGAAACCTGCGATTCAGAGTTTGCGGCCATCTCCGTGGGGGGCATAGACAGCGTGGATGTGGACTGCGTGAGGCAGTTTGATTACGTGGCCCTGGGGCATCTTCACGGGGCGCAGCGGGTCGGGGCGGAACACATCCGGTACAGCGGTTCGCCCCTGAAATATTCGGTCAGCGAGGAGCATCATGAAAAAGGCATCCAGATGGTGACCCTGGGAGCGAAGGGGCAGGAACCGGCGCTGGAGACGATCCCGATCCATCCGCTGCGCCAGGTGCGGAGTATCCGGGGAACGCTGGGATCGGTGCTGGCGGCTGCCACAGAGGAAAACCGGGAGGATTACGTGAGTATTACCCTGACGGATGAGGATGTGTACCGGCCCAGGGATATTCTGGAAGAACAGTACAGCCATATCCTGGAGGTTCGGGTGGACAACCGGCGGACCAGGGCCAGACTGGAATCGGAGGACGCGGGGAGCGGCAGTCCCGATCCGCTGGAAGCCTTCGCTGAATTTTACCAGGAGATGAACGGCCAGCCCATGAGCGGCGGGGAGGAGGCCGTAATGCGGGAGATCATTGACGATGCCAGACAGAAGCTGAATGGAGAAGACGGACTATGAAGCCTCTTTATATCGAGATGAGAGCCTTTGGTTCCTATCAGGAAGAACGCATTGATTTCACAAAGATCGATCACGGATTGTTTCTCATTACCGGGGATACCGGGGCGGGGAAGACCACCATATTTGACGCGATCACATACGCCCTGTACGGGGAGACCAGCGGCGGCAGGCGGGATGGACGGATGATGCGCAGCCAGTACGCGCCGGAAAACATTAAGACAGAGGTGAAATTCTGTTTTTTGTATGGCGGGCAGCAGTATACGGTGATCCGCAGCCCGGAACAGCCCAACTGGAAAAAGGATAAGGATACCGGCGTCTATAAGCAGCTGCAGGGGAACATCAGGCCCGCTGTGGAATTGATCCTGCCGGACGGGACATCCTTCCCCGGGAAGATCCGGGAGGTGAACAGCCAGATCGCCCGGATCATCGGGCTGAGCTGCAGCCAGTTCACCCAGGTCGCCATGCTGGCCCAGGGAGATTTTATGAAGCTGCTCCACGCCTCCTCGGAGGAGCGCAGGGATATCTTTGCGAAGATTTTCGATACGAGGATTTACGCCCTGATGGAGGAAGAGATCAAACGGCGCTTTGACGCGGCGGAGCTTCGGCGGGAGACGAACCGCACCGATATCAAAGGGGAACTGGATCGCATCCGCTGTGTCCCGGACAGTGAGCTGAGCGCCGGGTGGAATGAGGGAGAATACCGGGGGCATTTCAGCGAGAGCGACCGGGCGGGGCTTCTGGAGTTTACCGGACAGATCTGCCGGGAAGGGGAGCAAAAGCAGCGGGAGCTTCTGGAAGAACGGAAAAAAAATGAAAGCGAGCTGACCGGGGCAGTGCAGAAGCTGCAGCAGGCCCAGGCGGTGAACCGGCTTCTTGCGGAGCTTGCGGAAACGGAGGCGGTCATGGAAGGCCTTCGGGAGCGGGCGGCCGAAGTCGGGAACCTGAAGCAGCGGATCGAAAAGGGGATGCGGGCCGGCGATGTATGGCCCCTGTACTCTGATTTTGTCCGGAAACAGAAAGACAGGGACGATTGCAGGCAGAGAAAAGAACAGTTGTCCGCATGGGTTTCCCAAAACCGGGGACGGCTGGAACAGCTGGCGGCCCATGCAGAGGAGGCAAAGCAGAGATATGAGGCGGATTCCCCACAGCTTCATGCCCGGATCCATGAGATCCGGCAGAATCTGTCCGGATATAAAGAAATGGAACGCCTGAGGTCAGCGCTGGAGAAGGGGACAGAGCGGATTGCGGCGCTGGAGAAAGAACTGCGGGAAATGGAAGATCACAGAGAGCAGACAGTTCAGGAGCAGAAGCGCCTGTCTGATAAACTCAGTGAGCAAAGGGCAGCGGCGGCCAGCCCGGAGGCATATATCGCTGTGCTTCGGACGCAGCTGCGGGAGGGAGAGCCCTGCCCGGTGTGCGGCCAGATTCATCACAGCAGCGCCGCCGCAGAAGAAAAGATAACCGGGGTGGATAAGGAGATTCCGGAATCTTCATGGGGCGGAGAACATGGAGCGGAAGCATGGCAGCAGGCGCAGAAGCTGGAGCAGGATCTGAAGGCCGCCGCAGATCAGGCGGATGCGTATGAAAAGGCGATCCGACGGGAAACAGATCTTCTGGTTGACCTGAAAGTAGAAAAGGGGACGCAGGAAGCCAGCCTGAAATATTTAAGAGAGCAGCTGACCTGGGCCGACCGGGATCAGGCCATGGCGGAGCTTTGCCAAAAAGAAGAGCAGCTCCATTCTCTGGAAACCGACCAGAAAAAGAGCACAGCAAACTACGCCGCCCTGAAAGCGGAGATGGACAGCCAGCAGGGAAAACTTGCCCAGGAACAGCAGAATCTGGAGCTTATGGAGCAGAGCACAGCCGGAGCCGGGACAGCCTGCAGGGAGGCGCTGGCAGCGGCAGGCTTTGTTGATGAAGAAACATTGTTGGCGGCCAGGCTTGACAGTCGGGAGATGGAGGATTTTCAGAAACAGGTAAAGGATTACGAAATCGAACTCCAGGTGACTTCAAACAATCTGGAGCGGCTGCGGCGGGATACCAAGGGGAAGGCCTTCGTAGACACCCGGGAGTTTGAGAAAGAGCGGGACCGCCTCGCCCTTCAGAAAGAACGTCTGGAGCAGAAGGACCGGCAGATTCACACGATCGTGGAGAACAATCGCGCAGCCTACGACCGGGCCTGCGTTCTGTATGAGCTGCGGGAAAAAATTGACCGGGAGCATTTGCTGCTCCGGAATCTGAACGATACAGCGGGCGGCCGAAAGCATATGAAATTCCAGACGTATGTGCAGCGTTACTTTTTCAAACGCATCATAAGCAGTGCAAATAAGAGGCTCTATAAGATGAGCGGCGGCCAGTTTATCCTCCAGTGCCGGGATATGAAGGATCTGGGCAGACAGGGATATGTGGGACTGGACCTGGATGTCTACAGCCTCGTCAATGAGCAGAGCCGGGACGTGAAGACCCTGTCCGGCGGCGAGTCCTTTATGGCGGCGCTGTCCATGGCTCTTGGGATGGCCGATATCATTCAGAGCACCGCCGGGAGCGTCCACATCGACACGATGTTCATAGACGAGGGCTTCGGTTCCCTCAGCGAGGAGACCCGCAACCAGGCCATCGCCATCCTGAACGAACTGTCCGGAGGCAAGCGGCTGGTGGGCATCATCTCTCACGTCAGCGAACTGAAGGCCCAGGTTGAGGTAAAGCTGGCGGTCTCCAAAACCGATAAGGGCAGCCGGGCGCGGTGGGAGATGTAGATTGCTGGGCGGAAGGCTTTTCAATATAACGTATGCATGTTCCGCTTCCGGATTTCATATAATGACGTAAGAAATACGGGAGCGGATTACGATGGAGGAAAAATATATTTTCTGGTACCGTATGAGGGGACTTGGGCTGACCTGCCTTTGTTCCCTCGTATTTTTTTTCGGAGCGTATGTGGCAAATCAGAGGAGCGTGGCGGTAAGCGGATCGGTAAACGGCGTGGAGATCCCGGTCTGCAGTGTGCAGACGGATAAAAAACAGGCGGCGCTCACCTTTGACGCGGACATTGAGAGCGGATCGACGCAGACGATCCTGAAAATCCTGGAGGCGTATGATGCGCGGGCCACCTTTTTTGTCACCGGAAGCTGGGTGGAGAATAATCCGGAAACGGTGCGGCAGATTGCGGCGGCGGGGCATGATATCGGCAATCACAGCCAGAATCACCGGAACATGACAGAGCTGACAAAAGAGGAGATTTGGCAGGAGATTCTGCCGGTCCATGAGGCGGTCTATGAACTGACCGGCATAGAGGCAAATCTGTTTCGGGCGCCCTACGGAGCCTATGACGACGACCTGGTCAAAACCGTGAAGATGAGCGGATATATGCCCATCCGGTGGAATGTGGACTCCCAGGACTGGAAAAACTACGGCACAGATTCCATCCTTCAGATGGTCGCCGCAAATAAAAATCTGGAAAACGGCTCCATCATTCTGATGCACATTGGCGCGGATTACACAGCCATGGCGCTGGAGAGCGTCATTACCGCGCTGCAAAGCCAGGGCTACGAGCTGGTGCCCGTCTCAGAGATGATCGGCTGGGGCAGCTACGCCATGGACGCAGAGGGGCGCCAGATTACTTCGTAAAGATCAGAAAATCGCCGCAGGCGCGCTCGCTTCCGTCGGAA
Organism: uncultured Lachnospiraceae bacterium; assembly: GCA_964591265.1. Classification (GTDB taxonomy): domain Bacteria; phylum Bacillota; class Clostridia; order Lachnospirales; family Lachnospiraceae; genus Choladousia. The sequence goes on from CAZQAB010000002.1 coordinate 33,270, forward strand.
GGGGTGTTCAGCACATAGCCCCTGTATGACATGGTGGAAGAGCCGCCGCCGTCCATATTGTAGGCGAAAGTACAGCCATAGCTTTTCATAATCGTGATCATTTCGCTCTGGTTCAGGCCCCTTGAGCCTCCGGCATTCCGGCCGTCGGCCACCAGAAGCACATATTTTCCGGGGGAGACCATCCCTACGACTGTCCGCGGGTCCTTGTAGGAGGTGAGTGAGAAATTTTTCATATCCACGGACTGCGCCACGCCGTTTTTGATCAGTACCGGACCGAAATTGAAGGTGTCCCGGACGCCCGCTTTTACAAGCTGATTTGCGGAAAGTCCCTGGTCCGGGCTGTACATCACGCCGGAATTGGAGATAGCCATCAGGGAATAGCTGGTTCCGGCGGCGGTGTTGTAAATTTTGCCGTTTTTGATCATCACCGCGTCAAAGCCAGGCTTGCCGGTGGAATAGCTGAAGGCGCTGCCGTTGACGCCCACGATGGCTCCGTTGGAGGAGACATTGTGGGAGGTGGTCTCCCGGGCGCCGCCATAGGTGCCATATGAGAGCGTCGCTTTCATCTGGGAGACGTTCTGGATCTGTACCACCGCCACCCAGTAGTTGGCGCTGTACTTTGTGTACTTTGTGATCTCTACTTTAATGGTGCTGCTTTGGTAGCGAATCTTCGTCGCCTTGGCGATCCCCTGGGTATCAAAACATTCGGCGGTGTTTACTTTTCCGTTTTTGTTACAGTAATAGTACCACTTTCCCTTTTTTATCCAGGAGCTTTTCTGAAGCACCCCCGACTTGTTGAAGTAGTAGGTTTTATTGCCTATGTTCTGCCATTTGGTGACCCGTGCGCCGGAAGAATCCAGATAATACTTCCTGCCCTTGTAGGTGATCCAGCCGGTCTTCTTTTTGCCCTTTTTGGTGTAATAATACCATTTGCCGCCGATCTTGTACCAGCCGCCGTTGAAATTCCGGATGATCTTTCCGTTCTGGCCCACAAAGACCTTCTTGCCGTCCTTTTTAAGCCAGCGGTTGGTGGCCTTTTTGCCGTTTTTCAGGTAATAGTAATAGGTGCTTCCCGTCTTTTTCCAGCCCGTCTTTGCGGCTGCGCCCTGCAGGCTGCAGGGCGCGGACAGCGAGAGAGCAAGAGCCAGCAGAAACAGGGAGAGAAGAGATCGGAGGTATTTCTTTGAATTCATAATGGATTCCCTTATAATTATTTATAAAAATTTAATGGTTGCCGAAAAACAGCTTTATTTTAGCATGAAATGGGAATTATGTAAAGAAAACCGGACGCGGGACGGTTGACAACGGGAGCAATGTGCTATAGAATATAGAACACCAAGAAAAGGAAGAAAAGAATGATTGGACAGGAGATGATATGATATGACTTATGAACAGGAAATCAGCAGCTATGCGGGCAGACAGGAGGAACTGTGCCGGAAGAACGACACGATTTCAGATAATCTTTTTCAGAAATACGGGGTCTACCGGGGCCTGCGGGATCAGAATGGGAAAGGAGTTCTGGTCGGCCTGACATCCATATCCAAGATCGTATCCTTTCAGGAGGTGGACGGGGTCAAGACGCCCTGCGACGGCCAGTTGTGGTACAGAGGTTATCCCATCCGTTCCCTGGTAAACGCGCTGGACACAGACGAATTTGGTTTTGAACCCACGGCGTATCTGCTGCTCTTCGGTGAGAAGCCGGATCCGGAACAGTTGCTTGAATTTAAGAAGATTCTGGCGGAGGGCAGGAGTTTACCCACAAATTTCACAAGGGATGTGATTATGAAAGCCCCCAGCCGGGATATTATGAATTCCATGACCAGGAGCATCCTGACTCTGGCTTTCTACGACGAACGCGCCACGGATGTGTCGGTTTCCAACAGCCTGCGGCAGTGCATTCAGCTGATCAGCATTTTCCCCATGCTGGCCGTCTATGCCTACCACGCGTACAACCACTATGAGCAAAATGACAGTATGTATATCCACCGGCCGGATCACAATCTCTCAGCGGCGGAAAATCTGCTGATGATGCTCAGGCCGGACAAGAAGTATTCCCGCCTGGAGGCCAAGGTGCTGGATATTGCCCTGATGCTTCACATGGAGCATGGCGGCGGCAACAATTCCACTTTCACCACCCGCGTGGTGACCTCCTCCGGCGCCGACACCTATTCCGTCATCGCGGCGGCCATGTCTTCCCTGAAGGGACCCAGGCACGGCGGCGCCAACATCAAGGTGATGGAGATGATGGAGGATATCCGCAGCCATGTGCGGGATTTCGAGGATAAGGACGAGATAGAGAACTATCTTTCAAAGCTGCTGGACGGCGAGGTTTTTGACCGGCAGGGCCTGATTTACGGCATGGGCCATGCGATTTACTCCCTCTCCGATCCCCGTGAGCGCATTTTCAAAGCCTTTGTGGAAAAGCTGGCCCGGGAGAAGCACCGGGAGCTGGATATGGCGCTCTACAACAACATCGAGGAGATTGCTCCCAAGCTGATTGCCAAAAAGCGCCGGATCTTTAAGGGCGTCAGCCCCAATGTGGATTTTTACAGCGGGTTTGTATACCAGATGCTGGGCATTCCGGTGGAATTGTACACCCCTATCTTTGCAATCGCGCGTATCGTGGGCTGGAGCGCCCACCGCATCGAGGAGGAGATTGGCATGGGCAAGATTCTCCGCCCGGCCTACATGAGTGTGATGCAGGAGCGGGAATCAGACTAAACAGGATTTTATACTACAGTTACAGGAGAGAAACGATGCTGGGAACAATCGTAAATACAGGGACGATACTGACGGGCAGTATTCTTGGAAGCGTGCTGCGCAGGGGAATTAAAGAAAAATATCAGGAAGCGCTTTATACGGCCATGGGGCTGGCGGCCACGGCGCTTGGAATCAATGCGGTGGTCTCCAATATGTCCAAAAGCCAGTACCCGGTACTATTTATTGTCAGTCTTGCCGCAGGGAGTTTGATCGGCACGATACTTGATATCGATGCGAAATTTCAGAACCTGGTGGGCAAATACTCCAGATCCAGGCTTGGGCAGGGCCTTTCCACAGGCATACTGCTCTACTGCATCGGTACCCTGTCCATCATGGGGCCGGTTATGAGCGCGCTGCACGGGGACAATACCTATCTGTTTACCAACGCCACGCTGGATCTTGTGACTTCCACAGTGCTGGCTTCCACCTACGGGATCGGAATGGCCCTGGCCGCCCCGGTGCTGTTTTGCTGGCAGGGGCTGATTTATTTAATCGCCTGCAATCTCTCCGGTTCCTTTTTCTCGGAGGAACTGATCGCGGAGTTGTGCATTGTGGGCGGCGTGCTGATCGCCAGCTCCGGCATTGGCATATTGAAGATCAAAGACTGCAAGGCGCTGAATATGCTGCCGTCTCTGGCGGTGCCGGTGCTGTTCTTTGTGATTAAGGGACTGCTGCAGGGAATGTGAGACGGAGTTATAAGAAAACAGGCTCCGGATCTATTGGAACTTCGGAGCCTCAAACTTCAGATTGATCTCCACGACCTCGCTGTGGGTGCCGATCCGCTGGGGAGGACCCCAGACACCGGCTCCGGAGGTCACGATACTGGTCATGTTTCCCACAGACAGGAGGCCGCAGGGATTTTTCCAGAGAAGATGGGACGCGAGATTCAGCGGGAAGACCTGTCCTGCGTGGGTGTGCCCGGACAGATCCAGATCCACCCCCGCATCCGCCAGTTCCCGAAGCTGAGAGGGCTGATGGTCGATGACCAGGATGGGGCGGGAATGGTCGAGAGAGGCGATAATCTGGGAAGGCGCAAGGCGCGCTTTCCCGCTTTTTTCTTCACAGGAAGCGTCCAGCCGTCCGCACAGATAAAACTGACCGTCTATCAGCACAGTCTCGTCCTCCAGCATACGGATACCGGCATCCTTCAGGAACCGGATCATTTCCGGGCTGCTGCCCGTGTCCTTATCCCTGCGGTCAAAAGAAAAACCCGCAAGGATCACTTCCGCAATATCATGGTTTCCCCAGCAGGCATACGCGCCGTATTTTACAGAGATATTTTTCAGCATGGCACAGATTTCCCGGGGCGCGTCGATGGTGCCAAAGTCATTGTCGAATATATCCCCCGCAAAGATCAGCAGATCCGGCTGTATTTCCCTGATTGTGCGGCATACCCTCCGCATATGGCGCAGCCCCACCGCGCCGCCTATGTGCAGGTCCGCCACAAGAGCGATCTTCAGGGAAAGAAGACCGCAGGATTTGCGGATGGTGGCCGAATAAACGGTTCTGCGGATCGTTCCGGCATTCAGGACGCCATACACCATCAGGCCCAGGGCAACTGCGCTCATCAGCCCGTCGGCAGCCCGGAGGATGGAAGATTGCTGGAAAGAAAGGAACGGACGTCCCCATACAAGATGGTACAGCGTCCTGAAAAGCGCCGCTGCCAGCGCGAGGAACACCAGGTAAATGAGTGTTCCCAGCCACCAGCCGCTGATTTTTTTGAAGAAGGTTTTGATCCGGCCCCGTCCGAAAGCGGCGGGCAGCGGCGAGAAAATGAGCGCCGTAAAACACAGAGCGAAAACCGCAAGGAAATACGGGCTGCGAAACGCGGGATGCAGCCGGGACAGCCAGCGCACCGCGCCAAAAGCCAGATACAGATTCAGTAAAAGATAGATGGGCGACAGCCACAGGGCGATCATTCGGCTGCAGCATCCCCTGCCGCGTCAATAAGATCGTCAAGGGAGATGGATTCACCAGAATTCTCGGCGGCAAGCGCGTCGTCAGGCACTGTAATCTCCGGCGCTTCGCCGTAGCTGTAGAGTATATCCATGGAAGCGTCGTTCAGCACAAGCTCTGCGGTGGAGGAAGGCGCCTCATCAGATTCAAAACCGGCAATCGCCGTGTTGATCTGTTCGCTGATCAGGGACAGGTCGCTGCCGTTCAGATCCATATGTATTTTGACGATCTGAAAGGATGTGGTGTCCACGTAAAGCTCGATCTTAAGCTGTAAGCCGTCCAGCATGGAAAGATAAGCGGAAATATTTTCCGGAAGCGTCTCTTGGGCAGCCTGGGTAACTTTGTTCAGAACCGTTTCCATTGCAGAGACGTCCACGACCGAAGAGAGCAGGTAGCACTCGGCGCCGTTCACGTCGGCAGCCTCAGAGGCCAGTTCCAGAGCGATGCCGCAGTCGTTCAGCGTGCGGATCAGAGAGGAATTGTCCATGGCGGGCTGCATGAGTTTTTTGCCATTCCCGCTGTCAAGAGACGAGAAGAGCCATTCCCCTTCCTCATCCTCCGATAGCTGCGTTTTGGTATACAGTTTGAGGGAACCGTCTTCATCCGCGACAATATAGATCTCTTCGGTAATGTTTTCCATGGTAGTCAGAGCGGAGAGATTCATTGTGCCCTCCACCTTTGCGGCATAAGGATCCAGCGCGCACTGCGCGTCGAGCGTGCCGTCGGAAGCGATGGAAATCGTGCTGGTAATGGATCCGTCGCTGATATTTACAGCAGCGTCTAGATTAAAGTCGATGTCTGTTTTGATGCCTTCTGCTGTGGAGGAAGCCTCCACCATTTTCTCAGCCACGCTTTCTGCTGTCTGTGCGCTGTCAAACCCGCACAGCATGGATATCATACCAAGGGCCAATATCCCTGAGATCCGTTTTTTCTTCATAAGTTAAGTCCCCTTCCTGTTCATAAATAATAGGCAAATCATACGGAAGCTTCCATGCATGAAAGCCGATTGCTCCGTGCTTTGCACTTTTGCAATAAATTATCACATAATTCAGTATGATTGTCAATAGAACATAATGGAAGCCCGCCAAGGCAGACAAGGCCGGTTCCTGCACAGCCGGGGACACTTACGGAAATTTTGAGAATACCGGGATCTAAACGGCGGGGCTTGCAGCGGCAGGGGAAAGATGGTATCATGGAAACATAAATTTCTGTTCACGCTCTTACAGAAAACGGCGAACAGGAAACGGCAGAGAAGGAGAAGAAAAATGGACTTTACAACGGTGAGAGAACTATATCGAAACAGCGATGCCTATATAGGGAAGACGGTGAAGGCGGGCGGTTGGGTCCGCAGCATCCGTGATTCAAAGACCTTTGGGTTTATCGTACTGCACGACGGCACTTTCTTTGAGACGCTGCAGGTTGTGTATGCGGATAAACTGCCGAATTTCGCGCAGATATGCAAGCTGAATGTGGGCGCGGCCGTCATCGTGGAGGGGACCCTTGTCGCCACTCCCAATGCGAAGCAACCCTTTGAAATCCAGGCGGACTCAGTGGAGCTGGAGGGAGCCTCCACGCCGGATTATCCGATGCAGAAAAAACGCCATTCTCTGGAATATCTGAGGACCGTGCCGCATCTGCGTCCCAGGACCAACACCTTTCAGGCAGTGTTCCGCGTACGCTCCATGATTGCCTACGCGATCCATAAGTTTTTCCAGGAGCGCAATTTCGTGTACGTGCATACGCCGCTGATCACAGCCAGCGACTGCGAGGGCGCCGGGGAAATGTTCCAGGTGACCACGCTGGATCTGAACAATATCCCGAAAAACGATAAGGGAGAGGCGGATTTCGCCCGGGATTTCTTTGGCAAGGCGACGAAACTCACCGTCAGCGGACAGTTGGATGTGGAGGCCTTTGCCCAGGCGTTTCGCAACGTCTATACCTTTGGGCCGACTTTCCGCTCCGAAAATTCCAACACTGCCCGCCATGCGGCGGAGTTCTGGATGATCGAGCCGGAGATCGCCTTTGCCGACCTCAAAGACGATATGATCCTGGCGGAGAACCTGATCAAGTATATCATCCGCTACGTGCTGGAAAATGCTCCGGAGGAGATGAAATTCTTCAATTCCTATGTGGATAAGGGCCTGATCGAGCGGCTGAACCATGTGCTGAATTCTGAGTTCGGCCATGTGACCTACACCAGGGCCATCAGTATCCTGGAAAAGCACAACGACATTTTTGAGTACAAGGTATCGTGGGGCTGCGATCTGCAGACCGAACACGAGCGTTACCTGACCGAGCAGGTCTACAAAAAGCCGCTGTTTGTGACGGATTATCCCAAGGAGATCAAGGCGTTTTATATGAAACTGAATGAGGATGGAAAGACAGTGGCCGCCATGGACTGTCTGGTACCCGGCATCGGAGAGATCATCGGCGGCAGCCAGAGGGAGGACGATCTGGAGGTTTTGCAGAACCGCATCGCGGAACTTGGCATGAAAGAAGAAGATTACAGGTATTATCTGGATCTGCGCAGATATGGCACCACCCATCACGCCGGTTTTGGCCTGGGCTTTGAGCGCTGCGTCATGTATCTGACCGGTATGTCCAATATCCGCGACGTCCTTCCCTACCCGAGGACTGTGGGAAACTGCGACTAGCAAGCCAGGCGCGGGAGGCGCAATTAGATAAGGAGGTATCCATATGGCCCGAAAAAAGAGGCGCAGGAGGACTCTGGGAGATATTCTGATCACGATTCTGATGCTGGCCGCGCTGGGAGTGTTTTTGTTCGCTGGGTATAAACTGTATGGTTATTATATGGAATACAAGGCCGGAACCGACGAGTATAACTCTCTGAACGACAGTTATACGGACGACAGCGAGGATTATGATTCGCTGGAGGACGATGACGAAGCACAGCGCGTCAGCGGAAGAGAAGTGAGGACGGTCATCTGGGACGGGAAAGAAATGACGGTTCCCGTTATGACGAATCCCATTGATTTTGAAGGCCTGCAGGCGCAGAACGACGAGTTGGCCGCCTGGCTGAAGGTGCGCGCCCTTGACATTTCCTATCCGGTGATGCAGGCGGAAGACAACGACTATTACCTTCACAGGACTTTTGAGAAAGAATATAATTTTGCAGGCTGTATTTTTCTGAACTGTGACAACAGCCCCGACTTTACGGATAAAAATACCATCATATACGGCCATAACATGAAAAACGGCTCCATGTTTGGGAAGATCAGCCAGTTCCAGGACGAAGAGGTATTCAATAAAAGCAAATACTTCTGGATCTACACGAAAGACCTGATCTTCCAGTACCGGATCTTTTCCGTTTCCGTGGTGGAAAACTCAGGACTGACGTACCAGACATTCTTTACCACAGAGGATTTTCAGGAGCTGATCGATTATGCATACGGGCATTCGGAGGTGGACACCTCCGGAGTGGAAGTGACCGCAGATGACCGGATCGTAACCCTTTCCACCTGTACGGGGGACGACGCCACCCGCAGGGTGGTGTTTGGAAAGCTGGCGCAGATTTACGCATCCAGATAAACGCGGCGGGAACAGAAAGAATTTTTCACGCAAAACCTCAATTCAAATCGAAATGCCGCTTGACTTTCGAATGCGGAGAATACAAAATGAAATTAAAGGCTTATGATTCTGAAGAGTAAAAGGGGGACGGCGCTATGGCAGACGAAGTGAAAAAACTGCAGGAGATCATTGACGGGAGCAAACGGATCGTATTTTTTGGCGGAGCCGGGGTCTCCACGGAGAGCGGCATTCCGGATTTCCGGAGCGTGGACGGACTCTATCATCAGAAGTATGATTATCCGCCGGAGACGATCCTGAGCCACACATTTTTTATGCACAATCCAAAGGAATTCTATCGCTTCTACCGGGATAAGATGCTCTGTCTGGACAAACTGCCAAACGCGGCGCATTTGAAACTGGCCGAGCTGGAGGAGAAGGGAAAGCTGACGGCGGTGGTGACCCAGAATATCGACGGGCTTCATCAGGCAGCGGGGAGCAAAAAGGTGCTGGAGCTCCACGGCAGCGTACACCGGAATTACTGCATGAAGTGTCATAAAGGCTACGACGCCCGGTATATGAGGGATTATGAGGGAGACGTCCCCACCTGTGAGTGCGGCGGCATCATAAAACCGGACGTGGTGCTGTACGAAGAGGGACTGGATCAGCAGACCATTCAGGAGTCCGTCTATCACATTTCCCATGCGGACACTATGATTATCGGCGGCACCTCCCTGGCGGTCTATCCGGCGGCGGGGCTCATCGATTACTTTAAGGGGCAGAATGTGGTGGTCATCAATAAATCCCCCACACCCAGAGACAGCTTCGCGGACCTGCTGATCTCCGACAGCATCGGCGCGGTGCTGGGAGCGATACAGGCATAGAAGGAGGAGCCGCAGATGGACTACAAAGTGGGACAGATCGTGAAGCTGAAGAAAAAGCATCCCTGCGGCAGCCAGGAGTGGGAGATCCTGCGGGCGGGCGCCGATTTCAGGCTCAAATGCCTGGGCTGCGGCCATCAGATCATGGTACCCCGCAGGCTTGTGGAGAAGAACACAAGGGGGCTCCGGGAGAAAGACATTTGAATAAGCAACCTGGATAAAATAATCATAAAAAGCCGGAAAAAAGCCAAAAAGTGCTTGAATCCGGGGAAATGTCATGGTAGAATAAACCACTGTGATATATTATTTCCTTGCTCCTTTTTCAGAAAGGGGCCAGAGACCATAAGGAGGTGCGAGAAGCATGAACAAGTATGAGTTAGCAGTGGTTGTCAGCGCAAAGCTTGAAGACGAAGACAGAGCCGCTACGATTGAAAAGGTGAAAGAGTACATTGCCCGTTTTGGCGGCACTGTAACGGACGTAGACGAATGGGGCAAGAGGAAGCTCGCTTACGAGATTCAGAAGATGTCCGAGGGATTCTACTATTTCGTTCATTTCGAAGCTGTACCGACATGTCCGGCTGCCCTTGAGGGGCGTCTTCGTATCATGGACAATGTCATCCGGTATTTATGCGTTAGACAGGATGCATAGATAGAAAAGAGGAGATCAAATGAACAAAGTCATCTTAATGGGAAGATTAACGAGAGACCCTGAGGTTCGTTATTCCGCAGGCGAAAGTTCCACCGCGGTCGCCAGATACACTCTGGCAGTGGACCGGAGATTCCGCCGGGAGGGCAGCGACCAGACCGCAGATTTTATCGGCTGCGTTGCCTTTGGAAGACAGGCTGAATTCGCGGAGAAATATCTGCGCCAGGGGATCAAGATCGCGATTACCGGCCGTATCCAGACCGGCAGCTACACAAACAGGGACGGACAGAAGGTTTATACGACCGATGTGATTGTGGAGGAGCAGGAGTTTGCCGAGAGCAAGGCCGCATCCACCCAGAACAGCGGCGGCGCATACCGCCAGAGTCCGGCGCCGGAAGCGGCGGCTCCCGTGCCAGGCCAGGCTTCGGCAGGCGACGGATTTATGAATATCCCTGACGGAATCGACGAGGAACTTCCATTTAATTAAGCGCCGACGGCCGTCGGGCCGCACAGCGTAAGATCATGCGTAAAAGGAGGAACAACCAATGCCATATAGCAAGGACAGAAGCGATGCGCCCAGGAGAAGAGGCGGCGTCCGCAGAAGAAAGAAAGTGTGTGTTTTCTGTGGTAAGGAAAACAACGAGATCGATTACAAGGATGTAAACAAATTAAAGAGATACGTTTCCGAGAGAGGCAAGATCCTTCCGAGGAGAATCACCGGAAACTGTGCAAAGCATCAGAGAGCGCTGACCGTCGCGATCAAGCGGGCGCGTCACGTTGCGCTTATGCCCTATGTACAGGACTGATCATCCGGACGCGGGAGCATGAATGGAAAAAGCCTTTAAATGCTGAAATATTCAGCATTCAGAGGCTTTTTAATATTTTGGAAGTCCGGTCGGATCCTGTCAATGATTCTCCGCTATTTTGTATGCAGTCTCAGGAATATAAATAGGGTTGCGGCGGGACTGTTTTGGCGCCGGCGGCTTTGGCGTTTGGGGAGAAGGCGATCCGAAACATATTTATCAGCGTATAAGACAAAGAAATGGTTTCCATAAATGAAAAAAAGATAAACTGGTTCAATGCAAAGCCATAAGAATCCCTGGGTTCCGGGAATCAGTATCCGGGGGTTTTGCCTGTTTTTGACGCAACATATGGTACTTCCATTCGATTTTGATTTGTGTTAATATATAGCAGAAGATAAAACGGCCAGGCCTGGAACGGAGATTCTCTATGAAAGGTAACGAAAACGAAAATAAAGCGCAGGTAAAATACAGCGGCAGCCTGATGCGGCACTGGTTCTGGTGCGGCCTTGTGACCCTGCTTTTGCTGGGGCTTACTGCGGCGGTTTTGTACCTGGATACGCTGGCGGGCTGTGTGGTCGGCGGTTTTACACTGTTTATTTTTGCGGTCATGTTTATTCTCGACCTGTATTACAAGCCCCGGGTGCTGGCCGAACTGCTGGATTTTTCCAACAGGTTCAGCGGTGTGGAAAAGGAGATGCTCCAGAAGCTGGCGATCCCCTTCGGCCTTGTACAGCCGGACGGCAGGGTGCTGTGGATGAACGACGGACTCATGGAACTCACCGGCAGGAACGAGGGCTTTCACAAGAATATTTCCTCTGTATTTCCGGAGATCCGCACGGGCTATTTTCCGGAGGGGGAGGAAGAGCGTTTCCTGGAGATCAATCACGAGGAGAAAAAATTCCGCGTGCGTATAAAACGTGTTCTGTTAAACGATCTGGTGGACGATCTGGACGGCCTGGAGCGCGTGGGCGGGGACTGCTATGTGTTCACCATATATTTTCTGGACACCACGGAGCTTTCCCGGTACAAGCAGGATAATTACGAGCAGAAGGCGGTCGTGGGCCTTTTGTATATGGACAATTATGACGAGGTTATGGAGAGCGTGGAGGACATCCGCCGTTCCATGCTCGAAGCGCTTGTGGAACGGAAGATCAGTAAATATGTCACTTCCATGGGCGGGCTGATCAAGGAACTGGAAAAGGATAAATATCTTCTGATCGTAAACCGCAAAATGCTGGATCTGATGATTGAGGACCGGTTTTCCATTCTTGAGGATGTGAAGACGGTCAACATCGGCAACGCCATGAACATGACCATCAGCATAGGGATCGGCACGGACAACGAAGATTATCTGAAGAACCATGAGGCGGCCCGTGTTTCCATCGAGATGGCTCTTGCCAGAGGCGGCGACCAGGCGGTGGTGAAGGAGGGCGAAAAGATCTCCTTCTTCGGAGGCAAGACGCAGCGGTCAGAACGAAACACGAGGGTGCGGGCCAGGGTGAAAGCCCAGGCGCTCCGGGAACTGATCAGTACCAGGGACCGTGTGATCGTCATGGGACATCAGATGACGGATATCGATTCCCTGGGGGCCTGCGTCGGCGTGTGCAGGGCGGCCCGCCAGGTGGGCAAACCGGTCCATATCGTGCTGGGCGAAATCAACAGCAGTATCAGGCCCTGGGTCAATATGCTGAAGGAAGCGGAGGAGCATGACGAGAGGCTGTTTCTGAATCATGCCGAGGCGATTGAAATGGCAGACTACAACACGGCGGTGATTGTGGTGGATACCAACCGTCCCAGCATGGTGGAGTGCGAGGAGCTTCTCTATCTGACCGGGACCATTGTGGTGCTGGACCATCACCGCCAGGGCACGGAACAGATCGAGAATGCGTCCCTGTCCTATGTGGAGCCGTCGGCGTCCTCCGCCTGTGAGATGATCGCGGAGATTCTGCAGTATTACGACGATTCCATCCGGCTGAAACCCACCGAGGCGGACTGTATTTATGCCGGGATCATTGTGGATACCAACAATTTTGTGGCAAAAACGGGTATGCGTACCTTCGAGGCAGCGGCTTTTCTCCGCAGAAACGGCGCGGATACCACGAGAGTCCGCAAGATTTTCCGCAACGATATAGCGACCTACAAGGCGCGGGCGGAGGCGGTGCGCCATGCGGAGATGTTTATGGACAGCTATGCCATCAGCGTGTGCCCCAGCGAGGGCCTTGAAAGTCCCACCGTCGTCGGCGCCCAGGCGTCCAACGAACTGTTAAATATCATAGGCGTAAAAGCATCCTTTGTACTGACGGAATACAATGACAAAATATACATCAGCGCCAGGGCGATCGACGAGGTAAACGTACAGATTATCATGGAGCGTCTCGGGGGCGGCGGCCATATAAATATTGCGGGCGCGCAGCTTACGGGCGTTGATCTGGAGACCGGTAAGATGAAACTGAAGGAAGTTCTGACACAGATGACGAAAGAAGGAGCGATTTAGATATGAAAGTGATTTTGACGCAGGATGTGAAATCCCTTGGGAAAAAGGGAGACGTGGTAGAGGTGAGCGAGGGATACGCCCGCAATATGCTGCTGAAGAAAGGGTTTGGAAAGGAAGCCACGGGCAGGAACCTTAATGACCTGAAGCTCCAGAAGGCAAATGTGGAAAAGATTGCGAAGGAAGCCCTGGAAGAAGCCCGGGCTCTGGCCAGGGAGCTGGAGGGGAAGACCGTGAATGTGTCCGTTAAGGCGGGGGTCAGCGGCCGTGTATTCGGTTCCGTGTCCTCCAAAGAGATCGCGGAGGAGATCAAAAAGCAGCTTGGATATGAGATCGACAAGAAGAAGATCCTTCTGGACGGTCCCATCAAGACGATTGGGGTGACGGAGATCCCCATCCGGCTTCACGCAAAAGTCATCGCCGGGATAAAGGTGAACGTGACCGGGAAATAAAGGCAGTACAAAGGGAGGAGGGCAAAGCATGGCAGAGGAATCTTTGCTGAAGCGGGTGATGCCTCACAGCACAGAAGCGGAGCAGTCGGTTATCGGCGCTATGATCATGGACCGGGACGCGGTCACGGTTGCGACAGAGATGCTGACGGTGGATGATTTTTATCAGAAGCAGTACGGGATCCTCTTTGAGGCCATGTCCGAGCTGTACGGTGAGGATAAGCCCATCGACCTGATCACGCTGCAGAACCGCCTGAAAGAGAAGGACGTGCCGGCGGAGGTCAGCAGCCTTGAATTTGTCCGGGATATGCTTGCGGCGGTGCCCACCTCCGCCAATATCAAATACTATGCGCAGATCGTTTCGGAGAAAGCGCTTCTCCGCCGCCTGATCAAAGTAAACGAGGATATCGCCGCTTCCTGCTATGCGGGAAAGGAGAGTGTGGAGGAGATCCTGGAAAATACCGAGAGAAATATTTTTCAGGTATTGCAGAAGCGCTCGGGCGAGGACTTTGTGCCCATCAAGGAAGTGGTGCTCGACGTTCTCGACAAGATCGAGGCGGCAAGCCGCTCCAAGGGCAACGTCACCGGCATGGCTACCGGATTTATCGATCTGGATTACAAGACTTCCGGGTTCCAGCCCTCCGACCTGATCCTGATCGCGGCCCGGCCTTCCATGGGGAAGACCGCCCTTGCTCTGAATATTGCGGAATATATGGCATTTCGCAACAATGAGACGGTGGCGATCTTCAGCCTTGAGATGTCAAAAGAACAGTTGGTGAACCGTCTGTTTTCCCTGGAGTCCCGGGTGGATTCCCAGGTGCTGCGTACCGGGAATCTGACGGACAGCGACTGGGCCAGCCTGATCGAGGCCGCCGGCACGGTGGGCAGCTCCAACCTGATCATCGACGACACGCCGGGCATATCCGTCCCCGAGCTTCGCAGCAGATGCAGAAAATACAAGCTGGAGCATGACCTGAGTATCATCATAATCGACTATCTGCAGCTTATGCAGGGCAGCAGGCGCGCCGAATCCAGGCAGCAGGAAATCACGGACATCTCGCGCTCTCTGAAAGAGATCGCCAGGGAGCTTCAGGTGCCCGTGGTGGCCCTGTCCCAGCTCTCCCGCGCAGTGGAGCAGCGTCCGGATCACCGCCCCATACTCTCAGACCTGAGAGAGTCCGGGGCCATCGAGCAGGACGCCGACGTGGTCATGTTCCTGTACCGGGACGATTACTACAACCACGACTCGGACAAAAAGGACGTGGCGGAGGTCATCATCGCCAAGCAGAGAAACGGCCCCATCGGGACGGTGGAGCTGGCATGGCTGCCCCGCTTCACAAAGTTCGCAAATATGAAGAAATAGTTCTATCCCCGCAGTTTCTCTCATATACTGGTAAGAGGAACACAGGGGAGAAGCTTATGAACGAAAAAGTATATTCCGTTTCGGAAGCAGTGCGGCTCATCGGTGTTGAGTCGCACGTTTTACGTTACTGGGAGGAAGAACTGGATATTTTTATTGCCAGGACAAGCCAGGGGCATCGCGTATACAGCCGGCAGAATGTAGACCTGTTTTGTCGGGTGAAGGAGCTGAGGGAAGAGGGGCTTCAGCTCAAAGCCATTCGCCGTGTGCTGAACCAGACGGCTGGGAAAGCCGGGGAATCGGCGGAATTTGCAGGGTTTGGCAGCGGCGGTCAAAATGGCTGTTCTGACTGGAAGGAGGAGGAAGAAGGGACAGAGGAACCGGACTGCGAGGTCGTACCGGTACAGGAAACTGGCAGCCTGGAACAGTTTACAGCGGCGCTCCGGCAGATGATGGAGGAGGTGGTCCGGGAGCAGAACGAGAGACTGAGGGAGGATATGGAAAACTGCATTCAGGATAAAATAGAAGAGATGTATCTGCAGTATTTCCAGATGATACAGGAGACGGCCGTTTCCGGGGAAGAGGGAGAAAAGCGGGGAAATCTGTTTCGCAGGCTGCTGTACCGGCTCCTTGGGAGATAAATTCCCCCGGCACATGGTTAATGGGAAAATGTGGAAAAATCAGGAAAACTTTTATAGCATGAAAAGGGGGACGGCCCGTTTACGGGCAGCCCCCTGTAATATTGAGTGGATGTGTGAATATCCTGTGTTCCTGCGAAATTATTCTGCAGAAATGGCGCCTGTCGGACAGGAAGCCTCACAAGTACCACATTCAAGACAGACATCTGCATCGATCACGTACTTGCCGTCGCCTTCGGAGATAGCGTCTACCGGGCATTCGCCGGCGCACGTTCCGCATGCTACACACTCGTCAGAAATTACGTATGCCATAATCAAACCCTCCTTTTAAAATATGTATTCAGACTCCTTGCGGAATCTTTGCTTTATTCTAATACAAATAAACGGATTGTACAAGTAAAAATGTTTGTTTTACATTGTATTTCTGTGGAAACACTGGTAAAATAGACTGGCAAAAAGGAGGAAAACCATTATGTCAGACAGGATTACGAAAGATATGACGATCGGCGAGGTGCTCCGGATCAATCAGGGGCTGGCCCCGGTACTGATGGCGGGCGGTATGCACTGTGTCGGATGCCCGGCCTCTCAGGGGGAGACGCTGGAGGAGGCGGCCATGGTGCATGGCATCGAGCCGGAACTTCTGCTGGTGCGGCTGAATGCGTTTCTGGACGCGTTGGAAGGCGGAAATTAGATTCTTATTATGCAGGGCTTGGGTACGAAATGAAAAAAACATATAGATGGATTCTGTCAGCCGTGTTGTTTGCTGCTGTCGGAATGATATTGTTTTTTAATATAAGTGAAATACTTCGCAGAAAGACGGCGGAAGAGTCGGATATGGTGCATTCCTTTTATGCGATTGAGAGGAACACGCTGGACGTCCTGTTTTTGGGGAGCAGCCACGCATATTACGGCATTCAGCCAAATGAACTGTGGAAAGAATACGGAATCACCTCCTATTCTATGGCGACGCCGGAGCAGACGGCCGCCATCTCTTATTTTCTGCTCATGGAAGTGTTTCACTATCAGCAGCCGAAGGTGGTGGTGCTGGAGAGTTATTATCTCTGGTATAACGCGCTCTATAATTCGGAGTCGCGGCTGCGCCAGGCATTTGACGGAATGCGGCTTGGAAGGACCAAGATCGGGATGGTCCGGACAATGCTGGAGGGCGATACGGTCAAGGACAAGCTTACGTATTTCTTTCCGTTTCTGAAGTACCATTCCAGATGGTCGGAGCTTCAGGATTACGATTTCAACACGAAGCCGTTTTTGAAAGGAGCAAGGATTGATTTCACAACGGTGGAAATCGAAGATCCGGGTATTCCCAAAAAAGCGGCCGACGTTCCGGAACTGAATCAGGAATATCTGCAAAAGATAATCGGGTTGTGCCGGGAAAATGACGCGCAGCTTGTAGTCGCGGCCCTGCCCTATGGGGTGGAGACCACAGAGAAGCGTTATAAACGCCGTCAGGGACTGAACCTGACGCTGGAGACGATTCTGGAGGAAGAGGATGTCCCGTTTTTGTTTTATCAGAGGGATTACCCGGAAGTGATTGATTTCTCCACGGATTTCCGGGACCGGACCCATCTGAACACAGCCGGGGCGCAGAAGCTGACCGCCCATCTGGGGGGATGGCTGGCGGCGTATTATGGGCTTTCAGGCCACCGGGACGAGGAGGAGTACGCCTCCTGGGATCAGGATCTGGCGCTGTACGAGGCGGAACTTGCGCGCGCCATGGAAAATCCCACGGACACGGCGGATGGGGCAGAGTAGAAGCAGAAAATTCGCACGGAGTACCGTTTTGAGGGATATATCCATGAAAAAAGGAAAAGGGCGATCTTTCCCGGGCAGAGAAGCAGATGCAGCGGCTCTGGCGCGGGTCTGGCCGCAGTATTTCCATAGAGGCCCGGGAGAACCATTCGCCGTGGCAGAAGTTCTGGCTCCTGAAGTTTCGGAGATGGATGACGGAATCCGCCGAATACGCAAAAGAACATCTGGGAACGGTTCCGTTTTAGTGGTATAATATCAGATAGTTTACAGGGTGATCGGAATATGGCCGGTACAGGCATGACCGGGTAACCGAAAGCCACAGGACTTGGAGAGCGGGCAGATCATGGAACAGCAGAGTATTCGGATTTCCGTGCGGAATCTGGTGGAATTTATACTTCGTTCAGGGGATATCGATAACCGCAGGGGCAGCTTCGCGGACAAAGACGCGATGCAGGAGGGCAGCCGCATCCATCGCAAGATACAGGGGCGCATGGGTGCAGATTATCAGGCGGAGGTACCCCTGTCCATGGAGTTCCCCGGAGAGGGCTACGTACTGACTGTAGAGGGCCGGGCTGACGGGATCTTCCGTGAGGATGCCGGCGCGGCCGGTTATGCGTACATTGACCTTCCGAAGGAGCCGGCGCCGGCTGATTCCGGGTCAGACTGCGTACAGGTGGAGCCGGCGACTTTTTTCATTGATGAGATCAAGGGTATGTACCGGGATGTGACGGCTCTGGAGGAGCCGATCATGATCCATGTGGCCCAGGCGAAGTGTTACGCATATATTTATGGAACCCGTCAGAAGCTGGAAAGGATCGGGGTGCAGATCACTTACTGTAACCTGGAGACAGAGGAGATTCGCAGATTCCGGCAGGAATACAGTCTTGGAGAGCTGGAAAACTGGTTCCTGGATGTGATCGGCCGGTACCATAAGTGGGCCGCTTTGCAGACAGAGTGGAGGAAAGTGCGCCAGGCATCGATTAAAGATCTGGCTTTTCCCTTTCCATGGCGGGCGGGGCAGAAGGAGGTAGCGTCCTCCGTTTACCGCACCATGCTCCGGAAAAAGAAACTGTTTATCCAGGCGCCTACCGGCGCCGGAAAAACGCTTTCCGTTGTCTATCCCGCAGTGAAAGCGGTGGGGGAAGACCTGGCGGATCGGATCTTTTACGCCACCGCCAAGACGGTCACCAGGACGGTGGCGGAGGAGACTTTTTCGATCCTGCGGGAGAGGGGGCTTCGGATGAAGTCTGTGACTCTGACCGCGAAAGAGAAAATCTGCTTCATGGAGGAGACCGAATGCAATCCAGACGCCTGCCCCTATGCGAAAGGGCATTATGACCGGGTGAATGATGCGGTCTTTGAACTGATTTCCATGGAAGAATTGTATGACCGTCCCGCGCTGGAGGCGCAGGCAGAAAAATGGAAGGTGTGTCCCTTTGAGCTTGGGCTGGATGTGGCGCTGTGGGCGGACGCCGTCATCTGTGACTACAATTATATCTTTGATCCCCGGGCAAAGCTGCGCCGGTTCTTTGGGGAGGGCGCAAAAGGAGACTACCTGTTCCTGATCGACGAGGCCCATAATCTGGTGGAGCGGGGACGGGAGATGTTTTCCGCTGCGCTTTACAAGGAAGATTTCCTGTCGCTGAAAAAGGAGATCCGGCCTTACAGCCGGAAGATGGTACGGGCGCTGAACCGCTGTAATACCTGGCTTCTGGAGCGGAAGCGGGAATGCGAGAGGGTTCAGGTGCTGCAGGATGTGGGACTATTTCCGGTTTATCTGACAAATCTCTGCGGCATCATGGAGACGTTTCTGGAGGACTTTAAGGACAGCGAAGTCAATGAGAAGGTGCTGGAGCTGTATTTTCAGGTCACCAGGTTTCTGGACACCTGCGACAGCCTGAATGAGAATTATATGATTTATACGGAGTTGTGTGAGGACGGCCGTTTTCTGCTGAAACTGTTTTGCGTGGATATCTCTGAGAATCTGCAGGAGTGCCTGGACCGGGGAAAGAGCACGGTTTATTTTTCGGCGACGCTGCTTCCTATCAGCTACTATAAAAGCCTGCTCGGCGCCCTGGAAGATGATTACGCAATATACGCCCGCTCCATGTTCGATCCGGGGCGGCGTCTTGTGCTGGTGGGCACAGACACCAGCAGCCGGTACACGAACCGGAATGACCGGGAGTACCGGAAGATGGCGGAGTATGTTTTGAAGATGATCCGGGCCAGACGTGGAAATTACATGGTCTTTTTCTCCTCCTATCGGATGATGGAGGAAGTAGAAGAACAGTTCCGGGCCCTTTGCCGGGAACAGAACGAGGAAGTGGAGCTGCTCTGTCAGACCTCCGGCATGAGGGAGGAAGCAAGGGAAGACTTTCTCCGGCAGTTTGAACAGCCTCATGAGACGGGGCTGGCGGGATTCTGCGTCATGGGTGGTATTTTCGGAGAGGGGATCGACCTGAAAAACGACCGGCTCATCGGCGCCATCGTCGTGGGTACCGGGCTGCCCCAGGTCTGTAATGAGAGAGAACTCCTGAAGCAGTTTTATGACGAGCGGGGGGAGGACGGCTTTTTCTACGCCTATCTCTGTCCGGGCATGAATAAGGTGCTTCAGTCCGCAGGACGGGTGATCCGCACCGAGGAGGATACGGGAATCGTGCTGCTCCTGGATGAGCGGTTCGCATCCTATCGATACCGCCGGATGTTTCCGGCGGAGTGGGAACAGCTTCAATTCTGTACGCTCCTGGACGTGCAGACAAAGGCGGAGCGGTTTTGGGACGGGCAGACGGATTGATATAATCCCGGGAAGAAACTTTAATTGAAAAACATAGTGCTTATATCGTCGAAATGTATTAATATTTATTATATATGGTTGTATCCATATACGCAGAGGAGGTATAATGGCGAACAAATTGGAATTGACGTGGTATGGCAAAGACGGGCCGATTCGTGTTGAACCACGTTTGTGGATAGAAAATGCGGAGTTATCAAATATTAGTAAGGATTCAGATACAGAAAATATGCTTATACATGGTGATAATTTACCTGCGTTGAAAGCCTTGGAATTTTATATCAATCTTGCAACTTGATAGTAACGATAATGAGTTTAACCTTGATTTTTCTGGAAAATAATGATATGTTGTAAGAGTCCGTACGACTGACGGAAGTGGAATCGACCACGGGAAGTATGGGCCGTTTGGAAGCCGACCGTCTGGGCATAGCTGCTATGTTCAGAGTCCGGCTTTTTTTATAATAAGGAAAGGGGCGAGACACCATGGAAAAGATTTCCCTGGAAAAGGAACTGACGGAAAACAGCTATCCGGGACGCGGGATCATTATTGGGAGGACGGCCGACGGCAGACGGGCGGTGACCGCCTACTTCATCATGGGCCGGAGCGAGAACAGCAGAAACCGCATCTTTGTGGAGGACGGAGAGGGGATTCGCACCCAGGCATTTGATCCGTCCAGGCTGACGGATCCCAGCCTGATCATCTATGCGCCGGTGCGGGTGCTGGGCAACAAGACGATCGTGACGAACGGCGACCAGACTGATACGATCTACGAGGGAATGGATCACCAGCTCACTTTCGAGCAGTCCCTGCGCAGACGGGAGTTTGAACCGGACGCTCCGAACTATACCCCGAGGATTTCCGGGATTCTGCATATTGAGGATGGAAAGTACAGTTATGCCATGTCGATTCTCAAAAGCGACAATGGAAACCCGGCGGCCTGTAACCGCTACACCTTCGCGTATGCAGACTGCGTGGCCGGAGAAGGGCATTTCATTCACACCTATAAATGTGACGGAAACCCGCTGCCCAGCTTTGAGGGAGAGCCGAAGCGGGTGGCGATCCCGGATGACATGGACGCGTTTACCGATATGCTCTGGAACAGCCTGAATAAGGACAATAAGGTTTCTCTGTTCGTGCGCTGTATTGATATCGAAACAGGTAAATATGAAAGCAGGATCGTAAACAGAAACAGATAAAAAAGGAGCCGAAAACTATGAACGAACTGGAATTAAAATATGGCTGCAATCCGAATCAGAAGCCGTCCCGGATCTATATGGAGGACGGCAGCGAATTACCCATAAAGGTGCTGTCGGGCCGTCCGGGCTATATTAACTTTCTGGACGCTCTCAACGGCTGGCAACTGGTGCGGGAACTGAAGGAAGCAACTCAGCTTCCGGCGGCCGCATCCTTCAAGCATGTTTCCCCGGCCGGCGCTGCGGTGGGGCGTCCGCTGGACGAGACTCTGGCAAGGATCTACTGGGTGGATGATTTTGATTATGCGAATCTGTCTCCCCTGGCCTGCGCATACGCCAGGGCCAGAGGCGCGGATCGGATGTCCTCCTTTGGAGACTTTATCTCTCTGTCCGATGTCTGCGACCAGGATACGGCGCTGCTGATCAAACGGGAGGTATCCGATGGAATCATTGCGCCGGGTTACACGGAGGATGCGCTGGAGATTCTGAGGCAGAAAAAGAAAGGGAATTATAACATTATACAGATCAATGAGAATTACCGTCCCGCGCCTCTGGAGCACAGGCAGATTTACGGCGTGACCTTTGAGCAGGGCCGTCAGGAACTGAAGATCGACGATGGCCTGCTGTCCGATTTTGTTACTGAGAAAAAAGGGATTGCGGCGGAGGCCATGACGGATCTGAAGATTGCGCTCATCACCCTGAAATACACCCAGTCTAATTCTGTCTGCTATGTGAAAGACGGACAGGCCATCGGCATCGGAGCTGGGCAGCAGTCCCGGGTTCACTGCACGAGACTGGCCGGGCAGAAGGCGGATAACTGGTTTTTGCGCCAGAGCCCGAAGGCGCTGAATCTCCCCTTCGCCCCTGGGATCACGAGAGCCGTCCGGGACAACGCCATCGATGTGTATATCGGCGCCGATTACATGGACGTGCTGGCGGACGGGGAATGGCAGAAAGTATTCACCGAAAAGCCCGGGATTTTTACTGCGGAAGAGAAGCGGGCGTGGCTCGACCGGATGAAAGGCGTAGCCCTTGGCTCCGACGCCTTCTTCCCTTTTGCCGACAACATTGACCGGGCGCACCGGTCCGGCGTGGAATACGTCGCCCAGCCGGGAGGCTCCGTGCGGGATCAGGATGTGATCGATGCCTGCAATAAATACGGGATGGCGATGGTGTTTACCGGGATCCGTCTGTTCCATCATTAGAGCGTGTATAAAGAAGGACTGTGAAATCATATCAGAGCTTCAAATTTTCCTTCTGGTATATTCCTGGTATAAGTTAAGCCTCTTGCTACCGGGGCGTTAATCCAGCCCAACCGCACAGGGTGTTTGGAATCGGAAAGCCGGGTCTTGCCGGTACCAATTTCAGAGATAATAGTGATGGCACTATCACGGTCGGAACCTGGAATGGCATGCGGCAACCGGGCAGCAATTTCATAGGGTGCAGCCAGTGGATTAATTATAGTATCTACATTTTGTACTAAAAAAAATACAATCTTTTTTTCGCAAATCCTTGTGTTTGCCAGTTCTTTCCCTTATAATATAAAAGCTGTGACCTTGATAGCGTAGAAGCGTGAGGTTGCTGCAGTTCCCAGAAACTGCAGGTTTTCCGTGGAGCGAATGTCAAGTTATGGAAACTGGCGACAAGTCACTGTACAAAGTTTTAATGTCCCGGGATCACAGCCGGGGACCGTGTGAAGAGATGACACACACGGGAGAGTGTACAGTCACCACTTGTCGTACTGAAACAAAGTGCGAAAAGGAGGCGGCTTTTTTATGGCAAGTCAGGTAATGAGAATTACGCTGAAGGCGTATGATCATCAGTTAGTGGATGCGTCTGCTAAGAAAATCATCGAAACTGTAAAGAAAAACGGATCACAGGTGAGCGGCCCGGTACCCCTTCCCACCAAGAAGGAGATTGTTACCATCCTCAGGGCAACACACAAGTATAAGGATTCCAGAGAGCAGTTCGAGCAGAGAACCCACAAGAGGCTGATTGATATCATCGCTCCGACCCAGAAGACAGTGGATGCGCTGTCCAGACTCGAGATGCCGGCCGGTGTCTACATCGACATCAAAATGAAGCAGAAATAAGCATCTTTATTTATTATGAAGCAGATCCTATCAGGTTGATATCATAAATATCATTCTCTGTTAACTAGGATGATCGCCCCGGGGCGATCCGCTGTAGAACAACAGGAGGTAAAGGAATGAAGAAAGCGATTTTAGCAACAAAAGTCGGAATGACTCAAATCTTCGGTGACGACGGAGCGCTTACTCCGGTAACGGTTCTTCAGGCAGGCCCGTGTGTGGTAACGCAGGTCAAGACGGCTGAGAACGACGGTTACAGCGCGGTACAGGTTGGTTTTGCCGACAAGAGAGAAAAGCTCGTTGCAAAGCCGCAGAAGGGCGCTTTTGACAAGGCTGGCGTTTCTTATAAGAGATATGTCAGAGAGTTCCGGTTTGAGGACGCCGAGAGTTATGAAGTAGCGCAGGAGATCAAGGCAGATGTATTTTCCGTCGGCGATAAGATTGACGCTACCGCAATTTCCAAGGGCAAGGGTTTCCAGGGCGCCATCAAGAGACACGGACAGAGCAGAGGGCCCATGAGCCACGGTTCCAAGTATCACCGCCATGCAGGCTCCAACGGTTCGGCATCCGATCCCAGCAGGGTATTTAAGGGCAAGAAGATGCCCGGGCGTATGGGCGGCAGGCAGATCACCGTACAGAATCTGGAAGTAGTCCGCGTGGATGCGGAGAACAATCTTCTCCTGGTCAAGGGCGCTGTTCCGGGGCCAAAGAAAGGACTTGTGACAATCAAGGAAACCGTGAAATCCGGTAAATAAGCCAGAAATTGGGAAAGGAGGAAGTCACAGATGGCAAATGTATCTGTTTACAATATGGAAGGCAAGGAAGTTGGCACGATCGAGTTAAGCGACGCGGTGTTTGGCGTGGAAGTAAACGAGCACCTGGTGCATCTCGCAGTCGTGAACCAGCTTGCAAATAAGCGGCAGGGAACCCAGAAGGCAAAGACCCGTTCTGAAGTTTCCGGCGGCGGCAGGAAACCCTGGAGACAGAAGGGAACCGGCCACGCAAGACAGGGCTCAACGAGGGCTCCTCAGTGGACCGGCGGCGGTATGGTGTTTGCACCGGTGCCCAGGGATTATTCGGCAAAGATAAACAAGAAAGAAAAGCGGGCAGCCCTGAAGTCCGCGCTGACTTCGAGGGTGCAGGAAAACAAACTGATCGTTCTGGACGAGCTGAAGTTTGACGGGATCAGGACGAAGAACATGAAAGCGGTTCTGGATGCCCTGAATGTACAGAAAGCGCTGATCATACTCAACGAGAATGATCAGAATGTTGTGCTCTCCGCGAGAAACCTTGCGGACGTAAGAACCGCGCTGACCAATACGATCAACGTGTTTGATATCCTGAAATATAACACGGTGGTAGTTACAAAGGCCGCTGTAGAAACGATCGAGGAGGTGTACGCATAATGGCAGACATCAAGTATTATGACGTAATCCTGAAACCGGTTATCACAGAAAAAAGCATGAACGCTATGGCTGAGAAGAAATACACGTTCCTCGTTCATACGGATGCGACCAGGAGCCAGATCAAAGAGGCTGTCCAGAAAATGTTTGACGGAACCAGGGTGAAGAGCGTCAATACCATGAACCTTGAGGGGAAGAACCGGAGACGGGGAATGGTGTACGGCAAGACCGCCAAAACGAAAAAGGCGATCGTGACCCTGACCGAGGACAGCAAGGATATTGAGATCTTTGAGGGACTGTGAACACCTGGCGAAGGCGGTCGTAAGTGAGCCTGGAGTCAGTGCGAATATCCGCATTGAATCTTAATGGGCAGGAGTGAAGCGGCTGCGAATCTGGCTGTGGGGCGGCTGTATGGCAGGCCGAAGATTCGCCCGGGCTTAATGACACGCACCGACGTGTTGACTATATGCGGCGACGCATGATACGAATATCGAAAGGAGAAACATCATGGGAATTAAATCCTATAACCCATATACACCTTCCAGAAGGCATATGACCGGTTCCGATTTCTCTGAAATCACCAAAAAAGAGCCGGAGAAAGCGCTTCTGGTTTCCCTGAAGAAGAATTCAGGACGCAACAATCAGGGCAGGATCACTGTAAGACACCGCGGCGGCGGCGTCAGAAGAAAATACAGGGTCATTGATTTCAAGAGAAATAAAGACGGAATCCCGGCTACCGTGCTCGGTATCGAGTATGATCCCAACAGAACGGCCAATATCGCGCTGATCTGCTATGCGGACGGCCAGAAATCCTATATCCTTGCACCCCAGGGACTGACGGACGGCATGAAGGTTATGAACGGGCCGGAGGCGGAGGTCCATATCGGAAACTGCCTGCCCCTTGCGAACATCCCGGTCGGTACCATGGTGCACAACATCGAACTTTATCCGGGCCACGGCGGACAGATGGTCCGTTCCGCCGGAAACAGCGCCCAGTTAATGGCCAAGGAAGGCAAGTATGCGACGCTGAGACTTCCCTCGGGCGAGATGAGAATGGTTCCGCTGAACTGCCGCGCCACCATCGGCGTTGTGGGCAACGGAGACCATAACCTGATCAACATCGGCAAGGCCGGAAGAAAGCGCCATATGGGCATCCGTCCGACGGTACGCGGTTCCGTTATGAACCCCAACGACCATCCGCACGGCGGTGGCGAGGGCAAAGCCCCCATCGGACGTCCCGGTCCCAGCACACCGTGGGGCAAGCCTGCGCTTGGACTTAAGACCAGGAAAAAGAAGAAAGCGTCTAACAAGCTGATCGTAAGAAGAAGAGACGGTAGAGCTATCAACTAATGTTTGGATAAGGAGGTAAACTTATGGCTCGTTCACTGAAAAAAGGACCTTTCGCTGATGAAAGCTTACTGAAGAAAGTAGATGCCATGAATGCAGCGGGGACGAAGCAGGTTATCAAGACCTGGTCCCGCCGTTCCACGATTTTCCCGCAGTTTGTCGGACATACATTTGCGGTTCACGACGGAAGGAAGCATGTGCCGGTATATGTTACGGAAGATATGGTAGGCCATAAGCTTGGCGAGTTTGTCGCTACCAGGACCTACAGAGGTCACGGCAAGGACGAAAAGAAGTCAGGTGTGAGATAAAATGATTTAGGACGCGGTACGTTCCGGTCCGCTTAGAGTTATCATCCAGTCCGCCCGGGGAGGGCGTTGCGGGGCTGTGGCCCTGAGAATGAAAGGAGGCTACATCCAATGGCCAAAGGACATAGATCCCAGATCAAGAGAGAGAGAAATGCTCAGAAGGATACAAGACCGTCAGCGAAGCTGTCGTATGCCCGTATTTCCGTTCAGAAAGCATGCTACGTTTTGGATACCATCCGAGGGAAAGATGTACAGACGGCGCTCGGTATCGTGACCTACAATCCGAGATACGCTTCTGAATTGATCGCAAAATTATTAAAGTCAGCGATCGCGAACGCTGAGAACAATAACGGAATGAGCGCGGAGAACCTTTACGTGGCGGAGTGCTACGCGAACAAGGGACCGACAATGAAGAGAATCAGACCGAGAGCACAGGGAAGGGCGTACAGGATCGAGAAGAGAATGAGCCATATCACAATCGTGCTTGACGAGAAATAAGGAGGACAATCATGGGACAGAAAGTTAATCCACACGGTCTTAGAGTTGGAATTATTAAAGACTGGGATTCCAGATGGTATGCCGGAGCTGATTTTGCTGATTGCCTGGTAGAGGACAACGAGATCAGAAAATACCTGAAAAAGAGATTATACAGCGCAGGTGTTTCCAGGATTGAAATCGAGAGGGCATCCGACAGAGTAAAGGTGATCATTCACACCGCAAAGCCGGGCGTTGTCATCGGCAAGGGCGGCGCTGAGATTGAAAAACTGAAAAATGATCTTCAGAAAAAGCTGGATAAAAAGCTGATCATAGATATCAAAGAGATCAAGAGACCGGATAAGGACGCTCAGCTTGTGGCCGAGAACATCGCGGCGCAGCTTGAGAACCGTGTGTCCTTCCGCCGGGCAATGAAGTCCACCATGAGCAGGACCATGAAAGCCGGCGCTCTTGGAATCAAGACTTCCGCATCGGGACGTCTTGGCGGAGCAGATATGGCCCGCGCCGAGTTTTACAGCGAGGGGACGATTCCGCTTCAGACCCTGAGAGCAGATATTGACTATGGATTCGCCGAGGCAAACACCACATACGGCAAGGTTGGCGTAAAGGTTTGGATCTATAAGGGCGAAATACTTCCATCTAAAAAAGAAGGGAGCGATAAATAATGTTAATGCCGAAGAGAGTAAAGCGTCGTAAACAGTTCCGCGGTTCCATGAAAGGGAAAGCGCTTCGCGGAAATAAGATCACATACGGTGAGTACGGTCTTGTGGCAACCGAGCCCTGCTGGATCAAATCCAATCAGATCGAGGCGGCCCGTATCGCCATGACCCGTTACATCAAGCGTGGCGGAAAAGTCTGGATCAAGATCTTCCCGGACAAACCGGTGACAGCAAAACCGGCAGAAACTCGTATGGGTTCCGGAAAAGGAACGCTGGAATACTGGGTAGCAGTTGTAAAACCGGGCCGTGTAATGTTCGAGCTTGCAGGTGTTCCTGAGGAAGTTGCCCGCGAGGCATTGCGTCTTGCCATGCACAAGTTACCCTGTAAATGTAAAATCGTTTCTCGTGCAGACTTAGAAGGCGGTGATAACAGTGAAGAGCAGTAAATATGTAGAAGATTTAAACGGAAAGACGGCTGCGGAACTGAAGGAAGAGTTGGTGGCTGCCAAGAAGGAACTTTTCAATCTGAGATTCCAGAATGCGACGAATCAGCTGGATAACACAGGAAGAATCAAAGAGGTTCGCAGGAACATCGCCAGAATTCAGACTGTTATCACGGAGAAGGCAAACGCCTGAGCGCTGGCTGCCAGGTTGAAAGAAAGGAGTAATTCTCGTGGAAAGAAATCTTAGGAAAACCCGTACGGGTAAGGTTGTCAGTGATAAAATGGATAAAACGATCGTTGTTGCAGTAGAAGATCACGTAAGACATCCCCTTTACAAGAAGATCGTAAAGAGAACTTACAAGCTGAAAGCACATGATGAGAACAACGAGTGCAACATCGGAGATACTGTAAAAGTCATGGAGACAAGGCCCCTGTCCAAGGACAAGAGATGGAGACTTGTCGAAATTGTTGAAAAGGTTAAATAGTATAGGAGGTATATCGGCATGATACAGCAGGAAAGCAGACTGAGAGTTGCTGATAATACTGGAGCAAAAGAGCTTCTCTGCATCCGTGTTATGGGCGGTTCTACAAGAAGATATGCAGGCATTGGCGATATCATCGTTGCTACCGTTAAAGATGCAACGCCAGGCGGTGTTGTAAAAAAAGGCGATGTTGTAAAGGCGGTCGTAGTCCGCACAGTGAAGGGTGTTCGCCGCAGGGACGGTTCTTATATCCGGTTTGATGAGAATGCAGCAGTTATCATCAAGGATGATATGAATCCAAGAGGAACCCGTATTTTTGGACCAGTGGCCAGGGAACTCCGTGATAAGAAGTTCATGAAGATCGTTTCTCTGGCTCCGGAAGTATTATAAGGAGGGCCAGAAGCATGAATAAGATCAAGACAGGCGATACGGTGATCGTTATCGCAGGTAAGGATAAAGGAAAAGACGGAAAAGTTCTGGCTGTAAAGGATGGCAGGGTGCTTGTTGAGGGAATCGGAATGGTGACAAAGCATACCAAACCGTCTGCAGCGAATCAGCAGGGCGGCATCGTGAACAAAGAGTCATATATCGACGCATCCAACGTCATGTACCTTCATAAGGGCAAAGCCACAAGGATCGGCTTTAAGACCGAGGATGGCAAGAAAGTCCGCGTGGCGAAAGCTACCGGCGAAGTGATTGACTGATTGAGAGAGGAGGTCGCACAAGTTGAGCAGACTTAAAGAAATTTATCAAAATGAGATCGTAGACGCTATGATCAAAAAGTTCGGATATAAGAACGTTATGGAGGTGCCGAAGCTGGACAAAGTAGTAGTCAACATGGGTGTCGGCGAGGCCCGGGATAACGCGAAGGTCCTTGAATCTGCCATGAAAGACATGGAAACTGTAACCGGCCAGAAGGCGGTCATCACCAGAGCTAAAAACTCCATTGCGAATTTCAAAATCAGGGAAGGCATGGCGATCGGCTGCAAGACTACGCTGCGCGGAGAGAAGATGTACAATTTCGTAGACCGTCTCATCAATCTGGCGCTGCCCCGGGTACGTGACTTCAGAGGAGTAAACCCCAACGCTTTTGACGGCAGAGGCAATTACGCTCTTGGCATCAAAGAGCAGCTCATCTTCCCGGAGATCGATTACGATAAGATCGACAAGGTCAGAGGTATGGATGTGATTTTCGTCACCACCGCCCGGACTGATGAAGAAGCCCGTGAATTACTGAGACTGTTCAATATGCCGTTTACAAAGTAGGAGGGAAATCTCATGGCAAAGAAATCAATGAAAATCAAACAGCAGCGCGAACCCAAGTTCTCCAGCAGAGCTTACACACGCTGCAGGATCTGTGGACGTCCCCATTCCGTTCTGAGGAAATACGGCATCTGCCGCATCTGTTTCCGTGAGCTGGCTTATAAGGGACAGATCCCGGGCGTAAAGAAAGCAAGCTGGTAATAAAAAAATAAAGTCTGAAAAGTCTGAATCAGGAGGAAACTATCATGACAATGAGCGATCCGATTGCAGATATGCTTACAAGAATCCGTAATGCAAACACTGCAAAACACGATACAGTAGATGTTCCGGCATCTAAAATGAAAATTAAAATCGCAGATATTCTTCTGGACGAGGGATATATCCAGAAATACGATCTGATCGAGGACGGCGTTATCAAGACCATCCACATCACCCTGAAATACGGGGCGGACAAAAATGAAAAGATCATCACAGGCCTGAAGAGAATCTCCAAACCGGGTCTGCGCGTATATGCCGGCAAGGATAATCTTCCGAAAGTGCTTGGCGGATTAGGCATCGCCATCCTTTCCACAAACCAGGGCGTTATCACCGATAAAGAAGCCAGAAGGCTTCAGGTTGGCGGCGAAGTGCTGGCGTTTGTGTGGTGAGAATGCGGAAGGAAGATACCTTATAATAATTGCTGAAAACAGAGGAGCCGCAGAGACTTTTCCGAAAATCTAAGTAAGGAGGAAACAGGCATGTCACGAATTGGAAGAATGCCGGTAGCAGTTCCGGCAGGGGTTACTGTCGAAATTGCAGAGGGTAACAGGATTACCGTTAAAGGACCGAAGGGAACGCTGGAAAGAGCGCTTCCGAAGGAAATGGAAATCAGAATGCAGGACGGTCAGGTCGTGGTTTCAAGACCGAATGACCTTAAGAAAATGAAATCTCTCCATGGCCTTACCAGGACACTGATCCGGAACATGGTGGTCGGTGTGAGCGAGGGCTACTCAAAGACGCTGGAAGTAAACGGTGTCGGCTACAGAGCGCAGAAGAGCGGCAAAAAGCTGACCCTGTCTCTTGGATATTCCCATCCGGTGGAGATGGAAGATCCGGAAGGCATCGAGACGACGGTGGACGGCAACAAGATCACCGTTTCCGGCATCAACAAAGAGCAGGTTGGCCAGTACGCAGCCGAGATCCGCGAGAAGAGAAAACCGGAGCCGTATAAGGGCAAAGGTATCAAGTATGTGGATGAGGTGATCCGGCGCAAAGTTGGTAAGACAGGTAAAAAATAAATAAGGAGGGTGTGAAGAATGGTTAGCAAAGAATCAAGAACGGAAGTTCGTGTGAAAAAGCATAAAAGGATTCGCAATCGATTCAGCGGCACAGCCGAAAGACCGCGTCTTGCTGTATTCAGAAGCAATAATCATATGTATGCACAGATTATTGACGACTCCGTTGGGAATACGCTGGTATCTGCCAGCACGCTTCAGAAGGATGTGAAGGCGGAGCTGGAAAAGACCAATAACGTTGATGCGGCGGCTTATCTCGGAAAAGTGATCGCGCAGAGAGCGCTGGAAAAGGGCATCAAAGAGGTTGTCTTTGACCGGGGCGGATTCATCTACCAGGGCAAGGTCAAGGCGCTGGCAGAGGCTGCAAGAGAAGCCGGGCTGCAATTCTAAGAAGGAGGAAAAGACACATGAGACATGAGATTATTGACCCGAATCAGTTTGAACTGATGGATAAAGTAGTGTCGATCAAGCGTGTATCCAAAACCGTTAAGGGCGGCCGTACCATGCGGTTCACCGCTCTGGTGGTCGTGGGAGACGGAAACGGCCATGTGGGCGCGGGCATTGGAAAGGCAGCGGAAATTCCCGAAGCGATCCGCAAGGGGAAAGAGGATGCCATGAAAAAGCTGATCCGCATTAATATCAGTGAGGAAGCAAGCGTACCCCATGATTTTATTGGTAAATTCGGCGGCGCGTCCGTGCTTCTGAAGAGAGCTCCCCAAGGTACCGGTATCATTGCGGGCGGCCCGGCGCGTGATGTTCTGGAGATTGCCGGCATCAAGAATATCCGTACAAAATCACTGGGATCCAACAACAAGCAGAACGTAGTTCTGGCAACACTGGAGGCTCTGAAGCAGATGAAATCTCCGGAAGAGGTTGCAAGGCTTCGCGGAAAATCTGTAGAAGAGATTCTGGGCTAGGAGGTTTGAACCATGGCAGACAAATTAAAGATCACATTAGTAAAATCGCCGATCGGTACGATTCCGAAGCATCGCGCAACGGTCAAGGCTCTTGGCCTGAACAAAATGCACAAGACGGTAGAGATGCCGGACAACGCGGCAATCAGGGGAATGATTGCGCAGGTTCAGCACATGGTTAAAGTAGAAGAAGCGTAAACGCATTTTCAGACAGGAGGTGTTAAGATGGATTTATCAACGTTAAAACCGGCTGCCGGCTCCGTACACAGCGATAACTTCAGAAGAGGACGCGGTCACGGATCGGGAAACGGCAAGACGGCAGGTAAGGGACATAAAGGACAGAAAGCACGTTCCGGAGCGCCGAGAATCGGTTTTGAGGGCGGCCAGATGCCGCTGTACAGACGTCTCCCGAAGAGAGGCTTCAAGAACCGGAATTCTCTGGACATTGAGGCAATCAACCTGGGAGCGCTGGAGGTGTTCGACGACGGTACGGAAGTGACCGTGGAGAAGCTGGTGGAGACCGGGCTCATCCGGAAACCGAAAGACGGCGTAAAGATCCTCGGAAAAGGAACTCTTACGAAAAAGCTGAACGTAAAGGCAAACGCCTACAGCGAGAGCGCTAAGAATAAAATCGAAGAACTCGGTGGAAGAGCAGAGGTGATCTAGGATGTTAGAAACCCTGAGAAATGCCTTTCGAGTGAAGGATATAAGAAAAAAATTATTCTTTACGTTTTGTATGATCGCTGTGATCCGTTTTGGGTCCCAGCTTCCGATCCCCGGCGTGGACAGGACGTATTTTGCCGAGTGGTTTGCGGAGAACACCAATGACGCGTTCAACTTCTTCTCCGCCTTTACCGGCGGTTCCTTTGAGAAGATGTCCTTATTCGCACTGAGTATCACTCCCTACATTACTTCCTCCATCATCATTCAGCTTCTCACCATCGCCATCCCGGCGCTGGAGGAGATGCATAAGGATGGAGAAGACGGGCGTAAAAAAATCGCGGCGATCACCCGTTATGTGACCGTGGGCCTTGCGCTGATCGAGAGTATTGCCATGACTGTCGGCTTTGGCAAATCGGGCCTGATCACGGATTACAATTTCCTGAACGGCCTCACTGTGATCGTGGCGCTGACTGCGGGAAGCGCGTTCCTGATGTGGATCGGCGAGCGCATTACCGAGAAGGGTGTGGGAAACGGCATTTCCATCGTCCTTATGGTGAATATCCTTTCCAGTATCCCCTCTGATATGACCGGACTGTTTGCACTGTTTGTCAAGGGCAAGACGCTGGCCCGGGGCGCTCTGGCAGGGCTGATTATCGTTGCGGTGATCCTTGTCACGGTGGTGCTGGTTATCATTCTCAACGATGCCCAGAGAAAGATCCCGGTGCAGTATGCGAAGAAAATGCAGGGCAGGAAGATGGTAGGCGGGCAGTCTACGTTTATTCCCCTGAAGGTGAATACGGCGGGCGTTATCCCGGTGATCTTTGCCTCCTCCCTGATGTCGATTCCGCAGATCTTTCTCTCTTTCAGCGGGGTGAGCCTGTCCGGAGTACCGGCGATAATCGTCAATATGCTGAGTCAGGGCAACTGGTTTAATTTCAACAATCCGATTTATTCCGTCGGAATGATTCTGTATATTGCCCTGATCGTGTTCTTTGCATACTTCTACACTTCGATCACCTTTAACCCGATCGAGGTGGCGGACAACATGAAAAAGCAGGGCGGCTTTATTCCGGGTATCCGTCCCGGCAAGCCGACACAGGATTACCTGGACAAGGTTTTGGGATATATTATCTTTATCGGCGCTGTGGGACTGGTTATCGTAGTGCTTGTCCCGATTTTCTTTAATGGTGTGTTCGGCGCTTCCGTTTCCTTCGGCGGCACCTCTATTATCATCATTGTAGGCGTAATTCTTGAGACATTAAAACAGATCGAGTCCCAGATGCTGGTTCGCAATTACAAGGGATTCCTGACTGAATAGTTTGAACCTACAGTGTGCCCACCGTCCCGGCGCGCCCCAAAGGGGGCTTACGCCGCAGGACGGGGGCGCACTAAAGTTGTTATTATGGATTTATAAAAGGCCGAGGTATATAATTATGAAGATTATTATGCTTGGAGCGCCTGGCGCCGGTAAAGGCACACAGGCCAAAATGATGGCGGCGAAATATCAGATCCCGCATATTTCCACCGGCGACATTTTCCGCTCTAATATCAGGAACGGCACGGAACTTGGGAAAAAAGCAAAAGAGTACATGGATCAGGGGCTTTTGGTCCCCGACGAGCTGACTGTGGATCTGGTGATCGACCGGCTCAGCCAGGAGGACTGCCGGAAGGGTTACATTCTCGACGGCTTTCCCAGGACGATCCCGCAGGCGGAGGCGCTGGAAGCGGCCCTTGCAAAGCGGGGTGAGAAGCTGGACTATGCCATTGATGTGGATGTGCCGGATGAGCATATCGTAACGAGAATGTCGGGCAGAAGGGCCTGCACCGGCTGCGGCGCCACGTACCATACTGTATTCAACCCCTCCAAAAAGGGAGAGAAATGCGAGTCCTGCGGCGAACCGCTGATCCTCAGAGACGATGACAAGCCGGGGACCGTGCAGAAGAGACTGGCGGTATATCATGACCAGACCCAGCCGCTGATTGAATACTATTCTCAAAAAGGTATTCTGAAAACCGTAGACGGGATCCGGGATATGAAGGACGTATTTACTGCAATTACAGAGATTCTGGAGGCATAGGAGATGGCAGTTACCATAAAGTCAGCACGGGAGATAGATCTGATGCGTGAGGCGGGAAGACTGCTGGAGATCGTACACGAGGAGCTTGCTGCAGCGATCCGTCCGGGCATTTCCACCTATGAACTCGACCGGATCGGCGAAAGGGTGATCCGGGGCTTTGGATGCGTACCAAATTTTCTGAATTATAACGGCTATCCCGCTTCATTCTGCATTTCCGTGAATGACGAGGTAGTTCACGGAATCCCGTACAAACATAAGATTCTCCACGATGGAGACATCGTCAGCGTGGACGCGGGGCTGATCTATAAGGGAATGCACTCGGATGCGGCCAGGACTTACGGAGTGGGGAAGATCACGCCGGAGGCCCAGAGGCTCATCGACGTGACGCGGGAATGCTTTTTCAGGGGTATTGAACATGCGCGGGCGGGACACCGTCTCCACGAAATATCGGCGGCAGTGGGCGATTACGCGGAATCCTTCGGATACGGCGTCGTCCGGGATCTGGTGGGCCACGGCATCGGCCATGCCCTCCACGAGGATCCGCAGATTCCCAATTTCCGCCAGAAAAGCAAGGGTATCCGTCTGGTACAGGGCATGACCCTGGCGATCGAGCCAATGATCAACGCGGGCCGCGCCGACGTGGAATGGCTGGACGACGACTGGACTGTGGTGACGGAGGACGGCTCCCTGTCCGCCCATTATGAGAACACGATCCTGATCACGGATGGTGAACCGGAGATCCTGACCCTGAGCGGGGGAAGCCCGGAGGGGCGCAGGGCTTCATTTTGAGAGACCCGGAGGTGACCATGAAGGAATGGAAAGCTGAGATGCTGGCCATCTCAAGAGCCGGTCACGACAAGGATACCCTGTATGTGGTCATCGACAGCGACGGGGAATATTTCTGGCTGGCAGACGGAAAGAGAAGACTCCTGGAGAAACCCAAAAAGAAGAAACAAAAGCATGTGCAGGTGATAAAGCGCCTGCCGGAAGAAATTCTGGATCAGATGCAGCGCATAACGATGGACGCTCATGTGAGGAAAATTCTGAAGGATTACCGGAACATACGGGACGGTTGGCAGCGCCAGTGACAGGATGAATTCATCCATTCCTGTCAAAGGATGGGCGGAACAAATAGAATATAGCAGTAAATAGAATGACAGGAGGTTTATATGTCAAAAGCAGATGTCATTGAGGTAGAAGGGAAAGTGCTGGAAAAGCTTCCGAACGCAATGTTTCGCGTGGAGCTGGAGAACAAGCACGTAGTGCTGGCCCACATCAGCGGGAAACTTCGTATGAATTTTATCCGTATCCTTCCGGGAGACAAGGTCACGCTGGAATTGTCTCCGTATGACCTGACCAAAGGCAGGATTATATGGAGAGATAAGTAAAATATATGTCAGATGCAACGGGGGCTGTCCGCTGGATTGTATTTTCAGCACAGCCCCCGTTTCCTGCGCAGATTTTACTTGGTAAAACCGCATTTGGATGCTATACTGTAACCATTACAGGCCATTCTGTAAATTTGGGTTTGTGCCCCATGGAGGAAAAAGTATAATTATGAGAGAAAACAGTTACAGTTGCCTGAAACAGTTTTATCTGTATTTTTTAATATCAGCTTTCGGTTTTCTGCTTTTTGCCTGGACTGGTTTTGTTTCCTGCGCCCAGGAGGGGGAGACGGCCGCCTGTCTGAAATTCTCCAAGACGACGGTTACGCTTGTAAAGGGGACTTCCTGTACGCTGCCTGTGGAGCAGAGCGGCATCACGGCGAAGCTGAAATGGAAGAGCAGCAAGACCAGCGTGGCCCGTGTCAGCAGCAGCGGAAAGGTCACTGCACGCAAGGCCGGAACGGCCGAGATTACGGTTCGCGCGAACGGTTATAAGGCAGTGTGCAAGGTGAAGGTCGTGGCGGCGCAGTTGAATAAGAAAACACTGAAACTGGAGGCCGGGGATGCCGGTAAACTTAAAGTGTCGGGGACGAGTCAGACGGTCAGATGGAAAAGCAGCAATCCTCTGGTTGCAAAGGTCAGCAAGAAGGGAAAGGTCACAGCCATAGCCGCGGGCACGGCGACGGTAACGGCCACCATCGGCAGCAGCAAGCTGAAATGTAAAGTGAAAGTCACGGAGGATAAGTGGGCGAGTCTGCTGAATCAGTACCTGGAGGATGGGGAGACCGGGCAGCTTGTATTTGTCAAATGCACCGGGGGCAGCAACGCGACCGTGGAGATGTATAAAAAGAAAAACGGGGCGTGGAAACAGGTTGTGAGCTGTAAGGGCTATATCGGGCAGAACGGCCTTGGCAAGACAAAGGAGGGAGACCGAAAGACGCCCTCAGGCGTTTACAATCTCACCGGCGCTTTTGGCATAAAGGCAGATCCGGGGGCGAAAATGTCCTATGTACAGGTAAACAGGTACTTGTACTGGTGCGGCGATTCCAGCTATTATAACCAGTTGGTCGATATCCGCGAGAAGCCCCATAGCTGCTTTGGCGAGCATTTGATTGACTATGTTCCCGAGTATAATTACGGGATGTTCCTCGATTATAATGCGGACTGCGTATACGGAAAGGGTTCTGCGATCTTTTTGCACTGTACCGGCTCCAACGCGTACACAGGCGGGTGCATCGCCGTGGGTCAGAAGAATATGATCAAGATCATAAAGAATGCGGCGGCGGGAGCGAAGATCTGCATTTATGCGGACTGATGCGCACCGGCTTTTATAGTCTCCCGGTCTGGGCCAGGGCAAAGCTGTTTTGCGTATTATGGCTGATTCTGCGAAA
Organism: uncultured Lachnospiraceae bacterium; assembly: GCA_964591265.1. GTDB lineage: Bacteria > Bacillota > Clostridia > Lachnospirales > Lachnospiraceae > Choladousia. Next base: position 70,723 of record CAZQAB010000002.1, read on the forward strand.
AAATCCGCTTGAATAAAACGCACCATATGGTAAAATCCATTTAAAGGCGCCGGAAGCAGGGGGAAAACAGGAGATAAGATTGAATTATACAGAAGCGGTTGAGTATATAGAGAACGTACCGAAATTTGCAAAAAAGAACAAGCCGGAGAACACGCTGGAACTGATCCGCAGGATCGGCCACCCGGAGCGCGGGATGAAAATCGTCCACGTGGCGGGGACCAACGGGAAAGGCTCGGTCTGCGCGTTCCTCTCCTCAATCCTGACCGGGGCCGGAAAAAGGACGGGCCTGTTTACTTCTCCCCATCTGGTGGATCTGACGGAGCGGTTTCAGATCAACGGGGAGGAAGTATCCCGGGATGCTTTTACACGGGCCTTCGGGCGGGTAAAAAGAGCGGTGGACGCCATGATAGCGGAAGGATTTTTCCACCCCGCGTATTTTGAGCTGCTGTTTGCGACCGGCCTTCTGATCTTTGAGGAGGCCCAGGTGGAATATCTGGTGCTGGAGACCGGGCTGGGGGGACGCCTTGACGCCACGAATCTGGTGGAGCGCCCCATTGCCTGCGTACTGACCACCATCGGCCTGGATCACATGGAATATCTGGGGAATACCGTGGCAGAGATCGCCGGGGAGAAAGCCGGAATCATCAGGGAGGGTGTGCCGGTGATTTACGATGGCCGCAATCCGGAGGCGGAGGCGGTGATTCTGCAAAAAGCTGCCGCAATGCGGGCGCCGGCCTACCGTTACGACGATACAATGTGTGAAATCATTGGGAAAACGGACAAAAGCATTGATTTTATTCTGAATAGAAGGTATGATAAAAATAATGCGGGACAGGCCCGCCCGGTTGCAGAACTATACGAAAATCTGCGGGTGAGGGTTCCGTATCCGGCTCGGTACCAGGTGGTAAACAGCGCTCTGGCGCTGGCTGCGTTGCGGGTGATCGATCCGGAGAAAACTGTTTCAGACGAACAGGCGGCGGCCGGGATTCTGGTCACCCGCTGGCCGGGAAGGATGGAGACGGTCCTCACGGATGTGGTGCTGGACGGAGCGCACAATGCGGACGGCATCCGGGAATTTGTCCGCACGGTGCAGAGCGTTCAGGAGCGGCGATCCGTATCCCTGTTGTTCTCGGCGGTTGCTGAAAAGGAATATGAGAAGATGATCCGCAGCGTGTGCGAGGGCATACGGCTCACCTCCATTGTAGTGACCCAGATAGAGGGCGCACGCATGGTGCCGGCCCGGGAACTCGCGGAGATCTTTCGCAGATACACCTCCGCGCCGGTAACCGCAAGAGAGGACGTGGAGGGGGCGTTTCGGGAGGCCCTCGTCCGCAGGGGGGACGGCGTGCTGTTCTGCGCCGGGTCGCTGTACCTGATCGGGGAGCTGAAGGCAATTATAAGGAGAGGTACATATGATCAACTATGAGGAAGAACTGAAGAAATTCCATCCCAGCATGGACGTGAACGAGGCGGAGGACGCTATCTACAGCCGTGATCTGACGGATGTGACCGATATTCTGAAGGAAATGCTCAAAGATGAGAAGAAGAACAGAAGGCAGGGGAATCTATGAGGTGTATTTACTGTAATACCCCTCTCGCCGCGATCGACTACTGTCCGGGATGCGGTGCGGACATCACGATCCAGAAGCGGATCGTGCGGATCTCCAATCTGCTGTACAACGAGGGGCTGGAAAAGGCGACCGTCAGGGATATGGAAGGAGCCATCTCCTGCCTGAAGCGCAGCCTGAAATTTTACAAAGAAAATACCGATGCCAGGAATCTTCTGGGCCTTTGCTATTACGAGACCGGCGAGGCCGTGATGGCGCTGTGCGAGTGGGTGGTGAGCAAGAATCTGCAGCCCCAGGAAAATGCTGCGGATCATTACATAAACCTGCTCCAGAACAACAAAAACCGCCTGGATACGCTCAATCAGACCATCCGCAAGTACAATCAGTCCGTGATGTACTGCCGGGAGGACAACGAGGATGTGGCGATCATCCAGCTGAAGAAAGTGATCAGCCAGAATCCAAGGCTGGTAAAGGCGTACCAGCTTCTGGCTCTGTTGTACATGAAGCGACAGGAATACGAGCGGGCCAGAAAGCTTTTGCGCAAGGCAATGCAGATCGACGCCACGAACACCAGGACGCTGCGTTATCTGCAGGAAATCGAGAATGTAACGGGCCGTTCGACGAATCTTTCCAAGCGCGCCAGAAAATATGACAGGATTTCAGAGGAGCGCGCGCCGGGGACGCTGCGCTATATGAGCGGTACCGAAATGCTGATCCAGCCCACCACATTCCGGGACAGTTCCACAATCGCCACATTTATAAACATTATTCTCGGCATTTTACTGGGCGGCGCGATCGTGTGGTTTCTGGTGGTTCCGGCCAGCCGGCAGGCGGTCAATGACTCGGCCAACCGGCAGGTGACGGACGCCAATGCAAAGCTGGCGGCGGAAACCGTCCGGGTCGAGGAACTGGAGGAGCAGATCAGCGATTATGAGGGGCAGGTGGAGGATGCCCAGCAGGAGCGGGATGAAACTTTTGCCAAAGTGGAAAGCTATGACGGTCTGCTGGAAGCGGCCAACCTGTATATATCGGGCAGCGCCTCCGATGCGGCCGATGTGGTATCCGGGCTGAATGAGGACGACTTTGACGGCATTGCCAAAACCCTGTACGAAACCATGATATCGGCGGTGCAGGGAAGCCTGTTTGACCAGTATTACAACGCGGGGACCACCGCTTACGTGAGCGGGGATTACGAGACGGCGGCGGAGCAGCTCCAAAAAGCAGTGGATTCAGATCCGGACCGCACAAATACCAACAATTACAATGCGTATCTTTATCTGGGAATGGCGTATTACTACCTTGGAAATACGGATAAGGCAGATGAGATATTTAACCGGATCATCGAGTATTATCCGTCCTACGCAAGCCAGGTGCAGGGTTATATTTCTTCCGGCGCTGGCAGCAGTTCCGCCGCCGATACCGGGGCGGCGCTCAGCGGTCTGGGCGAAGCCACTACCGGGGCGGACGCCACGGCGGATACCACGGCGGATACCACGGATACCATCACATATGATGACAGCAGCAATATAACGATATACGGTGATACAAGCTCTGAGGCTGCCTGGACCGACCCCGCTACGGGTCTCCAGTATGACGCATACGGCAACCTGATCCAGTAAGAGCATAATAAACAAACAGATAGGAACTACTGCAAAGCAGACAGTGGAAGTACAAAGCGCAGACAATCTGTCCGCGCGTGACTGCCGGGAGGCATCCGGCGCTGCCCTTTGCGGTAGTTTCTTTTTGCCAATTACGCAGATTACGAGGAGGAATCAGAAATGGAGACATTTACCATCGATGGGACGACGATGACAGTTCATCTGCCGCCGGAGCTTGATCATCACAGTTCGGAGCAGATCCGGGGCGAGGCGGACAGGCTGATACGCAGGCGGAATATCCGCCGGGTTCTCTTCGACTTTGGAAAGACGACCTTTATGGACAGCTCCGGTATTGGAATGCTGATCGGACGATACAAGATGATGCATTTTATGGGCGGGACTGTGCAGGCCGTCCGGGTTGGCAGGAGCATGCGCCGGATTCTGGCCCTTTCCGGAATCTGCCGGATGATTGACGTCTATGAGGATATGCCGGAGGATACAAGTTTGTTATGAGACAGGGGGAGAAACATATGCGGCAAAACGAAATGAAACTGGAATTTGACAGCAGATCCTGCAACGAGGGGTTTGCCAGAGTGGCGGTGGCGGCCTTTATGACACAGTTGAATCCTACGCTGGAGGAGGTGGCCGATGTGAAGACTGCCGTATCGGAGGCTGTGACCAATGCGATCATCCACGGCTATGAAAGCAACGTGAACAAGATTACGATCCTGTGCAGGATAGAGCAGGACAACCTGTTTGTGGAGGTGCAGGATAAAGGCAGGGGAATCCCGGACGTGGCCCTTGCCATGCAGCCGCTGTATACTACCCGGGCGGAGTGCGACCGGGCCGGTATGGGCTTTTCCTTTATGGAGGCCTTTATGGATTCCCTTTTGGTGGAATCCTTGCCGGGGCAGGGAACCCGCGTAAAAATGAGCAAGCGGATTTCCCGGGAAAATGCAGAAAGGTAGAGGTCTGTCAGATGGAAGATACCCTTGCGCTGATCAAACGGGTACACGAGGGGGATAAAGAAGCCAGAGAGCAGCTGATAGAAGAAAACATGGGGCTTGTGTATACAGTGGTGCATCGTTTCCAGGGACGGGGCTGTGAGCGGGAGGATCTGGTGCAGATCGGGTGTATCGGGCTGATCAAAGCCATCGATCATTTTGATCTGTCTTTTGACGTGCGGTTTTCGACCTATGCGGTTCCCATGATCACGGGGGAAATCAAGCGTTTTCTCAGGGACGATGGGATGATTAAGGTGAGCCGGATGCTGAAGGAATCGGCGGCGAAGGCCTACCGGGCCAGAGAGGAACTGGCCAGGAGCCGTGGGACAGAACCCACCCTGGAGGAGATCGCCCATGAGACCGGGATCGCCCCGGAGGATATCGTGCTGGCTATGGAGGCTGTATCGGAGGTGGAATCCCTGAGTCAGACCGTCTACAGCGGGGACGGCTCCCTCGTGCTTCTGGGGGACCGGCTGCCGGACGGGCAGGACCGTAACGAGGAACTGCTCAACCGCCTGCTGTTAAAACAGCTTCTGCAGCTCCTCTCCGGGGAAGAGCAGGAGGTGATCCGGCTGCGGTACTTTGAGGATTGCACCCAGATGCAAGTGGCCCAGCGGCTGGGCATGACCCAGGTACAGGTCTCCCGGACGGAGCGGCGTATACTGAAAAAGCTCCGGGAGGGAGCGCTGTAGAGGGCATTGGGAGCGATACAAACAGACGGGAGCCATGGCTTTTCTCAGCAAGCCATGGCTCCGTTCATTTTGCTTTAAATGGAGACAACAGGACTCGAACCTGCGACCCTTTACACGTCAAGCAAATGCTCTCCCAGCTGAGCTATGTCTCCGTATCGTTATCTCTATTGTACCCGATTTCAGGAGATAGTCAATCAGTTTTTAAAAATAAGTCTGGGAAAAATGGGTTTGTCAGACACGGGTTAAACCGGGAAGAAAGAGAATAAGCCCATTCAGACCGGCCGAAACAAAAACACTGTTCTCATAAAGAGCCGATCGCCGGGGCAGCGCATCGCCGGCACGGCGGCATTGCCTGACCGCTTTGCTGTTCCGGTAAGGAAAAATAGACTTGTGTTTCCGGGCAAAGTATTTTAAACTAGTAAGGCACAGGATGAACAATATGACTATGCCGGTTCTTTGATTCGAAAAACCGGCATTTGGAAGAAAAACCGGGAGGATCGGATCGTGAAAGGTTTGGGTTTGGCACGCATCGCAAAGGTCTGCGGCGGGACGTACATGGGCAGGGAGGAAGACAAAAACCGGGAGGTGACGGCAATCACCACCGACAGCCGCAGGGTGGAAATGGGCGGATTGTTTGCGGCGATCCGAGGCGGGCGGGTGGATGGACACACCTTCATCCCCGCTGTGTTTGAGAAGGGGGCGCTCTGCGTGATCTCGGAGCAGGAGCTGCCGGGGGCAGCGGGCAATTATATCCGGGTAAAATCCACCCTGGAGGCGCTGAAAGCCATCGCGGAGGAATATCTGGAGCAGCTTCACATCCCGGTGGTGGGCATCACCGGCAGTGTGGGAAAGACCAGCACCAAGGAGATGATCGCCGCAGTTCTGGGGCAGAAATACCGGGTGCTGAAGACTGCGGGGAATTTCAACAACGAGCTGGGCCTGCCCCTGACGGTATTCCGTCTCCGGGAGGAGGACGAGATTGCGGTGCTGGAGATGGGCATCAGCGATTTTGGGGAGATGCACCGTCTGGCGAGGATTGCGAAGCCGGACACCTGCGTGATTACGAACATCGGCCAGTGCCACCTGGAATTTCTGGGGGATCGGGACGGTGTGCTGAGAGCCAAATCAGAAATCTTTGACTTTTTGCGTCCGGATGGGCATATTATATTAAACGGAGAGGATGACAAACTGGAAACCCTCACGGAGGTAAAGGGGATTCGTCCCGTGTTTTTCGGCATCGGAAAGGAAAACGCCGTGTACGCGGACCGCATTGAGAAGCAGGGGCTGGAGGGTATTTCCTGCCGCATTCACACGGAAGCGGGAGATTTCACCGCAAAGATTCCCCTGCCGGGTGTGCATATGGTACTGAACGCCCTTGCCGGAACGGCAGTTGGGCTGTGCTATGGCCTGAGCCTGGAACAGATCCGGGCGGGGATCGAAAGCCTGCAGCCGGTCAGCGGGCGGTTCCACATCATCCGTACCGGGAAATTTCAAATTATCGACGACTGCTACAACGCCAATCCGATTTCCCTGAAAGCGTCTCTTCAGGTATTGCAGGACGGACTTTGCCGCAAGGCAGCCATTCTGGGCGATATGGGAGAGCTTGGCCTGCGGGAAGCCGAACTTCACCGGGAGGCGGGGGAGTACGCCGGAGGTCTGGATCTGGATCTGTGTATCTGCGTCGGCCCGCTGATGAAAAACATGGCGGAAGGTATTGCGGACGTCAATCCTCAGATGCAGGTGATCCATCTGGACAATCTGCAGCAGCTCTTAAAGCAGTTGCCTCAGCTTGTACAAAAGGACGATATGATTCTCGTCAAGGCGTCCCGCTTCATGCACTTTGAGAAAGTGGTGGAGAAGCTGGCTGAAATGTGACGCTATGAGGCAGAGGAATACAATGAAAATACCGGATACGGCATATAAAGGGAATCTGAAAAGAAAATCAACACTGCGGCGCATCTGCGCCGCGAAAGGAAATGAGAAAGCATGTATATAATAGCGGGGCTTGGAAACCCGGGCGGCAAATATGCCCACACGCGGCACAATGCGGGCTTCGACGCCCTTGACGAGCTGGCAGAGAAGTACCGGATTTCCGTTGACAGCAAAAAATTTCAGGCTCTCTGCGGCGGCGGGATGATAGAGGGACAGAAGGTGCTTCTTCTGAAGCCCCAGACCTTTATGAACCTCAGCGGGCAGGCCATCCGGGCCGCCTGCGATTTCTACAGGATCAATCCGGAGGAGGAGCTGATTGTGCTCTACGATGACGTCAGCCTGCCGCCGGGCCAGCTTCGCATCCGCAAAAAAGGAAGCGCCGGGGGACACAACGGCGTCAAGAGTATCATTTCTCATCTGGATACGCAGGTATTTAAACGGATCAAGATCGGCGTAGGCGCCCGGCCAGAGCAGTATGACCTGGTGGATCACGTGCTGGGACGGTTTTCCAGGGAGGTCTGGCCTGAGATGCTGGACGCCTATGACCGGGCGGCCAGAGCCGCCGCTCTGCTTCTGACGGAGGATACGGAGCGGGTTATGAATGCGTTTAATACGCGGATTGTCCGGCCGGAGGATTGACATATGAATGCATTTTTGACGCCCATGCTGCAGCTTGGGGAGTTTGAGGAGATCAGCAGGAAAATTCCCGGCAACCGGGGAATGCTTCAGGTTACCGGCTGCATAGATTCCCAGAAGCCCCATTTTGTTTACTGCGCGGGGGAGCAGTATCTGAGAACCGTATTGACAAAGGCGTATGAGAGGCTGGGAAGTCCCCGCGAACGGACTTCGCAGCCGCTTTCCGCATCGATCATCATCACCTATAACGATCAGAGGGCAAAGGAAATCTGCGAAAATTACCGTTTTTTTGACCGGGAGGTGCTGTACTTTCCGGCGAAGGACCTGATCTTTTTCCAGGCGGATATCCACAGCAATCTTCTGGAACAGCAGCGGATCACGGTGCTGAAGGCGCTGGTGGAGCGAAAGCGGGTGACGGTCGTCACCACCATTGCGGCCTGTATGAATCACATGACGCCCTTTGATGAATGGATGGATTACATTATGGTGCTGGACGTCGGCTGCGAGGTGGACGTGGAGGAGCTGAAATCCGATCTGGTGCGGCTGGGCTATGAGCGCACCGGCCAGGTGGAGGGGCCGGGACAGTTTGCCGTCCGGGGCGGTATCATCGATATATTTCCTCTGACCGAGGAGAATCCGGTGCGGATTGAGCTGTGGGGCGAAGAGGTGGATTCCATGCGCAGCTTCGACGTGGAGAGCCAGCGCTCCATTGAAAATCTGGACTCCGTCTGCATCTACCCGGCGGCAGAACTGATTTCTGATTCAGCGCAGCGAAAAAAGGCGTTGGAAAAGATCGGAAAAGAAGCAAAGAAATCAGAGGAAACCTTTCGCCGCCTGGGGCAGACGGAGGAAGCTGCCCGGATCCGAAGTCTTTTGCAGGATTTGGCCGATCAGATCGGGGAACTGGCAAAGCCCCTTTCCATGGAGGGCTTTGCGGATTATTTTGTGGAGAAGAAAACCAGTTTTCTGGATTATTTTGATCCAAACAGCACCCTGTTTTTCGTGGATGAGCCAAACCGTATACTGGAGGCCGGAGATGCGGTGGAACTGGAGTTCCGGGAGAGCATGGAGCACCGGCTGGAAAAGGGGTACGTGCTGCCGGGGCAGACCGGCCTGCTGTTTTCCTGCCAGGAGATCGCAGGGGCCATCTGCCGCAGAAATGCAATAGGACTTTGCACTCTGGAAAACGCCCGTTCCCCCTGGCTTGTGTCCGGGAAGTTCAGCCTGACGGTACACGCCGTAAATTCCTACAACAACAGCTTTGAACTTCTGGTGAAGGATCTGAAGCGCTGGAGCCGGGAGGGCTGCCGGGTGATCCTGATGTCCGCTTCCAGGACCAGAGGAAAGCGTCTGGCGGGCGATCTGATGGAGGAAGGCCTGACCAGCTATTATACGGAGGACGGGGAGCGGGAAGTCCGGCCCGGAGAGGTGCTGATCACCTGCGGAAATCTGCAGCGGGGCTACGAGTATCCGCTGATCAAATTTGTGGTCATCACCGAGAGCGATATTTTCGGTAAGGAAAAAAAGAAAAAGAAGAAGCGCAGGCGCTATGAGGGAAAGCAGATCAGCAGCTTCACGGAGTTGTCTGTGGGGGATTTTGTGGTACACGAAAATCATGGCCTTGGCATCTACCGGGGGATCGAGAAGGTGGAGGTGGACCACGTCACCAAGGATTACATGAAGATCGAGTACGCCGGGGGCAGCAGCCTGTACGTGCCGGCCACGCAGCTGGATATGATCCAGAAGTATGCCGACGCGGACGCAAAGCCGCCCAGGCTGAACAAGCTGGGCACCCAGGAGTGGAACCGCACCAGGTCCAGAGTCCGCAGCGCGGTTCAGGTGGTGGCTCAGGATCTGGTAAAACTTTATTCTCAGCGTCAGCGCCGGGAGGGCTTTGTCTACAGTGAGGATACAGTATGGCAGCGGGAGTTTGAAGAGATGTTTCCGTATGAGGAGACGGAGGATCAGCTCCTGGCTATCGAGGCGGTAAAGCGGGATATGCAAAGCCCTAAAATCATGGATCGGCTGATCTGCGGGGATGTGGGCTACGGAAAAACGGAGATCGCCATCCGGGCGGCCTTTAAGGCGGTACAGGACGGGAAGCAGGTGGCGTATCTGGTGCCCACCACGATTCTGGCCCAGCAGCATTACAACACGTTTGTGCAGCGGATGAAGGATTTTCCGGTGCGGGTGGAACTGCTGTGCCGTTTCCGCACCCCTGCGGAACAGAAAAAGACCATCCAGGAGTTGAAGAAGGGTATGGTAGACATCGTCATCGGAACCCATCGTCTGCTGTCAAAGGATGTGGCGTACAAGAATCTGGGGCTTCTGGTGATCGATGAGGAACAGCGTTTTGGGGTGAGCCACAAGGAGAAGATCAAACAGCTCAAAACGGATGTGGACGTTATGACTCTGACAGCCACGCCCATTCCCAGAACGCTGCACATGAGCCTCATCGGCATCCGGGATATGAGTGTGCTGGAGGAGGCGCCCCAGGAGCGGGTACCCGTTCAGACGTATGTCATGGAGTACAATGAGGAGATGGTCCGGGAGGCCATCAGCCGGGAGCTGGCCCGGGGCGGACAGGTCTACTACGTCTATAACCGGGTGAACACCATCGTGGATATGACGAACACGGTGGCAAAGCTGGCGCCCCAGGCCCAGGTGGCCTATGCCCACGGCCAGATGAAGGAGCGGGAGCTGGAGCAGATCATGTACGATTTTATCAACGGCGACATCGATGTGCTGGTGACCACCACGATCATTGAAACCGGCCTGGATATTCCAAACGTCAATACCATGATCGTCCACGATGCGGACAGCATGGGTCTGTCCCAGCTTTATCAGATCCGGGGCCGGGTGGGGCGTTCCAGCCGGACGGCCTACGCTTTTCTGATGTACCGCCGCAACAAAATGCTCCCGGAGGTGGCGGAGAAGCGGCTGTCTGCCATCCGGGAATTTACGGAACTGGGCAGCGGTTTCCGGATCGCCATGCGGGATCTGGAGATCCGGGGCGCCGGGAATCTGCTGGGGAGCGAGCAGCACGGCCATATGGAGGCGGTGGGTTACGATCTCTACTGCAAGCTGCTGAACGAATCCGTCAGAGAACTGCAGGGGGAGAGCGCGCCGGAGGAGAATTACGAGACGACTCTGGATATTGACGTGGACGCTTACATTCCGGACCGCTACATCAGCAACGAATACCAGAAGCTGGATGCCTACAAGCGGATCGCCGGCATTCAGACGGGCGAAGAGTACGACGATATGCTGGACGAGCTGATGGACCGTTACGGCGAACCGCCCCGCAGCGTACAGAATCTTCTGCTGGTGGCCCGGCTGCGCGCTCTGGCCCATGAGGTGTACGTCACGGAGCTGACCCAGAAGGGAAACGAAATCCGTATCCTGATGTATGAAAAGGCCCGGATCGACACCGCAAAGATCGACGGCTTGCTGAAATATTACAGGGGGCGCCTGAAATTCACCATCGATACGCCTCCCTATTTTACCTATGTACGCCCTCAGGTGAACGGGAAGGAGGAGAGCGGCATTGTGGATCTGGTGAAGGAGCTGCTGGCGGCGCTGCATACGCTGCTTCCGGACTGAATCCAGTCAAAAAGGGGACACTTCTTATCTTCATAACTTTTTTATTGCACGATGTTCTGAAAACGATTATAATATTATGGTGAATTTACTGTGAGGAACGATCCTCACTTGCGCCATAGACGGTGTAGAATGGAGGAAAAGATGAAAAAAGCAATCAGAAAGGCAGCCGTACTGGGCCTGAGCGCGACGCTTGCGCTGACTTCTCTGGCAGGCTGTTCCAAAAAGAAAGAGACATTTGATACGGAAGCCGCTGCGATCACGGTGGATGAGGATACCATTTCCGCAGGCGTGGTGAATTTTGCGGTCCGTTATACGCAGGCGTCGGTGGAGAGCCTGTATCAGTCCCTTGGAGTGGAAGATCCCTTCAACGAAGATCTGTTCGGTACGGGCTCCACTCTGGGTGAGCAGGCCAAATCCCAGGTCGTTACGACCCTGACGGAAGCGCTTCTTGCGGAGCAGCATATGGAGGATTACGGGGTTACGGTTACGGATGAAGATAAAGAAAATATTTCGGCTGCAGCCGCCCGGTTTATTGCGGATAATGACGAGTCCATCCTGGAGACCCTCTTTGCGACACAGGAGATCGTAGAGCGTTACCTGGAGCTTTGCCTGGTCCAGGCCAGGATGGAGGAACAGATGACGGCGGATGTGGATACGGAGGTATCGGATGAGGAGGCCGCCCAGAGAAAGATCCAGTACGTGATCTTTGCACCTGTGACCGAGACAGAGGAAGAGACTGAGACTGAGACGGAGGAGTTGTACCTGGAAGAGGAGTCGGAAGAACCGGAGGAGCAGGCTGAAACCGAGACGGCGGATCTGACAGACAACGACTCTGTAAATTCCAGGTCTGCGGATGAGACGCAGACCGAAGATGCCGGGTCAGAGGAAGAGACCGTATCGGATGCGGAAACCGAGACAGAAATCGAAACAGAGATTGAAACGCAGACCGAGGCCGAGACGGAGGATCCGGAGACGGTTGCGGCCCGTGAACGCGCCTATGTCCAGGCCCGGGAAATGCTGGACCTGATTGCGGAGGGCTACGGGTTTGAGGAAGCTGCCGAGGAGTTGGGCAAGACGGTTTCCGAGAACACATTTGGCAGCGATTATTCCCTCACAGAACTGGTGGAAGCCACCGACGGACTGGAGGACGGCACCGTAGTAGACGAGCCGATCCTTGTCTCCACCGGGAGCTATTACGTTGTGAATCTGGTGACCCAGCTTGACCGGGAAGCTACCGACGAGGAGAAAGAGAATATCGTTGAGGAACGCAGGGAAGAATGTCTGGAGGAGCTTTATGACGAGTGGACGGAAGCCGTCGAGGTAAGCACGGACGAGGAAATTCTGGAGCAGATCGTTTTTGATTACTATCTGGCGGAGCCTGAGGAAGCCGAAACCGAGGCAGGAACGGAAGCGGTTTCTGAGGAAGCTGCTAAGGAGACAGAGGCAGTTTCTGACGGTATTGCAAGGGAGAGCGAGACCGAATAGCTTTCAGCAGGCAAAGCGGGACGTAATACAAAAGCTGGTATGAAATGCTCCGGGCGGGTATGGCCTGTCCTGCATTTATACCGGCTTTTTTGCTCTTGCCCGCCGGATGGTTCAATGCTATAGTTCTGGGTGAAAATCATTGAGAAAGCAGGAAAACGCAATGAGAGGGAATATCTTTTTGATCGGATTTATGGGAGCCGGGAAATCTGCAGTCGCCCGCTGTCTGAAAAAAACATACGGGATGCGCCTGATCGAAATGGATGAGCAGATCGAAGCCCGGGAGGGAATGAGCGTTTCCCGCATTTTTGAATTGCGGGGGGAGGAATATTTCCGCCGTCTGGAGACGGAACTGCTGGAAGGGCTGCAGCAGGAAAATAATACGGTGGTTTCCTGCGGCGGCGGCGCGGCATTGCGGGAGAGGAATGTAAAGGAGATGAAAAAAAACGGCAAAATCGTGTATCTTGACGCGGAGGCCGCGACAATCTATAAGAGGGTGAAAAATCTCCATACCCGGCCGCTTTTGGAGGGGAATATGAATGTGGGTTATATTCAGGAACTGCTGCGTCAGCGGGCGCCCCGCTATCAGGCGGCGGCGGATCTGACGGTGTCCACGGACGGCAGAAACGTGGAGGATATCTGCCGGGAAATCATGGCGGCGTGTGAATAAGAACGAGGGAAAGCCGGGGAAAATAAAGGCATGAGTGAGAGAGAGCATAAACGCCGCAGCGAATTGCTGAAAGAGGAAGCGCATCCGAGACGCCGCAGCGAGATATTGAAGGAGGAAGAAGAAGAGGCCCCAAAGCGCCGCAGCGAGATTCTGAGGGAAAAAGAAATTCCGGGGCGCGGCGGAAAGAAAAAGCTCCGGGACTGTTTTCAAACGGGGACGTCCCTGAAGAAAATAATCCTTCTGGCAGCAGGCGGCGCAGCGGTCCTGTTTTACACCGCGGGCGCGGTTTATTTCGGGGGACATTTTTATGCGGGAATCTCCGTCTATGGGATCGATTGCGGCGGGAAGAATAAGGAGGAGGTCAGGGAGGAGATAAAATCCAGGCTGGCGGATTATACGCTGAACATCCGGGAGCGGGAGGATAAAAGCGAATCCATCATCGCTTCCCAGATTGATCTGCGGTATGAGGAGAACGGCGGCGTGGATCAGCTTCTGAAAGCGCAGAAATCTTATATCTGGCCCTTCATGCTGCTGACCGGGTATTCCGGAAGCAGTCCGGTGGCGTTCTCCTACAGCGTATCCCTTGCGAAAAAGAGCATCAACAGTCTGGAATGCATGGATACCGCCCGCATGACAGCGCCCTGCGATGCATATATATCCGCGACAGATACGGGATATGAGGTGACGGCGGAGGTCATGGGCACGACCCTGGACGAATCCAAGACGCGGGAGACGATCCTGGCGGCGCTCACCTCCGGGTCCACAGAGGTGTCTCTGGAGGAGGAGGGCTGCTATATAGATCCCGTTGTTTATCAGAACGACCCGGGCCTGCAGGCGGATGCCGCCGCCATGAGCGAGCTGGCGAGCGCCCGGGTCGCCCTGGATTTCGGCAGCGCCCGGGAGGAGATAGATACAGCGGTGCTCCAGGGCTGGATTACAAAAACGACCAACGGGGAATTTGTGATCAGCGATACGTCGGTGATGGAATATGTGGAATCCCTGGCGGCCAAATACGACACCTATGACGTGCCCTTTGAATTTCAGACCTCTATGGGTACCACAGTCACTCTCTGCGGGGGAGACTATGGATGGACCATGAACCAGAACGCGACGGCTATCGAATTGCTGGAAGCGCTGAATACAGGCTATTGCGGGACGCTGGAGGCAGTGTACACCCGCGAGGGGCAGAGCCATGACAACAGCGGGATCGGTTATACTTATGTGGAAATCTGTATTTCCGGGCAGGAGATGTGGTGTTACAGCGGCGGGGAGCTTGTGGCGGACACGCCGGTGGTCACCGGAAATCCCACCAACGGACACGGCACGCCATCGGGCGGCGTGTGGGCCGTGGACGCGAAGGAGCGGGATGCCGTGCTGGTGGGGGAAGATTACCGCGCCCCCGTGGATTACTGGATTCCCTTTAACGGAAATATCGGGATTCATGATCTGCAGACCAGGACCAGCTTCGGCGGCGACATCTATCTGTACAACGGATCTCACGGGTGCGTAAACACTCCCTATGACGCGGTTCAGATCATTTATGAGACGGTATCCGTGGGGACTCCGGTAGTGGTGTACGAGTAGCGGAAATCCGATGCTTTACGGAACCGGCAAACTATGTTAAAATGAATCCTATGAAGCGTTTTTCAGGCCCTCCCAGCAGGGCGGCAGAGCAGGGGAGATCATAATGGGAAAAAAGAAAAAACAGAAAAAACCGGAGAAGCAGGACAAGCTGAAAAAGGGCGGACAGAAAGCCGAAAAGTCCGACAAAAAAGACAGACATATAAAATCGCAGACAAAAGAAAAAGATACCGCCGCAAAGAAGCCGGAACCAAAAACAGAGAGCGCCGTGGCGAAGAGGCCGGGATCAAAGACAGGCGCCGGCAAGGGCAGGCATCCTGCCGGGGCAAACGGAGATATGGCCGCAGTTATGCGTGCATTTGTCGATCCGAACCGTCTGCAGATCCTGGATCTTCTGAAAGAGCGGGAACTCAGTGCGGGAGAGCTGCTGGGATCTCTGGATATTGTGCAGTCCACCCTTTCCCATCATATGAAGCTGTTGGTGGAAACAGGGATCGTAACGTGCAGGAAACAGGGAAAGTGGTCTTATTATTCCATTAACCGGGCCAGACTGGCCGAAGTTGGGGAATACATACGGAAGTGGAGCTGACGCTTTTTCCGAAAATGCAAAAAGACGCGGATCATACACAAGGGTGTGGGGGAAAACGACACTCTTGTGTTTTTTTAGAAACCCGGTTTCTGCAGAAGATTTATCAGGGGAGGAGGAGAATTACCATGATGAAGAGTGATACGGAAAGAAAGATCAGGGATATCCGGCTGGCAGAACTTGTAAAATACTGCATGATCTCGGGTGCGATGGATCTGAATTTATATCAGGAATATGACGTGAAACGGGGACTCAGGGAGTCCGACGGCAAGGGCGTCCTCACCGGGCTTACGGAGATTTCCGATGTGGTTGCTTTTAAGACGGTAGATGGGGAGAAGGAGCCTCAGGAAGGCCAGTTGTTTTTCAGAGGCTATGATATTATGGATCTCAAGAACGGATTCGCCAAACGAAAATTTAATTATGAGGAGACCGCCTATCTGCTTTTGTTCGGCGATCTTCCCAATCAGCAGCAGCTTCGGTCCTTTATAGAACTGCTGAGCCAGTACCGGGAGCTTCCGAACAAATTTGTGCGGGACGTCATTATGAAAGCGCCAAGCGTGGACATCATGAACGCGCTGCAAAGAGGCGTACTCACCCTGTATTCCTATGACGAGAATCCGGACGATATCTCGATTCCCAATGTGCTGAAGCAGTGTCTGTCGCTGATCGCCGCATTCCCGCTGATCTCCGTATACGCATACCATTCCTACCAGCATTACCACAATGACCGGAGCCTGGTGATTCGCTATCCGGATCCGGAACGCTCCACGGCGGAGAATATTCTGCGTCTCCTCCGCGCCGACGGCAATTACACGGATCTGGAGGCCAGAGTACTGGATATCGCCCTTGTGATCCACGCGGAGCACGGCGGCGGCAACAACTCCACCTTTACCACCCATGTGATATCCTCCACCGGCACCGATACCTATTCTGCGGTGGCGGCCTCTCTTGGGTCCCTGAAAGGGCCGAGGCACGGCGGCGCAAATCTGAAGGTGGAGAATATGTTTGCGGATATCAAGGAGCACGTTCATAACTGGGGCAGCGACGGCGCGATCCGGGACTATCTGATGAAGATCATCAACAAAGAAGCCTTTGACGGCAGCGGCCTGATCTACGGCATGGGCCATGCGGTCTATACTCTGTCCGATCCCCGGGCGGTCATTTTAAAGGAGTACGCCAGGTCTCTCTCCATTGAGAAGAATGAATATGAGGAGTTTGAACTGTACGAGCGCGTGGAGCGGATTGCATCGGAGCTTCTGACGGCAAAGAAAAAGCTTCACAAGCCGATCTGCTGCAACGTGGACTTTTACAGCGGATTTGTGTATTCCATGCTGGGCATTCCCAAGCAGATGTACACGCCGATCTTTGCCATTTCCCGGATCGCGGGCTGGAGCGCCCACCGCATTGAGGAGCTGGTCAACGACGGCAAGATCATTCGTCCGGCCTACAAATATGTGGGCCACCATATGCCCTACGTGGAGCTGGCCGACCGGAAGTAGAGCGTATCATTAAATTTTCATAAAGTCGTTGCGGGTTTTGGTATACCCTAGTAAAATAAATATGTCAAAAACCGCCGTCCAAGAACGGAAAGAAAAGAGGAACAGGAATGCCGGAGGCATTTGTCAAACTGGAGAATGTGACGAAGGTCTACCATATGGGGGAGATCGAGATCCATGCGGTGGACGGAATCGATTTCGAGATTATGAGAGGCGAGTTTGTGGTGATCGTCGGTCCCAGCGGCGCCGGCAAGACGACGGTGCTGAACATTCTGGGCGGCATGGACACGGCCAGCAGCGGCGCCGTCCTGGTGGACGGGCAGGATGTCGCCAGATACAGCCAGAAACGCCTGACCCGGTACCGCCGAGACGATATCGGCTTTGTGTTCCAGTTTTATAACCTGGTTCCCAATCTGACCGCTCTGGAAAATGTAGAACTCGCTATGCAGATCTGCCGGCATTCTCTGAATGCGCGGCAGGTTTTGTCGGAGGTGGGTCTTGGACAGCGCATGAAAAATTTTCCGGCCCAGCTTTCCGGCGGGGAGCAGCAGAGGGTATCGATTGCCCGGGCCCTTGCCAAAAATCCAAAACTCCTGCTCTGCGACGAGCCCACAGGCGCTCTGGATTATCAGACCGGCAAGGCGATCCTGAAGCTCTTGCAGGATATGTGCCGGGAAAAGGGAATGACTGTCATTGTCATCACCCACAATTCGGCCATTGCGCCCATGGCGGACCGTGTGATCCGGGTCAAAAACGGACGGGTGGCAGATCAGAAGATGAATGACCATCCTGTTTCCGTGGATACGATAGAGTGGTAAAAAGCAGCTTATGAAAAAGAGAGCACTGAGAAAAGATTTTCACGTTGAAATTAAAAAAAGCCTGAACCGGTTTCTCTCTATTTTCTTTATTGTCGCTCTGGGAGTGGCTTTTTTTTCCGGAATTCAGTCGTCCGCTCCGGATATGCGCGCCACGGGAGATATGTATTTTGACGAGAGCAATCTGATGGATATACGGGTTATCAGCACCCTTGGACTGACGGAGCAGGATCTGGCGGCCATCGCGGATACGGAGGGCGTCGGGCAGGCGGTCGGGTGCTATATGGAGGATGTGTTCTGCGGCGAGGAGGATGCCCGCGAGGTGCTTCATGTCGAATCCATACCGGAGGGAATAAATCTTCTTGCGGCATCGGAGGGCAGTCTGCCGGAGAAGTCCGGGGAGTGCTTCCTGGACGCCTCTTACGCCCAGAGTCAGGGTTACCGGGTGGGGGATACGCTGGTGATCTCCGTTTCTGATGAGGATGACAGTACCATCCGTTTCCGGGAGTTCACGGTGGCGGGGATCGGCTACAGCCCATGCTACATATCCTTCGGGCGTGGAAGCACCGCCCTTGGAAACGGTTCTGTGTCGGGTTTTATCTATCTGCCTGAGGAGGATTTTGATTCGGAAGCCTACGGCGTTATCTATGCCACAGTGGAGGGCGCGAAGGAAGCGCCGGCCTTTTCCGACGCCTATGACGAGCTGGTGGAGACGGTCTGCGACCGGATCGGGGAGATTACGGACGGACGCTGCGAGATCCGCTATGCGGAGGTTGTCGAGGAGGCGCAGCAGACCATTGAAGATGCGAAGCAGGAGGTAGAGGACGGTCAGCAAAAGGTGGAGGATGCGAAGCAGGAGCTTGCGGACGGTGAAGCCGAGGCAGAATCGGAGCTTGCCGAGGCGGAATCCGAGTTGATCGACGGCGAGGAACAGTTCCGGGAAGGGAAGCGGGAGCTGACGGATGCCAAAGAACAGATCGCAGACGCCCAAAGACAGATCGACGAGGGATTTGAGGAGCTTGCGTCAGGGATACAGGAGCTTGCGGACGGAAAGGCACAGATCGCCGGGGCGCGGGCGACGCTGGAGAAAGGAGAGGCCGAGTACCAGTCCGGCCTTGCCAGGTACAACAGCGAGGCAGCTTCAGCGACCGGGCAATTAGAGGCGGCGCAGAAGAAGATCGACGAGGGTACAAAGCAGGTCGAACAGGGCTGGAAGGACTATAACGCCGGGCTTGCCGGGATCGAGTCGGGGGAAGCGCAGCTTGCTGAGGCGGAGGCGGAGCTGACTGAGAACCAGGCAGCCTACGACGAGGGCTATGCCCAGTATGTCGAAGGGAAGACACAATACGAGGCGGCGGAAGCCAATCTTCCGGCGCTGCAGGAGGGCTATGAGACAGCCCAGAGCACAGCGGAACAGCTTGAGGCCACGGTTGCACAGCTGCAGGATCAGGAGAAGGCGGCCCAGGAGCAGGTGAACCAGCTCACCAATAAGGTCACAGAGTTGCAGGAACAGTTGTCTGACGCTCAGAGCGACTTTGATAGCGCTGAGGCTGAGGTGAAAAGTCTGTCTGACCAGATCGGGAGCCTGGAGAGTGAACTGGAAAGCCTGACAGACGAAGATGAGAACGTGGACGAGCTGAAGGCGCAGATCGAAGACTTTAGAAATCAACTTGAAACAGCGAACAGCCAGTTATCCACCTGCGATGGAAAAGTGAAAGGAATAGAAGCTGCCCTGCAGGAATATCAGGGGCCTCTTGCCGAAGCCCAGGCGGGCCTTAGCCAGATCCAGGCGGGTCTGGAGGAGGCCGGTACAGGGCTTGCGTCGGCCCAGAGTACGGCCGAGCAGCTACTGGGGCAGATCAACCAGATCAACGCTGCAAAGGAGACCCTGGATCAGACGGAAGCGCAGCTTGCTCAGGCGGCCCGGCAGCTTGCGGAGGGCCGGGCGCAGACCGAGGCGGCCAAAACGGAACTGGATGCCGGACGGACCGAGCTTGCCCAGGCGAAAACGACCCTGGAGGCCACGCAGAAGCAGCTTGAGGAAGGGCAGCAGGAGATCGACGACGGGTATGCGGCCCTTGCGGCGGGCAAAAGCGAACTGGATGCGGCCCGGCGGGAACTGGACGACGGCTGGGCGCAGCTTAACGCATCGCTGGCCAAGCTGGAGACGGGAGAGCAGGAGATAGCGGATGCCCGCCAGGAACTGGAGGATGCGAGGAAAGAGCTTGCGGACGGCCGCAAGGAGGTGGCCGAGGGTGAGGAGGAGCTGAAGGAGAGCAGACGGGAGATTATAGACGGCTGGGCGGAATATGAGGAAGGACGGCAGGAGGCGGAGGATGAGATCGCTGAGGGCCGCCGGGAGATCGAGGATGCCGAGCAGGAGCTGGCGGATGCGCAGGAGAAGATCGAGGACGGGGAGAAGGAGCTGGCGGAGCTGAAATATCCGGAGTGGTATGTGTACGACCGGAGTTCCCTGCCGGAGAACACCAGCTTTGGGGAGAACGCGGACCGGTTATCCAATATCGCAAAGGTGATTCCGATCCTGTTCTTCGTCGTGGCCGCGCTCATCAGCCTGACCACCATGACCAGAATGGTGGAGGAGGAGCGGACGCAGATCGGCACGCTGAAAGCGCTGGGCTACAGTAGGACGTCCATCGCTTCCAAATACATAAAATACGCGCTGTTTGCCACGCTGGGCGGGAGCGTTTTCGGCGTCCTGTTTGGAGAAAAGGTTTTTCCGTGGGTCATCATCAACGCCTACGGTATTATGTTCCAGTATCTGCCCGGGATCGTAATTCCCTACAATCTGACCTACGCGCTGATCGCCTCCGGGCTGGCCCTGGTGTGTACGCTGGGGGCTACTTTGTCCGCCTGTTTCCGGGAACTGCAGGCTGTGCCGGCAGAGCTGATGCGTCCGCCGTCTCCCAAAGAGGGCAAGCGCGTACTGTTGGAATATATTCCGATCCTGTGGGGCAACCTGAGCTTTTCCTGGAAATCCACGGTGCGAAATCTGATGCGCTACAAAAAGCGTTTTCTGATGACGGTTATCGGCATCGGCGGCTGCATGGGGCTGCTGCTGGTGGGATACGGGCTGCGGGATTCGATCATGGACGTGGCGGTTCTGCAGTTTGAAAATCTGCAGACGTATGACGCCATGGTGATCCTGGATACGGACAAATCAGAGGAAGAACAGCAAAAGGTGCTGGATACGGTTCAGGAAGACAGCCGGGTGACCGCCTCCATGCGGTTTTTCGCAAAGCAGCAGGAGGTACAGACCGAGGGCATTACGAAGAAAGCGTGGGATCTGTATGTGTATGTTCCTGAAAATGTGGAGGAGTTCGGACAGTTTTTCGATCTGCGGGACAGGGTCAGCAAAGAGGAGTATGAGCTGACGGACGAGGGCGCGGTCCTCACGGAGAAAATAGCGAATGAACTGGGCATAAAGGCCGGGGAAACCATCACGCTGAAGCAGGATGAGGGCGGGAACATCGAGGTGCCGGTTCTGGCAATCTGCGAGAATTACCTGTACCATTACCTGTATCTGACTCCGTCGCTCTACGAAGAGCTTTACGGCGAAGCGCCGGAATACAACTGCATATTCTGGAGCAGCGGGGAGGAAGAAGCCGTAATTGAGAAGATCGGCGAGGATATTCTGAGTCAGGACGCGGCGCTGAATATCACTTATACCGGAACCATGGAAGAACGGCTCGACAATATGCTGGGAGCGCTGGATATCGTCATAGTGGTGATCATCATCTCTGCGGGTATGCTGGCCTTTGTGGTGCTCTATAACCTGAACAATATCAACATCAACGAGCGGCGCAGGGAACTGGCGACGCTGAAGGTGCTGGGCTTTTACGACATGGAGGTGGCGGCCTACGTTTACCGGGAGAATGTGATCCTGACGCTGATCGGCGCGGTTCTTGGCATTTTCATCGGGAAATTCCTGCATATGTACGTGATCACGACGGTGGAGGTGGAGGCCTGTATGTTCGGCCGGAATATCAATCTGTCCAGCTTTATCATAGGAACGCTGTTTACCGTGGGCTTTTCGGTCATTGTAAACCTGGCGATGTACTTCAAACTGAAGAAGATCGATATGGTGGAGTCTCTCAAGAGCATCGAATGATGCGGGATATGATGCGGGTTCAGATTTATTGACACAGGTACCGCCATATAAATGTCTGGACGAAACGGCAAAAAAAGTGTATGATAAAAAAGATAAAAGAAATGTGAAACGACAAATAAACAGAAAGGAAGCTAACCATTATGACGACACTTGAACTGCAAAAAATTGCGAACGAAGTTCGTAAAGGTATCGTGACTGCCGTACATAGCGCGAAAGCCGGACATCCGGGCGGATCGCTCTCCGCAGCAGACGTGTTTACCTACCTGTATTTTGAGGAGATGAATATCGATCCCAGGGATCCGAAGAATCCGGACAGGGACCGCTTCGTTCTATCCAAAGGTCATACGGCTCCGGGCTACTATTCCGCAATGGCTCACAGAGGCTATTTCCCGGTGGACGATCTGCCTACTCTGCGGCATCTTGGCTCCCATCTTCAGGGGCATCCGTGTATGCAGCACATTCCGGGCATCGATATGTCCTCCGGCTCCCTGGGACAGGGAATCTCGGCGGCTGTGGGGATGGCGCTGGCAGGCAAGCTGGACAAAAAGGATTACCGGGTGTACACGCTCCTGGGCGACGGCGAAATCGAGGAGGGTCAGGTATGGGAGGCCTCCATGTTTGCAGGCCACCGCAAGCTGGATAACCTTGTGGTGATCGTTGACAACAACGGACTGCAGATCGACGGCAGGATCGAGGACGTCTGCTCTCCGTATCCCATCGATAAAAAATTCGAGGCTTTCAACTTCCATGTGATCAATGTGGCGGACGGCAACGATATGGATCAGCTTCGGGCCGCGTTTAAGGAGGCCAGAGAGACGAAAGGCCAGCCCAGCGCGATTATTATGAAGACCGTCAAAGGCAAGGGCGTATCCTTTATGGAGAATCAGGCGGCATGGCACGGCACCGCTCCCAATGACGAGCAGTACGCAGTTGCCATGGCAGATTTAGAGAAAGTGGGGGAAGCATTATGTCAGAAGTAAAAAAGATCGCTACCAGAGAGAGCTACGGCAAGGCTCTCGCGGAGCTTGGCAGAGAGCATGAAGATATTGTGGTACTGGATGCCGACCTCGCGGGCGCCACAAAGACAGGCATATTTAAGAAAGAATTTCCGCAGCGCCACATCGACTGCGGGATCGCTGAGGGCAACATGATGGGCATCGCGGCGGGACTTGCCACCACAGGGAAAGTACCTTTTGCCAGCACCTTTGCCATGTTTGCTTCCGGCCGCGCCTTTGAGCAGGTGCGCAACTCCATCGGCTATCCCCATATGAATGTGAAGATCGGCGCCACCCATGCGGGCATCTCCGTGGGTGAGGACGGCGCTTCCCATCAGTGCAACGAGGATCTTGCCCTGATGCGCACGATTCCGGGTATGGTGGTCATCAATCCCTGCGACGATGTGGAGGCCAGGGCGGCCGTGCGGGCCGCATACGAGTATGTTGGCCCTGTATATCTGCGCTTCGGTCGTCTTGCGGTTCCGGTCATCAACGACAATCCGGACTACAAATTCGAGATCGGTAAGGGGGTTACTCTGAGAGAGGGCAAAGACGTGACGGTCATCGCCACCGGCCTGTGCGTAAACAGCGCCCTTGAGGCGGCGGAAGCTCTGGAAAGGGACGGGATATCCGCGAAGGTCATCAACATCCACACCGTCAAGCCTCTGGATGAAGAGCTGGTAATCGCAGCCGCAAAGGAGACCGGCAA
The DNA here is from genome assembly GCA_964591265.1 of uncultured Lachnospiraceae bacterium. Lineage (GTDB taxonomy): Bacteria > Bacillota > Clostridia > Lachnospirales > Lachnospiraceae > Choladousia. Next base: position 94,219 of record CAZQAB010000002.1, read on the forward strand.
AGTGGTTACCGTGGAGGAACACTCTGTGATCGGCGGCCTGGGCGGAGCCGTATGCGAGGTTCTGTCTGCAAAGGCGCCCACACCGGTGCTGCGAATCGGCGTGCAGGATGTGTTCGGCGAGTCGGGCCCGGCGGTGAAGCTGCTTGAGAAGTACAAGCTGGACGGCCCAGGCGTTTACGAGCAGGTGAAAGCGTGGCTGTAGGGGCCTGACGGGCGGCGCTGAAATATGTGAAAGGAAAATTCCATGGGCGATTATAAGATGAGTACAAAATGTGTTCAGGCCGGTTATACGCCGGGAAACGGGGAGCCAAGGCAGATCCCCATTATCCAGTCCACGACCTTCCGGTACGCCACCAGCGAGGATATGGGAAAACTGTTTGACCTGGAGGCTTCGGGGTATTTCTATACCCGGCTGCAGAATCCTACGAACGACTGCGTGGCGGCGAAGATTGCGAAGCTGGAGGGAGGCACGGCGGCCATGCTGACTTCCTCCGGACAGGCGGCGAATTTCTTTGCGATTTTTAATATCTGCGAGTGCGGCGGTCACATTGTGGCATCCTCCTCCATTTACGGAGGCACTTTCAACCTGCTTTCCGTAACCATGGCGAAAATGGGGATTCAGGTGACATTTGTATCTCCGGATTGCACGGAGGAAGAGCTGAACGGGGCTTTCCGGGAAAATACGAAGGCGGTCTTCGGGGAAACGATTGCAAATCCGGCGCTGACCGTGCTTGACATCGAGAAATTTGCAGAAGCGGCCCACGTTCATGGCGTACCGCTGATCGTGGATAACACCTTCCCAACTCCCGTGAACTGTCGGCCCATCGAGTGGGGCGCGGATATTGTGACCCATTCCACGACGAAATATATGGACGGCCACGGCGCAGCAGTGGGCGGCGCCATTGTGGATGCGGGAAAATTCGACTGGATGGCCCACGCCGGCAAATTCCCCGGGTTATGCACACCGGATGAGTCCTATCATGGAATCACATATGCGGAAAAGTTCGGCAGGGAGGGTGCATTTATTACGAAGTGTACCTCCCAGCTCATGCGGGATTTTGGCTGTATCCAGTCGCCCCAGAATGCGTTTATCCTGAATCTTGGGCTGGAGTCCCTGCATGTGCGGATGCCCCGCCATGTGGAGAACGGACAGGCCGTGGCGGAATTTTTGCAGAAGCAGCCGCAGGTGGCCTATGTGATTTATTCCGGTCTGCCGGGGGATAAGTATTATGAGATCGCGAAGAAATATATGCCGAACGGCGGATGCGGCGTCGTTTCCTTTGAACTGAGGGGAGGAAGAACGGCGGCCGAGACCTTTATGAAGCATTTGAAGCTGGCGGCCATCGAGACGCATGTGGCGGACGCCCGCACCTGCTGTCTGAATCCCGCCACCTCGACCCACCGGCAGATGACGGATGAGCAACTGGCCGCCGCCGGGGTTCCGGCAGGGCTGGTGCGTATCTCCTGCGGCCTTGAAGACAAGGAAGATCTGATTGCGGATCTCGCCCAGGCGCTGGCAAAGATCTGACGGGATCGTTTTTCCGTATTACAAAAGCCCGCCCTGCGGCTTTGCGGACAAATCCCCGGAAAATTGCAGAGGTGTCCATATCCGTTTCAGAGGGGAGAGGGAGGTTTGTCCATGATAAAGAATCTCCTTAAAACGTATGGAGTTCACTCCGGCTTGCTCAGCGTAAATACAAATTCCGATCCGACTCCCTCCGTGCTGATGACGTCGATATTCTGATCATGGGCGCGGAGGATCTCTTTTACAATGGACAGGCCCAGACCCGTCCCCTTTTTGTCCCGGCCTCTGGAGGCGTCCGTTTTGTAAAAGCGGTCCCAGATTTTGGGCAGATTTTCCCTGGAAATACCCATACCGTTGTCCTTCACAGAGACAAAAACACGCTTTTTCTGGTTGCCGTTTACGCGGATTTCGATCACCGAATCATTGTAGCTGAATTTAATTGCGTTATCCACAAGATTGTATAGCACCTGCTGGATGCGCGCCATGTCCGCGTGTACCGGGATGGAGGCCGCGGTGAAGGAAGGATGGATCTGAATATTTTTTTTCTGGCTGAGTCCCTCGAACGCATCAATGGTGTCCGTCACCACCGGTACCAGGTCAAAATCCGTCCATTCCAGATAGACGCCCTGATCGTCGAAGGTGTTCAGGGTCAGCAGGCCCTCCGTCAGGTTGTTCAGCCGCTTGGTTTCACTGACTACAATATGGAGATAGCGCTCCTGCATTTTAACGGGGATCGTCCCATCGAGAATGGCTTCCACATACCCCTTGATGGAGGTCAGCGGCGAGCGGAAATCGTGGGAAATATTTGAAATAAATTTTCTCTGGGATTCGCTGAACGTGTTTACGGATTCCGTCAGATAATTCAAAGCCGTATTCAGTTCCTCCAGTTCATTGTCGCCGTAATATTTCGGTTCGGGCCGGGCGTCCCCGGCGGCAGCCCGGGAGGCTTTCCGGATGAGTTCAGCCAGAGGGCGGTACAGGCAAAACCAGAAGACCAGAAGCGGGATCAGAGAGAGCAGGATCGTGACACCCATCTGCATCCAGGGATGACGGATGCCGATTCTCAGAAAGAATATAAGAATCCCGGCGATAAAGAGAAAATAGGCCGCCAGGCACCGGTTCAGCAGATTGTGTTTTTCTCGCTTCATGGTTTCCTCCCGTATCGTTCAGCTTCGCACTTCAAATTTGTAGCCGATGCCCCAGACCGTAGCCAGCGTCCACTTCTCGTGATCCCGGATCTTTTCCCGGATACGCTTCACGTGGACGTCCACGGTCCTTGTATCGCCGATGTACTCGTAACCCCAGATATGATCCAGAAGCTGCTCCCGGGTGAACACCTGATTTGGCGACGAGGCCAGGAAATAGAGCAGCTCCAGCTCCTTGGGCGGCATTTCAACCGTGGAGCCTTTGTAGACGACGGAATAATTGGTCAGATTGATAATGAGATCAGGATATTCCACGTATTTGCCTGCGGGTTTGGGATTCTGAAGCTGCTCCCCGGCCTGAAAACGCCGCAGGACGGCCTTGACCCTTGCGACCAGCTCCTTGGAATCAAAGGGCTTGATCATGTAATCGTCCGCGCCCAGCTCCAGCCCCAGCACCTTGTCAAACACCTCTCCCTTGGCGGAGAGCATAATGATGGGCACACTGGAGCGCTGGCGGATCTCCCGGCAGACCTGATAGCCGTCGATTCCCGGAAGCATCAGATCCAGCAAAATCAGATCCGGCTGCCAGAGCCGGAACTCCCGCAGGGCGGATTCCCCGTCACAGACCATCTTCGTTTCGTAAAACTCCTTTGTGAGATAGAGCGAGATCAGTTCCGCAATGTTTTCATCGTCGTCCACGATCAGTATTTTCTGTTTTGTAAGCATATTTTCTCCTGATTACTTAAACTCCACAATAGTGACACCCGCATCTCCTTCCCCGTATTCTCCCAGACGGTAGGAGGCCACGTGCTTCTGGCGGCGGAGATACTGCTGGACTGCCTTGCGCAGAATGCCGCTTCCCTTGCCATGTACGATGCGGACCGGGGAAATATGGGCCAGATAGGCGTCGTCCAGGTATTTGTCCAGCTCGATGATGGCCTCGTCGGAGGTTTTTCCGATGAGATTGATTTCGGCGCTGACCGAATAGGATTTTTCCATCTTCACCTGGCTGCCGCCGGACCGGGACTTCGTCTGGGACCGGTGGGGGGATTCTTCCTCCAGCTTTTCCAGATCTCTGAGGTTGACCTGGGAGCGGAGGATGCCCATTTGAACAGTCAGATTCCCCTTTGCGTCGGGTTTGCTGCTGACGGTGCCCTTGAGGTTCATGCTCAGGACCCGGACACTGTCGCCAATTTGCAGATCCCTGGCGGTGAGTTCTTTTGCGGGCTTCTTTGAAGCCTTCAGTCCCATATTCCTTTCGTTTGCGGATATTTTTTCCCGAAGCCTCGCCCGTTCCTGCTCCATTTCTCTGGAAGCGCCGGATTCTTTGCCCAGCTTATTGTATTTGCGGATCGTGTCGTCGGCGTATTCCTTGGCGTCCCGGAGAATCGCCTGGGCTTCCTCCCTGGCTTTCTGCAGGATGGCTTCCCTGCTGGAATCCAGACGATCCTCCTTATGCTGCAGACTGCTGCGCATGGATTCGATTTCCAGCTTATAGCGGTCGATTTCCTGCTGTTCCCGCTCAATGGTGACCCGGCTTGCTTCCAGATCCGAGATCACATCCTCAAAACTCTCATCCTGGCTGGTGAGATGCTCCCGGGCCTCCTCGATGACGGAATCCGGAAGCCCCAGCTTCTCGGAGATTGCAAACGCGTTGCTCTTGCCGGGGACGCCGATGAGGAGCCGGTAGGTGGGGCGCAGCGTTTCCACATTGAATTCGCAGCAGCCATTCTGTACGCCGGGGGTGGACAGGGCGTAGACCTTCAGCTCACTGTAATGTGTGGTGGCGATGGTGCGGATATCCCGGCGGTGAAGGCTGTCCAGAATGGCGACCGCCAGCGCCGCGCCCTCTGTTGGATCCGTACCGGCGCCCAGTTCGTCGAAGAGCACCAGGGAGCGTTCGTCTGCTTTCTCCCAGAAGGAGACGATATTCGTCATGTGAGAGGAGAAGGTACTCAGGCTCTGCTCGATGCTCTGCTCGTCACCGATGTCCGCGTACACTTCCTCAAAGACCGCCAGCTCCGAATGGTCGAAGGCCGGGATATGCAGGCCCGCCTGTCCCAGCAGTGTGAAAAGTCCTACGGTTTTCAGGGAGACCGTTTTGCCTCCGGTGTTGGGGCCGGAGATCACCAGAAGCGAGAAATCATCTCCCAGGCGGATGTCCACCGGAACTACCTTTTTGGAATCCAGCAGCGGATGACGGCCCTTTTTGATGAGGATGCGTCCCTCTTCGTTAAACTCCGGCTCCGTCCCGTTGTAGGACAGAGAGAGCCGGGCCCTCGCAAAAATGAAATCCAGCTCTGTGAGCAGCAGCACATTATGATTTACAAGCTCTGTCTGCTCGGCTACCTGGGAACTCAGAGTCGCCAGCACCTTCTCAATCTCCTTTTCCTCCTGAATCTCCAGTTCCCGCAGGTCGTTGTTCAGTTTGACCACTGCCATGGGTTCCACAAAGAGGGTGGAGCCGGAGGAAGACTGGTCGTGGATCATGCCAGGCACCTGTCCCCGGTACTCTGCCTTGACCGGGATACAGAACCGGCCGTTTCGCTGGGTAATGACAGCGTCCTGAAGATAGCTGCGGGTGGAACCGTTCACCAGTGCGGACAGTTGGGAACGGATCCGGTCATTGGCCTGTTTCATGGAACGGCGTACCTGGCGCAGCCCCGGGCTGGCGTCGTCGCTGATCTCCTCCTCGGAGAGGATGCAGCGGCGGATCTCCTTCGCCAGAGAGGTCAGCGGCTGCAGATCTTCAAACATCTGCTCCAGGGAATCCTCCTCCATCTCCCCCCGGTTTTCACTCCGGGACCAGGATTTGACCCGGGAAGCGGTTTCCAGCAGTTTGCAGATGCGCAGCAGCTCTTCGATATTCAGGGAGCTGCCCACCTCCAGACGCCGGAGCGCCCCCCGGACGTCCGACAATCCGGAGAAGGATATGCTGCCTTTCCTGCAGAGGCGGCTGACCGCGTCGCTGGTCTCTTTTTGCATCCGGCGGATCTCGTTGATGTCAGAGGAGGGAACCAGTTCCCGGCACAGGGCTTTTCCCGGCTGGGAACCGGCCAGTTCCGTCATTTTCTGTATGATCTTAGGGTATTCCAGTACCTTTAAAGCTTTTTCGTTCATGGCGATCCCTTTCTGTCGGTTTTACCTGTATGGATATTTTAACCTATATTGGAGGATTTGAAAACCGAAAGTTTTTTCAGATTGCGGGAAGGCGTTTTTAACGGTTGACAAATGAATACAGGTGATTTATAATTATTTTCGCTGAAAGGCAATGTGCGCATAGCTCAGCTGGATAGAGCGTCTGGCTACGGACCAGAAGGTCGGGGGTTCGAATCCTCTTGCGCACGCTGAAGCACTCGGCTGTGTGTCGGGTGCTTTTTTGCGCGATGGCAACGGGCCGTGCAAAGGCAGCGGCTTTTTGAGGCTGCAGCGCGGCGGGGTCCCGGTATTTTGATTGACGGGATATGGGATGCGTAATAAAATAGAAAAGAAATGTATGAGAGCGAACAGGAAAAGGAGGAGAGCATCTTCATGCGTGAAATCAGTGCGGACCAGATTACGGAAGTTGTGGAACGGCTGTGTATCAAAGCGAACGAGCATTTGCCGGAGGATGTGAAAACCGCCATCAAAAACTGCCGTGCCTGCGAGGACGGGGAGATTGCCGGGGGCGTTCTGGACAATATCATTGAGAACTTTGAGATCGCTGACAGGGAGCATATGCCCATCTGCCAGGACACAGGGATGGCGTGCGTGTTTCTGGAGATCGGGCAGGACGTGCATATCACGGGGGGATATCTGGGGGACGCCGTGAACGAGGGCGTCCGCAGGGGTTATGACAAGGGTTACCTGAGAAAATCCGTTGTAAAGGATCCGGTGCGCAGGGAAAATACGGGGGATAATACCCCGGCCATGCTGTACACGGAGATCGTGCCGGGGGAAAGCATTAAGATCACGGTGGCGCCCAAGGGCTTTGGAAGCGAGAACATGAGCATGATCCGGATGTTTAAGCCATCGGCCGGATTGCAGGGAATCCGCGATTTTATTCTGGAGGTCGTGGAGAGCGCAGGGCCGAATCCCTGTCCGCCCATGGTGGTGGGCGTGGGGCTTGGCGGCACCTTTGACAAGGCCGCGTTGCTGGCGAAAAAAGCGCTGCTGCGTCCCCTGGATTCCCAAAATCCGGATCCCTTCTATGGAGATCTGGAAAAGGAGATGCTGGAAAAAATCAATCGTCTGGGAATTGGTCCCCAGGGGTTTGGAGGGAGGACAACGGCTCTCGGGCTGAATATCGAGACGATGCCCACCCATATCGCGGGGATGCCCTGTGCCGTTAACATCAGCTGCCATGTGACAAGGCATGAGACGGAGGTGCTATAGTGGAAAAGCATATTACACTGCCTCTGACAAAAGAACTGGCAGAAACGCTCCATGCAGGGGACGCTGTATATCTGACAGGCGCCGTTTATACCGCCAGGGACGCCGGACACAAGCGGATGTGCGAGGCTCTGGCCCGGGGAGAGAAGCTTCCGTTTGACCCCACGGACGCCACGATCTATTATGTGGGTCCCACACCGGCCAGGCCAGGTCAGGTCATCGGTTCGGCGGGGCCTACCACCAGCGGGCGTATGGACGCATACGCCCCCACAATGATGTCGGTGGGGGCGCGGGGCATGATCGGAAAGGGCGCCCGGCTTCCGGAGGTGGTGGAAGCGATGAAAAAGTACGGCGGCGTATATTTTGGCGCCATCGGCGGTGCGGGCGCGCTCCTTTCCGGATGCATCAAAAAGGCGGAACGGATCGCCTATGAGGATCTGGGGACGGAGGCCCTGAGAAAACTTTACGTGGAAGAGATGCCCCTGGTAGTCATTATCGACTGTGAAGGGCGGAATCTTTATGAAGAAGGACGTGCGGCCTATCTGGCCTCTCATAAATGTCCGAAATAAGAGATGCGGGAGGAAATAGATGATTAAAGCGATCATGTGGGATGTGGACGGCACCCTTCTGGATTTTGAAAGGTCAGAGCGGCACGGTTTGTTCGCCTGTCTGGAGGAAATCGGATTTACCGGATATGATGACGCGATGCTGGCGCGGTACGCCCGGATCAACCGCGGCTACTGGGAGGCGCTGGAGCGGGGAGAAGTGACGAAACAGGAGGTTCTGGTGGGACGCTTTTCCGACTTTTTTGCTCAGGAGGGCATCCGTTGCCCGGATGTGGAGGCGTTTAATCAGTCCTATCAGGAAAAGCTGGGATCAAAATTTTTTGAAAATGAAAACTCCCTGGAGTTATGCGCCCGTCTGAAAGGGAAGATCCGCCAGTATGTGGTCACCAACGGCACGGTCGCCGCCCAGCGCGGCAAGCTGCGGGATTCCGGACTGGGGGCGTGCATGGACGGCGTATTTATCTCCGACGAGATTGGCGTGGAGAAACCGGGGATCGGCTTTTTTGAGTATGCGTTTCGGGTGATTAAAGAGCAGACCGGAGAAAGGCCGGATCCACATGAGATGCTGATCGTGGGAGATTCCCTGACCAGCGACATGAAAGGCGGCAACGCGGCGGGAATGCTCTGCTGCTGGTATAATCCCCATGGACTGGAAAATACTGCGGGGGTTGCTGTGGACTACGAAATCCGGCATCTGTGGGATGTGCTGAAAATTTTTCCGGAAAGTATACGGTGAACGTACAGGAGGATAAAGCTGTGGATAAGAAAGAACTGGCCCTGGAAATTATTCAGAGGCTTAAGGAGGAGTACCCGGACGCAGGCTGTACCCTGGATTACGACCAGGCATGGAAGCTGCTGGTCAGTGTGCGGCTGGCGGCTCAGTGTACGGATGCCAGAGTGAATGTGGTGGTAGAAAAGCTGTATGAAAAATTTCCGGATGTGGATGCGCTGGCGGCGGCGCAGCCGGAACAGATTGAAGAAATCGTCCGTCCCTGCGGTCTGGGAAGAAGCAAGGCCCGGGATATCAGCGCCTGTATGCGTATATTGAAAGAGCAGTATAACGGAATGCTGCCGGATGATTTTGACGCGCTTCTGAAACTTCCGGGAGTGGGCCGCAAGAGCGCCAACCTTGTCATGGGGGATGTATTTGGCAAGCCCGCCATCGTCACGGATACCCACTGTATCCGCCTGACAAACCGCATGGGACTGGTGGACGGCGTCAAAGAGCCGAAGAAGGTGGAGATGGCTCTGTGGAAGATCATTCCTCCCGAGGAGGGCAGCGATTTCTGCCACCGTCTGGTATACCATGGCCGTGGAGTCTGTACCGCCCGCACGAAGCCTCACTGCGACCGCTGCTGCATCGCGGATATCTGCCCGAAAAACGGCGTAAAGTCCGAGTGACAGATATTTGCTGTGGGAATGCATATTTCCTGTCCCAGGGGCAATACTAAGGTATATCGGAAATACGCAAAGGAGGCGCTGATTATGGAGGAAGTGACAAAGAAACTTCTGGAGGAATGTAGCAAGGGGTGCCGGATGGCCATCAACAGCATGAACCAGGTGAGTTCCCACGTCAACGGGGCTCAGCTTGGCAATGTGATCAATGATTACAAGAGAAAGCATGAGCAGCTCGAAAAGAAGGCGGACGAACTGCTGACAAAGGGCGGCGGGGAGCCGAAGGATCCGCCGCTTGCGGCGTCCGCACTTTCCTGGATTACCGGGGAAATGAAAATGAAGATGAAAAACGACAACAGCCAGATATCCAAGATGATGATGGATGGCTGCAATATGGGAATTCAGGGCATCGGCAAGTGCATGAACGAGAACGCCGCCGCATCCCAGGAGAGTATGGCGCTGGCAAGAGACCTGGTGCATACGGAAGAAGACTTTATGAAAGCCCTGAAAGATTTTCTGTAACCTTTTGGAACAGGGGCGCATGGTGGGAGACCTGCCCGGGTCTCCCGCTTTTCAATAAAAAGTATACAAAAAACAGCGGGGCGCGCGCTGGACAAAACGCTGAAAATCAGCTTTTTTGCGGAAAATCCTTACATAAAATGTCCGGAGATGGTAAAATAGAAAAATAACTGTTGAATGTCATTCAAGGATGGTGATAGCGTGTTTCAGGTAGGGGATTACATTATATACGGGACCCGGGGCGTCTGCCGTGTACAGAACATCGGGACACTGGATTTTTCAGGCGCGGCAAAAGAAAGGCTGTACTATACCCTTTCCCCCTGTTACACGGAGGGCAGCACCATATATGTGCCGGTGGACAGCGACGGGATCGTTATGCGTCCCATCATGGGACGGGAGGAAGCGCTGAAGCTGATCGATGGATTCAAGGACATTCCGGAGCTGTGGATACAGGACGAGAAAGGCCGTGAACACGTTTATAAAGAGGCGATCCGCTCCTGCGACAATTATGAACTGCTGAGGATCATCAAGACGATCTATCAGAGAGGACGCACCCGTATGGCTGCCGGGAAGAAGGCTACGGTGTCGGACAATAAGTATTTCCGCATCGCGGAGGATAACCTTTACGGAGAGCTGGCACTGTCTCTGGACATGGAGCGGGAAGCCGTAAAGCAGTATGTCGTGGACAGGGCAAAGGAGGGCGCTCAGCAGGTGTAATCCCCGCTGTCGTCTTTGCCGTCTCCGGGGACATGGGCCGGGCAGAACCGGTACATTTCCTCATATGCGTCCAGTTCCGCTTCGGAGGCGGGCAGCGTGGGAATCAGCCCGGTGCAGTCTCCGGAGGAACAGACGCTTTTTGAAAAACAGGAATCGGAAAAATCGTGAGGATTGTTTTTTCCCGGTTCTTTTTTTTCGTCTTTTTTTTCCATTTCATTCACCTCGCAGGATCATTTTACGGTTAGTATGGATGATCCGCCAGGAAAACATACATGCAAATATTTCAAATTTACCCCTTGAAATAAAATGATTCTTTTGATATAATTATGCAACAGATTATATTAAAGAAACGAAGGGAATAGATTGTTCAGCAAAGTTTACTCTGCCGCTCTGTGCGGGATAGAGTGCAGGATTGTCTCCGTGGAGGCGGATGTGGCGGACGGGCTGCCTCAGTTTTCCATGGTGGGTTATCTGGCCTCTGAAGTCAGGGAAGCCGGAGACCGGGTGAGGATCGCTTTGAAAAATGCGGGCTTCCGGCTTTCTCCCAAAAAAGTCACGGTCAACCTGGCGCCTGCGGACATACGCAAATCCGGTTCCGGGTTTGATCTGCCCATCGCGGTTGCGGTCATGGCGGCCTACGGCTATTTGCCCCGGGAACTTCTGGAGGGAGTCTTTATGGTCGGGGAGCTGGGCCTTGACGGCAGCGTTCATGGGATCCACGGCGTCCTGGGCATGGTGATGGAGGCCAGGAGAGCCGGATGCAGTTCCTGCATCATTCCCAGGGTGAACGTCCGGGAGGGAGGAGTAATTCAGGGGATCCGGGTATATGGGGCCGGATGCCTGAAGGAGATCGTGGACCATATTGTTTCTGACCGGAGGCTTCAGCAGGTATCTATTAATATAGAAGAAAAGTTTTCAGAAGCGGCTCCGGCCGGGGAGATGGACTTCGGGGATATCCGGGGGCAGCACATAGCGAAAAGGGCTGCACAGATCGCTGCCGCCGGGAGGCACAATCTCCTTCTCAGCGGGCCGCCGGGCTCCGGAAAGACCATGATTGCCCGGCGCATTCCGGGGATCCTGCCGCCCCTGTCTGTGGAGGAAGCCCTGGAGGTCTCCCAGATACACAGCGTTGCGGGGATCCTGCCTCCGGAGGGCATCCTGACCCACCGCCCCTTCCGTATGCCCCACCATACGGTTTCCGCAATCGCCCTCGCTGGGGGCGGGAAGGTTCCCAGACCGGGGGAGATCAGCCTGGCGCATCGGGGCGTCCTGTACCTGGACGAGCTGCCGGAGTTTCAGAGGGATGCCCTGGAGATTCTGCGGCAGCCCATTGAGGAGGGAGAGGTGCGCATTTCGCGCAACAGCGGGCAGTATGTATTTCCCGCTGATTTTATGCTGGTAGCGTCCCGGAACCCCTGCCCGTGCGGCTACTACCCGGATCGGAGCAGATGCCGCTGCAGCGAAAGAGATGTGGCGCAGTATATGAAGAGGATCAGCCGGCCGCTGCTGGACCGGATCGATCTCTACGCCCAGGCCAGACCGATACAGTATGAGGATCTGGCGGGGGAGGAGCCGGAGGAGAGCACAGCCGATATAAGGCGTAGAGTGCTCAGGGCCCATATGATCCAGACAGAGCGCTACCGGGGCAGTCCGTACCGGTTCAATGGGGATCTGCCGTCCTCTGCGCTGGAGGCTTGCTGTGTGATGACGGAGGAAGCGAAGAACCAGTTGGGGCTGATATTTGAACAGAAACAACTGAGCGCCCGGGCTTATCACCGGATGATCCGTGTGGCCCGGACCATTGCGGATCTGGAAGGCAGCGCGCGGATCGGCACGCGCCATCTGAACGAGGCGGTACTGTACCGGCCGGAGCAGACGTTAATGTGAAGAGCCCGGGGACCGGAACCCGGACTTCGCATTCTGTTTGCGGCGCCGGTTTGATAGCGCCTGCGGCAGCACAAAAAGGAGATGCATGAATGGAGAAAAGGGAGTATACGGACGCACAAAGCGAAATGTACTGGGAGTGGCTGTGCAGCGTCCCCGGCCTTTACCGGACACAGACGGAGCTGCTGCTGCGGTGCTTTCCCTGCGCGGAGGCGGTCTTCCGGGCATCGGACCGGGAACTTGCTCATCTGCGGGACCGGGGACTTGGCTGGATCGAGCGGCTGCAGGACTTCCGCAGGGAAAATTCTCCGGAAAAAACCGTGCATACCCACAGGGAATTGGGAATACAATTTATCAGCCATGCGCATACTATGTATCCGAAACGGCTGCTGCCCCTTGACGATCATCCCTACGGTCTGTTCTTTAAAGGCTCCCTGCCATGTGAGGAGTCAAGGGCCGTGGCCCTGGTGGGGGCCAGGAAGTGTACGGCAGAGGGCAGGGAGATGGCCAGGCTTCTGGCGGAGAAGACGGCGCTGCTGGGAGGACAGGTAATCAGCGGCGCGGCCTGTGGGATCGACGGGGCAGCTCAGTGGGCGGCCCTGGAGCGGGGAGGGACAAGCTTTGCGGTGCTGGGCTGCGGCGTCGATCGCTGTTATCCCGCCTCCAATCGGCGGTTGTTTGAGCGGCTTGTCAGAGAGGGCGGTATTCTGTCGGAGTTTCCTCCCGGGGCGAGGCCTCTGAGATATCATTTTCCCATGCGCAACCGTATCATCAGCGGGTTATCCGATGTGGTGGCTGTGGTGGAAGCGCGTAAAAAGAGCGGTTCCCTGATCACGGCAGATTATGCGGCGGAACAGGGGAGGCTTGTAATGGCTGTTCCGGGGCGTCCCCGGGATGAATGGAGCGCGGGATGCAATGAACTGATAAATCAGGGAGCAGATATTATTTTATCAGTCGAATATTTTGCAGATACGGTTTTTCCAGATTTTAAGAAAGAAGAAAAGAAATCTTCGGAGAAAATTACTCTTGCGCCTGCTGAGAAATTAGTGTATAGTAGTCTCGATTTGCATTCAAAAAGTCTCTTGGAGTTGGAAGAAAATACGGCGCTTCCCATAGCTACACTGGGAGACTGCCTGATGTCCCTGGAACTGAAAGGGCTGATAAGAGAAACGGAGCATAGCCGTTATGCCCGGGTGCAGTAGAGTTATTGCCAAGATTCTGGAGGTAGGTATCATGCCAAAATATCTGGTGATCGTAGAGTCACCTGCAAAGGTCAAGACCATAAAAAAGTTTCTTGGCTCAAATTACGAGGTGCTGGCCTCGAACGGACACGTCCGCGATCTCCCCAAGAGCCAGATGGGGATCGACGTGGAACACGATTACGAGCCAAAATACATTACGATCCGGGGAAAGGGGGAAATCCTTGCCGCGCTGCGAAAAGCGGAGAAAAAGGCGGACCGGGTATATCTCGCAACGGACCCGGACCGGGAGGGGGAGGCAATTTCCTGGCATCTCTCGGAAGCGCTGAAGCTGCCGCCGGAGAAGTGCAGCAGAATTACCTTTAACGAGATAACGAAGACGGCGGTCAGGGAATCGCTGAAGCACGCGAGGGACATCGATATGGATCTGGTGGACGCCCAGCAGACCCGGCGTATCCTGGACCGCATGGTAGGTTACCGCATCAGCCCCCTGCTGTGGCAGAAAGTGAAAAGAGGCCTGAGCGCCGGACGGGTGCAGTCCGTGGCGCTGCGAATAATCGGAGACCGGGAGGATGAGATAAGCGCGTTCATTCCGGAGGAATTCTGGACGCTGGATGTGCCGCTGGATTTTCCGGGAGAGAAAAAGCCGCTGACGGCCAAATTTTACGGAAAGGATAAAAAAATGACCATCTCCTCGAAAGAGGAGATGGAGGAGATACTCAGAAAGCTGGAGAGAGCGGATTACCTGGTGGAGGAGGTAAAGCGGGTGGAACGCACAAAGAAAGCGCCGCTGCCCTTTACCACCAGCACATTGCAGCAGGAGGCCGCCAACGTACTGAATTTTTCCACCCAGAAGACCATGCGCCTTGCGCAGCAGCTTTATGAAGGGGTGGAAATCAAAGGAAGCGGGACCGTGGCGCTGATCACCTATTTGCGTACGGATTCCACCCGCGTTTCGGACGAGGCCAGACGATCCGCCAAAGCCTTTATAGAAGATCAGTACGGAGCGGGGTATGGGGCCTCCCATTCCGGGTCCGTGCAGAATGGCAGGAAGATCCAGGATGCCCATGAGGCGATCCGCCCCACGGACATTGCACAAACGCCTGCCAAAGTGAAGGATTTCATCAGCCGCGACCTGTTCCGCCTGTACCAGCTCATCTGGAAGCGTTTTACCGCAAGCCAGATGGCCCCGGCCAGGTATGAGACCACCTCCGTAAAGATCGGCGCGGCGGGTTACCGCTTTACCATCGCGGCGTCGAAGGAGGTTTTTGACGGTTTCCGGTGCGTATATACGGAGTGCGGGGATGAAAAAGAAGAGGATAACACCATTACCGGAAAGATCGAGCCGGGGATGAAGCTGACGGCCGGGAAAGCGGATCCGAAACAGCATTTTACGCAGCCTCCGGCCCACTATACAGAAGCTTCCCTGGTGCGTACGCTGGAGGAGCAGGGAATTGGACGGCCCAGCACCTATGCGCCCACCATCACTACCATTATTACCCGGCATTATGTGGCAAAGGAGAACAAAAACCTCTACATGACGGAGCTTGGCGAGGTAGTCAACAACATTATGAAGGAAGCGTTTCCCAGCATTGTGGACGTTCATTTTACAGCGAACCTGGAGTCATTGCTGGATTCCGTCGGGGAGGGGAGCATTTCCTGGAAAACGGTAGTGGAGAATTTTTATCCGGATCTTGACAAGGCTGTGAAAGAAGCAGAAAAAACGCTTGAGAAGGTGCAGATCGAGGATGAGGTCACGGATGTGGTCTGTGAGATATGCGGCCGGAATATGGTGATCAAGTACGGTCCCCACGGAAAATTCCTTGCATGTCCCGGGTTTCCTGATTGCCGCAATACCAAGCCGTATCTGGAGAAGATCGGCGTCCCCTGCCCCCGCTGCGGGAAGGAGCTTGTGATCCGCAAGACAAAGAAGGGCAGAAGGTATTACGGCTGCGAGGCGAGTCCGGAGTGCGATTTTATGTCCTGGCAGAAGCCGGCCAGGGAAAAGTGTCCCAAGTGCGGCAGTTATATGGTTGAGAAAGGCAGCCGTATTGTCTGCGCAGATAAGGTATGCGGGTTTATTTGCGAAAATACGATATGATTTTTCAAAAACTGCACAAAAACATATTGATTTGGCACAAAACTCATTGAAGTTTCTAAAATCATGTGTTATGATGTAGAAAGAAAATGAAATATACAAACGCAAAGGAGGACCGCGATGAGCGTTCAGCTACTGGATAAAACCAGAAAGATTAATCAGTTGCTGCACAACAACAATTCAAGCAAAGTAATATTTAACGACATCTGTGATGTGCTGACAGGGATCCTCGATTCCAACATCCTTGTAATCAGCAGAAAAGGCAAGGTGCTTGGCGTAGGTCTTTGCGACGGGGTGGACGAGATCAGGGAACTGATTGTCGACAATGTGGGCGGCCACATTGACCCGATGCTCAACGAGCGGCTTCTCGGCGTTCTTTCAACAAAGGAAAATGTAAATCTCCAAACTCTGGGATTTGAGGGCGAAGATATCCGGAAATACCAGGCCATTATCAATCCCATCGATATCGCGGGAGAACGCCTCGGCACGGTGTTCATGTATAAATACGGCGCACAGTACGAGATCGACGACATTATTCTCAGCGAGTACGGTACAACGGTAGTGGGTCTTGAGATGATGCGTTCCGTGAACGAGGAGAGCGCGGAGGAGAACCGCAAAATACAGATCGTAAAGTCTGCGATCGGCACGCTCTCCTTTTCGGAGATGGAGGCGATCATCCATATTTTTGACGAACTCGATGGGACGGAGGGGATTCTGGTGGCCAGCAAGATCGCGGACCGGGTTGGCATCACCCGTTCGGTGATCGTCAACGCCCTGCGGAAATTCGAGAGCGCGGGAGTCATTGAATCCCGCTCCTCCGGAATGAAAGGTACATACATTAAAGTGCTGAATGACGTGGTGTTTGACGAGCTTGCGCGTATCAAAAAAGAACGCAGGATGTAGATTTAAGTAAAACGGGCTGCCGCCTGTACGGCAGCTCTTTTTTTAGAAAAAAAGAATTAGTAAGAAAACAGAAGAAAAACAGAGAAAATAATATTAAAAACCTGAATTTATCGTAATAAACGAATCTATAAGGGGTTGCAATATTTATGTATTTTAACTAATATAAGGATGTTCGTTAGCACTCGACTGAAATGAGTGCTAATAAAAAAGAATAAAAATACATTTCATCTAAGGAGGAATCAAATATGAAATTAGTACCGTTAGGCGACAGAGTTGTACTGAAACAGTGTGAAGCGGAAGAAACCACAAAAGCGGGACTGATTCTCGTGACCAAGTCCCAGGAAAAGCCCCAGGAGGCGGAAGTTGTTGCAGTCGGACCGGGCGGGCTGGTGGACGGCAAGGAAGTTACCATGCATGTAAAGGCCGGAGATAAGGTGATTTATTCCAAGTACGCAGGCAACGAGGTCAAGGTAGGCGACGACGAGTATATCATCGTGAAGCAGAGCGATATTCTTGCGATTGTAAAGTGAAAGATCCCATTACAGGTTTAACAGTTATACAATAAAGACAGGAGGCAGATTTTATTATGGCAAAGGAAATTAGATTTGGAGCTGAGGCGAGAGCAGCCCTTGAGACAGGCGTAAATAAACTGGCGGATACTGTCCGCGTGACCCTGGGACCGAAAGGCAGGAACGTGGTTCTTGACAAGCAGTATGGTTCGCCGCTTATTACAAACGACGGTGTTACCATTGCAAAGGAGATCGAGCTGGAGGATGCTTTTGAGAACATGGGCGCCCAGCTTATCCGCGAGGTGGCGTCCAAGACCAACGACGTGGCAGGCGACGGCACCACAACCGCTACGGTTCTTGCCCAGGCAATGGTACACGAAGGCATCAAGAATCTGGCGGCTGGCGCTAACCCCATCATTCTGAGAAAAGGCATGAAAAAAGCCACGGAAGCTGCGGTTGACGCGATCCAGGATATGAGCCAGAAGGTAAGCGGCAAGCACCAGATGGCGAGAGTTGCCGCGATCTCCGCTGGGGACGACGAGGTGGGCAACATGGTAGCGGACGCTATGGAAAAGGTTTCCGGCGACGGCGTGATTACGATTGAGGAATCCAAGACCATGAAGACCGAGCTGGATCTGGTGGAAGGGATGCAGTTCGACCGAGGATATATCTCCGCATATATGGCGACGGATACAGAAAAGATGGAAGCGGTTCTGGATGATCCTTACATCCTGATCACAGACAAGAAGATTTCCGTATTCCAGGATCTTCTCCCGGTTCTGAACGATCTGGCACAGAGCGGCAAGAAACTGCTGATCATTGCAGAGGATGTGGAGGGCGACGCGCTTACCAATCTGATCGTGAACAAGTTAAGAGGTATTCTCAACGTAGTGGCAGTCAAGGCGCCGGGATACGGCGACAGAAGAAAAGAGATGCTGCAGGATATCGCCATCCTGACCGGCGCGCAGGTGATTTCCGAGGAAGTGGGCATTGAGTTGAAGGATGCCACCATTGATATGCTGGGCCGCGCAAAATCCGTCAAGGTTCAGAAGGAAAACACGGTGATCGTTGAGGGCGCCGGAAGCACCGAGGAGATCCAGGCAAGGATTGGTCAGATCCGGGCGCAGATCAGCGAGACCAAGTCCGATTTCGATAAAGAGAAACTGCAGGAGAGACTGGCGAAGCTGGCCGGCGGCGTTGCAGTGATCCGCGTAGGCGCAGCCACCGAGACGGAGATGAAAGAAGCAAAGCTGCGCATGGAGGATGCTCTTGCAGCCACCAAAGCGGCCGTTGAGGAAGGGATCATCGCAGGCGGCGGTTCCGCATACATTCACGCCGCAAAGAAAGTTGCCAAACTGGCCGACGAACTGGAGGGAGACGAGAAGACAGGCGCCAGCATTATTCTGAAAGCGCTTGAGTCCCCGCTGTACCATATCGCGGTCAACGCAGGCCTGGAAGGCTCCGTGATCGTCAACAAGGTGCGGGAGTCCAAGGTCGGCACAGGCTTTGACGTACTGAAAGAAGAATATGTAGATATGATCAAGGCCGGCATTCTGGATCCGTCCAAGGTAACCAGAAGCGCGCTGCAGAATGCCACCAGCGTTGCGGCCACTCTGCTCACCACCGAATCCGTAGTGGGCAACATCAAGGAGGACGTTCCCCCGATGCCCGCCGGCGGCGCAGGCGGCGGCATGGGAATGATGTGATAACCTGAGCCACGCAAGGATGGCGTCTGACAGGAAACCCGCGTGCGGGTTTTCCGGTCAGGCGCCATCCTTATGGGGCGAAGCCCCGCAGCTCGAAAGCGGCGCTTTCGAGCTGAGGCGTGGCGAAGTACGAAAAACCGCGCAAAGCAGCGATCATGCAGGAAACCCGCGTGCGGGTTTTCCGGTCAGACGCCATCCTTATGGGGCGAAGCCCCACAGCGAGAAAGCGGCGCTTTCGAGCTGAGGCGTGGCGAAGTACGAAAAACCGCGCAAAGCAGCGATCATGCAGGAAACCCGCGTGCGGGTTTTCCGGTCAGACGCCATCCTTATGGGGCGAAGCCCCACAGCGAGAAAGCGGCGCTTTCGAGCTGAGGCGTGGCGAAGTACGAAAAACCGCGCTTTATATTTTCAAATTCTGAGGGTAAACAATAGACGTTTACCCTCATTTATGTTAAGATATATGCGTTAAATCAGGAAGGATAACTGAAAAATACAGGAGGACAGATTAATGGGTGATACATATCGTGAAATTCTGATTAAAAAAGAAAAAAGTCCGGCTGCGGGCCTGCTTCGGGGCGCCTTGATCGTCGTGAACGCGCTGGTTTTTGCCGCGGGTATCCTGCTGCATCCGCTTTTTCTGCTGGTGGGCGTCGTGCTGGCGGCGGTTCTGGTTCTGCTGGTATTTCCCAGGTTTGATGTGGAATACGAATATCTGTATGTGAACGGAAGCTTTGATATTGATGTGATCTATGCCAGACAGAAACGCAAAAAGGCGGCCTCCTATGATCTGAATGATATGGAGTTCCTTGCCCCGGCCCAGTCTCACGCCCTGGACAGCTACAAAAATGGCGGCGATATAAAACTCCGGGATTTCACCTCGGGCAATCCGGAGGTAAAAAGCTATATCCTTGTTTTTAACAGGGAAAAACAGCGGGAACTGGTAAAGATGGAGCTGGATGACGAAGTGATCCGGGACATCCGCCGTCTCGCCCCCAGAAAGGTGGATCTGCCTGACAGGGTCAGCGGTTGACATGGCATAATGAATCTGATAAAGTATTGAAAATACGCAGAAAGAGAGGGAATGCAATGGGTACAATTATTGGCGAGGGAATTACTTTTGACGATGTACTGCTGGCGCCGTCCTATTCCGAAGTGATTCCCAATCAAGTGGATCTCTCCACCTGGCTCACCCGTAAGATCCGCCTGAATATTCCGATGATGAGCGCCGGCATGGATACGGTCACGGAAAATCGGATGGCGATCGCAATGGCGCGTCAGGGCGGCATCGGTATCATTCACAAGAATATGTCCATCAGGCAGCAGGCCGAGGAGGTGGACAAGGTCAAACGCTCTGAAAACGGTGTCATCACGGATCCGTTTTTCCTGTCCCCGGATCATACGCTGGCAGACGCGGACGAGCTGATGGCGAAGTTCCGCATATCAGGCGTTCCCATCACAGAGAACGGCAGACTGGTGGGAATCATTACAAACCGGGATCTTCTGTTTGAGGAAGATTTTACCAAGAAAATCAGAGAATCCATGACTTCTGAAGGGCTGATCACCGCCAGAGAAGGAGTCACACTTGAAGAAGCCAAAAAGATACTCGCAAAATCCCGAAAAGAAAAGCTGCCCATTGTCGATGATAATTTTAATCTGAGAGGGCTTATTACCATAAAGGATATTGAAAAGCAGATCAAGTACCCCAATTCCGCCAAGGATGATAAGGGACGTCTGCTCTGCGGCGCAGCTCTTGGCATTACAGCTAATGTGCTGGAACGGGCGGCGGCTCTGGCGGAGGCCCAGGTGGACGTGGTGGTCCTGGACAGCGCCCATGGCCACTCAGCCAATGTATTGCGCTGTGTCCGTATGATCAAAGAAGAATTTCCCGATCTCCAGGTGATCGCCGGTAATGTAGCCACCGGCGAGGGTACGAAGGCGCTCATTGAGGCCGGCGCGGATGCGGTCAAGGTGGGGATCGGCCCGGGATCCATCTGTACGACCCGCGTGGTGGCCGGGATCGGAGTGCCCCAGATAACCGCCGTTATGGACTGTTATGAGGCGGCGAAGGAATACGGTGTTCCCATTATTGCAGACGGAGGAATCAAGTATTCCGGAGATATGACAAAGGCGATCGCGGCGGGCGCAAACGTCTGTATGATGGGCAGTCTGTTTGCGGGATGCGATGAGAGCCCGGGCACCTTCGAGCTCTATCAGGGAAGAAAATACAAGGTATACCGTGGGATGGGTTCCATTGCCGCCATGGAGAACGGCAGCAAAGACCGCTATTTCCAGTCCAATGCCAAAAAGCTTGTTCCGGAGGGCGTTGAGGGCCGCGTGGCCTATAAGGGAAGCGTGGAGGATACGGTATTTCAGCTCATCGGCGGGCTCCGATCCGGAATGGGATACTGCGGTACGCCCACGATAGAGGATCTGAAAAAGCACGGCAGATTTGTCAAAATCTCAGCCGCCTCCCTGAAGGAATCCCATCCCCATGATATCCATATTACAAAGGAAGCGCCGAATTACAGCGTGGAGCAGTAGAGAAACAATATAGCGGGAACCAGGAGCGGGAAAGCCGTTGCAAAAGATCATTTGTGACGGCTTTGTTTTCGCACTTTTTGAAAATAAAGTGAAATCTTAGTGAAAAATTAAAAAAAGGGATGCACAGAAGCAAAAAATCATGTATACTAAAATCTGCGGGTAAAAAAGAGATTGAGGTTATTATGAGAAACGACGGACGAAGAAGAATTAAATGGGATCACATACTGATATGGGTTTTGGCTATCGTACTGACCACAGGAGCCGTTATACTTCTGCTCTCGCTGCTGCCAAAAGACGATGAGGATGTGGATGTGCTTCTGCAGGAGAACACAGCTCTTATCCTGGAAACGGAAGCGGAGACGGAGAAGACGGAATTGAACGTCGTCCCCTATCCGGATGTGGACGAGCAGCTCCTGACGGTTAATGAATGGTCCAGACCGGGAGAGGCGGTGGACTCGATCGAAAAAATAGTGATCCATTATCTCGGAAATCCTCAGACGACCGCTCAGCAGAACCACGATTATTTTGAGAGCCTCAAGGATTTGCAGAATACTTCCATGAGCGCGAATTTTATCATAGGAATCGAAGGAGAGATCATTGAATGCGTTCCCCCCGGAGAGATCGCATATGCTTCCAATTCCATGAATCATCTGTCTGTTTCCATTGAGAACTGCCATCTGGACTCCACGGGGAAATTTACGGAGGCGACTTACGAGTCACTGGTGAAGCTGACTGCCTGGCTGGTGGAAGAGTATGATCTGACGAGGGATGATATCATCCGTCACTATGACGTCACCGGCAAAGAGTGTCCGCTCTATTATGTACAGAATCCGGACAAATGGGAAGAGTTTAAAGACGACGTTATGAATTACATAGAAGAATGCCAGGAGGCTGCTTTGTAGTACAGGGAAAACAATGGTAAGAGAATATTATGAGAAGATATGTGCCAGAGAGCAGGTCAGGGCAAACCTGATCTGTCTCAGGGAGGAATTGAGGGACGAGGTCAGCTGCCGGACATTTGCGTACCAGCTCGGCGGGAATTTTGAGGTTCTGTGCCGCCTCCTGGAAGATGCGGATCCCAAGGTGCGCAGGAATGCCGCGCTGATACTCGGAAAGATGAAATCGGAAGATCTGCTTCCGGTTCTTTTTAATGCCTTTAAAGCAGAAAAGACCCTCTATATCAGGACAGATTACCTGAAAGCGATCTCGGAGCTGGACTACCGGCCTGTGCAAAAGGAGCTGGAGGCCCGGCTGGAATATTTAAGAGAAATCGAGCCAGGTCCTGAGGAGGCCAAGCATATATCTGCGGAGATCCGGCAGCTCCAGAATATGGTAATGAAATACCGCAAAATGCGCCGCCACAGATTTACAGGGAGCAAGACGCCTCTGGAACTGATCCTGGTGACAAACCGCTGCCAGAGGGAGGCGACGGCCCGGCAGATAAAAGGGAAACCGGCGGCAATGCTGGCCGGAGGAATCCGTATAAAGGAGGTCACGGTGGAGGATATGCTGAAGATCCGCACCTGGAGCGAAATGCTGTTTCCCCTGAGGATTTCTCCCCTGCCCCATGCCCGTCCCGAAAGGCTTGGGATGATGCTGGCAAGGCCTGTGCTGTCTGCTCTGCGGGAGCTGTATCAGGGCGAGGAACCCTTTTTGTTCCGGATCGGGTGGAAAGCAAAAACGACGCCGGAGAGAAAGGGGAACCTGATCCGCAGGCTCTCCGATGGACTGGAGCGGGCGTCCGGAGGAACGCTGATTAATTCCGTCAGCGATTATGAACTGGAAATCCGGCTTCTGGAGCGCAGGGACCAGACGATCGTACCTATGCTGAAGCTGACGGGTATTCCGGATCACCGCTTTGACTATCGGGAGGAGTACATCGCCTCCTCCATAGCGCCGGTGAACGCCGCCCTGGCTGTGGAACTGGCCCGGCCCTGGCTGAAAGAGGACGCCCAGATTCTGGATCCATTCTGCGGTGTGGGAACGATGCTGATCGAGCGCAATTACGCAGTCCATGCCGGGACGATGTACGGGGTGGACGTCTTCGGGGAGGCCGTTGACAAGGCCCGGAAAAACACGGAGCATGCAGGAATGCGGGCCTGGTATATCAATAAAGACTTTTTTACATTTGAGCACGAATATCTGTTTGACGAGATCATCACGGATATGCCCCAGGTCACCGCTTCCAGGACGAAGGAGGAGATCCGGGAGCTTTACATCCGCTTTTTTGAAAAGGCGGGCGACTGCCTGAAGCGGGAGGCGGTTCTGGTGCTCCATGCTACTGAGCCGGAGTTTGTGACCACGGCTCTTGAGGGAAACCGCGATTATCATATTATAAAAAAATACATTGTGAATGAGAAAAACGGCGCCGCTGTTTTTGTGATCCACCGGGGAAGAGGGGAAGAATAGTCCTCCTTTTGTTCTGGTCCTGTGGGCGGGTACAGCGCTGTCAACAGAGAGAGAAAATGGAAAGGTTCATAGGAGATAAGAAATTTTACCTTATGGTACTGTCCGTTGCTGTGCCTATCATGGTGCAAAGTGGGATCACGAATTTTGTGACCATGCTGGACAATATCATGATCGGGCAGGTGGGGACTGAACAGATGTCGGGTGTGGCGGTTGCCAATCAGTTGTATTTTGTCCTGAATATCAGTATTTTTGGTATCGTGTCCGGAGCCGGGATATTCGGCGCACAGTTTTTCGGAAATGGAAATATGGATGGAATCCGCTACACATTTCGTTTCAAGCTCCTGTCCCTGACATTGATGGCGCTGGCCGGGATGCTGCTGCTGTTCTTTGGAGGGGAGAGGCTGATCCTGCCGTATCTCAACGAAGAAGGCGCACAGGAGAGTGTGGCTGCAACGCTGGCCTACGGGAAACGATACATGCGGATCATGCTTGCGGGAATCGTTCCTTCCGCAGCCGCCCAGGCATACGCCAGCACCCTCCGGGAGGCGGGCGAGACGGTTATCCCGATGCGGGCCGGTGTAGCCGCAGTCCTGACGAATACGGCGCTTAATTATATTCTTATTTTTGGCAGCTTCGGCGCACCCAGGCTGGGCGTTGCCGGCGCGGCCATCGCAACGGTGCTCTCCCGGTTTGTGGAATGTGGGATCATTGTTTTCCGGACGCATCGCAGAGCGGCGGACTTTCCCTTTATTCGCGGATTGTACCAGAGCATGTATCTGCCGATGAGCCTTGTAAAGCGTATTCTGCTCAGGGGTTCGCCGCTGATGGTGAATGAATTCCTCTGGGCGCTGGGCATGGCGGTGCTGACCCAGTGTTATTCCACCTATGGGCTGACAGTGGTGGCGGGATTGAATATTTCCTCCACCATATCCAATGTCTGTAACGTGATCTGGCTCTCGATGGGCAGCGCGCTGGCGATCATTGTGGGCCAGCTTCTGGGGGCGAACCGAATGGAAGAGGCCAGGGATACGGATCGGAAGCTGATCTTTTTCTCCGTTGCCAGCTGTTTTGTAATTGGAGCGGTACTTCTCGGGTTGGCGCCGGTATTCCCAAGGATTTATAATACTTCGGCCAGGGTTCGCTGCATGGCGACGCGTTTCATTGTGGTGGGCGCCTGTCTGATGCCGGCGCAGGCCTTTCTTCACGCGGCCTATTTTACACTTCGTTCCGGCGGCAAAACGGTGATCACCTTTTTCTTTGACTCAGGTTTTGCCTGGGTGTGCAGCATTCCGGTTGCCTTTGTCCTCAGCCGGTATTCCGGGCTTCCGATTCTGGCCACTTATATCATCTGCCAGTCCCTGGATCTCATCAAGTGCGTTATTGGTTTCATACTGATTAAAAAGGGCGTGTGGGTTCAAAATATTGTAGATACGATACACACGGTATAAGCAACCAGTACGGCGGCCGGACAGCAGGCTGCCGTATTACATGGTTCGTGACAATCTCAGAAAAATTGGTTTAAAAAAATGCAAAAAAGGGGCTGTTAAATTTTAAAAAGATATGTTACAATTCTGTTACGAAATATTAATTAAGAAAAATAAAGTATTACAGAATTGGGATTATGGGAATGACAATTACAAATTTCTTATCAAGATCAGGGGAAAGAAAAGCTGCCGGGCGGTTTCGCGCACAGAGGATCCATCCGGCTGCCCTGGAGGAGATCAAAAGCTTTGCGGAGGAGCTGGAGCTTCCGGAGCCGGAGTATAAATTAAATGTAGAAATAAAGGATTCCATAAACGTTGCAGGGCGGGAACGGGTTCCCTATTGCCTTATGCTGTATGCCCCGCAGGAGGACATCAGCTTCCTGAATGCGGGCTATGCTGCGGGGCAGATCACTTCCTATCTGCGTTTCAAGGGATTTACCGCATCTGTTTCCAGGGAACTGCCGTCCATACGCCAGAAAGAGGACGGCAGGATCTGCGTTGGTATTATAGCTTTCGGAAAGGCAGAGCAGCCGGGAAACCCGAATCAGGAGAGGAAGAAACAGGATGAGGGCATCTGCGTCTGCCGGGATCTGCAGGGCCGCTGGACAGAGGATGTGCTGGCGCTGGCAAAGAAGCGTTTTCACATATCAAGCCACAATGTGCGGATCATGCGGGAAGAGAACTGCGTATACTTCTCGCCAAAGTTCCGGAACGGAAAAAGAGGAACGGTCTCCGAATTTGAGACCGGAATTGCCATCGCCTATGCGTTGGCCGCTGCGGAGGAGCTTTGGGTCGATCTGGTCGTGGCAGAGAGCGACCGGTCTTTGCATACGATCTGCCTGATGACCGACCAGGGCTGAATCTGTTCAAAACCGCCGTACAGAATTATCGCACAAAGACATCGCATATAATAAAGAAGCTGCGGCCCCTTCAGAAACGATTTCTGTGGGGCTGCAGCTTTGCACTGTCTTACAGGGATAAGAATTTTTCTGTGAAAAAACGTTTTTGCCCTGTCAGCGCCGGTTCATCAGGCTTTTCCGTCGCTGCCCAGCACGTTTTTGATCTTGTGGGCAACCATGTCCTTAACCGCCTGCCGGGCCGGTTTCAGATACTGGCGCGGATCAAAGTGATCCGGATGCTCGGCAAAGTATTTGCGGATATTGCCGGTCATGGCAAGGCGGATATCGGAATCAATGTTGATCTTGCAGACCGCCAGCTCTGCCGCATGGCGAAGCTCATCCTCCGGAATACCGATGGCATCCGGCATATTGCCGCCGTACTCGTTTACCATCTTAACAAACTCCTGAGGAACAGAGGAGGAACCGTGAAGAACGATGGGGAAGCCCGGAAGGCGTCTGATACATTCTTCGAGTACATCGAAACGAAGTGGAGGCGGAACAAGGATGCCGTCCGCATTTCTGGTGCACTGGGAGGCCTTGAACTTGTATGCGCCATGGCTTGTACCGATGGCGATTGCGAGGGAATCACAGCCTGTCCGGTCGACAAACTCTTCTACCTCTTCCGGACGGGTATAGCTCTCCTTGCCGGCCTCAACGGCTACTTCATCCTCAACGCCCGCCAGGGTGCCAAGCTCTGCCTCAACCACTACGCCGTGGGCATGTGCATACTCTACAACCTGCTTTGTCAGAGCGATGTTGTCCTCGAAGGACTTGGAAGAGGCGTCGATCATAACGGAAGTGAATCCGCCGTCAATACAGCTCTTGCAAAGTTCAAAAGTGTCGCCGTGATCCAGATGCAGCGCGATGGGGATCTGCGGGTTCTCAATGATGGCGGCCTCCACCAGCTTCACCAGGTAGGTATGGTTTGCATAGGCGCGCGCGCCTTTGGATACCTGAAGAATAACCGGGCTGTTCAGTTCGCCGGCCGCCTCCGTGATACCCTGGACAATCTCCATGTTGTTTACGTTGAACGCGCCGATGGCGTATCCGCCGTCATAAGCTTTTTTGAACATTTCAGTTGTTGTTACTAAAGCCATAGAATAAATCCTCCTTAATATGAATTTATTCTTATTCTACCACATATTCCCTGCATTTACGATATTTTTTTGTCAGAATCAGAAAAAAATTAATTTCAAAAAATGAATTGACAGAAACCGGAGAATGTAGTATAGTATCAAATGTTCCGTAGTGCGGACAGACAGCGAAAACAGTATATGCGCGAGTGGCTCAGTGGTGGAGTATCGCCTTGCCAAGGCGAGGGTCGCGGGTTCGAATCCCGTCTCGCGCTCTCAGACGGACCATAGCTTCGGCTATGGTCTTTGCGTTGCTGTGGCGCGGTTTGTTATTTCTGAAATTTTCATCCGGGGCTAATGCAGGGCTGTTTCTCATCCGGAATGCAAAATGCACAAAATCCAAAGTAAAAAATTGTGAATAGTAAACGAAATTACCATGGGATGTGCAAAAATACTTGCGCATTTTCCTGTGTTGTGGTATGATAATCCTACATACCGGGAACGTTACCGATAACGCTTCCGGAAACGTTTCTGAAAACCCTATATCATAATGAAAAGGAGAGATGGAAGGATGAGAAATTACAAGAAGTATCTCGCAGCAGTTATGTCTGCGGCTATGGTAGCGGGCCTTGCAGTGGTTCCGGTATCCGCAGACGAGGCGACGGGCAAGGTGTATTACCTGAATTTTAAGCCGGAAGCAGACGAGGCATGGCAGGAGATCGCAGCGGAATATACCGCTCAGACCGGCGTAGAAGTTACGGTCCTCACCGCAGCGGACGGACAGTACAGCACCACGCTCCAGGCCGAGATGGCCAAATCAGAGGCCCCCACGATCTACAACATCGGCAACTCAGACGGAGCGGCTACCTGGGACAATTATACATATGATCTGTCCGACAGCGCAATCTATGACCATCTGACTGACAAGTCTCTGGTAATCGAGTACAACGACAAGACAGTTGCCGTTGCCAACACGGTTGAGTGCTACGGCCTGATCTACAACAAGACGATCCTTGAGGGCTACTGCGGCATGGACGGAGCGGTTGTCTCCTCCATCAGTGAGATCAACAATTTTGAGACGCTGAAGGCTGTCTGTGAAGATATCAACGGCCGCATTGACGAGATCAACGACGAGCTGGGCACTTTCCTGACCGAGGCAGTCGCCTCCTCCGGACTTGACAGCGGTTCTTCCTGGAGATTCTCCGGACATCTTGCGAATTTCCCGCTGTACTATGAATTCCTGGACGACGGCTGCGACCTGATCGCCGGTGAAGCGAGCATCGACGGCACTTACCTTGATCAGTTCAAGGCAGTTTGGGATATGTATGTAGAGAACTCCGCAGCAGATCCCAAGACCCTGGCTTCCGGAGCCCTGAACGCAGAAGCGGAGCTTGGTATGGGCGAGGCTGTCTTCTATCAGAACGGCGACTGGGAGTATTCCGCTCTGACCAACGAGGAGAACGGCTATGACATAACTGCGGACGATCTTGGCATGATGCCGATCTACTTTGGCGTAGATGACGAGAACGAAGGCCTTGCGGTTGGTACTGAGAACTACTGGGCAGTGAACAGCCAGGCTTCCGAGGCGGACATTCAGGCGTCCCTTGACTTCCTTGAGTGGATGATCACCTCTGACGAGGGCCGCGACGCTATGACGAACGCAATGGGCTTTACCGCTCCCTTCGATACCTTTGAGGGAGATTATGCTTCCACCAACCTGCTGGCACAGGCGATCAACGAGCTGGCCGCAGAGGGCAAGACTTCCGTAGCCTGGAGCTTCAACGCTACCCCCAACGTAGATGACTGGAGAGCAGACGTGGTATCCGCGCTGACCGCTTACACGGATGAGAGCGGCGACTGGGATGCAGTTGTCACCGCATTCGTTGACGGCTGGGCAGATCAGTGGACACTGGCTCACGAGGAGTAATTCCGCACATCTGTAATGTGTAAATGAGAATTAAGAGGGGCCGCCGCCTGTGTATGCAGCGGCCCCTTTTCCAAAGAAAGGGAGCAGCTATGGAGAAAGCAATAAAAAAATATTTTCCTGTTTTTGTACTTCCGACGCTGATCGCGTTTACCATTGGCTTTATTGTCCCCTTTGTATATGGTATTTTCCTGTCCTTCTGCAAGTTTACCACAGTAACGGACTGGAAATGGGTCGGAATCAGGAACTATACAAGAATCTTCTTTGTAAACGGCAAACTGGATACCACGTTTATTCATTCTCTCTGGTATACGGCGCTGTTTACCATTGTATCCATGCTTATCATCAATGTGGCGTCGTTTGCCATTGCAATGCTTTTGACAAAAGGAATTAAGGGAACCAACCTGTTCCGTACCGTATTTTTCATGCCGAACCTGATCGGCGGTATCGTTCTCAGCTATATCTGGCTGATGATTTTTAACTGCGTGCTGTCCGGGTTTTCCAAGACGATCATTTCCACTCAGTGGTATGCGTTCTGGGGCCTGATCATTGTGGTTTGCTGGCAGCAGATCGGCTACATGATGATCATCTACATTGCCGGTATACAGAACGTGCCGGGGGAACTGATTGAGGCAGCAAAGATCGACGGCGCCAACGGCGCTCAGAGACTGAGATACGTGATTATCCCCATGCTGATGCCCACCATCAGTACCTGTACGTTCCTGACTCTGACCAACGGCTTTAAGCTGTTTGACCAGAACCTGGCGCTGACCGGCGGCAATCCGGGTAAGCTGTCCCAGTTACTGGCGCTGAACATCTACGATACGATGTACGGCACCACCGGCTGGCAGGGCGTAGGACAGGCGAAGGCGGTTATCTTCTTTATTCTGGTAGCGGTGATTGCGCTGCTTCAGAATAAGCTGACCACAAGTAAGGAGGTGCAGTGATGGCAAAAAACAGTGAACATGTGAATGCAGCGAGACGTTCAAAGCACGGCGGCATTCTCACGGCGGTTTTTTCAGTCCTCAGTATTGTCTGGATCGCTCCGATCCTGATCGTACTGCTGAACTCCTTTAAGAGAAAAGCCTATATTTTCAAGAATCCCTTTGGCATCAGCGCGGCCTCGCTGTCCGACGGTTTTGACCGCTGGAAGCTGGGCATCAGCAAGGTTATGTGCGGGCTTCTGAATTATACCAACGGCCTGAAACAGACAAACTTTCTCTCCTGCTTCCGCTGGTCTCTGTTTATCACGGTAGGCAGCGTGGCGGCGATTATTCTGTTCTGCTCCATGACCGCATGGTATCTGACCCGGGTACACTCCGCAGCGTCGAAGACCATCTACCTGCTTTGCCTGTTTTCCATGGTGGTGCCATTCCAGATGGTTATGTTCACGCTTTCCAAATTTGCGAACATCCTGAACCTGGCGACTCCGTGGGGCATCATTATCGTGTATCTGGGCTTTGGAGCCGGTCTGGCGGTGTTCATGTTCAGCGGCTTTATCCGGAGCATCTCTCTCGAGATTGAGGAGGCCTCCATGATCGACGGCTGCAGTCCGCTGCAGACTTTCTTTCTGGTGATCTTCCCGATCCTGAAGCCCACCACGGTGACCATCGCTATTCTGGAGGCTATGTGGGTGTGGAACGATTATCTTCTGCCCAGCCTGGTGCTGAATGTAAACAAGTATAAGACGATCCCCATCGCCGTCCAGTATCTGAAGCAGAGCCACGGACAGCTTGACTGGGGCGCCATGATGGCGGTGCTGGTGCTTGCCATTGTGCCGATTATTATCTTTTACATCGCGTGTCAGAAATACATTATCGAGGGTGTTGTGGCCGGTGCGGTAAAAGGCTGACAAAGCCGCCGCAGCACAGCAGGAGGAGCGCTATGAGAGCATGTGGAATTTTACTGCCGGTGTCCAGCCTGCCTTCACCCTATGGAATCGGATGCTTCTCAAGGGAAGCTTACGAATTTGTGGATCAGTTGGCGAGGGCTGGACAGACCTACTGGCAGATACTTCCCCTTGGGCCTACGGGTTACGGGGATTCTCCCTATCAGTCCTTTTCCGCCTTCGCCGGGAATCCGTATTTTATCGATCTGGATGCGCTGGCGGAAGAAGGGTTGTTACAGCCGGAGGAATATCAGGGACTGGATTTTGGCGGGGACGCGGAATATGTGGACTACGCCAGGCTCTATCAGGAACGCTTTCCCATCCTGAAACGGGCTTTTCTGCGGGCTTCCCCGGAGAAAGACGGGGAGTTTGCCGCGTTCTGCCAGGCACAGGCGGACTGGCTGGAGGACTACAGCCTGTATATGGCTGTGAAGCTTCGCTTTGAAAGCAAGGGCTGGAATGAGTGGGACGAGGATATCCGCCTGAGAAAGCCGGAAGCCATTGCCCGATACCGCGAGAAGTGCGGGGAAGAAATTCTGTTTCATAAGTTTCTCCAGTTTGAATTTATGAGACAATGGGAACGGCTCAAGAGCTACGCCAACAGCCGGGGAATCCGGATCATAGGAGATATTCCCATCTATGTGGCTTTCGACAGCTCGGACAGTTGGGCGAATCCCGAACTCTTCCAGTTTGGGGAGGATCGCCGCCCGGTACGCGTGGCAGGCTGTCCCCCGGATGCGTTCTCGGCGGACGGCCAGCTCTGGGGGAATCCCCTGTATGACTGGGATTACCATGAAAACACCGGGTATCAGTGGTGGATCCGGCGTCTGGAACACTGCTTCCGTTTGTATGACGTGGTGCGGGTAGACCACTTCCGGGGATTCGACGAGTATTACACGATTCCTTATGGCGACAGCACGGCGGCCGGGGGCTGCTGGAAGAAAGGACCGGGCATGAAACTGTTCCATGCGCTGCAGGAGCATTTCGGCTGCGTGCCCATTATCGCGGAGGATCTGGGCTATCTGACGGACAGTGTGACAAAGCTGGTGGAGGATACGGGCTATCCCGGCATGAAGGTCATGGAATTTGCTTTTGATTCCAGGGAGGCCGGAGATTATATGCCTTACAATTACACACACAACTGCGTGGCCTACACGGGCACCCATGACAATCAAACCCTGGCGGCCTGGTTCGGGGAACTTACGCAGGAGGACCGGGCGCTGGCCACAGAGTATCTCCAGATCGTTTCGTGCAGCAGGGAGGAAACCGTCTGGGCGTTTATAAGGCTGACCCTTGGGAGCGTGGCGGACACGGCGGTCATCCCCATACAGGATTATCTCTGTCTCGGGGCGGAGGCGCGGATGAATAAGCCCGCCACTCTGGGCAACAACTGGCGCTGGCGTCTGAAGAAGGGCGCTTTTACGGATGAGCTGGCAGACAGGATCCGGAATGTAAATGAAATATATGGAAGAGTGGGCTGCTGCACATAATTATGCAGCGGCTCCTCTTGCATTTTGGGGCCGCAGTTGTTATAATTTGACACAGTATTGGGCCCGGGAAGAAAGGGACGGCAGATGGAACAGTATACAATAAAAGAAATCGCAAAGCTGTGCGGAGTCGGAGTGAGTACGGTTTCCAGGGCGATCAACAATCATCCGGATATCAATGAGTCCACAAAACAGATGATTCTGAAGAACATAAAAAAATATAATTACGTGCCAAACAACAGCGCGCGCAATCTGAAGCGTTCGGATTCCAACACGATCGCCGTGCTGATCAAGGGTATCACGAATCCCTTTTTCTCTGATATGATCCAGGTCTTTGAGCGGGAGATCAGCCGCAGAAAGTATTCCTTTGTATTGCAGCATATAGAGGAATTTGAAGATGAAATTGAGATAGCCATCCAGCTTGAAAAGGAGAAACGGCTCAAGGGGATCGTTTTTCTGGGAGGACTTTTGAACCATGACCGGCAGATGCTCCAGCAGCTGACGGTGCCCTTTGTGATCAGCACCGTTGATTTTGCGGATCTGGGGGAATCGCTGGCGGTGGTGACGGTAGATGACGAACAGGAGAGCCGAAGGATGGTGGATTACCTGATCGGCTGCGGGCATGAGCGGATCGCGCTTCTGGCTGCCTGCCGGGGCGATGCGAGCATCGGCGCAATGCGCCTGAAGGGATACCGTGAGGCGCTTCTTGCCCATGGAGTGGAATCGGATGAAAATCTGATCATTTTCACGCCGGAGGGGACTTCCCCTTATACCATGGAAAACGGATACGCGCTGACGAAGAAGCTTCTGGAGTCCGGGACAGATTTCACCTGTATATTCGCCACGTCCGACAGCATGGCAATCGGGGCGTGCAAAGCGCTGTTTGAAGCAGGGAAAAGGGTGCCGGAGGACTATTCGGTGGCCGGATATGACGGGCTTACCATGGCAGATTTTTACGAGCCGTCCATCACAACAATGCGCCAGCCCCGAAAGGAGATGGCGGAGGCCACAATAAAAATCATGTTTGACCTGATCGAAGAAAAGCCGGAGGCAAAACGGCAGATATTTGCGTGCGAACTGGTAGAGGGCGGGTCAACAAAGAGGATAGGGCATGGGCATAATTAAAGCAGAAAAAATCGCGTTTGATTATCTGAAGATAGACGATGAGGGCAACGTGGGAGAGAAGTTCCGCGCCGTGGAGGACGTGGATCTGGATGTGCAGGAGGGAGACTTTGTGGCGATCCTGGGGCACAACGGCTCCGGCAAATCCACCCTCGCCAAGCATATCAATGCGCTCCTGCTTCCCACAGAGGGGACCCTTTATGTGGACGGGATGGATACGAAGGATGAATCCAGGCTGTGGGAGATACGCCAGACGGCGGGGATGGTCTTTCAGAATCCGGATAACCAGATTATCGGCACGATCGTGGATGAGGACGTGGGATTTGGCCCGGAGAATATGGGGGTTCCCACAGAGGAAATCTGGCAGAGGGTGGAGGACAGCCTGAAGGCAGTGGGGATGTGGGAGTACCGTTCCCATTCGCCAAACAAGCTTTCCGGCGGCCAGAAGCAGCGGGTCGCCATAGCGGGAGTTGTGGCCATGCGGCCCAAGTGCATTGTGCTGGACGAACCCACGGCAATGCTGGACCCGGTGGGCCGCAGAGAGGTCATCCGCACCGTCCGCGAGTTAAATGAAAAAGAGCATGTGACCGTTCTGCTGATCACCCATTATATGGAAGAGGTTATTGACGCGGACAAGGTGATCGTCATGGATCATGGCAGAGTTGTCATGCAGGGAACGCCCCGTGAGGTATTCTCCCGGGTGGAGGAGCTGAAAAATTACCGGCTTGACGTACCGCAGGCTACGCTGGTGGCCTATGAGCTGCAAAAGCTTGGACAGCCGCTGCCGGAGGGTATTCTGACAAATGAGGAGTTGGTGGAGGAATTGCAGAAGCTGAGGAAGGGAACGGACAGGGAGAAAGGCTGAGATTCATTTATGGCAATCAGGACAGAACATTTAAATTACGTATACAGCCAGGGGACTGCCTTTGAGAAGCACGCCCTGAAGGATATCAGCCTTGAACTGCCGGACGGGCAGTTTGTGGGTGTGATCGGACATACGGGTTCCGGCAAGTCCACGCTGATCCAGCATCTGAACGGACTGTTAAGGGCCACTTCCGGCGCGGTATATTATAATGATAAAAATATATATGAAGACGGTTATGATATGAAGGGCCTCCGCTGTAAGGTTGGGCTGGTTTTTCAGTATCCGGAGCATCAGCTCTTTGAGGTGGACGTGTTCACCGACGTCTGCTTCGGGCCCAAAAACCAGGGCCTTCCCAAAGACGAGATCGAGAGCCGGGCTTACGAAGCGCTGCGGCTGGTGGGCCTGAAAGAGAAGTACTACAGGGCGTCGCCGTTTGAACTTTCCGGCGGACAGAAGCGCAGAGTGGCGATTGCAGGAATCCTCGCCATGAATCCGGAGGTGCTGGTGCTGGACGAACCTACGGCGGGACTGGATCCGAGAGGGCGGGACGATATTCTGGATCAGGTGGCAAAGTTCCATGATGAGCGAAAGATCACCGTGGTGCTCGTGTCCCACAGCATGGAGGATGTTGCCCGGTACGTGGAGCGGATCATTGTGATGAACAAAGGGCAGGTCATGTATGACGATACGCCCCGGGAAGTATTCAGGCACTATAAGGAACTGGAGTCCGTGGGACTTGCGGCGCCCCAGGTGACTTACCTGATGCATGAGCTTCTGGAGGCCGGCTGGGATATCAGTCCCGACGCCACCACCGTCCGGGAGGCCGCCGATAGGATTAACCGGTATTTGTCGGCTCAATGACTGGAATAAGAAAGCCTCCACTGGCAATGAAGGCGCCGGCACGTTTGTATTTTAAGAAGGAATTACAGACAGAAAGAAGACAATCATGCTAAGAGAGATCACATTAGGCCAATATTATCCGGCGGATTCGCCCATTCACAAACTGGACCCGAGAGTAAAACTCGCGGGTACGCTTTTGTTTATCATTTCCCTGTTTGCGTTTCGATCCGTGGAAGCATATATAGTGGCGACGGTATTTCTGGCGGCGGTGATCCGGATCTCCACCGTGCCGCTGAAATTTATGCTGAAGGGTCTGAAAGCCATCTTCATCCTTCTGATGTTTACGGTGGTCTTCAACCTGTTCCTGACGAAGGGTACGCCCATTTTCCATATCTGGATTCTGACAATCACGGCTGAGGGACTGAAGCAGGCGGTATTCATGGCGATCCGTCTTGTATTCCTCATCATCGGCTCCTCGGTTATGACCCTGACCACCACGCCCAACAATCTCACGGACGGTCTGGAGAAGGCCATGGGGCCTCTGCGCAGGATAAAGGTTCCGGTGCATGAGATCGCCATGATGATGTCCATTGCCCTCCGTTTTATTCCGATTCTGCTGGAGGAAACGGATAAAATCATGAAAGCCCAGATGGCAAGGGGCGCGGACTTTGACCATGGCGGCCTGATCGACAAGGCGAAGAGCATGATTCCTCTTCTGGTCCCGCTGTTTATCTCCGCCTTCCGCCGGGCAAACGATCTTGCGATGGCCATGGAAGCCCGCGGTTACCACGGCGGCGAGGGCCGGACCAAGATGAAACCTCTGGTGTACAGGACGAGGGACCGGGTTGCCTACATGATTCTGCTGGCGTACCTCGTTGTGATGTTCCTTGCGAGCCGGGCCGGGCTTTTTGCGCGGATTTTTGGGGCGTGAAAGGATTCGGAGGGACGATCCCCTGTCCCGCTCCCGCGTTCTTCCGGCGCGGGAAATGATGGCGGAGACGGCGGAAGGATCGTTAAAGACATAGATTTTGAATTGAAAGATGGGCGAAAAGATGAAGAAGGGAGCGAACCACGCCGACTTGAAACGGGTTAAACTGACCGTCGCCTACGACGGCACGAATTACTGCGGGTGGCAGATACAGCCAGGCTGCCCCACCATTGAGAGCGAGTTGAACCGCCATCTGAGCGAACTGCTGGGGGAGGAGATTCATGTGATCGGAGCCAGCCGCACCGACGCCGGGGTACACGCTCTGGGAAACGTGGCCGTTTTTGAGACGGAAAACCGTATGCCGGCGGAGAAGATCTCCTACGCCCTGAACACCCGGCTGCCAGAGGATATCCGGATCCAGGAGTCCAGGGAGGTGGCGGCGGATTTTCATCCCCGGTTCTCCAGGACGGTAAAGACCTACGAATACAAAATCTGCAACCGGAGATTTCCCGATCCATGCAGCAGGCTGTATTCCCTGTTTTATTATCGGGATCTGGATGCGGCAAGGATGCAGCAGGCCGGAAATTATCTGGTGGGCGCTCACGATTTCACCAGTTTCTGCACGAACCGTCCGGAGATCACGGATCGGGTGCGCACGATTTACAGCCTGGATGTGAGCCGGGACAGGGATAGGATTACGGTTCGCATAAGGGGAAACGGATTTCTCTACAATATGGTGCGTATCATTGTGGGAACACTGCTGAAAGTGGGAAGCAGGATGATGGAACCGGAAGAAATTCCGGAGATCCTAAAGGCCAGGGACCGGGGATGCGCCGGAGATACGGCCAGGCCTCAGGGGCTGACGCTGGTAAGCATCGAATACCCGGATATGCCGGAGATATAAAGAAATACGGGAAATCATCGCGGATTCTCATAATCTTCAATATATTTCTGAAGTTTCGGGAAAGCGCCCCGGTAGATCAGGGAGAGAAGCTTGTCGGTCCTGCGCAGGGCCAGCTGTACGTCCTCCGGGGTGACCAGCCCGCCGCAGGCGGCGTCCGCCAGTTCATCCAGATCCACGACCCGCACAAAACCGTCCGGATACACGATTACATCCACCAGAAGATCAGTAAAGACGTATGTATCGGAGGGGGCGTCATAGGAATATTTGATAATGTCGCAGTACCAGCTGATGAGTTTGCCTCCGTGGTCGTAGAATTTGCTGACCTTGAAGCCGCGCTCCAGAAAATAACAGGAATAGCCGTGATGAAGTGTTTTTTTGGGACGTATCGTGTTCCATTTTGTGATGACGACCTCCCGGTCTCTGTAAAGCAGGATATCGTCCTGAAGCAGGATGCATTCTTCGGGAATAATTCTCTTTCGGTAAATTCTGGTCTCGCACATGCTCACGGCCCCCTTTTTCCAAGCATAGCAAAAATAATTAAAAATGTCTATAACAGATGTAAAAAATGTGATATGATATACGGGAACAGCGTTCTTGTAAAGAATGAGATTTTATAGCATTTACAGCAATGAAAGTAAAGCACGAAGACTGCCGGAGAAGCAGGAGGTAACCTTTATGAAAGAGAAAATGTCAGAGCTTTTTTCAAACGTATTCGGAGACTGCCGGGGCGCGGAGGTGTTTTTCGCGCCGGGGCGCGTCAATCTGATCGGGGAACATACGGATTACAACGGAGGTCACGTTTTTCCCTGCGCGCTTACGATCGGTACCTATGGGGCGGCGCGGAAGAGAAACGACCGGAAGCTGCGCCTGTATTCTGAAAATTTTGCTTCTTTGAGGATCGTGGAATCCAGCCTGGACGAGCTGGTTCCGGTTAAGGACAGCTGGACCAATTATCCAAAGGGTGTGATGTGGGCCTTTGCAAAACGGGGTATGGTGATGGACAGCGGCCTGGATCTGGCGCTGTACGGAGATATACCTGACGGTTCCGGCCTTTCTTCTTCAGCGTCTCTTGAAGTGCTGACCGGGTTTATCCTGAGGGAACTTTACGATTTTGCGGTGAGCAATCAGGAGATCGCCCTGATCGGCCAGTATTCCGAGAACCATTTTAACGGTATGAATTGCGGCATCATGGATCAGTTTGCCAGCGCCATGGGAAAGAAGGACAACGCGATCTTTCTGGATGCCAGCACCCTGGATTTTGAGTATGCGCCGGTGAAACTCACGGACGCCAGGATCGTGGTGACAAACAGCAAAGTAAAGCACAGCCTGGTGGGGTCTGCGTACAATGACAGGCGCAACGAATCTGAGGCGGCGCTGAAGGATCTGCAGACGGTGCTTGACATTAAGACGCTGGGAGAGCTGACGGAGGAAGAATTTGAGGCCCACAGGGAGGCCATAAAAGATCCCGTCTGCCGAAAGCGCGCAAAGCATGCGGTCTATGAGAATCAGAGGACCATAGAGGCCGTAAAGGCCCTGAAAGCGAATGATATCGTGGAATTCGGCCGGCTGATGAACGCCTCCCATGTCTCCTTGCGGGACGACTACGAGGTGTCCTGCCCGGAGATCGACATTCTGGTGGAGGAGGCCTGGAAGCTTCCGGGGGTGGTGGGTTCCCGCATCACCGGCGGCGGCTTTGGCGGCTGTACCGTGAGTATTGTGAAGAACGACGCGGTGGATGGTTTTATTGCCGGTCTGGGAAAAGTTTATAAAGAAAAGACGGGCCTCGAGGCGGAGTTTTATGTGGTAGAGATCGGCGACGGCCCGCAGAAGCTGTGAGACAGGAGATAATTATATGATTTTGGAAAGCATTGTAAAACTTGTACAGTACGGACTTGAGACCGGGCTGGTTCCGGCGGAGGACGCGATCTATACGGCCAACTGTGTGATCGGGTTCCTGCGCCTGGATGCGCTGGGGGAGGATGCGGAGCGCGCGATCCTTGGCTATAAACCCGGCAGCAGCGACGTGACCGCCCATCTTGAAGAGATATTGGGGGAGATCTGTGATTATGCATATGAGCAGGGCCTTCTGGAGGAGAATACCGTGGGATACCGGGATCTGTTTGACACGAAGGTTATGAGCCTTCTGGTGGAGCGCCCTTCCGAGGTGATCCGCAAATTCCGGGAGCGGTATAAGGAAAGCCCCCGGGCCGCCACGGACGCCCACTACAAATTCAGCCAGGATACCGACTATATCCGCAGATACCGCATTGCCAGGGATCAGAAGTGGGTGGCGCAAACGGAATACGGCGATCTGGATATCACCATCAATCTCTCCAAGCCAGAGAAAGACCCCAAAGCCATCGCAGCGGCGAAGTTTGCGAGCCAGACTGCTTATCCCAGGTGTCTGCTCTGCCGGGAAAACGAGGGCTATGCCGGCCGTCTGAACCATCCGGCCCGGGGCAACCACCGCATTATTCCGGTCACGCTTAGCGGCAGCCAGTGGGGATTTCAGTACTCCCCCTATGTCTATTACAATGAGCACTGCATCGTGTTCAACTTTCAGCATGTGCCAATGAAGATCGAGCGGGACACGTTCGCAAAGCTGCTGGATTTTGTCCGGCAGTTCCCCCATTATTTTGTGGGTTCCAACGCAGATCTGCCCATCGTGGGCGGCTCTATCCTGAGCCACGACCATTTCCAGGGGGGACATTATGAGTTTGCCATGGCGAAAGCGCCGGTGGAAAAGCAGCTTACTTTTTCCGGTTTTGAGGATGTGCAGGCCGGTATCGTGAAGTGGCCCATGTCCGTGATCCGCCTGGACTGCCGGGAACCGGAGCGGCTCATAGAACTGGCGGACCGGATTCTTACCGCATGGCGCGGCTATACGGACGAGACGGCGTTTATCTATGCCGAGACGGATGGAGAACCACACAATACGATCACGCCCATCGCCCGCAGACGCGGGGAAAAATACGAGCTGGATCTGGTGCTTCGCAACAATATCACTACGGCGGAGCATCCCCTGGGCGTCTACCATCCGCACGCAGAGCTTCATCACATCAAGAAAGAGAACATCGGTCTGATCGAGGTCATGGGACTGGCCGTGCTTCCCGCCCGGTTGAAGGGGGAGCTGGAGCATCTGAAGGCCGCCATGGTAGCGGGGCAGGATATTTCCGGTGATGAGGAGCTGGGCAAACACGCCGCCTGGGTGGAGGAATTGAGGACGAAATACGATTCTTTTACAGCAGAAAACATCGATAAGATCATTCAGGACGAGGTGGGCCTGGTCTTTGCGAAGGTATTGGAGCACGCCGGCGTTTACAAACGGGATCCCGCCGGACAGGATGCTTTTTTGCGGTTTGTCGGCCATGTGAACCGGGAATGAATTACAGTACCATGCCGCAGCGAGTGCGGCACAGGAGGAAAAAATGAGAAAAAATATACTATCGCCGTCTATTCTGGCCGCAGACTTCCGGCATTTGGAGCAGGACGTTCAGGCGGCTGTGGGCGCGGGTGCGCAGTATCTGCACATCGATGTCATGGACGGTATGTTTGTACCCAGTATTTCCTTTGGATTTCCCGTCATAGAATCCATCCGAAGTTCTTCGGACTGTGTTTTTGACGTGCATCTCATGGTGCAGGCTCCGGAGCGTTACATAGAGGCGTTTGCGCTGGCCGGAGCGGATCTCATCACGGTCCATGCGGAGGCCACCGGGCACCTGCACCGGACGGTGGGGCAGATCCGGGAATGCGGCCTGAAAGCCGGGGTCGCCCTGAATCCGGCCACACCCCTCACTGCGCTGGACTATGTGCTGGAGGATGTGGACATGGTGCTTCTGATGACGGTGGATCCGGGATTCGGAGGGCAGAAGCTGATCCCGCAGATTTATGGAAAAATCCGGACGCTGCGGCAGCGGTGCCGCGAGCGGGGGCTTGAGACCGACATCGAGGTGGACGGAGGGATCCGGGAGGACACGGTCCGCCAGGCGCTTGCGGCGGGAGCCAACGTCATTGTGGCAGGGTCAGCCGTGTTTGGAGAAAATATCGGGGAAAATGTAAAGAGCCTGCTGAACATCATGGATGAGTACAGAGAGTGGCAGGAAAGCCAGAAAATACCAGAACAGTAAGCAGGCGTCCGGACAGAGAAAACAGACAGGTATCAGGAGAAAACGGGAGGAGAAAAATGATAGCGATTGCGTGTGATCACGGCGGATACGAATTAAAACTGGAAATCCTCAAATATCTGGAGCAGGAGAAGATCCCTTATCAGGATTTTGGAACCGACAGCACCGAGGCGGTGGATTATCCGGTCTATGCGAGAAAGGTCACGGCGGCGATCCGATCCGGTCAGTGTGACAGAGGAATCCTGATCTGCGGCACCGGAATCGGCATTTCCATCGCGGCCAACCGGGAGCCGGGTATCCGGGCGGCGCTGTGCAGCGACTGTTTCAGCGCGGAGGCTACCAGACTGCACAACGACGCGAACATCCTTGCCATGGGAGGCAGGGTCGTGGGACCGGGCCTCGCGGTAAAGATCGTAGATACGTTTCTTCATACGGAGTTTTCCGGCGCAGAGCGCCATCAGAGAAGAATAAACCTGATTGATGAAATTTAAACGATGCGGAAATTGTTTTGCATCAACAGCCAGTTGGCCCGCCACCAGCGCATGAGCTGCCAGTAGCCGGCGCCCCGCAGGCCGTAGCTTTTGATCAGGTCAAACTTGGCCTGAATACTGCGCACGTCCTCAAACCAGACTTCGTGGGCGATCCCCTCCTGAAAATAGCGGAAAAAGGGGGAGGCAAAGAGTGCGTCGAACTCAATGACGGCGTCGGTGCGGATCGCGATCTGCACCGCTTCCACATTTCCGATGGTGGCGGCGACGGTGTTTCCCCGCACAAAGGGCAGGGGCCAGTCATAGCCGTAGTTGGGGATGCCCAGGTCGATCTTGTCAGCCGGGATCTCGGTGACGGCGTATTCCACCACCCGGCGCACCTGGTTCAGCGGCGCCACCGCCATATTCGGCCCGTATTTGTACCCCCACTCATAAGTCATCAGCAGCACGGAATCGGCCGCCGCCCCCAGGGCAGGGTAATCCTTTCCCTCATAGAGCAGACCGGTCTGGGCTGCTGAATTTTTCGGGGCCAGAGCCACCGAGGTGGCGTAGCCCAGGGGCCTGAGTGTGTCCGCCAGATCCGCTACGAAAGCGGTGAAAGCGTCCCGGTCCTGGGCAAGAATATACTCAAAATCCACGTTGACCCCGTCAAAGCCTTTCTGCTGAACCGCATCCAGAAGCTGACGGATCAGATTTTCCTTATAAGCGCTATTCTGCACCATGGAATGGATCAGATTGTTGTCGAACTGTCCGTCCGGCCCGAAGGGAGTGAGGGTGAGAATCGCGCGCACGTCGAAAGCGGCCGCTGCGCTTCGCATCCAGGCATCGTCCCGGGGCGGCGGGAGCAGATCCCCCTGAGCAGTGAAACCATAGGAGAAAATACACAGGTCTGTGAGGAATGGAAGCGTCTGTTCCAGCACCCAGGGACTGATGTAGGGATAGGCATAGCCATAGGAGACAAGGGGCTGCAGCGGGGCTTCATCCGCCGCCGGGGTGTATGGAGGAGACTGCCCTCCGTCCAGCAGGAGCGCCTGCCCAACTGCCAGGGCATAGGGAGGGATCAGCTGGTTGACATAGATGATGGAATCCGGCGGCGTCTGAAAACTGAGCGCGATGGAATCCACGGTATCTCCGGGCTGCACTACATAGATCTCCATATATTTCCCCCGTATCGGCGCTGTTGTTATATTATATATTCTCGGGACGGAGGAAAAAGAATCAGAAGCTCTTTTTGCCCTGAATCTTGTCTTTATCGCTCAGGGATGTTAGAATAGGAATGCAGGAGGCGGCCGGGGCCGCCGTTCATTTTAAAAAGGGGAAAGAAATATGCAGGAACAGTTGACCAAAAGTGATATAGAGAAAATACAGGAGGAGATCAATTACCGCAGGCATGTGGTCCGCAAAGAGGCCATCGAGGCGGTGAAAGAGGCCAGGGCTCACGGGGATCTCAGCGAAAATTTCGAGTATCAGGCTGCTAAAAAGGACAAGAACAGCAACGAGAGCCGAATCCGGTATCTGGAGCGGATGCTGAGGAATGCGAAAGTGATCCCGGACGATTCCCGCACGGACGAGGTGGGCATTAACAACACGGTGCAGGTTTATTTTGAGGAAGAGGATGAGGTGGAGACGTACCGCGTGGTAACGTCGATCCGGGGCAACTCCCTGCACGGGCTGATCAGCATTGAATCCCCCCTGGGGAAAGCGCTGATGGGCCGTAAGGCGGGAGACCGGGTATACGTTCGAGTCAATGAGCAGTACGGTTATTACGTGGAGATCCGTTCCATCGAAAATACCCAGGACGACAGCGAAGACAGGATCCGGAGGTTCTGAGGACATGAAGGATGGCGGGTACATACGTACCCGCCGGAAAGAGAAAAATGTATGAAAACTTAACCGAAATTAAGATGATAGTTGGTCGAAACCATCCGCGATACCGACGCGTCACATACCTGAATGGCTTCATTTATTTTATGTTCAGAGTATAATTGGAAAATGTGTACAAATCGTGACTAAAATCTGAAAGAAAAATAAAAGAACAAGAAACAGTTTTTAAAATCGTCCGGAGGAGAGAATGTCCGAGAAAACAGCGTTTGTCATAGAGGAAGAACTGAAAAAGCTGCCGTCGCGCCCCGGCGTCTATATCATGCACGACGAGCGGGACGACATTATCTATATCGGCAAGGCGATCAACCTCAAAAACCGGGTGAGACAGTATTTCCAGAGCAGCCGGAACAAAAGCGTCAAAATTCAGCAGATGGTCCGGCGGATCCGGAGATTTGAGTATATCGTCACGGATTCGGAACTGGAGGCCCTGGTGCTGGAGTGCAATCTCATCAAGGAACACCGGCCCAAGTACAATACCATGCTGAAGGATGACAAGACGTATCCTTTTATTAAAGTGACGCTGGGGGAGGATTTTCCCAGGGTGGTCTTTTCCAGAACCATGAAAAAAGACAGGTCCAAATACTTTGGGCCCTATACCAGCGCGGGGGCGGTAAAGGATGCCATAGACCTGGTCAATAAACTCTGCCATCTCCGAAGCTGCAACCGGAATCTGCCCCGGGATATCGGCAGGGAGAGGCCCTGCCTCTATTATTATATCGGCCAGTGCAAGGCGCCCTGCCAGGGGAACATCAGCCGGGAGGAGTACCGCAGACTGCTGGATCGGGCCATGGAGTTCCTGAACGGAAACCAGGGGCCGGTGCTGGAGCATCTGACCCGGCAGATGGAGGAGGCTTCCGAAAACATGGATTTTGAGAAAGCCATGGAGTACCGGGATCTGATCCGGAGCGTTCACCAGGTATCGGAGCGTCAGAAGATCACCCACGGCGACGGGGAGGATAAGGACGTCCTTGCTCTTGCCATGGAGGGAAAGGACGCGGTGATGCAGGTGTTCTTCATTCGCGGAGGGAAGATGATCGGCCGGGAGCATTTCTTTTTGCAGCTTGCCCCGGGGGATCAGAAACCGGCCATTTTCAGCAGCTTTATCAAGCAGTATTACGCCGGGACGCCCTTTGTGCCCCGGGAGGTGATGCTGGAGACGGAGATCGAGGATCACGGCGTGGTGGAGGAATGGCTTTCGGGAAAGCGGGGGCAGAAGGTCCGGCTGGCGGTCCCGAAGAAAGGGTCGAAGGAAAAACTCATCGAGCTTGCCCGGGAGAACGCGTCCATGGTGTTGGAAAAGGACCGGGAGCGGATCAAGCGGGAGGAAGGCAGGACCATCGGCGCGGTGCATGAGATCGAGAAGATTCTTGGAATCCGTCGGGCCATGCGGATGGAAGCTTTCGATATCTCCAATATCAGCGGATTCGAGTCGGTGGGTTCCATGATCGTCTATGAGAGGGGCAAGCCGAAACGCACGGATTACCGCAAATTTAAGATCCGCTCCGTGCAGGGGCCGGACGATTATGCCAGCAT
The DNA here is from genome assembly GCA_964591265.1 of uncultured Lachnospiraceae bacterium. Classification (GTDB taxonomy): domain Bacteria; phylum Bacillota; class Clostridia; order Lachnospirales; family Lachnospiraceae; genus Choladousia. Next base: position 139,149 of record CAZQAB010000002.1, read on the forward strand.
GGAGGAGGTGCTCACCAGGCGGTTTGTCCACGGCCTGAAGGAGCGGCAGGAGCTGGAGGAGAAGGGTATGGGCTATGAACTGGGCAGCTTCAGCCGTTTCCCGGATCTTCTGATGATGGACGGCGGAAAGGGCCAGGTAAACGTGGCCTTGCGGGTGCTGGGGAAGCTGGACATTCACGTGCCGGTCTGCGGCATGGTAAAGGATGATTTTCACCGGACCAGAGGTCTTTATTTCAACAATCAAGAACTTCCCATAGACACCCATTCGGAGGCATTTCATCTGATTACGAGAATCCAGGACGAGGCGCACCGCTTTGCCATCGAGTACCACCGAAGCCTGCGCAGTAAATCCCAGGTACATTCCATTCTGGACGATATTCCGGGGATCGGACCCGCCAGAAGAAAAGCGCTGATGCGCTCCTTCAAATCGCTGGAGGGGGTGCGGGACGCCACGCTGGAGCAGCTTGCAAACGCTCCCTCCATGAATGCCCGCAGCGCGCAGCAGGTGTACGATTTTTTCCACGGACAGAAGGACGGGGCGCTTCAGGTCTCCATGGAGGAGGAGCGCTGACGGGAAACCGGAAGAATGGCGTTTCTCTGCTTGACGCTGTACGTTCCAGAGTATAAAATAGAAAGAAGCAAATCAAAGGCCGGACTGCCGGGGCAGGGGGCAGGACATCCGATAACAGATAACAGGAGGACCGCATTATGGCAGGAACAGCAAGTTCGGTGACAATAAAGAAGCTGGCCGAAAAAATGAAGCTTACAAATGTACTGCCGGAGATCAGTCTGGAGGGCAAGAAGATCGTAACTGCCGAGATCAACCGGCCGGCGCTTCAGATGACAGGATATTTTGAGCATTTTTATTCGGAACGCGTCCAGATTGTGGGCTATGTGGAATACACCTATCTGGAGGGAAGGACCAGGGAACAGAAGATTCCGGTATACGAGGAATTTCTGTCCTATCATGTGCCCTGCATCATATACACGACGCTGACGGAGCCGGATGAGGATATGCTGCGGCTGGCAAAAAAATACGAGGTGCCGTTATTTATCACGAAGAAGGAAACCTCTCCGTTTATGGCGGAAGTCATACGCTGGCTGGGGGTGGAGCTGGCGCCCTGTATTTCGATTCATGGCGTGCTGATGGATGTCTATGGAGAGGGCGTACTGATCATGGGCGAGAGCGGCATCGGTAAGAGCGAGGCTGCGCTGGAGCTGATCAAGAGGGGGCACCGTCTTGTGTCGGACGACGTGGTGGAGATCCGCAGGGTCAGCGACGATACCCTTGTGGGCTCCGCGCCGGAGATCACCCGCCATTTCATAGAACTGCGTGGAATCGGCATTATCGATGTCAAGACGCTGTTCGGAGTTGAGAGTGTCAGGAATACCCAGTCCATCAATCTGGTGATCAAGCTGGAGGAGTGGGACCGGGATAAGGAGTATGACCGCCTGGGCCTGGAGGAAGAGTATATAGAATTCCTGGGCAACCGCGTGGTGTGCCATTCCATTCCGGTGCGTCCCGGCCGGAACCTGGCGATCATTGTGGAGTCGGCGTCTGTCAATCACAGACAGAAGATGATGGGGTATAACGCGGCGAAAGAGTTATACAACCGGGTACAGAACGGTATTGCGCAAAATTCCAAAAAGAGGGAATCAAAATGAAAGAATATTGCTTTGGTATCGACGTGGGTGGAACAACCATAAAATGCGGCCTCTTTACGGTTCAGGGTGAGTTGCTGGAAAAATGGGAGATCGTAACCCGGCTGGAGGATAACGGATCCCATATTCTCCCGGACGTTTCGGATACCGTCAACAAAAAGATCAAAGAAAAAGGGCTGGACCGGGCAGCGGTAGCCGGCGTTGGCATCGGGATACCGGGACCGGTCAACTATAAAGGAGAAGTGCCGGTGGCGGTGAATCTGCACTGGAGCTATACAAACATCAAGAAGGAACTGGAAGAACTGACCGGACTTCCAGTGGAGGCGGGAAACGACGCGGACGTGGCGGCTCTTGGCGAGCTATGGAAGGGCGGCGGCGTCGGATACCAGGATATGCTCATGGTGACGCTGGGAACCGGAGTTGGCGGCGGCGTGATTATCAACGGGCGGATCGTGCCGGGAGCTCACGGGGCGGCCGGGGAGATCGGCCACGCCCATGTGGACGATTCCATCACAGAGCCCTGCAACTGCGGCAACTGCGGCTGTCTGGAGCAGGTGGCCTCTGCCACCGGGATCGTGCGCCTGGCAGGAAAGATCCTGGCCCAAAGCGATCAGCCTTCGCTTATGCGGGGCGCGGAGCTGACGGCCAAGACCGTGTTTGACGCCGTAAAAAAGAACGATGTGCTGGCGGTCGAGGTGGCGAAGCAGTTTGGCGTGTACCTTGGTAAAGCGCTTTCGATTTTTGCCTGCGTATTTGATCCGGAGATCATCGTGATCGGCGGCGGTGTGTCGAAAGCCGGGCCGATTCTGCTGAATTACGTAATCGATTCTTTTATGAAATATGCGTTCTCTCCCTGCCGCAGTACGGAATTTGCGCTGGCCACCCTGGATAACGACGCGGGAATCTACGGCGCGGCGAAGATGGTGCTGTAGCTTGCCTCGTATTTCCAGGATATGCCTGCCGGAACTGCCCGGGAAATCCCCGGATAATGACGGTCCATTATGAGATCCTGAACGCCATCCCGAATTCATCCCGAATTCACAAAAAGCCTACTTGCGGGATTTGATAAAATATCATAGAATAAAGGGTAATGTAAAAACCGGAGCGCTCAGCGGAAACGAGGCTTCCAGTATGATGGACGGTTTTATTTTGCAATGTTGGAAAATGAAGAGGTGACAGATATGATGAAATTTAATAATTCAAAGACACAGAGGACGATCGCTGCGGTGATCGTGATTATCATCGTGCTTGCAATGATCGCCGGTACGGTTGTTCCGGCTCTGATGTAACAAGCTGGCAAGACAGAAGGGACCTGTTCATATGAAGAAAAGAGTATTTTCGGGTCTGCTGGCAGCGCTGGCGTGCAGCGCATTTTTCACGCTTGCCGCCGGGGCCGGGGAATCCGATGTGATCAGCAACGGCGTATTTATCGGAGACAAGGATGTCAGCGGCATGACGGTGGAAGAGACCACGGAATATGTCAGGGAAGAGGTCGACCGCCTGGGCAATTCTGTGATCACGCTTCAGATGGGGGATTACAGCGTGTCGGCGACCTGGAATCAGCTGGGCCTTACCTGGGAGAACACATACCTGGTGGAGGAGATCAGCAAGCTGGGCACTACGGGAAACATCGTAAAGAGATACAAAGAGCAGAAAGACCTGCAGAATCAGAATTCCAGGTATGAACTGGAATTTTCGCTGGATGAGGATGCGGAAAAGATGTTTGTAGAATCCTGCGCGGCGTACAATTCAGAACCGGTGGAGGGTACCGTGTATCTCGGGGACGATGGACTGCCTCATATAGAAGGGGGTACGGACGGCCTGACGCTGGATGTGGACGCCACGCTGGAGGTTCTCAAAGAGTATCTCTCCACCCTCGAAGCAGGGGATCAGGTGATCGAAGCCGTGGCGGAGCGGGTGTCCCCGACGCTGACGGCGGAAATGCTGGAGCAGATGGATGATGTTCTGGGGACAGCCACCACCGATTATTCCTCCTCCACAGCGGCCAGGGCCACAAATGTGGAGAACGGTGCGGCCAAGATCAACGGTACGCTGCTGATGCCGGGAGAATCCTTTTCTGTCACAAATGCGGTGGCGCCCTTTACGGCGGAGAACGGATATGAACTGGCGCCGTCCTATGAGGCCGGACAGGTGGTGGACTCCTATGGCGGCGGTATCTGCCAGGTTTCCACAACCCTGTATAATGCGGTGCTGAAAGCGGAACTGCAGGTGGATCAGCGCTCCAATCATACGATGATCGTCACCTATGTGGATCCTTCCAAGGATGCGGCCATCGCGGAAGGGCTGATGGACTTCCAGTTTACGAATAATCTGGAAAATCCTGTCTACATTGTGGGTTCCGCCTCTTATGGCACACTGAACTTTACGATTTTCGGTGTGGAGACAAGACCTTCTAACCGTACCATCGAATTTGTCAGCAAAGTGCTCAGCGAGACAAGCGCCGCCTCCGACATCACTCTGGTGGCAAAGAGCGATCAGGCGGTGGGAAGCATCGTACAGACCGGTACGGCTCATCAGGGAATGAGCGCGGAGCTGTGGAAGAATGTTTATGTGGACGGTGTGCTCACGGAAACGGTACAGATCAACAGCAGTACCTATCAGGCCACGGGGATCACGTATGAGGTGGGCGTGATGACAGACAATACAGCGCTGTACTCGGCGCTGATCACAGCGATCTCACAGAACAGTCTGACACAGGTACAGTCGCTGCTGACCTACGGGGTGCAGACGACGGCCACGGACACAACGACGACGGACACAACGACGACGGACACGACGACCGCGGACACGACGGCCGCGGATACGGCAACCGCGGACACGACGACCGATACCGTCACGGATCCGACGACGGTCATAGACGACACAACGACCGCAGACGGTACATCTTCCGACGTCTCGGAGATCGTGGATCCGCCGGAGGATGACAGTTATTATACAACGGGATGACAGATATCAGGTGATAAAATGCGCACAGGAAATTTGACAGAGCCGGTGCTGATGCGCTCCGTCCTGGGGCAGTTGGACACCGATCCGTCCCGGAAACGGAGACAGTACGGCGCGGACTGCGCTGTGCTGCCGGGGATGCCGGGGGATTTGACGGTCTGCGCCACAGTGAACGGGGCGCCGGGTTTTTCCGGAGAACCGGCGGCGCTGGTAACAGCGGCGGTAAATGCCCTGGAGGCCGCGGGGGCGTCCCCGTTTTTTCTGACGGTCAGCGCGGTGCTTCCCCCGGCCTTTGAGGAAGTCTCCCTGCAGGAGGATATGCGCCGGTTCGCCGCATCTGTCAGAGAAGCAGGAATGACGATGGCAAACGGGGATATCCGGATATCGAAGGAAGTCTGTACCTCTCAGTATACGGTTACGGGGTTTGGCCGGTCCGCTCCGGAGGATTACCGGGGCGATGAACTGCTGCAGAGCGGTCAGGAGCTTGTCCTGACAAAGTGGATCGCGCTGGCAGGCACGGCGGCCATCGCCATAAATAATGAAAAGGAATTGGGGATGCGATATCCCTTTCTGTTTGTAAACCGGGCAAAAGAACTCAGGAGGCTTTTGTCCATTGCGGCAGAGGCCCGAGCCGCCACCCACTTCGGCGGGTGCGTCCTGCGTGCTCTGTCCCAGGGGGGCATTTTTAATGCCCTCTGGGAGATGGCTGAGCGGGCAGGGACCGGTCTGGAAGTGGATCTGAAAAGAATACCTGTAAAACAGGAAACAATAGAGCTTTGCGAATATTATGACATAAATCCATATTACCTGTATTCGGCGGGAGCGCTGCTGATCGGGACATTTCAGGCGGAGGCTCTCATCGGGGAGCTGACGCGGCGGGGAATCCCGGCCGCAGTAATCGGGCGTGTGACCGGGGGCAATGACCGGATCATCCGCAAGGGGGAGGACGTGCGTTTTCTCGACCGGCCGCAGCAGGAAGAATGGTATCGGAGGTTTGAAAGATGAGAGAACAGATTTTAACATTTCTTGAGAAAAACAGCAAAATGGATCTGAAAGAGCTGGCGGTGATGCTGGGCTCCAGCGAGGAAGTCATCGCAAACGAAGTGAAGAAGATGGAGGAGGAGCAGGTGATCTGCGGCTACCACACGCTGATCGACTGGGAGAAGACCTCCTCTGAGAAGGTGACGGCTCTGATCGAGGTGCGCGTGACGCCCCAGAGAGGGCAGGGCTTTGACTCCATTGCAGAGCGCATATACAACTACCCGGAGGTACAGTCCGTATACCTGATCTCCGGCGCCTATGACCTGCTTGTGATTCTGCAGGGCAAGACCCTCCGGGAGGCTTCCAGCTTTGTCACGGACAAGCTGTCCACCCTTGACGCGGTTCTGAGTACGGCCACCCATTTTATTCTGAAAAAGTACAAGGACTATGGTACGATACTGGGGAAAAAGACGAAAGATGAAAGGATGCTGGTGACGCCGTGAGAGATCCGTTATCAAAAAAGATTACGACGATTCAGCCCTCCGGAATCCGGAAATTTTTTGACATCGCCAGCGAGATGGAGGATGTGGTGTCCCTGGGCGTAGGCGAACCGGATTTTGATACGCCGTGGCATATCCGGGACGAGGGCATTTATTCCCTGGAAAAGGGGCGTACTTTTTATACCTCCAATTCCGGGCTGAAGGAGCTGAGGCAGGAGATCAGCCGCTATCTGAAGCGCAGATACAATCTTTGCTATGACCCGCTCCGCGAGATACTCGTGACCGTGGGGGGCAGCGAGGGCATCGATATTGCCCTGCGGGCCATGCTGGATCCCGGGGACGAGGTGCTGATTCCACAGCCCTGCTATGTGTCCTATCTCCCCTGCGTGCAGCTTGCGGGGGGCGTGCCGGTGACCATTGAACTGAAAGAAGAAGACCAGTTCCGCCTGACCAGGGAGGAACTTCTGGAGCATATCTCAGACCGGACCAAGGTACTGATCCTGCCTTACCCCAACAATCCCACGGGTGCGATCATGCGGCGGGAGGATCTCGAAGCCATCGCAGAAGTGATCATTGACCGTGATCTGTATGTGCTTTCCGATGAGATTTATTCGGAGCTCACCTATCAGGGAGAGCATGTTTCCATCGCAAGCCTTCCGGGGATGTGGGAGCGGACGCTGACCATCAACGGTTTCTCCAAATCCTACGCTATGACCGGGTGGCGGCTGGGATATATCTGCGGCCCCGTGGCTATGGTGGAGCAGATGACGAAGATCCATCAGTTTGCCATCATGTGCGCGCCCACCACCAGCCAGTACGCGGCAGTGGATGCGCTGAAAAACGGGGACGGAGATGTGGCGCGGATGCGGGAGTCATACAACCAGCGCAGAAGATTTCTGATGCATGCGTTCAGGGAGATGGATTTGCCCTGCTTTGAGCCTTTCGGCGCGTTCTATGTATTTCCCTGCATTAAGCAGTTTGGCCTCACCTCGGATGAATTTGCCATGCGTCTTCTGGAGGAAGAGCATGTGGCGGTGGTGCCGGGGACGGCGTTCGGCGCTCCCGGGGAGGGATTTCTGCGGATATCCTACGCCTACTCCATCGAGGATCTGAAGATTGCGCTGGAACGGCTGGGCCGGTTTATCAGGAGACTCCAATGTCAAATCTGAATATTGTCTTATATGAACCGGAAATTCCGGCAAACACGGGGAATATCGGCCGTACCTGTGTGGCGACCGGGACGCGGCTGCATCTGATCGAGCCATTGGGCTTCCGGCTGAACGAGAAATCCCTGCGCCGGGCCGGAATGGACTACTGGCCGCAGCTTGATGTGACGCGGTACGTGAATTACACGGACTTTCTGCAGAAAAATCCGGGTGCGAAAATTTATATGGCGACCACAAAAGGGCAGAATGTGTATACAGAGGTGTCTTATGAGCCGGACTGTTTCATCCTGTTCGGAAAGGAGAGCGCCGGGATTCCGGAGGAGCTTTTGAAGGAGCACCCGGATCGGGCCATTCGGATTCCCATGATGGGAGAGACGCGTTCCCTGAACCTGGGAAATTCCGTGGCGATCGTGCTGTACGAAGCGCTGCGGCAGAATGGGTTTGCGCAGATGAAGCTGCGGGGGCAGCTGACGAACTATACCTGGTAAAGGAGCGAAGCTTCCGGTTTGGCCAGGAGCGGGTTTGCCTATGGCGAATAATAAGACAACGATATGGATGGGGAGAGGCGGACATGGAGCTTCCGCAGGAATTTTCGGAGCGGATGAAAAAAATGCTGGGCGGGGAATATGAAGATTTTCTCGCTGCTTATGAAAAACCGAGGAATCTCGGGCTGCGGGTCAACACGCTGAAGATCAGCGCGGAGGAGTTTGCGCGCCTTGCGCCCTTTCACCTGACTCCGATCCCCTGGATCGAAAACGGTTTTTATTATCAGCGGGAAGATGACCCCGCCCGGCATCCGCTCTACTATGCGGGGCTGTATTATCTCCAGGAACCCAGCGCCATGACGCCCGCCAGTATTCTCCCGGTCACCCCCGGAGAGTATGTGCTGGATCTGTGCGCAGCCCCCGGCGGGAAAGCCACCGCTCTGGCGGAAAAGCTGCAGGGCCAGGGCCTTCTGGCAGCGAATGACATCAGCGCTTCCAGAGCAAAAGCGCTGCTGAAGAATCTGGAGATTTTCGGTGTTAAAAATTCCTTTGTGACGAATTGCGCTCCCCACAGGCTGGCGGAGCAGTTTGGAGAGTATTTTGATAAGATCCTGGTGGACGCCCCCTGTTCCGGCGAAGGGATGTTCCGCAAGGATATCGCCAGCGTCCGGGCCTGGGGGCCGCAGAAAGTCGGAAGCTGCGCCGCGATACAAAAGGAGATCACCCGCCAGGCGGTGAAAATGCTGCGTCCCGGCGGGCTGATGCTGTACTCCACGTGTACCTTCGCGCCGGAGGAAAACGAAGCGGTTATCGCGCAGCTTCTGAAAGATCATCCGGAGCTGGAAGTGCAGGATATTCCCTGGTATGAGGGATTTGCCCACGGGTTACTGCCGGAGGATGCGGATTTGCCGGCGTCTTTTCGTGGATGTGTGCGCACAGGGGCCGAGGGCATAGATGCCGGTGATGCGTGTCAGCAAAGGAATGTACTTTGCGGTGAAGAGAATGTACCTTGCGCTGCGGAGGAGCTTTATAAATGCGTCCGGATATTTCCTCATAAGATGAACGGGGAGGGACATTTTCTGGCGCTTCTGAAAAAGCGGGGAGAACTGCCGGGCGTTCACGAAACGCCGACCCGGCGGGGCGGCCGTCCCACCCGGGAAGAAGAAAAGCTGCTCCGAGAATTTCTTGAGGATGTCACCATGCCCTGGAGCATGGACCAGATTGAGGTGCGGGCGGGGCAGGCCTATCTTGTACAGGTCCCGCCGGGCATCCGGGGCGGTATTCCTTTCCTGCGAAACGGCCTGTATCTGGGCGAGCTGAAGAAAAACCGATTTGAGCCCTCCCAGTCCCTTGCCATGGCGCTGCGGTGCGAAGAATACGTTTCCGTTCTGGATTTTGACCAGAACGACGGGCGGGTTCTCAGATATCTGCACGGAGAGACGATACAGGCGGATGATATGACCCCAGGGCGTCCTGCAGGCTGGCAGCTCGTCTGCGTCTGCGGGTATCCTCTGGGCTGGGGCAAGCTGTCCGGCGGCACACTGAAAAACCGGTATCATCCGGGCTGGCGGATGGGAAAATAAAAAATGCATGGCCTGGTACTATGACTGAAAAAAACAACGGCCGGGATCAACCGGTTGCCCCGGCCGGTTACCATTACGGTTTCTTCCTTCTGTCTCAGTTCCTTATCCACACGGAACGGCACCAATAACCTGCTCCGCTATGACCTATCGCTCCTTTTTAAATTAAATACATATAAATATATGCGTTTATATAGTCTTATTACGCTGTTCTCCATACAGATTATCAGGCAATTCCCGAATTGTTATTAATAAAAAATAAGGGAACCATATTTAAAGTTCTGCAATCTGACGTTTCATCCACCATTCACTCAAGCTCAAAAAAATCCACCATCCTATTCTTCTCATCAAACAAATAATTATACTGCACTCTCCCATATTCCCCGATCAAGTCCGTGTACTCTGACTTTTCATCCGGTTCGCGCACCGCGCCATCTTCACCGATATAACAAATCTGCGTCAGTATGGGCACTTTATCCATCAAATCAAGAAGATACTTCTGATAACCGGTAAGGCTGCACCCTGCAGTCTTTAACACGTATGCCCCCAAATAATTGACGCTCATATCCCTGTTTTCTTCTTCAATATCATAATTGGCCCAGATGATATAGGGTACTTCGTATTTTCTTGCAAGCTCGGCAATAGTCAGGCTCGAACCATAAAATCGCTGGAGGATAAAATAAGAAACTGCCGGTGATAACAACCATAAAAAGCGCGCAAGAAGCTTATTCAAATCAAAGGAGACTTTTTTATTCATTTTGCTTATTGGCAAAAATACAAAGGTCAGAGCCGTCAGCATAACCAAACATATCATCGGATCTCTACCTCCAATTTATTCCGGGACCGTTCGTACAATTCGTCCATATCTATTCCGAAAAAACTAGTCCGATCATTATATATCTAACTGGATTTTTCGTCAATTATAATCCCATTGCACCGTTGAGTTGTTATTAATAACGCCTGCCGATGATACCTGCGCGGATCGAAAGAAAAAACGGAAAAGCCTTTGTTTCCGGCTTTTCCGCACCCCTGCCAAGGAATCGGCGTGACAGGATTTGAACCTGCGGCCTCTGCGTCCCGAACGCAGCGCTCTACCAAACTGAGCCACACGCCGACATCTCATTTCAGCCTGTTCAGTATAGCATCATAGACACCAAATTGCAAGAGATTTTTTATTTTCCCATCCGCCAGGCTGTCGGAAATATCAAGCCTGTATCGGAAACGTGAGAATTGACGTGATTTGCTGCCTGTGATACAATAGCAGTAATTATTTTTGCGTGTAGATTCTGGTAGAATCTTTCTACCTGCATACATGCATTTTAAAGGGAGAAAGTTATCGGGAGTTTGACAGCCTAACCACATAAAAATTCCCTCAAAGCCTTGATTGGCTT
>CAZQAB010000003.1:0-36366 GCA_964591265.1 uncultured Lachnospiraceae bacterium
TTGAATTCGTCCAGCCATTCCTCCGGCATGTCGGGGATTGAAGGGTCTGCGTGCTTTGCCATCACATAGGCGATGTTCTCAAACATCTCAAGGGAGAACAGGTCAAGGTTCGACTCGTCCTCATTGCCGTTTCCCACGCTCTTTTCCAGAGAGCGGAGATCCTTATAAATATCCCTGTGGAACCGCCAAAAAGCCGAAACGTACACCGTATTAATCATGCAACGCTTTCATCAATATTCCTTCGGCACCTCCGCGAGACCGTACATCTCCTTAAACTCCTTCAGATCCCGGGCGTCGCGGATCATCCGCACCTCCTGGAATCTGCCGGTGCGGATATCCTTGAAACCCGCCACCTGTTCCCCGTTGCAGATGCTGCATTTCAGCACAGGCCGCAGATTTTTCCGGTCATAATCTTTCTTCTCAATCTCCTTTTTCCGAAAAAACATTCCGGTACCTCCCAATATAATAATCCCTCCGTTTTACATGAATCCCGGCTTGTCCTTAACGGCGGCAAGGTATCCGCAAAGCCCGGAATCGGTTTTTATATGGGAATCGATTCCGGGCAGCGCAAATTAAGTCAACCGGTTATCCCTTCGTTTCTTGCATCTGCATGACCGCGTCCACCGAATCCATACAGGCAGCCCGAAGCCCGCCGTGCTCCAGTGCGCTCACGCCGCGAATCGTAGTGCCCCCCGGAGAGCACACCGCATCTTTCAGCGCCCCCGGATGCGTCCCTGTCATCTGCTGCAGTTTCGCGCTTCCAAGCATGGTCTGAGAAACCAGACGGTAGGCCGTTTCTCTTGGAATCCCATATTTGACCGCCGCATCCGCATAGGCCTCCATGATGAGATCCATAAACGCAGGGGCGCAGCCCGTGACCGCGCTGCCGATTCCCAGAAGATGGGTCGGAAATTCTTCCACCATTCCCAGGCTTTCAAATAAGCCAAGCACCCACCCATGCTCCTCTTCGGTCAGGGAATGCTTCTGTTCAAACAGCAAAACGCCTTCTCCCACCATGGCGGGGGTATTGGGCATGACACACTGGATCCGGACCTCATCGCCCAGAATTTCCTGATATGTGTTATATACCCATCCTGCCGCCACAGACAGAATCGCCTTGCCCCTCAGTTCCTGGCGTATTTCCCCCAACACTTTCTGAATCTGATACGGCTTGCACGCGATCACCGCCATATCAGAAGCCCGGACCAGTTCCCCGGCGCTGGCCATCGGCCAGAACCCGATCCGCTGCGCGTTTTTCTGAAGCTTATCCTGATTGGGCGCATACGCATACATCTCCTCCGGCTTTACTTTGCCGGACTTCAAAAGTCCCTCTGCAATCGCCTGCGCCATGTTCCCCATGCCTATAAATCCAATGTTTTTCATACGGTTCTTCCCGCCTTTCCTGCATATATGTTTCAATCTTACCATACGCGGAAGCCACGCGCAACTTATAAAGCAAAGAACTCATCTTCCGCATATTGCGTGGTTCGCCACCGCATCCAGCCAGTAGGACAGCCCTTCTACCTCCCGCACCCGGACCATCCCCGCAAGCTCCGGATGCTCCGGACAGATCCGGGCGAACAGGTCTGGAATGCCGTCAAACAACTCCGGATGATAGATCCGCGTCTTCCTGTTGTTGTAAATGGCCCCGTAGCGGATCTCCGCCTCCACCAGATCCTGGAACATATGGCTGCCATAGCTGAGTTCCGGCATATAACCGGCCCGGCTGTCCGACACCTCGCACACGGCGGAAAAATTCGAGATATCTCCGAAGGTGACCGGTACGCCCAGTTCCGGTGAGGAAGTGCCGATGCGGCCCGGCGCCATCAGCATCAGATGCCGGCCGCTGTTCTGATAATATCGGTTGATCTGCCCGATCACGGAAGCCACCGTGTATTTCCTGGCATAGGGATATTCGTAATAGAGCGCCGGATCGATCTGCACCACCACGTCGATGCTCTGTTTTCCGGAGGCGCCCATGGAAGAATCCTTTATCTCAAAGAAAATATCGGTGAACTTCAGGCTTTTCAGATCCACGCTCTGCCCGGAACTCCCCAGATACAGCGGCCGGCACTGGAGCAGATTGACCACAAACTCCCCTTCGTCGTTCATATTCACCGCGTACTCTATATCCACCGGGTTGCCGTAAACCCGCTCCAGCGTTTTCAGCGTCATCTGCATCAGGGAAGTAAACTCTTTCTTTTTTAAAAGGCCCTCGCAGCTCACAAACCAGACGTCCCGCCCCCGCCCCGCCTGGCGCAGGTAATCCTCCGCGTCATAATCATGCTCCAGCACCATCTTTCTGTACCAGAGAGGCAGTTCCGGCAGGAGAACATTCAGGGAGACCTCTTTCATGCAGTTTTCCCGGCAGTCCAGCACATCCACATAGCGCTGGGAGTATTTGTGCTTCTGCTCCACAGCGCTGTAAACGGTCGCCGTGGGTTTATCCAGATTCGCCAGCCGGGGATGATCTTCTTTTGTGCGGTCCACCGCCTTGGTACCCAGGCCCATGACGATCCGCAGCATCCCTGCCTCCGGATTCATATCCGGATACCATTTGTAGGCGCTGTGGCTGTAGCCCACCCCTGCGGCTCCGGGCATAAAATAATTTCCGTAATAAGTGCCGGACACCCGCTGCACCAGGATCGCCATCTGCTCGTCCAGTTGATCCAGCCCCCGGCGGCGGCGATACTCCAGAGCGGAATAATCCATGGTACTGGCATATACCCGGCGCACCGCCTGCTCAAACTCCTCCATCCGGTCCTCCGGGCTGCCCTGGTTGACACAGAAAACCGATTCATATTTTCCCGCGAAGGCATTCCCGAAGCCGTCCTCCAGAAAGCTGGAGGAACGCACAATAAACGGACTCTGCCCAAAATACTCCAGCACATTCAGAAACTGCTCCCGGATATTGGCGGGAAATTCTCCGGAAAGCAGATGCCGCTGCAGTTCCCCTGCCAGCTGGAAATACCCTTCTTCTGTGCGCTGGCGGATCCGCAGCCTCCAGTCGCCGTTGTGCACAATATAAGTATAAAATACGTCGGAGCCGATGTAAAAGGAGTCATGCGGCTCGTTGTGCTCCAGAAATTCCGGCAGCTCCGTCTCCGCGATCTTTCTCGCCAGAAGCATCCCGCAGGCCTTTCCGCCGATGGCCCCGCTGCCGATCATCCGGTCCCGCAGGGTGAAATAGTCCTCCGGGCTGAAATAGGCCTTTACCAGACTGCGCAGCCGCTCATCCTTCGTCATGGTGCTGTCAATGATCTGATCCTCCGTCTCTTGGGTAAACCGTCCCGCCCCATACTCCAGCCTCGCCATATTGAAGAACCGGTCATGGCTGTCCATATTCTGATCCGCACTGTTTTTCGTCACCTGATGCAGGGTCTGGTAATAACGGCTCATGCCCACGCCGTTCTCCACCGTGGCAAATTTCCCGGTGCTTTTCCAATAAACGTGTGGCAGGAACATCCGCTTTGAATTGCGGTTCCAGACTTTCAGGGGATGGAGGTAAAAACACTTCTCACCGGAAAAAACATCCAGCAGAAGCTGCGTGGTATCCCGGATCCGGGACACCGCGTCGAAGGAATGACGGCCCCGCATCAGCGGGAAATAGGCCACCGTGTCCAGTTCAAAAAGATAGGGACAGGTCACCCGGAAAAAATTGCCCATCATCAGATCCGTATACCATACGGACTGCAGCTCTGAGAGGCAGTCAAATACGTAGAACGCATCCCTTCCCTGCCCGGTAATTTCGTTGTAGATCGCCACCGTAAAGGCCTCGAATCCCTGATCCGGGTCAAATCTGCGCACCTTGATCCCCGTCAGATCCCTCAGCACCGGCTCATGCTGGGCAAAACGGATGTAGATCACGTTTCGTTCGTCCTTCACCGCCTGCCGCGCAAAAGGCTCCGCAAACATCCGGAACTCGTCCAAATCCGTGACCTGCCATACCACATTGTCCCCCAGACGGATGGAATCCAGAATCCCGTCCATTTCGGGAAATCCGCTGCAAATCCTTTCAAATGCCGCCATACTGCATACCTCCCAATAGTATAAAAGAAGGCGCATCTGACCGATGCACCTCCTTTGGCCGTCGAAACCTTCAATTTTTCAGCAGTTCCTTTTTTGATATCTTTTCAATTATTATATCCAACCAACTGCGAAAAAGCAAGCTGCCGCTGCAGATTTTATCGGTCAACGGTTTGCTGCTTCCCTTGCATTTCTCCTTTGCCTGTGTTATAGTACCTTTCGGCAGAAACGCCCGGAACGCAGGCGTTTTCATGCTATTACAGCGTGAGTTCGAGACCTTCCTCACGTAAAACAAAACTAAAGGAGAAAACGGAATATGAAAGGCAAAAAAGTATTGTTTCTCGTCCAAAGCGCGGCCATTGCCGCCGTCTACGTCGTGCTGACGCTGGTGTTCGCCCCCTTCTCCTTCGGAGAGGTGCAGGCGCGCGTCTCCGAAGCGCTGACGATCCTGCCATTTTTCACCCCGGCGGCTGTGCCCGGACTGTTTGTGGGATGCATTCTTGCAAACACGCTGGGCGGCGCGATTCCGGTGGATATCATCTGCGGAAGTCTTGCCACTTTGCTGGGAGCGGTGTTTACATATCTGCTGCGGCGCAGAACCAAATGGCTGGCTCCGGTGCCTCCCATTGCAGCAAACACCCTGATTGTCCCCTTTGTACTGTACTACGGCTATGGCGTCGCGCTGCCGATTCCCTTTATGATGCTGACTGTGGGCATCGGCGAGGCGCTCTCCTGCGGAGTGATGGGCATGATCCTGCTCATTGCCCTGGACAAATACAAAGGCGTGATCTTCAGGAACACAGTTGCGTCATAAGAAGACTCTACAAGACTCTATATTGGATTCCCGGTTCGGGCCGTCCGCAAATCTTTTTATTGACATCTCCATAGATCATGGTATAATGGGCTCATACATATGAATAATTGTTCATATGTTAATTTGATCACATGAAAGGAAGGATGTATTCCTATGAAAAAGACGTACAAAATTGACGTAGACTGTGCCAACTGTGCAAATAAAATGGAGGAAGCCGCCAAAAAGACGGCAGGCGTGAAGGATGCCACCGTCAACTTCATGGCGCTGAAAATGATCGTGGAGTTTGAAGAGGGTCAGGAGCCGGGAACCGTTATGCAGGAGGTACTCAGAAACTGCAGGAAAGTGGAGGACGACTGCGAGATTTTCCTGTAATATGTATCGGCTTTCCTATGCCGCGCGGCCCCGGCGAATCAAAAATTTATTATAAGGAGCATATTATGAACAGAAAGCAGAAAAACGTTCTGATCCGCATTCTTGTGGCGGCGGCCTGTATGATCGTGCTGTCCCTGCTGCCCGTCGGCGGCAGTTTGAAGCTGGGGCTTTTTATGATACCCTATCTCATTATCGGATACGATATTCTGAAAAAAGCCTGGAAGGGTATTAAGAACCGTCAGGCATTCGACGAAAATTTCCTGATGGCCATTGCCACCATCGGCGCGATCGCTCTTGGCGAATATGTGGATGGCGTCGCCGTTATGCTGTTCTATCAGGTGGGCGAGCTGTTTCAGAGCTATGCGGTCGGCAAAAGCCGCCAGAATATCAGCGATCTGATGGATATCCGGCCGGACTATGCCAATATAGAGGTGAACGGCCAACTGAAACAGGTCGATCCGGATGAGGTCGAGGTGGGCTCCGTGATCGTGGTGCAGCCCGGCGAGAAAATTCCGATCGACGGCATGGTCATAGAAGGAAATACGACGCTCAACACAAGCGCCCTGACCGGCGAAAGCCTGCCAAGGGAGGCCGCCGTGGGAGATGAAGTCATCAGCGGATGCGTCAATATAAACGGTCTCCTGAAAATCCGCACCACCACCGAATTTGGAGAATCCACCGTATCGAAGATCCTGGATTTGGTGGAGAACGCCAGTTCCCGGAAATCAAAATCCGAGAACTTTATCACGAAATTTGCCCGCTACTATACACCGGCCGTCGTTTACGGAGCCATTGCACTGGCTCTCCTGCCCCCGCTGGCGCGGATTCTTTTTTGGCGCCTGCCGCCGGAGTGGAACAACTGGATTTTAAGAGCCCTGACTTTCCTGGTCATCAGCTGTCCCTGCGCGCTGGTCATCAGCATTCCCCTGAGTTTCTTTGCGGGTATCGGCGGCGCCAGCAATGCCGGCATCCTGGTGAAGGGTTCCAACTATCTGGAAACCCTGTCTCAGACGAAGTATGTGGTGTTTGACAAAACGGGCACCATGACCCGGGGGGTGTTTGAGGTTGCCGGAATCCATCACAGCGCCCTGCCGGAATCGGAGCTTCTGGAGCTGGCGGCGCTGGCGGAGAGCTCCTCCACCCATCCCATCAGCAAGAGCCTTCAAAAAGCCTACGGAAAAGCCATTGACCGCAGCAGGGTCACGGACGTACAGGAGATCAGCGGCAACGGCGTAATCGCCTGCGTGGACGGCAAAACCGTGGCCGCCGGAAACCGGAAGCTGATGGAGCGAATCGGCGTTCCCTGCGAAGACTGCCACAGCATGGGCACAGTCGTCCATATTGCCGTGGACGGCGCTTATTCCGGACATATCGTGATCTCGGATCGGATCAAACCCCATGCGAAGGAGGCGATCCAGGCCCTGAAATCCGCCGGCATCACCAAAACGATCATGCTGACCGGCGATTCAAAGAAGGTGGCCGACCAGGTGGCGTCGGAGCTTGGCATCAGCGAGGTATACAGCGAGCTGCTGCCGGGCGACAAGGTTGCCAGAGTGGAGGCGCTGCTGGAGGAGAAAAAGGAAAGCGGCAAGCTGGCCTTTGTGGGGGATGGCATCAACGACGCGCCGGTACTCTCCCGCGCGGATATCGGAATCGCCATGGGCGCTATGGGTTCTGACGCGGCCATCGAGGCGGCGGATATCGTCCTGATGGACGACGATCCCCTGAAGATCGCCAGGGCCATCCGGATTTCCCGCAAATGCATCCGTATCGTGTATGAGAATATTTACTTTGCCATCGGCGTCAAGTTTATCTGCCTGATACTGGGCGCGCTCGGTATCGCCAATATGTGGTTTGCCGTCTTTGCGGATGTGGGCGTCATGGTGCTGGCTGTGCTGAACGCCATCCGCGCGCTACATGTGGAAAACTGAGGTTCGGCGCCGCATAAGCCGGAAAGACAGACTGTGCTGCTCTGCCAGGGGCTATCTCAGAAAGGAGCCGTGTGTTTAAATGAATAAAAAAGAACTGGAATGCTGTGAGACGGTCGAGATCCATCCGGCGCTGCTTGATATTGTTAACAAAAAAATGCCCCGGGAGGAGGAGCTTTACGATCTGGCGGAGCTGTTCAAGATATTCGGCGACTCCACCCGCATCCGCATCCTGTTTGTGCTCTTTGAGGCGGAGGTCTGCGTCTGTGATCTGGCAGCCGCCCTGAATATGACGCAGTCCGCCATCTCCCATCAGCTCCGCATCCTGAAACAGAATAAGCTGGTGAAAAGCCGCCGGGAGGGCAAGTCTGTATTTTATTCTCTGGCAGACGGCCATGTGCGGACCATCATCGCCCAGGGTCTGGAGCATATTGAGGAGGACTGAACCGTCTCACTTTCCGAACGTCTTTAAGTCCTCGTTTGACCCAATGACGATTATGGTCTGATCCTGTCGCAGCTTTTCAAAGGGATTCAGATTGACCGTCACCGTATCTCCCTCCTTCAGCCCGATCATGTTGAGACCGTATTTCTCGCGGATTCTAAGCTCCGCCAGGGTTTTGCCGCACCAGGCGCCGGGCATTTTCAGCTCCGCAAGGCTGTATTCGGGCGAAAGCTCGATCCAGTCCACAAAATTCCTGGCCTCAAAATACTTCGCCACCCGGCGGCCCATCTCTACTTCCGGGTAAATCACTCTGTGCGCGCCCACGCTGCGCAGAATCTTCTCATGCAATTTATTCTTCGCCTTCGCGAGGATCTTCGGTATCTCCATCTCATGGCACATCATAGTGCATACAATACTCGCTTCCAGGCTGCTTGCCATGGAAATGACCGCGCCGTCCACGTTTCGCAGGCCAAGCTCTCCAAACGCTTCCGGGTCCTCCACATTGGCGCAGATCGCATAACTCACCCGATCGGCAATCTCCTGAATCACCTCCGGATTCTTGTCCACAACGATCACATCACAGCCCAGCTCCTGCAGCGTGACCGCCACGCTTCCGCCAAATCTCCCCGCTCCGAACACCACGTACTGTTTTCTCATATTGCGATGCGGCTCCTTTCCCTGCTGTCTTTTTCCTCCACACAACGTGTAACCTTCCTACCCCACCATGATCCGCTCCTCCGCCAGCTTCCGGGCGTTTTTCCGTCCGGCGGATCTGCCTGCGAACAGAAGCACCAGGGTCACGGGGCTGATGCGTCCCATATACATCAGAAAAATGATGATCAGTTTTCCCGGCACGGACAGAAGGGGCGTGAGGCCCTCCGAGAGGCCTACGGTCGCCACCGCTGAGACCGTTTCATAGAGAGCCGGCATCAGATCCACCCGTTCTGTGATCATAATAAGCCCGGCGCCGGTCAGCGTAGCCAGAAACGCCGCGCAGAATACAGAAAATCCTGTCCGGACGCTGGAAGCCGGGATCTTCCGGTGAAAGCATTCCGTGTCTTCATTTCCGGCGAGGACGGAGCCGCAGGTCAGAAGCAGCACCGCCACTGTAACTGTCTTGACGCCCCCCGCGGTGCCTCCCGGACTGCCGCCGATAAACATCAGCACGCAGGAGAGCAGTTTGGACTGTTCATGGAATGCATTCTGGGGCACTGTGAAAAACCCCGCCGTCCTCGTGGTCACGGACTGAAACAGGGCTGCCATCCACTTCTGTCCCAGGGACAGGCCGCCAAGTGTTTCAGGATTTGTATATTCCAGGCAGAAAAACCCCGCCGTCCCGCCCAGAATCAGAATCAGCGTCACCGACACGGCCAGCTTTGTGTGCAGCCGCAGCCTCTGCACAGAGCGGCGCACGGTCATCCCTCCCAGGATGATCCGTTTCGCCATCATCCCCAGATCCTGCCACACCAGAAAGCCGAGGCCGCTGACTATGATCAGGAAGACCGTGGTAAAATTTATCAGGGGATTTGTCTGATAAGCCTGAAAACTTGTATCCCCCAGAAGGTCGATCCCCGCGTTGCAGAACGCAGACACGGAATGAAACACCGCGTACCAGATTCCCCGCAGCAGCCCGTATTCCGGCACAAACTGGATCGCATACAGCGCCGCCCCGATACTCTCCGCGAGAAATGTCCCCCGGATCACATAGATCAGCAGCGCTACCAGCCCGGTCATGGTGTTTATATTAAAGCTTTCCTGGATCAGTACCCGGCTGCGGACCGTGATCTGTCTGCGCAGGATCAGAAGCGCCCCCATCATACATACAATGATGCCGAGCCCTCCCACCTGGATCAGCAAAAGCAGAACCACCTTGCCGAAAAGCGTAAACTGAGCGGATGGCACAACCGTCATAAGACCGGTCACACACACGGCGGTACAGGAGGTAAACAGGGCGTCCACATAATTCAGCCAGCGCCCGTCTGCATTACACAAAGGCAGCGACAGCAGGACGCCTCCTGAAAGGATCGTTACCGCGAAACCTGCCACCATGATCTGAGACGCCGTCATGTGCCGCTCCACCCTGCGGGCGAACCGTATCAGCCAGCCCGGCGCCGTCTTCACAAGCATCGCGGCGCGGCGCTTTTCTTCTTTTCTTTCCAGATATGCCTCGCATGTCTCGTGGCCTTTCCCACCGTTCATCCGCATTCCCCCTCTATCCGCCAAATTCTCTCTGCCTCACGATCTCAAAGGCCAGCACACCGGCCGCCACGGAGGCGTTCAGGGAGTTTATATTTCCTTTCATGGGGATGGCAGCCGCAAAATCGCACTTCTCTTTCACGAGACGGCTGACGCCTTCTCCCTCGCTTCCGATCACAAGGCCGATGGGGCCGGTCAGATTCTGGCGGTACATGGGTTCTCCCTCCATGTCCGCACACACAAACCAGATTCCTTCCTTTTTCAGTTCCTCGATGGTATTTCCCAGATTCGTCACCCGGGCCACCGGCGTATAATTCAGCGCCCCGGCGGAAGTGCGCGCTACGGTGGCGGTCAGCCCAACGGCCCGCCGCTTCGGGATGATGACTCCGTGAGCCCCCGCCAGGTTTGCCGTCCGGATGATAGCGCCCAGATTATGAGGATCCTCAATATTGTCCAGCAGAAACAAAAAAGGCGCCTCCCCCTTCCCGCGCGCCGTCTCCAGCATGACTTCAACCGTAGAATACGCATAGGCCGCCACATAGGCGATGACCCCCTGATGCGTTCCGGTAACAGAAAGCTGCTCCAGCCGCTCCTTTTTCACGAAATCCACCACCGTGCCATGTTTTTTTGCCTCACGCTTAATCGTCTGCATGGGGCCGTCCTGGCAGCCGTCCAGGATCAGCAGCCGGTCAATCTCGCGCCCGGAATAAAACGCCTCGATCACCGCATTCCTGCCCTCTATGATGCGGGACGTTTCCTCCTGTTTCTTCCCATCTTCTCTATATTTCATTATACGTCACCCTTTTCCTGCCCCAGCGCTTTCAGCCCGCAAAGCGTCAGCTCGTTCATTCGGGCGTATTCTCCTTTCAGGTAGAGATAGCCCATCACCGCCTCGAACCCGGTAGCCTCCAGATACTCCTGTATACTGGCATTTTTCGCTTTTGTACAGGGCTTGGAATTGCGGCCCCGGCGGTATACTGCCGCCTCCTCCTCCGTCAGAAGCGGCTGCAGCGCCTCCATGATCCTGGCCTGGGCTTTCGCGCTGACACAGGACGTCGTCAGACGGTGCAGCTTCCGGGTCTGGCAGTTTGCCCTTTTTACAAAGATCGTCCGGATCATCAATTCATACGCCGCGTCCCCTATATACGCGAGTGTCAGCGGCGAATACATTTTCCAGTCTTTTTCAGAAAGCCTGAATGTCTCATCCAGGCTTTCCGTAAAGGTTCTTATACTCTCTTCCATTTTACTCCTTCTCTCGTGTCAAGGAGTGTGATCCCTTTTTCCAGCAGCTGGCTGCGGATCTCGTCGGCCCGGGCAAAATTCCTTGCCTTTCTGGCCTCCTGCCGCTCCTGAATCAGCTTCTCGATCCTTGCGTCCAGCATCTCCTCCTTTGGATCGGCAATGATGCCCAGAATATCGCACAGCTTCACGATCTCATCATGCACTGTCTGAATAAACGCCCTGGTGTTGGCTGCGGTGACGCTTGTGTTGGCATATTTCACCAGCTCAAAAATGGCTGCGATGGCATCCGCCGTGTTGAAATCGTCGTCCATGGCCTCGTCAAACTTTGCTTCAAAGCCCCGGACGGTCGCTGCGGCGTCCTGTTCTTCCGCCGTCGGATCCCCCTCCGATGCGCGCTCCAACAGGTAGTTCAGATTGGAGACCGCGTTCCGGATGCGCTCCAGCGCATTAACGGAGGCCTCCATCAGCTCTGCGCTGAAATTCAGCGGGCTTCTGTAGTGGGCGCTCAACATGAAGAAGCGCAGCGCCTGGAGATCGTATTTTTCGGAGATATCCCGGACGGTGAAGAAATTGCCCAGGGATTTGGACATCTTTTTGTTGTCAATATTCAAAAATGCGTTGTGCAGCCAGTATTTCGCAAAGATCTTTCCGTTGCAGCACTCGCTCTGGGCGATCTCGTTCTCATGGTGCGGGAAAATCAGATCCTCGCCCCCGGCATGGATGTCGATCTCCTCCCCCAAATATTTCTTCGCCATCACAGAGCACTCGATATGCCAGCCCGGACGCCCCTGGCTCCAGGGCGACTCCCAGTAGGGCTCCCCCTCCTTCTTCGGCTTCCAGAGCACAAAATCCAGCGGATCCTCCTTCTGATCCTCGCCGGTTACCAGCAAAGAACGGTTCCCCGCCCGCAGGTCGTCCAGATTCTTGTGAGACAGCTTACCATAATCCTCAAACTTTCTGGTGCGGAAATATACCGTGCCGTTTACATTATAGGCGTAGCCCTTCTCAATCAGCGTGGAGATCATCTCGACCATGCCGCCGATCTCCCGGGTGGCAAGGGGATGGGTGGTGGCAGGCCGCACATTCATGCCCTCCATGTCCTTCCTGCACGCAGCGATATACCGCTGGGAAATTTCCTGTGCGGAGACCCCCTCCTCGTTGGCTTTCGCAATAATCTTGTCGTCCACATCGGTAAAATTCGATACGTAATTCACCTCGTAGCCCCTGTGCTCCATGTATCTCCGCACCGTGTCAAACACGATCATGGGCCGGGCGTTCCCGATATGAATATAATTATAGACCGTGGGGCCGCACACATACATACTTACCTTGCCCGGCACCAGCGGCACAAATTCTTCTTTTCGCCTGCTCTGGGTATTGTAAACCTTCATCTGACTCCTCTTCCTTCTATTATGGGATATCCTGTTCTGAGCAAAACGGAAACTCTGACTGCCTGGCGCGTCGGATGTCTCCGGTAATAATCACAATTAAGTCTATGCAAATTCCCGCTTTTTGTCAATTCTTTTCTCACCTTTTCCGGCAGCTTCTTTTCCGGCAGCTTCGATATACCGCCCCAGGCACATCCGCCGCCGGCGCCAGCGTCCGATCTGTCCCTTTATTGCATAACTCTTTCCCCGTTTCTGAATTCTATTCAATCATTCTGATCCGCGGCAATTCAAAATTGCAGCACTGCAAAAAGGGCGTCCCGCAGGCCATTTCACAGCTTTCAGGAAACCCTCTTTATTCTCTGTCTTTATTTTCTTCTTTCGTCCCGCCGCCTGCACAGTCTCCTTCATAGTCCGGACGTACCTGCCCGCCGGATACGCCGCCTCTCTTCCGCACGCATCGGTTTATCTGGCTAAATTGCCGGCTCTAATACTACGAATCCGTCCTTTTCGCCCGATTTATTTTGCTTCATACTCTGTTACAGATTTTTCTTACCATTCCTTTCGTATCGCTGCCTTTACAGAACCCTTTGGATCCTTTATCAGCAGAATGACAAGCCAGATGATGAGTCCCAGAGCTACCGCCGACAGGCCCAGGAAGAGATCGTTTAACATATCGGCCGGTTCCGGCGTGAAATACGATTCATGCAGTCTGGCATACTCGAAGACAGCATCCACAAACCACATCAGCGAGGCTCCCCAGTAGAGAAAGCAAAGCGTACCTAATTTCATCAGGTCATCCTTGCGGTTGTACCATAGTATTGTGCTGATAATCGCCGCAAATACCGTAGTCAGCAATGTCATATGTTTTCCCCCTTCACGATCTGTCTCACCTTATTCTGCACGACAGCCACTGCCGCTCCCCATGCAGCCGTGACGACGGCCGCCATTGCCACGCCCACGGTGGACATTTCGTGAAGCATCTCAGTAAAATCAGCCGGATTGGCAGCCGCTGTCAGGAACGGAAACCACGGTACGACCTCCCCATGCCAGATATGTTCATACATAAGCAGCGCCGCGCCGCCCCATAACAGATACGACAGCCACATCAGTTTACGGCTCAGCGGGACCATCTTCTGTGTATCTGAAAGCTCACAGGCCGCCGGGCCGTCTATCCTTACACCGTCGATCTGTGCCCGCTCCCCGGTTCTTTTCCGAATCTGGGCAACCGCCGTCACAATTACCGCCTCCGCCGCGGGAACCAAAAAACATGCCATAACAAAATCCTCCTTGTCTGTTACTTATAATAATTCTGAGCAATAGTATCTTATCATTATAAATCAAACAGAATCCGGATGCAAGTCTCCCACGGGGAAATCTGCAGGATTTCACGGATGGCCGGTATCTAAATCCGGCTTATTCCGTTTCCTTCAGTTATGCCAGCAGATGCGCTTTCTGCAGTGTCTGCCGGAACTTCATCCCGTAGCACAGCACGATGGACACCACCGCGCCCACAGCCGCCTGAAGGATCTGGAAGGGCAGTTTCAGGATCGCATATTCCGGCGTACTGTAGATAAACGCACGGCCCAGGGAATACCCCACTACCATGATAATGGCTCCCAGCGTCACCCCGATCACCGAACCGGCAAACGGTTTCTTTGCAAAAAACCGGCGTACACACAGAGAAATGACGACGGCCTGTAATCCATGGGTTACGAGGGAGACAAACATTGGCGTGGGATAAAAGAATAAGTCGCCGAGAAACGCCCCGATTCCGCCTACCACAAAGGCCGGGAACGGCGGCAGCAGAATCGCTGCGGTACAGATCACGATATCGTTCAGGTAAAGATGGCCGCCGGGAACCGGCATACCGAAGGAACTCAGAGCGATGTTCAGCGCGGTGAGCATAGCCGTTATGGCGATCATTTTTACGGAAAGTGTGTTCTGGTTATTCATTTGAATTCCTTCTTTCTTTTACTATATTCTGAAGTCATTCTATCCCAATCTGGATATTTTAAAATAACCAGTTTTAACTTTTTTAATCAGACCAGTTTTTGTTGATTCACCCTCTCGGGCATCCGCCGCATCCCATACAGCCCGCCGGATCCGGCGCGTTCATCCTTGAATCCGCAATCACATCCATCAGCGGCTGCAGCAGGCACACGGCCTGAGCAGAAATCCCTTCCCCGCTTCCGGTAAATCCGAGGCCCTCCTCGGTGGTGGCCTTGATGTTAACGCGGTCTTCATCGATCCCAAGAGTCTGCGCCACATTCGCCTTCATCTGATCCATATAAGGAGACAGCTTCGGACGCTGGGCAATCACCGTGGCGTCAATATTTTCAATAACAAAGCATTTCTCCTCCAGCAGCTTTGCCACATGCTGCAGCAGCAGAAGGCTGGAACTGCCTCTGTATTTTTCATCTGTGTCGGGGAAATGCCTGCCGATATCCCCCAGCGCGGCGGCTCCCAGCAGCGCGTCCATGATCGCGTGCAGCACCACGTCCGCATCCGAGTGGCCCAGCAGGCCTTTCTCATAAGGAATCTCCACGCCGCCGAGAATCAGCTTTCGGTCACAGGCCAGCCGGTGTACGTCATATCCCATTCCAATCCGCATGATTACCCTCCTGCTTCGTCAGGCCAGGGCAGCGCGTCCCTGATGGCCTTTCGGTTGTCCACGTTTACCGCTTCTGTATTCCTAAAATCTCTTTATCTTTACGGACATTTTATCACAGCTTTCACCCGGAAATCAATAACGTTTATCAATTCTGTCTATTCGTGTTACTGCCAGGTAAACGCTGAGAATTTTTACACACCTGTCCAGGGATGCAGCGTAATTGCCAGGAAAAAAACAATAGAAAAACCCGCTATCCTCTGATTTAAGAGGAATTGCGGGTATCAGTTCCAATAGCGGAGGGGAGACTTGAACTCTCGACACCACGGGTATGAACCGTGTGCTCTAGCCAGCTGAGCTACTCCGCCTTATAAATCTGGATGGGGCCTATAGGGCTCGAACCTATGACCCTCTGCTTGTAAGGCAGATGCTCTCCCAGCTGAGCTAAGACCCCCTATCCGGCAAGCTGTCTGTACAACTCGCTTTGCTATTATAATATGGGCGTCTGAAAAAAGTCAAGCCTTATTTTAGGAAATCCGTCTCCGGGCCTGGGTTTTCTTCTGACGGGCCAGCTCTTCTTTCCATTCCACCTTGTAGACCATTCCGTGAATGACGAAACTCATCATAACGCCGCACACCACATCGATCACGGAGTGCTGATCCAGCATCACTGTGGAGGCGCAGATCAGAACCATAATCACAGCATGAAACGCGATGGTCAGCTTCCTGTGCTTCAGATCGTCCAGGCTGCAGACAGCCTCAAAGATCATCACCGTATTCATCACATGGATGGACGGGCAGACATTCGTGGGGGTGTCAATACCACGGAGCATCACCACCAGATTATACAGGAAACCGGTATTGTGGGGATCCGTAGCCAACCGCAGGTTCAGCCCTGTGGGGAAAAAATAATAGATACCCAGGCAGATCGTCAGCCCCAGGAAGATCATCAGGCAGAGCCTGGAATAATCCTGCCATCCCCGCTTCCGGAACCAGATAAACGTGCCGCCCACATACGGGAACCAGAACACATAGGGAATGATAAACGCCTCGCAAAACGGAATCATCTCATCCAGCTTACAGTGGATGATATATTTCGGTGTAACCGTATTCTCCAGATACCGGAAAGCGCACAGATAAAATGCGAGATAAATCAGCGCGATCGCATACGGATATTTTTTAAACCAGTTCTTAATCTTCATAACATTCATGCTGATTCTCCCCAGTCAATACAAAATTAACCCTTTACCAATTTAACGGCTACATGATAGCACCTTTCCCAAAAGTGTACAATCGTGATTTTAGACAGAATTTTCAGAATAATTGCGCATTCTTTATTCGTTTCGAACAGATATTCTGTCTTTTTTAAGCATCGGAAGCCACATAATCTTTTACATAGGTACCGATCAGCGGAGAAGCAGCGGTATCATAATCCTCCTCGTTGGATACGGACACCTCAATCACGTTATCGCTGATATCGAATACCACGACGTGATGATCGTCCCCCTTGTACACAGCGTAATAGCCGTTGACCTCCGCCTTTCCGGAGATTCCGGACTGGGCGAAAGCAAAGGAGATCGTCCCGGAATCGATGTATATGACCGTGAGGGTCTCGGAATCATTGCCGTAGGTGCCGGTCCAGATGTCCCCCGTCACCACACCGGTCTCATCCTCGCCGGGAACCTGATCCAGCCCGTCAAACTCACCGGCTGCCGCTTCCTCCCCATTATCCTGTCCAGAGGAGGCGCCGGCCTCCTGTGCGGCGCTGTCCCCGGATACCGTATCGGAACCGGAAGTCCCGGTATCGGTTGAAGAGCCGGAGGCCCCTACGGACGGCGCCGAATCTTTCTGGCCGGACGCTTCCTGTATGCTGTCATCCCTGCCGTCTGAAGCGCTGTCCTGACCGGAAGATGCAGAAGTATCGGAGCCGGAGACCTGCGCCACGGCTTCCTGCATATCCGTATTTCCCGAGGAGGTGCAGGCAGTCAGCAGCAGCGCCCCGGCAGCGGCTGTCAGTACCAATCGTATTTTTCTTCTCATCTTTTCCACCCCTTTTTCTCCTGTACCATTCTATCGTTCGTTTGTACATTCTAGCACTTTTCTTTTCGTTTGTCATAGAGTTTCATTTTTTTTAAGAAAAATATACATTTTGCGTTATATTTTCTCTATTTCTCCGTTTTGCTAATCAGAGGACGGTATTGGTGAAACCGCCGGATCTGGCGCCGCGCTTCTCCGGAATCCGCGGAAAGATATTCCATGAGAACCCGGCAGTCCACCATTCCCCAGTCGTACTGCCCCA
Organism: uncultured Lachnospiraceae bacterium; assembly: GCA_964591265.1. GTDB lineage: Bacteria > Bacillota > Clostridia > Lachnospirales > Lachnospiraceae > Choladousia. The sequence goes on from CAZQAB010000003.1 coordinate 17,316, forward strand.
TGTAGGTAATGTAGCTGCTCCACCAGTAATCTCCAAGCCGCGTAACGTAGCCCCGGTCCACCGGAAGACGGTGTACCAGGCGGCACCGCCCGGCGATCTCCCCGGGCGTGCGCAGTTCTTCCAGGATCCGGTGGTGAAACGATGGCAGCACATCCTGAAAATACGGCAGCAAACCGACGCAATCCTCCAGAAACCGCAGCTTCATCTCCCGGCAGCCCCGGTTGATGGAACTGCGGCAGTCGGCCCACGTTACAAAAAACACACTGTCGTCCGTGGCGCAGAACGCGTAAATCGACCAGCGCTCCCGCCTTTGTACGTCAAAGACGATATCCAGCAGCTTCTTTTTGCTCCTCTCGTCCGCAATAAGGAAACGGCTGCCCTCCAGAACATGATAATAGACCTTCCCCGGTTGATTTTGATACGGCATATTTCATTACCCCTTTCTCCCTTTCAGAGAGCAGGCGTCTCTTCCTGGTCCCTTTGATGGAAATTATACGTCATTTACATACATTTTTCAACATAATGAAACAATTAGTGTCATATTCCCTGAAATCCGGATGGCACTGATTGCGCTGCGAAAAAAGGGGAAATTTAAAAGGAGATGCAACGAAATGTCGCATCTCCCGGATTACAGCTCCTATGTTCCGGCGGAAGCCGTAAAGGCCGTTCCAAAGGAACTGCTGTACTCGTTCAGGCGTTCCATGATCCGGTCCGCCTCCGTGCCCTCGGCGGGCGTTGGCTGATAATTGTTGTAGTCTTCCGCGGAGGAAATCGTGCAGGGGATGATCTCTATGTCATCATCCGTCTCAACGCTGCTGCCGGTAACTGTAAAGGTCTGCCGGAAAATAATGGTATCAAGATCCGAGGGCGAACTGTTGCCGCCAAAGCAGAAGTTGCCCAGGCTGTACACAATGTATTTCCCGTTGTACTTCTCAATACCCTGCAGCACATGGGGATGGTGACCCACCACGAGATCCGCGCCGCAGTCCACCGCCGTGTGGGCCAGCGACTGCTGGATTTCATCCGGCACATCGGATTTTTCCGTGCCCCAGTGGAACGCAACGATCACAAGCTGCGCGCCCTGCTCCTTCGCGTCGGCGATGGTCAATCGCACCCGGCTCTCACATTCAATCCCCTCGCTCAGCTCGTATATGCCGATGAAAGCAGTGGTAATTCCGTTCAGATCCACAAGCGCGGTCTCATCATTCATGCAGTAATTGATCCCGGCCTCCGAAAGAGCGTTCTTTGTATCGGTCACGCCCTCATCGCCATAATCCTGTATGTGGTTGTTTGCCAGCGTCACCGCCTCCACAGAACCGTCCAGCAGAATCTGTGTGTAGGATGGATCTCCCTTGAAAGCATACTCCTCCGGCGTCGTCTTCGTGGCGCTGGTAGTCAGCGGACCTTCCAGGTTCGCAAAGGTGGCGTCGTCGTTTTCCAGGATATCCCTGACATTCTCAAAGAAATAATCATAGCCGTAGACGGCATAGAAGGCGTCAAAATTCGTCTGTGTATTGAAGGACGCATCGGTGCCCAGGGTACAGTCCCCCAGGGCGCTGATGGTTACGGTCCGCGCTGCGCTGACCTCCACCGGGCAGGATATGGGATCCAATCCGTCCGCGCTGACCCTGATCACGGTGTCCCCCACGCCTGCCGCCGTCACGGCCCCGGAACCCGTGACCGTTACCACGTCCGGGTTGGCGCTCTCAAATTTGAGATTGTTCAGGAGCGCGCCTTCGGGGGTAGCTTTCACACTGAGATACCCGGTTTCCTCCGGGAACAGCGCCAGTTCTTCCTGGCTGAGGGTCATGGCGCTGGCGGTCTCCGTTGTCGTAACCACCGGGACGCTGCAATTACCTGCCTTGTCCTCTGCGTAAAAATAGTACATCGTGTCGGATTCATAGGTCAGCGGGCCGCTGTAGAGCCGATATTCAGGCAGAGCATTGTAAATATCGTCCCTGACAGATGCATAGTATATTTTTGAAACGGAAGAGCGGGCGTCCGCCGCCGTCACCGTAATCGTCTCCCGCTCCCGGGACACACTCACCACCGGCGCGCCGGAATCGATCATGGGGATCTCAATGCTTGCGCTCTGGGTACCCGCCTCTGTCGCCGCCACCGCCTCCAGCAGATGGTCCGTGGCGATCACAACGATCCGGTCATTTTCATCCGGGACATATTCCTCCCCGTTGACTGTGACTTCCGTGACCGTGCCGGCCAGCGACCGGACGCACAGCACCACCGGGTAGGAGCTGCACCACTGGTCGGGCTGCTGCTCCACCGTGACCGTCAGGCCTTCATCCGCCGTCACATTCTCACCTTTTACCTTTTCCGTGTGAAAAGAATGCAAGCCGCCAACGAGCAGCACAAGGATCAGAATCACAAGAACTGCGCCCGTCCCCAGCATAATCCCTTCCCGGCGGTGTATACGCCTCCCCGCCAGAAACTCCTTCAGCGCGGCAATCCTTCCGGGCGCTCCGCCGCCTTCCGGTCCCGGAGCGCTGTTTTCCAGATCCAGCCGCGTTTTTTCGGAGGAATTCCCGGAAGCGCTGTCCGATAACGAGTCCTGCGTCCCGCTATGGGAATCGGTGAATATTTCCGGCCCGGAATCCTGTTTTTCATCCGGACGCGCTTTCAATGCCAGTTTGTTTCCGAATTTCTTAACCGCGTCAAGAGCCGCTCCTGCGCCGGAGGAAATCCGATGCAACGCCGAACCAAAATCCGGTTCCCCTTCCTCGTCGAGGATCCGCTCAAACTCGTCCTCCGGGATATCCTCCTCGTCCGAATCCTGCCTTCTGTCTTCTGCCGCTTCCTCTTCTATCTTCTTTTTCGGCCTGCTCTTTTCCTGCTTCTTTGTTTTTTTCGCGGACGCTTCTTCCTCCGATGGGCTTTTTGTCAGGCCGCTCACCGGCTCCTCGCCGTTCTGGATCGCCCGGACGATGTCAAGAAGCTGCTCCACATTGTCCGCTTTTATCTTCTTTCTGTCCATTATCTAAAATATCCAACTCCTGATTCAAATATTTTCAGATCCTGTTCTCCGTATATATTAACCGCCACACCGTTCCCCCGACGCTCTGAATGGGCCATCTTGCCGAGCACACGGCCATCCGGGCTGGTGATGCCCTCGATCGCCATATACGAGCCGTTGACATTCCACTCTTCATCCCCGACGCAGACAGTTCCGTCCGGATCGCAGTACCGGGTGGCTACCTGCCCGTTCGCAAACAGTTTTTCCAGCCACTTCTTATTTGCCACAAAGCGCCCCTCGCCATGGGAGGCGGGATTTGTGTACACGCCGCCCGGTTTCGCGCCCGCCAGCCAGGGCGACTTATCGCTCACCACTTTCGTATAGACCATTCTGGAAATATGGCGGCCGATGGTATTGTAGGTCAGGGTCGGTGAATCCGGCGTCTGGCCGACGATCTCTCCATACGGCACGAGTCCCAGCTTGATCAGCGCCTGAAATCCGTTGCAGATCCCCAGCGCCAGCCCATCCCTCTCCTTCAGAAGTCGCATGACCGCGTCCTGTAATCTGGCGTTCCGGAACGCCGTCGCAAAGAATTTGGCGGAACCGTCCGGCTCATCCCCTGCGGAAAATCCTCCGGGAAACATGAGGATCTGAGCCTGGTCGATGGCGCTCTCAAATACTCCCACGGATTCGCGGATGTCCTGGGCGCTGAGATTGCGGAACACGCGGATGTCCACCTGGGCGCCTGCCCGTTCAAAGGCCTTCCGGCTGTCGTACTCGCAGTTGGTACCCGGGAAGACCGGAATAAATACCCGGGGCTTTGCCACCCTGCTTTTACAGATATATATATGATTTGACCTGAAGCAGCCGTCCTTCGCGGCAGCTTCGGCGCCCCTGTCCGCCGCGGAGAAAGATGCCGCGGGATCCCCTGTGGGGTTCCCGTCCAGATCCAGGCCGCCGCCCACGGTGGGAATCCCGGAGGCAGTCTTAAACACCCGCTCCAGCGTTCCCTTCCAGGCCGCCAGCGCCTCGTCGATGGGCAGTTCCATGTCTCTGTACGCAAATATACCGTCCCCGGTCACCCGGCCAATCAGGGTATAGGTGATACCAAGTCTGCCGACCGCATCCCCTGGCACTTCCGCCACGATATCCCCGAATCCCGGAGTAAACAGATCCCGCTGATCCACATTATGTTCGATCCTGAAGCCCAGCCTGTTGCCAAAAGCCATCTTTGAGAGGGCCGCCGCCAGTCCTTTCCCGTCCAGCGCGTAGGCAGAAACGATGCGCCCCGCCCGGATATCCTCATGGAACTTCCGGTACTGTTCCATGATCTGGCTGTAGACTGGAAGATCATATTCGTCCTTTTCGATCTTAAGCAGCACCAGCGCGTTCCCGGCCCTTTTCAGCTCCGGGGAAATAATGGTACCGCACTTTGCCACATCCACCGCAAAGGAGACCAGCGTGGGAGGTACGTCGATCTCGTTGAAGGTGCCGGACATACTGTCCTTGCCGCCGATGGAGGGAAGGCCAAACCCAAGCTGCGCCTCATAGGCCCCCAGCAGCGCCGCGAAAGGCTGGCTCCAGCGCTGCGGATCCTCCGTCATCCTGCGGAAATATTCCTGGAAAGTGAAGCGGATCTTGCTGTAATCTCCGCCGTTTGCCACGATCCTTGCAACCGATTCCACCACCGCGTAGACCGCGCCGTGGTAGGGGCTCCAGCTCGACAGGTACGGGTCAAAACCATAACTCATCATGGTCACCGTATCGGTATCCCCCTCCAACACTGGCAGTCTGCCCACCATGGTCTGGATCTCCGTGAGCTGATATTTGCCCCCGTAGGCCATGAATACAGAACCCGCGCCGATCGAACTATCAAACATTTCCACCAGCCCTTTCTGGGAACAGCAGTTCAGATCCCTCAGGGTATCCAGCCATTTCGCCCGGACATCCGGCACTTCGTCTCTCACAAAATACTTCTCCGCTTCGGAGGGCAGATTCACAGCCACATCCGTCTCCTGATGGGCTCCGTTGGTATCCAGAAAGGCTCTGGAGATATTGACGATCTCTTTCCCCCTCCAGTTCATCACAAGCCTGGGCGCCTCCGTCACCACAGCCACCTCTACCGCCTCCAGGTTCTCCTCGGCGGCATAATCCATGAACCGGACTGCGTCTTTTGGGTCTACCACCACCGCCATGCGCTCCTGGGATTCGGAGATCGCCAGCTCAGTGCCATCCAGACCGGCATATTTCTTCGGCACCCGGTCCAGATCGATCCGAAGTCCCGGCGCCAGTTCCCCGATGGCCACGGACACCCCGCCCGCGCCAAAATCGTTGCACTTCTTAATCAGGCGGCTGACTTCCGGACGGCGGAACAGCCTTTGCAGCTTGCGCTCTGTGGGAGCGTTTCCCTTCTGCACCTCCGCGCTGCAGACCTCGATGGAGGCGGTGGTATGAACCTTGGAAGAACCGGTGGCTCCCCCGATCCCATCGCGGCCTGTCCGGCCTCCCAGCAGAATAATCACATCCCCCGGGGCGGAATTGGCGCGGATCACCGCTCTGCGCGGAGCCGCCGCAATGACGGCGCCGATCTCCATGCGCTTTGCCACGTAATCCGGATGATAGATCTCCTTTACATAGCCTGTCGCAAGGCCGATCTGGTTGCCGTAGGAGCTATAACCGTGAGCCGCCTCCCGCACCAGCTTCTTCTGGGGCAGCTTGCCCGGCAGCGAGTCCTTCACTGAACCGGTGGGATCTGCCGCGCCGGTCACGCGCATGGCCTGGTATACGTAAGTACGTCCGGAGAGCGGGTCGCGGATCGCGCCCCCAAGGCAGGTGGCAGCGCCGCCGAAAGGCTCGATCTCCGTGGGATGGTTGTGCGTCTCGTTTTTGAAATTGACCAGCCACTCCTCCGTCTCTCCATGGATCTTGACCGGAACCACGATACTGCAGGCGTTGATCTCGTCAGACTCCTCCTGATCCGCCAGCTTTCCTTCTTTTTTCAGCTTGCGCATCGCCATCAGCGCCAGATCCATCAGACACACGAATTTATCGTCTCTTCCGGCAAAAATCTCCCGGTGGGTGTCCAGGTAGGATCTGTAGGTCTTTTCTATGGGCGCCCGGTAATAACCGTCCTCAAAGCGCACATTTTTCAGCTCTGTGGAAAACGTTGTGTGGCGGCAGTGATCCGACCAGTAGGTATCCAGCACACGGATCTCTGTCACAGAAGGATCCCGCTTTTCTTCTGTCTTAAAGTAGTTCTGAATATGCAGAAAATCCCGGAAGGTCATGGCAAGATTCAGGGAAACGTACAGCATTCTAAGGCTCTCCTCCGCCATATCCGTAAAACCGTCAAAAAAGGATATGTCCTCCGGCTCCTCAAATTCCGTTACCAGCGTCTTTGGCTTGTCAAAGCCGGCCTCCCTGGAATCCACCGGATTGATGCAGTGAGATTTGACCGCCGCCAGCTCCTCCGGGGTGATCTTCCCCTCCACTACGTATACGGTGGCTGACCGGATGACCGGCTCCTCATCCTCCTTCAGGAATTTCACGCACTGAACCGCAGAATCGGCCCGTTGGTCGAACTGTCCCGGCAGATACTCCACCGCAAAGGCCTGTTCGCTGCCGGACATGGGAAATTCTTCTTCATACAGCAGATCCACCGGCGGCTCGGAAAATACAGTCTTACAGGCATCCGCGAACACGTCCCGGGATATGTTTTCCACGTCGTAACGGATCAGGACACGGACCTTCGTCACATCCTTTACCCCGAGATAACTCCTGATCTCATGGGCAAGAGCCTGCGCCGCAACAGCAAATTCCGGTTTTTTTTCAACATACACTCTTCTGACTCTGCTCATTACGTCCTCCCAAACGATATATTCCGTATATTACTCCGCCCGCAGGGCCTGCATTACGGGGCGACCCGGGTTTCTACGCGAATTTTATCATACAAGGAATGATCTGACAACCATTTTAAGAGCCGTCCCGGGAGTCGGAGGTTTCTCGCAAAATACCGCTCTCCGGAACCGGCAGCCCTTAAAATACGTTTTTTTACAAAACCGGATTCGTCAGTGTCCCGATCCCCTGAATCTCGCAGGATACCACATCGCCCGGCTTCAGAAACCGGGGCGGGTCAAAGCCCATGCCTGCCCCGGCGGGAGTACCCATAGAGATAATGGTGCCGGCTTTCAGCTTCATGCCGTGGCTCAGTTCCTCAATGACCTGGGAAATGGAGAAGATCAGAAGGCCCGTGGTGCTGTTCTGGCGCAGCTCCCCGTTTACGTGGGAGGAGATGGAGAGCACCGGCGGCTCGTCAAACTCGTCTTTCGTGACGATCCATGGCCCCATGGGGCAAAAGCCCTCCAGGCTTTTTCCAAAATACCACTGTTTGTGGCGGGTCTGGATTTCCCGGGCGCTGATGTCGTTGAGGATCATATAGCCAAAGACATAGTCGAAGGCTTTCTCCGCCGGAACGCGCTCTGCATCTTTGCCGATCACCACTGCCAGTTCTGCCTCGTAATCCAGCCGTTCCAGGATATCCCTGTGGCTTAGGATCGGATCTCCGTCTGCCACTGCCTGGTTGACCCGTTTGGAAAAGTAGACCGCGTACTCCCGGTCACGCTCAAAGGCTTCTTTTTTGTACCGGGCGGATTCCTCCGCGTGGGCCATATAGTTGATCCCCAGGCAGATAACATCCTGCTTCGGCACCGGAATGGGGGAGCGCTTTTTCACTGCGGCATATGGAATGGACCGGCAGTCGGGCCTTTCCATCTCACGCTTTAGTGCGGACATCTGGTCTTGCGTGATATGGTCGATCAGATCGTTCATGGAAGTAAAATCCAATCCGAACTGTTCCAATGGACAGATGGATGCGCCCTTCGGCGCCAGCACCCCCAGAGCGTCCTTCCCCTCATAATGATATGTAAGTAATTTCATGGTATCCGGTTCTTCCTCTCTCTTGTGAACTCTTTCGGTTTACACCATACAAGGCGTCCGGTTTTCAAAAACCGATACGGATCTGTACAACCGTACTGCAAAAATCTACAGCAGCCGGTACCGCGCCAGCGCCGCCAGGATCTCCTGCGGGCGCACCATGGCCGCCGCTCCCGCGCCGTAGTTTTGCGGCGTCATGGACAGGATTCCGTTCTTTTCCAGATAGCCGGAGGCCTCCTCTGCCAGCTCCGCCGCGTTTTTCCTGCCGTTTGCCATCCGGCCAAGCACATACTGCAAAATATAGCCCAGAGCCGCCGTCTGGCTCTCGTCCACAATCTGCTCCAGATAGCGCAGATCCAGCTCCGTCCTGTCAAAGCTCAGGGTGTCCCAGCCATGGACCCGGACCTTTTCGATCCTTTTGGGGGCTACCGGCTTCTTCACCCAGTTCTTTTGCTGTGCCTGCTCCTCCGTCAGAGTACCGGCCAGTTCCTTCGCCCGCTGCGTCACGTCCCGAACCACATAGCAGTCCATCTGTAACACCGTGTCCGCCACGGAGAGATAATCCCCGGAACTGCCTGCCACCAGTACCGTGGAAATACCGAGATCCCGGTACAGGCTGCGGATCTTCCGGATAAATGGTGTGATGGGTTCCTTCTCATCGGATACCAGCCGGGCCATCCGGTCATCCCGGATCATAAAGTTCGTCGCCGAGGTGTCCTCATCGATGAGCAGCGCACGGCTGCCGCTGGCCAGGGCCTCCACCGTATTTGCCGCCTGGGAGGTACTGCCGCTGGCGTTTTCCGTGGAAAACCGGGTGGTGTCGGCCCGCGTAGGCAGATTGCTGATGAACATGGAAATATCTGTGTCGTGGATGCAGCGCCCTTCTTCTGCCCGCAGCTTGAAGGCCGAGGCGTCTGTCAGGACCAGCTCCCGGCCATCCCCCGCAATGTGGTTGTACACCCCGCGCTCCAAAGCCTTCAAAAGGGTGGATTTTCCGTGGAAACCGCCCCCCGCGATCACCGTGATGCCCCGGCGGATGCCCATGCCCCGCACTTTGCCCCGGTGGGGAAGTTCCATGGTGACAGCCAGGCTCTCCGGGCTCCTGGCAGGCACCGCGTTCTTCATGGGTTTCTGGGAAATCCCGCTCTCCCTGGGCAAAACGGCCCCATCCGCAACGAAGGCCACCAGCTTGCGGCGTTCCAGTTCTTCCCGGATATACTGCTGGTCGTCCGCCAGAGCCGCCGTTTCCTCCAGTTCCCGCCGCATGGCCTGCTGCATACGAAACGTCTTTTCCGCCGCCTCCGGCAGCAGACCAAACAGGATCTGGGAGAGCTCTCCCGCCGCGATGGTGCGCCCATAGGCCGGGAACCCAACCTCGATTCTTGCCTCCACATACTGCCGCGAAAGGTTCATGGCGGTGCGCTCCAGGATTTCCTGCCCGGCACGGCAGGCGGTCACCAGCCCGCTCTTACCGGAGCCTTTGCGCTCCCGGTCGCCGCAGGCGCGCAGATTCCGGTGCAGACGGCGCAGCAGATAATCCTCTGCCGCCGTCCTGCGATGTTTCGATTCAAAATACTCCGGCGGAATGTTTCCCTGGTTCTTCCAGAGGATCCTGACCCGGGAGGGCGTGGCAAAGGGATCCCCCTGCACATGATCAATGCAAAGCCGGTACGCGCCGAACTCGTACTCCCCCTCCAGAACCTTATATGCCTTATACCCTTTGCGGTCGATCTGGCGAAGCAGCGCCCTCAGTTCTTCCTGTGTCTTCATTTTGCACTCCTGTCCTGTTATTGTCCGGCCATGCCGGACATGATAGTCTTTGAATTATTCCTCTGTTTTTCAGTATAAAGAAATCTCACGGATTTGGCAACAAAAAAAGCCCGCAGTTCTAAAATCCGTTCAGAATCCGCGGGAGTGCAGCGTCATTTTTCAGCCCCTGCACCAGCCCTTATAAAACAACAGCAGACTTCCAAGTGTTTTGCCCGCCGCCATGGTGATCACGATCCAGCTCAGCCCCTTTGTGATACCGAGCCGGCGGCAGTATACCGGAAATACATTGATGATCTCCGCCAGCGCAAGAATCCAGCCGCCCACGAACACACCCATGAATAATCCGCCTATCGCCAGAATCCACGCGCCCAGCGGCAGCTTCACGTCGAAAACGGTCAATATCGTCCCGGCGATGGCGCCCAGAAGTATGGCGTCCTCGTAGAGGAGCACATGCTTTGCGGTGTGGGATACCCCGATAAAGCGCGTGATGATCCCCAGCCCCACCATCAGCGCAACCACGCCTCCGGCCACGATAAAGCCGGAGGCAAACCCCACCAGCCCCGGAAATAGTTCTTCCATGCGTTTTCTCCTTTCCTTTCACATCGGCGCCTTGCTGCGGTCTGCGGCCTCAATGACCGTTGTATCGACCTCGTCCTCATAGGTGCGCATCTCTACCTCAAGAGGCGTTGGATCGGAAACTCCCTTTTTACGGGCAAAATGATGGAAGAAGATCAGAATTCCAGAACCCACCCCGATGGAGTAGGACACCTCCAGGACCGTAAAGCCATCGGAAGTTTTTCCCGTAAAGGTTTTGTACAGCTCCCCAAACAGCGTCTTGACTCCCACGTCGTTGTTGAAAGCCATGATGGAAAACGCGGCCCCGAAAAAAGCCAGCAGACAGACCAGCGCCGTCTTAATCCAACCTGCGGCCTCCCCCGGGGGATTCTTTTTCTCAACGGTGATAATAAAATCCGCCTCGCCAAGATTGCTGATCGCCAGGTTTGGGTATTCTTTCTGGATAACGCCGATTACATCCAGCACGGAAAAGGTATACCGTCCCGGTCCGTGAATCTTCTCCGTGGGCAGGCGCAGGGTCTTTACTTTATTCTCAACCGGCTTTTCAATGCAGCTTATCTCTCCCAGGTCTCCAAGACAGACCGCGTTCCCTTTTGCCTGCACGTTCCGGTTCAGCTTCAGATATAATGCCGTGCCGCTCATGCCGCGCACGCCTCCTTTTGGGAAACGCTTTGCACCGCCGGATCATTTAAATACGCCAGCACCGCGTCGCCCTGTGGACCGGCCGCCGTGTCTGCCATATACCAGGCGGCCCCGGCGCATAACAGCAGGGCAACAGCAAAAAGCACATACCGCATAAGATATTTCTGTCTCATAACATTCTGCCTCCATGAAAATCCTGTCTTACGCGTAGTATGTGCCAAATCCCTGTTTTTATCCCTGTTTTACAGAAAACCGCTCCGCCGCCGCGATCCCCTCACGCCTGTACTATTTTGCCGTATTTCAGCCTGCTGGGCTCTTCATCCTCATAATCAAATACAAACCGCTCGTAGGCATTGATGATCTGCGTATCGTTGTATTTGTCGTAACGCTTATAAGCGCGGCCATAGGTCAGATGGACATGGCCGTGCAGGAAATATCTGGGGTGGTATTTATCCATCAGGGTCACAAAGGTCTTAAAGCCCTGGTGGGGCAGATCCCGGCCGTCTCCAAGCTGGTAAGCCGGCGCGTGGGCTACCAGGATATCGATCCCCCGGTGACGCAAAAGAGGAAACCATAGCTTTGCCACCCGCGCGCGCATATCCAGTTCCGTATACTGATTCGGTCCGCCTGTGTACCGCATGGAACCCCCCAGCCCCAGGATGCGGACCCCCTCATGGACGTAAATCTGATCCTCGATACAGATACAGCCCTCCGGAGGCGTTTTCTCATATTTCCCGTCATGGTTGCCCCGCACGTAGAGCACCGGAACAGAGGTAAAGGTGGCGAGGAACGACAGATAATGGGGATTCAGGTCGCCGCAGGAAATGATCAGGTCGATCCCCGCCACCTTTTCTTTTTCAAAATAATCCCATAGGTAGGCGGACTCCTCATCCGCAATTGTCAAAATGCGCATCCTGCTGTCTATCCCTTCTTACCCTGTAGTCCCTGCTGGGAAATCACCGGCTTCGCCTGCTCCGTCAGCTCCTCCGCCCTGGGGATTTCCCCGATCACATTGTCCGCCAGCCAGTCCATTTCCATCACCTGTTCCGGCGTCAGGCTCCCGGCATCCTCCCCCTGCACCATCCCGTTCTGGGAATACAGCGCGCCGGAAAAAAGCTCAAACTGCCCGGAGCAGATCGTCTGCTTCAGAAGCTCTACCAGCCGTTTCGTGCCCTTTGGAAGATTCTGGGAACAGATGACGTCCACCACGCCCGAAGACATCCCCCACCAGTAATTGATCGCCTTCTGGGTATTGTCGTCATTTTTCCAGGTGCCGTCCATGATCGTCCGGATCAGCTTCTCGTAAAATTTACCCCAGTGATACAGGGGCATTGCCAGGTTATGCCTGCGATCCCCGTCCACATGGTAAATCCCGTAAAGCTTCATCTCCTCCTCCGGGATCACCATATCCCTGGCTGAAATACAGGAGGGCTTTTCACGGCGCACCAGCTCCAGAATATCCACGTCCTTCTTCGTGGACCATTCCAGATACACCCTGGCTCTGGGATTTGTCATCTTTGCTCCAAGGGCAAAGGCATTGATAAACGCAATATTGCCGTACAGGGGGTAGTCCGCGATATACAGCAGCCGGTCGTTTTCCGCCATGGAACCGGCCACAGCCCCCATCAGAAACTTGGCTTCGTGCATCCGGGCATAATACGTCCGGATATAGCGGTGGGAGGTGTTCAGGGAACAATTCAGGATCCGCACCTGTGGATGGGCGATGGCCGCCTTGACGCTGGCCTGGGCAAACACCGGCGTGGTGGTGAAAATCAGGTTGCAGCCCTGCGCAATGGCTTTCTCCAGATATTCGCCGATATTCTGCTCCGTCACGTTGTCATAGTAAACCGTACTCACCTCGTCCGGAAACGTCTGTTCCAGATGCATACGTCCCAGTTCATGGGAATAGGTCCATGCAGAAGAAGCGACGGTCTTGGCATAGATAAAGCCGATCTTCAGTCTGGCCGGACCCAGGGGAAGCAGGCGGTTCAGCAGCGGTTTTTTCTCTCTGGCCGGATCCATCTTAAGCTCTACTTCCTCGTCCTCCGTCTGGAGCGTAAACTCCTCCCAGGATTTGGATATCAACGCCCTCAGTTCATTGGCAGTCTTCTCATCCAGGGCGCTGTAATCATACAACTCGATAAAGGCGAGAAACGCATCCCCCTGGGTAATAGGCAGCTTGCCGCCGCCCTTTGCCTGATAAGCTGCACCGAACCGTGTATAGACGGAATTGAAAATCAGCTTTTCGTCTTCATTCCATTTTTCATGGGGTCCTTTTCCAACCGCCTTCTGCAGCCGGGCAAAACTGCCCTCCCTTGTAAACCAGATATAATTGATCTCAGATAATTCATAAAAATCCAGAAACTCAAAGTAGATCTTATTTTCCTTTTCATCGGTGCGCCTGGGTATAATGCGTGTGACCGTCCCCGGAATGGAGACCGCCTCAAAATACTTCATAACGCTGACCCTCTTGTTGCCCTCTTCCACATAAAACCGGTTCATGTATTCCACCGCCTTGATGGAATCATGGATCCCCTCCTCCTCATGGGCCGTACTCAGGTTGGCCCATTTTGTGGCAAATTCGGTTCCCTCCTCCAGAATCGGCATAAAGCTTCCGGAAAATGCGCTGCTCCGGCCCTCATACCGGGTGCCAACGATCTGGTCGATGGGGATCTGGACAAGCCCCAGAGAGACCTGCCTCAGCGTATCGTTTGGCGGAAGAATGCTGTCCAGCACCTCCAGCGTGGGCTTGAGACCACGGGCCATCCGCGCCTGGTAATCCTTCCGGCCCATTTTCAGCGCTTTTTTGTAATCTTCAACTGACATTTATATATCCTCCTGCAAAAACCGTTCCACCCGCTGCATAACGGTGATCATACGTTCCAGGTCCCTTACCACTCTCCCGGTCTCCAGCGAGTGGTTCCCCTGCTCTACAATGCAGAGGGGAATTCCCCTTTCCCGGCAGGCCGCCCTCACGGCCGCCGTTTTGATCAGGGGATCCTCTGTACCGTGAAAGACGATGCGCTTTTGCGCTCCGGCCTCCCGCTCCCCCGCTTCCATCCGGTCCGCCTCTGTCCCGGATCCATCCAGCAGCCGGAACGTCTCCTCCACCGGTGTAAACAAAATATGGTCCGGCGTAAGATGATGCCGGTTGGCGTAATCTGCCGCGACGACGGTTCCGATGCTCTTTGAGACAAAAAGCAGTTTTTCATACTCCTCCCAGCGGACATGGCCTAAAAAATCCTCCGCCACCTCCTTCGCTGTGGAAAAAGCAATGTTCTTTCTCTCCTCCTGTGTATCTCCTCCGGCCCGGCGGATGACATCCCCATAGGAAATCTGCAAAATCTCATATCCGTAAAATACAGCCAGCTTTTTTGAATAATACAAAAGAGGCTTATCCTCGTGATACCCCATGCCGGGGAAAAAAACCGCCAGCCTGTTCCTCTCTCCCATTTTCTCTCCTCCGTTGTATTCCGAAAGCAGCTTCGCTTTTTCTCATAGCTTATCATATACACAACTTTCTGGCATGTCAAATGTTCGTTTTGCGTAATTTCAGTACAATTCCCCGTATCTTTTGCTTTTTCCTTATGAATCCGTCCGGGAAATCTTGACACGTATGCCGTCTTTCTATTAGAATAGAAGTATCTTATCATTTTAAAAAAGGGGGATCATTACATGAGCAAAGGAATTTCCAGAAGAGATTTCCTGAAGGGCACCGCCGCCGGAGCCGCTGCGGTTGCCGCCGGCAGCCTGCTGGGCGGATTCACCGCGCTTGCCTCTGAAGGCGACGCTGTGTACACGCCGGGCACCTATGAGGCCAGCGCCAAAGGGATTGAGAGTATCGTTAAGGTGACCATGACTTTTGACGAGACCAGCATCACGGATGTGGTGATCGACGCCAGCGGCGAGACGGAAGAACTGGGCGGCGCAGCCGCCGAGACACTGGCTCAGGCCATTCTGGACGCGCAGAGCGTGGAGATCGACGCCGTATCCGGCGCCACCGTAACTTCCGACGCTATAAAGAGCGCGGCCGCCAACTGTGTGGCCCAGGCCAAAGGCGCCGCCACCGCCATGGCAGCGGAAGAATCGGACGCATCCGCTGCTTCTGGCGAGGACTGGCTGGGAGAAGAACCTGAAATTGACGATGCGGACGTATACGATGAAGTCACTGCGGATGTGGTAATCGTGGGGCTGGGCCTTGCGGGCGTCGCCGCAGCAAGAAGGGCCGGAGAGCTGGGCGCCAGCGTAATCGGCATCGAAAAATCCGCAGCGCCCAACTGCCGTTCCGGCGAATACGCGGTCATCAACAGCCCGACGCTGATCAAGCGCTGGCCGGAGCGTGAATTTACAAAAGAAGAAGTGGACGAAATCGTAGATTCCCATATGGACGAATCCTCCTACCGCGTGAAACGCACCATTATGAAGAAATGGGCGGATAATATCGGCGAGGCATTCGACTGGTGGATCGAGGGCGACCCGAACCTCTTTATCGCCGATGAGACCCGGCAGGCCATCGAGGATGAGAACGCCGGAGACTTCCTGGTCCCTATCTTCCGTCCGCTGCCGAGCTGGACCGATGAGGACGGCGAGGTCCATGAGTATAACTGGAAAGAGGAGCGCTTCCCCTGCTATCCCACCTCTGTGGAATTTCTGCCGGATCAGTCCGCATGCTTCAACAGCAACTGGCAGGTGGCTCTGGACACCGGCAACGTGGAAGCCTACTTCGGCCACTTCGGGACAAAGCTGATCATGGAGGGCGGCAGGTGCGTGGGCGTATACGCCTACAATGACAACCCCGACTCCGCCGACCAGGGCAAATATCTGAAGGTAAACGCCGGCAAGGGCGTGATCCTCACCACCGGTGAGTACGGCTCCAACGACGCCATGATGGAGCATTTCGTGCCGGACGTTATGAAGACCCACGCCAACAACCGTCTGTTTACCAGCGTGGATATCAACGGACTGCAGACCAACCAGGGCGACGGTATCAAAATGGGTGTGTGGGCCGGCGCAAAGGTGCAGGGCTACCACGCACCGATGATCCATCACATGGGCGGCGGCGCGGATCTGTCCGGTATCGGCGTTATGGGCAACGCGGGATTCTTGAATCTGGATATGGACGGCAAACGGTTTATGAACGAGGACCTTCCGGGACAGCAGCTTGAGAACCAGATTGAGCAGACCCGTCTTATGACCTCCTGGCAGTTCTTTGACGCCAACTGGCCGGAACAGCTCGGGCATTTCCCGGCGGCTCACGGCGGCGCATGCTACTATGAGGATTATGCCTCCGAGGATGAAGCGCCCAGGAACAACACCACCTACCGCAACTGGAAAAGTCCTTATCAGCTGGAAGAGGCGGTTGCGGACGGACGCTGCCTGACAGCGGATACCCTGGAAGAGCTGGTGGCTCTGGTTTATCCGGACGACACCACGGCCCAGGAAACGGCCCTGGCCCAGATCGCCCGCTACAATGAGCTGGCTGAGGCAGGCTATGACGACGATTTCAACAAGCCCGCAACCCGTATGTTCCCGCTGAATACGGCTCCCTATTACGCGGACTCTTTCACTACCGCCATCATGCTGGTGTGCATCGGCGGCCTGGAATCCGACGAGGATTGCCACACCTTCACAGAAGAACTGGATGAGCTGGGCAGATACGTACCCGGAGAGATCATCAGGGGACTGTATGTGGCCGGAAACGTCCAGGGCGGACGGTTCGGAATGGAATACCCCATCGGCCTGAAAGGCGTCAGCCACGCCATGGCAATGTACTATGGCAAGGTTGCGGCTGAAAACGCGGTGGAAGAAATCTGATATTTAAAAAATGAGAAGATCTCCAGGCCATTGGATATCTTCTCATTTTTTGTCTTATTCTGCTGCCGGTTTGGCAGAAGCGTTCTAAATCATATTCTTCAAAGCGAGATCCCCTCCTGCGTAATATACCGGAGGAAGCAGATTTTTTTCAGGCCAAAGGTGATCACCGGGGCATACTCCAGCCGGTAAGGAGGCAGAAGCACCTCGCCCATCGCGGTCTGAACGGCCCGGAACTTCTGTCTGGTCTTAAAAAGTTCCGTCTGCCTATCGCTGACAAAATGCACGTGCAGCTCCGTCACCTCAAAGTCTGAGCTGTCGCTTCTGGCGATCTCCACGATAATATTCTTCTTGTTTTTTTCACGCATATACGCCTGTAATTCCGGCTCGTACACGAATTTCATATGCCGTTCCCTCCGTCCCGTTCTCTGAATGCCTCATCCCCTTACCTTTGCCGCAGCTGCCTCATCATTTCTCCGGCCGGTAATGACGGATTGTCTCACAACTGCAGAAAAATACGGATCAGCCCCAGCGCAAGAAGATGCCCCGGATAGAACAGGTAGAAAAACCATTTGGAGAAGGTTCTGCCCCGCTCCATCCGCTTGCCGTTGTACAGATATAAGACGCAGAAGCCGGAACAGAGAATCGCCGCCATGGCGCCCAGGGTGGACAACAGGTTTGCCGCAAGGGACAGACGGTCCAGCATTCCCAGGAAACAGGCAA
This sequence comes from uncultured Lachnospiraceae bacterium, assembly GCA_964591265.1. Taxonomy (GTDB): domain Bacteria; phylum Bacillota; class Clostridia; order Lachnospirales; family Lachnospiraceae; genus Choladousia. The sequence continues at coordinate 34,738 of CAZQAB010000003.1, forward strand.
TTCCAAAGGCTGCCGCCGCATATGCGTAATCCCGCTTCAGGCTTTCTCTGTCGCCCCGGTCCCGGAGAAACAGCAGGGTGAAGGCCGGAGCAAACACGGCCCAGTCACTGATCAGGCTGACGAGGACGAGCCCTGAAACAATCCATTTTCCGCGCCCGCCGACCAATGATCCCCGGACCGTCATAATTATCAGAAAGCACAAAAACAGGGTAAACATCATGTTCATCCCACAGAATTCCAGAATGCCCTTTTCCGTAAAGGCCAGACAAAACGGCAGTTCCGAAATAACCGCAGAAAACAGCAGCCGGAGCAGATAGTTCCGTCTGGAGTGCGTATAATCATATCCTTCCACCAGAAAATAGCACATGGTGATCGCCGTGAAATACCCAACGTCCACCAGCAGCTGATACAGAAAGGTCCCCGGAACGAGAAAGATATTTGCGATATGATTCAGAAGCATGGTAAATGCGGCAATATACTTAATTACATCGCGGTTCAGTCCGCCCCTGTTGTGCTCCTTAGCACTCCGAACCCTTTCTGTCATTTCTGCAAAAACCTTTCTATCTGCGCAGCAGCAGCCGTTTCCGGCTGATACATTCCTCTCTCTGATCCATCCACTCTTTCAGCTTTGGATATAACTTCCCGGCAGTTTCATAGCCGTGCCAGTAAAAGTCCTCCAGCTTTTCCAGATCGCGCTCGGTTCGGCTGACGCAGGGCATGGAGGGGCGAATCACAAAAGCCCTGCCCTGTTTTTCCAGATGACCGATCAGATCCATCTCCCGGTTGTATACGTGATCCCGCCGCATAAGCGCCTGGACCAGCTTCGGATATCTGCGGTAATAGAGCTTCACCAGGCTCATCAGCCTGGAATTGTCCTCATTTTTGTAGTAGCCCCGGCCCCTGGTCAGAATAATGATATTGTAATCATAACCATCCGCAATCGCTTTCCGAACAGGCACGGAATCCGCGATCCCGCCGTCCAGCATGGGGATTCCATCCACCTCCACCATGGGGGCGGCAAAGGGCAGGCTGGAGGAAGCCCGGCATGCCGCCATGAGCCGCTCCCGATCCCGATACTCCTCGATAAACTCTACCCGGCCCGTCAGACAATTTGTGGCGGCCAGCAGACAGCGCATGGGCGACCTGGCAAACGCTTCATAATCAAAAGGATACTCCTGATTCGGAAACTGGTCAAAGATCAGATCCATATTCATGTAGTGCTTCGTCTTCAGCATGGTTTTCATGCCGTACAATTCGTGGTCAAGCTGCGCGTCCAGCATACACTCCTTTGTCCGGAGTATCTGCCCGGAGACATAATCCACCGCATTGCAGGCCCCTGCAGACACGCCGATCACATAGGGAACAACCAGCCGCTGTCCCATCAGATAATCCAGCACACCGCTGGTAAAAATGCCCCGCTGGCCTCCGCCCTCCAGGATCATTCCGGTTTTTTTCATATTTGTCTCCCCTTTTTTATTTTATACCCCGAAAAAGAAAAGACTCCGCAAAATCCCAGGCGGAATCTTCTCTCGTCCTTTCTTTCTGCATTTCTCACTCTTCCGTCTTCGCTTCCATTTCTGCTTCAGACCCGGTCTCCGTTTCCGCTTCAGACCCGGTCTCCGCTTCCGT
>CAZQAB010000003.1:36466-136069 GCA_964591265.1 uncultured Lachnospiraceae bacterium
TTTCTGCTTCAGACCCGGTCTCCGTTTCCGCTTCAGACCCGGTCTCCGCTTCCGTCTCGGCCTCCTCGATGATTTCCGCATTCTCCATCAGGAAATCCAGCACCTTGCTCTGAAGCAGGCTCATGCGGATGTCCTCCTCTGAATTCTGCCCGATGAAATCTTCCACCGAATCATATCCGTACATAGCCGCATACTCCTCGCAGCCCTGGGCAAATTCCCCGTCAGATATCTCCAATCCTTCCGCCTCCGCGATGGCTTTCAGATACAATTCCTGCTGCAGGAACTCCTCTGCTTCCGCTACGATCTCCTCCTCAAACTCCTCCTCGGTCATTCCCATGTACAGCTCCATGAAATCCTCCATCTCCATGGAGTACATCTCCGCTATGTTTTCCCAGTAGGATATCTCATTCTCCACAAGATAATCGATCACCTCCTGGGGATAATCGCTGATGGTGGAGGAAGCCGCCACCAGGGAAAGCAGATCGGATTTTATCTGGCTTTCCACTGTCTCTTCTTTTTCGGCTTCAAGCTCCGAGATAATATAGGCGCGGTAGCTGTCCACGTCTGAATATTCGCCGTCCGAAATCGTGCTGACCAGTTCATCCGTCAGCTCCGGCGCGCGCTGGATCTCATTCACGGTGACCGTAAAGACCACGTCCTGTCCCGCCAGGTCAGAATTGCCGTAATTCTCCGGGAAGGTCAGCGGCAGATCCACCGTCTCCCCCACTTCCACTCCGATCAGCCCGTCCTCAAACCCGTCGATAAACGTACCGGAACCGATCTCCAGCTCATAACCAACGGAGGTGCCGCCGTCGAACGCTTCCCCGTCCAGCTTGCCTTCAAAATCGATGTTGGCCGTGTCCCATTTCCGGACCGTCCCCTCGCTCAGCGTCTCAAGCGCGTCCGCTGCAGAGGCATACTGGGTTACCGCTTCCAGGATATCGTCCTCCGTCACCTCTGAAGAACCCTTTGCGACCTGCAGCCCCTTGTATTCTCCCAGTTCCACGTAATCGGAAGCTGTATAGTCCGGACGCCGGACCGACGCGGCGTCTTCCCCGCTTTCCTCTGACTCATTCTCTGATTCCGTGTCCAGTTCTGTTTCCAGCTCCGTTTCCAGCTCCGTTTCCGTTTCTTCCGCCAGTACCGCCGCCGGGTATACTGCGGATACCGTCAGACTGAATATACATAGGATTACTGAAATCAAACCTTTTTTTCTCATTTTTGTCCTGTCCTTTCTTTTATCTTATACAATTACTATCGTATGTTTTGCAGTAGCTCCTGCCATTCTGCGCTTCGCTGTTCCTCATGGCTTATATCATAACATATCTTCCCCCGTTCGCCCAGTAAAATTTTTTCTGTTGCAGTTTCCTCTGAAGAATGCTAGAATAGACTGCGAAAACGGATTAAACGGAGGTACATATGACTACTGCTCTGAAGGTATTACTTATTATATTAATCGTGCTTGTGATCGCGCTCATCGTTCTCTATTTTGTCGGGAAACGGATGCAGAAAAAGCAGGCCGCAAACCAGGAACAGATGGAGGCTGCCAAGCAGACTGTGTCCATGCTGATCATAGATAAAAAGAAGATGCCGATTAAAGAATCCGGGCTGCCTCAGATGGTGATCGACCAGACGCCCAAACTCATGCGCCGCTCCAAGCTTCCCATCGTCAAGGCCAAAGTGGGACCCAGGATTATGACGCTGGTGAGCGACGCCGCCATTTTTGACTCCATCCCCATCAAGAAAGAAGTAAAAGCTGTGGTAAGCGGCATTTACATCATGGAGGTCAGGGGTGTGCGCGGGCCGCTGGAGCAGGTTCAGAAAAAGAAAGGCTTCTGGGCCCGGACAAAAGAAAAGCTGACCAAAACCAAAGCCTGAAAATCAGGAGGCGCTGTACTGTCCGCGAAAGTTCGCAGAGGGTGCAGCCCTTTTTTTGCCCGTATCCCGGCTCTCACCGCAGATGAAACAGGCCGCTTTCCTTGGACATCGCCCGGATGCGGATACTGCAGTCGCCCACATGCTCATAGTTCAGTTCCAGGCCGTAATCCACCCGGATATCCAGCAGATCTTCCTGCTCCGTGATCTGCATATCCTTCACATCCAGTCCGGCATACAGATTGCCCATGGGCGTGCTGTACAGGCTTGTTTTTTTCTTCCCCCGTTCAAAGGTCATGGTGGTGGTGACCGGGCCTTTCTTTTTTACTTCAACGCAGCCGTTTCTCAGGGTGATCCGGTTTTTGACCGTTCCGCCGGCTTCATCCAGCATTTCATCATAGAAAATATAATGCCTCCCGCCACGAAAATAATACTTTCCGGGAGAGAAAACCTCTATCTCGTCTTCTCCCGAACCCGTCATGGTATGGAGTCCCCGGACGCTGACCAAAACATCTTCCGTCATCAGTCAATACTCCTCAATATTAATCTTTATCGTCGTCTCAATATCATAGGGCAGGATCGAGTTTGCAAACTGCCGGAACTTATCCGCAAGATCGCTGACGTAGAACCGGTAAGGCTCCCGTTCGTTTTCCCGCTTTCTAGTATTGAGCAGTTCCTCTCTCCGCAGAAGCTGCCCCAGCTCTCTGGCCGTCTCGTAGGCCGGATTCACCAGATGCACCTCTTCCCCCGCCACCTTTCCCACCAGGAAACGAATCAGGGGATAATGGGTACACCCCAGAATCAGGGTGTCAATATCCTGCTCCAGCAGTTCCTCCAGATACCGTCTTGCCACGGTCTCAGTCACCGGATCCCTCAGCCATCCTTCCTCCACGAGGGGGACAAACAGGGGACACGCTTTCCCGTACACTGTGATCTTCGGATTTTCCTGCCGGACACTCTGCTCGTACATCCGGCTGCGGATGGTACTCTCTGTGGCGATGACCCCGACCCTGCCGTTTCTGGTGGCCTCAGCCGCTGCTTTCGCTCCCGCCTTGATCACGCCGATGATCGGGAGATCAAACTCCTGCTCCACCGTTTCCAGCGCCAGAGCGCTGGCCGTATTACAGGCAATCACGACGGCCTTCACCTGCTGGGTCTGCAAAAACCGAATGATCTGCTCCGAATACCGGATCACCGTCTCCTTTGACTTGTTCCCGTAGGGAACCCGGGCCGTGTCTCCAAAATAAACGATACGTTCATTTGGAAGGTTCCGCATGATCTCGCGGGCCACCGTCAGGCCCCCCACACCGGAATCAAACACGCCGATGGGCGCCTCTGCTTTTTTCTTTATATCCCTGTCGCTCATAATCGACGCCTTTCTCACATCTGCCAGCCCGGGAATCCCACACTTTGCGAACTGGGGCGCTTTCTCCCGGCGCTATGCCCCCGGCGCGTCAAAGATCAGCGGTTCGCCATCCGCCAACCCGAAGCAGACTGCCTCCCGGGACAAAAACTCTGCCCGTCCGCCTGTCGCCTCCGTCACTTCCCCGCAGAACCCTTTTGCCTCTTCCCGGGGAACCAGCGTCTCTATCACCACAATATCCGTATATTCCGAATTGGTGACAGCAAGCCCCCGCTTTCCAAGCAGATACTGAATCTTCCCGATCCCGTTGTAATCCGTTTTGATTTTCAGCAGAACGCCGGGACGCTTCTCGATCACGACGCTCTCCAGAAGGCCGGCCGCCACTGCGCCGGAATAAGAGCGCACCAGACCTCCGGTGCCCAGCAATACGCCGCCGAAATACCGGGTGACTACCACCGCCGCATTATGTATCTCCTGGCCGAGAAGCACGTCCAGCATGGGCCGCCCCGCCGTCCCCTTGGGTTCCCCGTCGTCGCTGCAGCGCTGAAGCTCATTGTTCTCCCCGATCACAAAGGCAAAACAGTTGTGCCGGGCATCCCAGTATTTCTTCTTCATGGCCGCGATAAACGCCAGCGCCTGCTCCTCGCTGTCCACCGGCTGTACTGTGGCGATAAAGCGGGACTTCTTTTCCACCAGTTCTCCCTGGCCGCCCTTATATACGATCTTTAAAGGTTTCATAAGCACCTATTCCTTTTCATAACGCGCCGGTCATCCACAAAATCATAGCAAAAATATCTGTTTTTGTAAAGCGGGCATATTTGGCAGGGAAAAGTGGAATGCTAATTATATTACTGGAGGGACATTATGTGGAAAAGGATGGGAAAATCCGAAGCAGATCACAAAAAAGAGGGGACAGCCCGTGTCCGCCGGGAAATTCCGTGGAAACGGATCTTCGCGGGAGCCGGGATCCTTCTGTCCATCCTCGTCCTTACAGGACTTATCTTCCTCTGGTATCTCATCGCCGCCGCGCCGGACCTTGATTCCGTCACTATCTCCCCGGTGGAATCCGCAACCTACATCTGCGACCAGGAGGGCAGCTACACCCGCAAGCTGACCCTGGCCTCCTCAAACCGGGATATCGTTTCGCTTTCGGAGATTCCGGAATCTCTGCAGCACGCCGTCATCGCCATTGAGGATGAAAGATTCTATGAACACGGGGGCATCGATCTGCGGGGAATCGTCCGGGCCTTTTTAAGCGGCGTCGCCTCCGGCTCCTTCTCGGAGGGGGCCAGCACCATCACCCAGCAGCTCATCAAAAACAGTGTATTCACGGAGTGGACCCAGGAAAATTCGTTTCTGGACCGGCTTTGCCGGAAGGTGCAGGAGCAGTATCTGGCCCTTCAGCTCGAGGAGCGCGTCTCCAAGGAGGAAATTCTGGAGGACTATCTGAACACGATTAATCTGGGTTCCGGCTGTTACGGCGTCCAGGCGGCTGCCAGGCGGTATTTCGGAAAGGACGTTTCCGAACTGACGCTGTCCGAGTCGGCGGTTCTGGCCGCAATCCCCCAGAATCCCACCGGATACAATCCGATCAGCGCGCCAAAGGCCAACCGGCGCCGTCAGGAGATCATTCTGCAGTACATGAGAAAGCAGGGCTATATCACAGAGGAGGAGGAAGCCGAAGCTTTGGCGGACGATGTCTATTCCCGCATCCGCACGTATAACGAAACGTATGACGAGGCTCCGGTGTATTCTTACTATGAGGACGCCCTCATCGATCAGGTCATGGATCTTCTGATGAAGGAGCTGGACTACTCTTATGAGCAGGCATACCGGGCGGTCTACAGCGGCGGCCTGCGGATCTATTCCGCCCAGGATGCCGCCATCCAGCAGATTTGTGATGAAGAGTTCCAGGATGCCGCCAATTATCCGGAGGGTACGGAATACGGCATCGATTATGCCCTGAGCATTTCTGCGGGCGACGGCGAAGTGATCCATTACGGTTCCGAGGATCTGCGCAGCTATATCCGGCAGAATATCAACGGAGCGTTCGATCTGATGTGTGCCTCCGAGGAGGAAGCCCGGGTCTACTCAGACGCGTTTCGGGAGTATATACTGGCCGGATCCGGCTCTCAAAAGGGGAATGAGGAAGCCTCCGAAAACGGAAGTCCTTTGAAAGAAGCATCCGGGCACAGCGAAGAAACCGGAGATTTACTCACGGTGCTCGGGGAGCGTCTGACCATCTCGCCCCAGCCCCAGGCTTCCCTGACCCTCATAGACCAGGCCACCGGCTTTGTAAAGGCCATCATCGGAGGCCGGGGGGAAAAGACCGCCAGCCTGACCCTGAACCGGGCCACCGGAACCACCCGGCAGCCCGGCTCCACTTTCAAGATCCTGACGGCCTACGCTCCGGCGCTGGACGCAAAAAACCAGACGCTGGCTACCACCTATGAGAATGAGCCTTTCAAGTATTCGGACGGCACAGCCGTCAGCAACTGGGATGTCAATGACTATTCCGGCGTCGTGACCATCCGGGAGGCGATCACCCGCTCCATCAACGTAGTGGCCGTCCGGTGCATCACCGAAATCACCCCCCGGCTCGGCTTTGACTATGCTCTGAAATTTGGCATTTCAACCCTGGTGGACTCTGAAAGGACAGAAAGCGGAACGGTCTCTGACGTGATCCAGCCCCTGGCTTTGGGGGGCGTCACCAACGGCGTCACCAATCTGGAACTTTGCAGCGCCTACGCTTCCATCGCCAACAGCGGGCTGTATACAATCCCCAAATTCTTCACAAAGGTACTGAACCGGCAGGGCGAGGTCCTGCTGGATTTCACCGCAGAAGCTGCCGCCCAGGTTTCCGCCGCCGTCAACACCGTCACTGCCGGAACAGGAAATGCCGGGGCTTCGGACATCGGAGGCTTCACCCGGGTCATCTCGGAAAACGCCGCTTTCCTGCTGACGGACGCCATGCGGGACGTGGTTTCCTCCCCCTCCGGAACCGCTTACGGCATGATCTCAGCAGCCGGGCAGCCGGTTGCGGGAAAGACCGGCACCACCTCGGATTACCGGGATATCTGGTTTGTCGGGTACACGCCCTATTATACCTGCTGCGTCTGGGGCGGTTACGACAACAACCAGCCTCTGCCCCTTTCTTCCACCAGCCACGTCTACAGCAAGCTACTCTGGAGCGCGGTGATGGACCGGGTAAACGAAAGCCTGCAAATCGCAGACTTCTCTAAGCCGGATTCCGTAATCTCCGTGACCCTGTGCAGCGATTCCCACCAGATCGCGATGGAGGGGGGATGTCCGGACACCTACGCGGAATATTTTGCTTCGGGAACCGAACCGGAAGAAGTATGCGGTCTCCACAAGGCGAAGCCGGAAACAGAAACCGAGACGGAACCTGTGATTCTGGAAGACCTTCTGGAAGAGCTGGAGAGCGAATCCGAATCCGGGTTTTTCTCAGAAGATACCTCCGGAGCCCTTCCCGGTGACGAACCTTCCTCCAACGGTCCGCTTCCCGATACGCAGCCGGAAGACAGCTTGCCGGAGACAGACACAGAGACGGACGCCGGCCTGCCGGAGACAGACACAGAGACGGACACCGGTCTGCCGGAGACGGAAACCACGCCGGACACCAGTTCTCTTGAAGATCTGCTGAACCGCCTGGCCGATTCCGGGGCGTCATTTTAACACACAGCTGCATAAGAGGATCCCGGGGCTGTTCCGCAACCGGAAGCTTCTCCGGATCCGCGCCAACCTCCAGGGAGCCGCCAGGAGCAGTCCGTTCTTCGGCGTTTTCCAGGGTCACTCCGTTGGCAAGCTGTCCGGGAGCCACATCATAGGGCCGCATCAGCAGCTTGCGCATGGCGGCCCTGCCACGCAGGCAGGAAAACAATTGATTCCTTTTCCTTGACAAATACTTTGAAAATCAGTATATTTAAGGAGTCCGTGCAGCCGGGGAGATAGCGGTGCCCTGTACCTGCAATCCGCTACAGCAGGGGTGATGCCGAACCGAGGGCGTTTTGTTGTGAAGCTGCCCCTGATAAGTGATGTTGAAGTTTGGGTCTTGCGCAACAGGAACCTGTGAACCGTGTCAGGCCGGGAACGGAGCAGCACTAAGCAGGAGCTCCTGTGTGCCGTAAGGGCGCCTGGGCTGAGTTAACTGTCAGGGTAACGTTCATGGCAGGCGTTCAAAGGGAAGCGCACGGACTTTAAAATTCCCGGTTATCCCGGGTTTTCTTATTTTTTTCTTTCAGATCAGGGGGTTTACTATGATAACCTTACCGGAAATATCCCGTGAAACAGATGAAAAATTCATGCGGGAGGCTATGAAACAGGCGAAAAAGGCGTATCTTCTCCGGGAAACGCCCATCGGCTGCGTGATCGTCTATGACGGGAAGATCATTGCCCGGGGCTGCAACCGCCGCAACACCGACCACAACGCCACCGCCCACGCCGAGATCGCCGCGATACGCCGGGCCGGCAAAAAGCTGGGAGACTGGAGGCTGGAGGGCTGCACGATCTATATCACCCTGGAACCCTGCCAGATGTGCGCCGGTGCGATCGTCCAGTCCCGAATCACCCGGGCGGTCATCGGCAGCATGAATCCCAAGGCGGGCTGCGCCGGTTCCGTGCTGAATCTGCTGGAGATGCCCCGGTTCAACCACCAGCTCATTGTAGAACGGGGCGTCCTGCAGGAGCAGTGCGGCGAGATGCTCTCCGGATTTTTCCGGGAACTGCGGGAGCTGAAAAAAAAAGGAAAATGATTGACTACTCCCGCTCCCTGATTTATAATAATCAGGTATCGTCCGGTTTATAGACGCACATAAAATATGACATGGAGAGTTAGCGAAGTGGTCATAACGCGCCGCACTCGAAATGCGGTTGTCCATTTTGGGCACGTGGGTTCGAATCCCACACTCTCCGCCAGAAAATCCGGTCCGCAAGCAGTTTTGCTGCCTGTGGACTTTTTTATTCCACGTAAATCCCCAAAATCATTGATATAAATACGGCTTTTTGATGTACGTATCCTGATAAAAACCCGCCCTACTCCAGATGCTCATACTGCTCCACATTACCGCCGTCAAAATCCGGCAGCCCATAATATACGTTCAGCGCCTGATCCAGCAGGGGGAGCACGGCAGACGCACCGGTTCCCTCCCCCAGATGCATTTCCGCATAGAGAAGGGGCTCAAGGCCCAGCTTATCAAACACCAGCCTCGCCGCCGGTTCCGCCGAGCAATGGGTAGCATACATATATTCCCTGGACATCGGGCAGATCTGCGCGGCCAGATACGCGGAGATTTCGGAGATAATGCCGTCTATGAAAGCGGGCAGCCGGTAAAGCGCCGCTCCCAGAAAGCACCCGGTCATTCCGGCGATGTCAAGGCCCCCCACCTTTGCGATCACATCGACGGGATCGTTTTTGTCCGGCCGGTTCACCGCAAGCGCACGGCGGACAGCTTCTGTCTTTCGCTTCAGTCCCTCGCCGGACAGCCCTGCCCCCCGGCCCGTCACGATCTCCGGTTCCTGGTCAAAGAGCGCGGCGGCGCAGGCGGCGCTGGTGGTAGTGTTGCCGATGCCCATCTCGCCGGTGATGATCAGGTCGTAGCCCTGTTCTTTCAGTTCCCCCACCACTGTGATTCCCTCCTCAATGGCGCGGATGCAATCATAACGGCTCATGGCCGGGCCTTTGGCGATGTTGCCGGTGCCGTGGCGAACGGCGCGGTTGCGGATGGCCGGATGCTTCCCGTCGGTGTTTGCCCCAATATTCACGGGAATCACATCCACATTCAGGATGCGGGCCATGACGCAGACGCTGCTGATCTTCTTCCCCATATTTTCCAGCACCTGGATCGTCACCTCGCTGCCGGTCTGGCTGACGCCCTCCTCCACCACGCCGTTGTCGGCGCCCATGATGACCACCGCCCGTTTCTCGCACCTGGGCAGGGAGGTGCCCCGGATACCGGACAGCCGCACCACCATCTCCTCCAGCTTTCCAAATCCCCGGAGAGGTTTGCACAGGGAATCCCAGCGCTTCCGGCTCTCCTCCATGGCCGCCCGGTCTGCCGGCCGGATTTCTGATACCACTTGCTCCAGATTCATTTTCTGCTCCTCCAGACTGGCCGGCGCCTCAGTTTTAAGAAACCACTGCCTCCCCATGCCTATATACCCGCCGGACTTCCAATTCTCCATTCAACAGCACGATGTTTGCCAGCTTGCCCGGCGTCAGGCTGCCGTACCGGTCGTAGATTCCCACGGCTTTCGCCGGATTCACCGCCGCGGCTTTGACTGCGCTCTCCAGGGGAATCGCCATTTCCTTCACCGCAGTGCGGACGCAGTTCATCAGATTGGTCACGGAACCCGCCAGGGCGCCGTCCTTTAAAACCGCGTGCCGTCCTTTTACAAAGACTGCCTGGCCTCCCAGCTCGTACTCGCCGTCCGGCATCCCGGCGGCCCGCATACTGTCGCTGATAAGAATGACCCGGTCGTCCCCGAACATCCGGAAGGTGGCGCGCACCGCCGCCGGATGGATATGTATGCCGTCGCAGATCAGCTCCACCCGGCATTTGGGGTCGTCCAGAGCCGCCCCCACCGGCCCCGGTTCCCGATGGATAAAGGGGGGCATGGCGTTGTAGAGATGGGTGATCTGCGAGGCCCCGCAGCGAAGCGCCTCACTGGCTGTATTGTAATCCGCCGTCATATGGGCCAGGGAAATATTCACCTCCCCGGCCAGGGCTTTGATGAAATCCATGGCCCCTTCTGTCTCCGGCGCCACCGCCACTGTGCGGAATTTGTTTCCGGAGGCCGCCTGCAGCCGCCGGAACATACCGAGATCCGGCTTTCGCACGTACTCCTCCTTCTGGGCGCCTTTCTTCTTCGCGCTGATGAAGGGGCCCTCCATATACAGCCCGCAGAAATCCGCGCCGCTCTCCGAATAAAAAGCCGCCGCCGCACAGGCTGCCTTTGTCAGAGTGGATTCCGGAAGCGTCATGGTGGCCGGCGTGATGGAAGTCACCCCGCATCTCAGTTCGTAGTCCGCCATGGCTTTCAGCGCCTCCACCGTGCCGTCGCAGCAGTCGTGCCCCACACAGCCGTGGAAATGGATATCTGTGAGGCCGGGGATCACATAGCTTCCCCCGGCGTCTATGATTTCTTCTTCACAGTCCAGGAGCGAATAATCCTCCTCCGACAGGATCTCCTCCCCGGAAAAATAAAGAGGGGCCTTCTCAAACCGGCCCTCTTCCCGAAATACTTTTCCGTTCTGAATGCAATATTTTTTCATATCTGTTTCCCGCCTTCCTCGGGGATTTCCGACAGCGCCGCCTCATCCGCCACGACCGTCACATCATTGTGAAGCTGCAGGATGGAAGCCGGGACTGCCGGGGTCACGGGACCAAAAAATGCCTCCTTCACAATGTCCGCCTTGTCTTTCCCGGATACCACCACCAGAATCTTCCGGGCGCTCATAATCGTCTTGATCCCCATGGTGTAGGCCTGCCTTGGCACGTCGTCCTCCGACAGGAAGAAGCGCATATTCGCTTTTACCGTGCGCTCGGTCAGGTTTACGCAGTGTGTTTCCGTCTCAAAGGCAATCCCCGGCTCGTTAAAGCCGATATGCCCGTTGTGGCCAAGGCCCAGAAGCTGAAGATCCGCGCCCCCCACGGAATGGATGATCTCATTATAATCCCGGCAGGCTTTCTCACTGTCCTCCTCCATCCCATCCGGAAGGAATGTGCGGCTCTTGTCGATATTCACATGGTTGAACAGATTTTCATTCATAAAATAATAGTAGCTCTGGATATTATCCCTGGAGAGGCCCCTGTATTCATCCAGATTGACGGTAGTGACCCCGGAGAAATCCAGATCTCCCTTCCTGTACCACTCCACAAGCTGCTTGTAGGTGCCGATGGGCGTGGAACCCGTAGCCAGTCCCAGCACGCAGTCCGGCTTCATAATGATCTGCGCTGAGATAATGTTCGCAGCTTTCCTGCTCATATCGTTGTAATCCTTCGCCTTATAGATCTTCATTTTATCACCTCACTGTTTATGATTCAGTCCCAGAAATTCCGCAAAAATGTCGCAGTACCGCTCCGCGTCCTCGCTCATCTCACAGAAGATGCGCAGCAGAGGTTCCGTGCCGGAGAATCTGGCGATGATCCACCCGCCGTTCCGAAAATATACCTTGCATCCATCCAGGTAGGATACCTTTTCAACGGCTATCCCGAAATCCGGAATCAGCCGGTCTTCAAAGAGCAGCTTCATCAGTTCTGTCTTCCGCTCCGCGGAAAACTTATAGGAGCGCTCCTCCATCCAGGCGGCGCCATACTCATCCTCGATCTCCCGCGCCAGTTCAGAAAGCTTTTTGCCGGTGACCGCGATCATCTCCACCAGAAGAGAAGCCGCATAAATGCCGTCCTTCCCGTTGATGTGGCCCCGCACCGTCAGTCCGCCGGAGGATTCCCCGCCGATAATGGCGCCGGTCTCCTGCATCTTTGCGGAAACGTATTTAAAGCCCACCGGTACCTCGTAGCAGACTTCCCCGAAAGATTCCGCCATGCGGTCCAGCATATGGGTGGTGGCGACGTTGCGCACCGCCGGTCCCCTCCAGCCCTTATATTTCAGGAGATAGTAGTACAGAAGCCGCAGAATATCGTTGGCGGTGAGATAACGGCCCTCGTCGTCCACCACGCCCAGACGGTCCGCATCCCCGTCTGTGGCGATACCCAGATCGCACTCCATTTCCGTCACATAGGTACACAGTTCCGTCAGGGAGTTTTTGCTGGGAGCCGGCATCCGGCGTCCGAACAGGGTATCGTGGGACTCATGGATCAGATCGATCTCACAGCGGGCCGTAGAGAGAATCGTCTTCATGGAGGTCTGGCTCACTCCGTACATGGGGTCGAGCACCACATGAAGGCCCCGTTCCCGGATCGCTTTCATATTAATATTCGCAATGATATTGTCCAGATATTCATTCAGCGGGTTAAATTCCGTCACCAGGCCGTTCGCCTTTGCCTTTTCATAATCGATCCGCCCGATCTCTCCCAGAGTTTCGGCCCAGGCCGCGTATTCCTCGATTTCCCTGGTCTGCTCCTCATTGGCGTCCTGCCCGCCGTAGGTGAACACCTTAAACCCGTTGTAGATCGCCGGGTTATGGCTGGCCGTTACCATCATCCCGTAATGCAGCCGGTGCTTTTCCACGTAGTACATCACCAGGGGCGTCGGGGAGGAGCGGTTTACAAACCAGCAGTGGATCCCCTCTGCCGCAAACACTTCGCAGGCCCACTTTACGGCTTCTTTGGAGAGAAACCGCCGGTCGTACCCTATGACGATCCCTTCGTCCGCCACGTTTTCCTTTTTCATCTTTATGGACACAGCCTTTGCAAGAAGCTGAATATTCTGCCGCGTAAAGCCGTCGCCGATCACGTCGCGCCAGCCGCCTGTTCCGAAGTGTATCATATATGTACCCCTTTCGGCTCACTCCCGGAAGGTGATCTTCCCAGTTTTCTCATCCATGCTTTCCACGATCGCAAGGGATTCCAGATGGATACCCTTGGAGCGGATGATCTCTCCGCCCACCTGAAAGCCTTTCTCAATGGCGATACCGGCTCCCACCAGCTCCGCGCCGGAGGCCTCCACCAGAGCTGCCAGACCCTCCAGGGCTTTTCCGTTCGCCAGAAAATCGTCAATCAGCAGCACCTTGTCCCCCTTGCCCAGAAACTCCCTGGAGACAATAATATCATAGACACGGCCATGGGTGAAAGACTCCACTCTTGAGGTATACACCTCCCCGGCAATGTTCTTTGTCCGGGTCTTCTTTGCAAATACCACAGGAACGTTGAACTCCTCCGCCACCACGCAGGCAATCCCGATCCCCGACGCCTCGATGGTCAGGATCTTGTTGATTTCCTCACCGGCAAACCGGCGCCTGAATTCTTTTCCCATCTCCCGGAACAGAGCGATATCCATCTGATGGTTCAGAAAGCTGTCCACCTTCAGCACGTTGCCTTCTTTTACAATTCCGTCTCTTTGAATCCTGTCCTTCAACAACTGCATTGCCGTATCCTCCGTATGTACTTTGTCTCATTGTACCGTCATTATTAAGGGATTGCAAGCACTTCTTTTGCCTGTGACAGACGCTTTTCAAACTGTCCGTAAAAGTCCTGCCCCATCTCCCAGGGCAGCAGATAAAACAGCTTCAGGATCAGCATACTGGCATTTTTCACCGTCTCGTCCGGCGCGCCCTCGAGCTGCTCCTGAACGTCCTCCAGAAAATAATGCCACCGGCAGACAAACTGTTCGTATTTTACCAGTTCCGGCGTGTCCACCCACTTGCTTACCCGCACCTTCGTTTTATTGGGCGCCGGGCACTCGTGCACCTGCAGAAAATACCGGAAGGCGCGGTTCTCATAGTACCGCCCCAGGGGAAACAGCCGGCAGATCCCGGGACGCCAGGCGTGGACGGAGCATCTGCCGGAGGCGTCCAGAAACCCGCAGGTCTTTGATGCGCCTTTCATCTTCAGATTCGGCAGGACGATGCCGTCCACCACATTCAGTTCAAGCTTCTCTTCCATCAATTCCGCAAAAGCCAGCCCCAGCCCCGCCGTCAGCCGGAAGAGATCCATGGGATCCAGCACCACGGAACTGCCCATGCCGCTGCAGCAGTCGCAGCAGCCCTTGCAGCCGCCGCAGTCCGCCCGCACCATATCATTTTTATCGTACAATCTGCCGTCGGATATCTCCGCAAGGCTCACCCGTCGCTTCATTTCCGCCCTCCTGTTTCCCGCAGCGCTTTTATGATATTGCGCCCGGCGGCGCATATTTTTCTATTCCTTTCTCAGAACTGGAAGTAAATAAACTGGCTCGCATTATATTCCGGCCCGTATACGCCGAAAATAAGAATACCAAAGACCGCGCCGTATGTATTCATATGCTGTTCATCGCGGAAATCCTTTGACCAGTCAATGTCCACATACCCGGCTTTCTGAAAATAAAGAAACGGAATCTCCTGTTCTTCGAGCCATCCTTCCAGCGAATTATTAATTCCCTGCCTGTTGTCGTATTTTTCTGCCGACGAGGCGTTGAAGGGAGCGGCATAGACGACGAGACGGATGTTGTTCTGTTCACACAGTTCAACGATCTTTTCAAGATAAGATACTGCAGTCGCTCCGGGCTGCGTCATGGCGTCCGTTATTCCCGGATCCGTATTTTCATATATTTTTACGGACACCCTTGAGCCATGCAGATAACTTTTTTTGTTAAAATCCCAGTCTGACAATTCACTCCATCTGGAATGATATTTGATAAAAGGAAGATAGTAGGTCAGCTTTTCTGAAAAAGAACAATCCCCAAGAAAATCTTCGACCATCTCAATCTTTGCAGCTCCAAGACGGATGCCGTCAAAAGCCGTCCGCAGATTTCCCTCAGAACGGTACAGCGTGTTATCGCAGAACGTGTAGGTTTCCAGGAGAACCACCTCAGGAGACTGATATTGAAGCGCTTCCTTCAATAAATAGTAGGAGGACGGGACGGACTGGCCGGGGCTGCACATACAATAAGCCGTTATGCCGTATTCGCCCCAGAGAACGTTGCAGTCAACAGAAGCATAGCCATGGCTGCTGCCTAAAACCAGAAGATCCACTTCGTTTTCTTCCAGCGAATAAAACGAATGTATCATGTCGATGCTGTTTTGCGTTTTCCTGCGGAGCACTTCAGATAACATAAAAAACAGGACAAGGCCGAGGATGAGAAACAAAACAGCTTTTATCCATACGGATGCATATTTCCATTTCTTCCCCCCTTATAATTCCCTGTATGTCTGCCGTTCATCATCCTGTGCGGTTCCCTCCATAATTTCTGAAATTGCAGATACATTTTTATTATAAATCAGAAAACGGACGCGGTCAATTCTTTTCATTTCGTTTCCCGGAATACAAGAAGGCGCACCACAGAATCCGGCGCAGGCTGCGCCTACGCCGGATTTACATGCACCATAATGTGTTTTACCTGTTGAAAGTTACGTTCGATTCCCTCATGTACCGACTCCGCAATTTTGTGGGCTTCGCAAAGGGACAGGCTGCCGTCCGCCGCAATATCCACGTCCACGTAGATTCTGCTGCCAAAGGTGCGGGTGCGAAGCTGGTCGATCCCCCAAACCCCTTTCTGGGCAATCACAAAATCCCGCAGCTCCTGCTCCGTGTCCGGGTCGCAGGAAGTGTCCACCATCTTATCGACGGCGTCCATGAAAATATCATAGGCCGCTTTTAAAATAAACAGACAGATCACCACGCTGGCCGCCGGATCCATCACCGGGAAGCCCAACCGCGCCCCCATGATACCGATAAAAGCGCCGACGGAGGACAGAGAATCGGAGCGGTGATGCCAGGCATCCGCCATGAGAGCGGAGGAGCGGATCTTTTTTGCGTAACTGCGGGTGTACCAGTACATCCACTCCTTGACTGCCACGGAAACCACCGCCGCAACGAGGGCAGGAACGCCCGGCGTCTCCAGATTCCCGTAATCTCCGGCAAAAATCTTTCCCAGCCCCGAAGCGCCGATTTTATAGCCGGTGACAGCCAGCACCATCGCAAGAAGAATGGACGCCACACACTCCATCCGCTCATGGCCATAAGGATGCTTCCGGTCCGCTTCCCTGCCGGAGATCCTGATCCCGGCCATCACGATGACCGTGCTGAACACATCGGAGGCGGAATGAACCGCATCGGAGACCATCGCCCCGGAGGAGGCCAGAATCCCCGCCGCCAGCTTGCCCGCCGAGAGCAGCAGATTGACGGTAATGCTGACCCTGGACACTTTCATAGCGGTCTGTTCCATTTCGCTGGTCTGTTTTTCCTTTATTTTAAGTTTCCCCATACGGGTCCCCTCCCATTAATCAGTCTGATATATGCAGAGCCGTGCAGCCTCCGCAGTTCCGGGAAAAAAAACATCTGCGGATTCGTAAGTAACTTACTGTCCCGCAGATGCCCTTTTGTTCATCCACTGTCTATAAGACCCGGCCCCTGACTGTGTCATCGCCTGCTCAGTTTGTACTGTAGTTCTGGATGCAGTGCAAATTGTTCGACTAATTTTCCCGTATCTTAGCAGAGATTCGGATGGGTGTCAAGATACTTCATGCACTAACTTTGGGTTGCGGCGCCTAATCGTTTCTTTTCTGCTCAGACCGCCAGCCGCACCGCCACCGCCTTGAAGTTCTCCCTCGGCAGATAGGTCAGCACGCCGTCCGCGATCTTCACCCGCTCCTGCGTGTCGGAATAGACCTCCTCCACCTCTGTGGGGCATCCCTCCGGCAGCGCGATCCGTATGCGCTCCGGCAGCGCGCCTCCAAAGGTGTGGAGCGTCACAAACGCGCCCCCTTCTTCTCCGATTCGCACCACTGCCTGCCAGCCCTCCGGATGGCGCAGGCTCCGACCCGTATCGCCGTACAGCCGGGACTGCCCCCTTCGGATCACCGGAACGATGCTCCGGTAAAATGCCATCCCGCCCTCCAGAATCCGCCACTGCTCCTTCGAAAGCTCCGTCACATCCCCGGATATACAAAGTCTGCCGAGAAACGTATTGACCAGAGAATATGCGATCCGCTTCAGGGAATCCCCTTTCCGGATCACTGCCCAGATCTGGCTCTTCACCGGATGGATCACCCGGTGCAGATTCGCGGCGATGATGGGGATCTCCACGCACTCATGGGCGTCGGAAAAAGAAGCCATATTCATCTGCTCCATCAGTCCCGGCTCCAGCCGGTGGCCGCCGGAAGCGCAGTTCTCCAGGATGATGCCGGGCACCTCCCGCTTTACCTTGTCGATAAACGCTTTGGAGGCTTCCATGTTCTGGCGCAGCCCCTCTCCCAGGGACTCCTTTCCGTCGCAGCCGATCCCGATGGTCTCGTTGTCGTCGATCTTCATATAGCCAAACCCATATTTTTTCAGCGTACCGATCACACGCTCCGTCAGGTACGCTTCCACCCACGGATCCTGCATATCCCAGAATCTTCGGAAATAGGTGGTCAGCACATGGCCGTCCCTGTGGAGCAGATGCTCCTCCAGACGGTAGGCCCGCGCCGCCCGCCCCACATTCTCTATCTCAAACCAGATACCCGGAATCAGGCCGGCGTCCCGGATCGCAGCCACCGTCTTGTCGAGGCCCTCCGGGAACAGCGTTTCCGACACCTGGTAATCTCCCATGCTGATATCCCAGGGAATCCCCTCTTCCCGAAACCAGCCGCAATCAATTACAAAGTAGGTAAAGCCCTTATTCCGGATGTGTTCCAGAATCGACAGGATGTTCTCATGGGAAGGGCTTCCCCAGGTGGTACAGTATTCGTTAAAAATCAGCGGAAGCTCCTTTTCGATCTCGGGACCGCTCTCAAAGCTCTCCAGTTCCGAACTGGTAAGCCGCCCTGTAAAGACGTCAAAGGACTCGGTTTTTGCCGTGCTCACGATCGCCCAGGGCGCGTCAAACGCCTCTCCCGGATCGATCCGTTTCATCCAGTGCCCAAATTCCCGGTCAGCCAGCCCGCCGCTCAGCGCCAGTCCGTCGTCTTTCCGGTAAAACTCCATCTGCCAGGAGGCCGGATGCGCGATCTGAGCTCCCCAGAAGACATGATTCTTCCGGTCTTCCACCGCTGCGAACGGAAAAAAACGGTTCACCGGAAGCGAACCCGCCTGCCCGAACCGCTCGCAGCGGACCGCATGAGGCCCCCACGCCGGCTCCAGCTGCAGATCTTCCACCGGAATCGCTTCATGGCGTCCCTCCTGACTCCAGACGCTCCGAACCCGATGCACATACAGGTTCCCGCATCCATCCCCCGCAAGATAGGGGGAGAGTCCCCCCAGGGAAAAACTCTCCAGCATTTCCAGCGCCGCACTCTCCCCGGACCGGTTCTCAAAAGTGCAGGAGATCCGCACGTAGGCTGTGCCTTTCACCCAACGCAGATGGTGCGCCGCCCGGTATCCCCGGTCGTCCTCCAGCACCGTATGTACAAGAAGCTCTTTTTCCGTCTCCTCGCAGGACTGTTCCCGGAACGCAAGGCGGCGCACCGTCTCTCCGTTTCGCAGAGAAACACCCATGGCATACGCCTCGTTGTAGATATCCCCGGCCAGCTTAAACTGTACCAGCGGCTCCAGCGCTGCGCTGCGCTCCTGCTCTTCCAGATCCGCCCCGTCCGGCAGGAGGAAAAATCCCACACAGCCGGTCTTTGGCTCTTTCACATACCGTGCGATCATGTCTCCGAGGCGGTATTCACTCAACAGCTGCATATTATCCTATCCTCCTTTTACCCTTTCACCGCACCCACAGTCATACCCTTGATAAAGTATTTCTGCAGGCTTAAGAACAAAATAGCAATCGGCAGTACCGAGACGACGATGGCCGCCATCGCCGTGGTGTAATCATTGCTCTGCGCAGAAAACAGGGACTGAATCGCCACGGTCATGGTCTTCAGGCTCTTGCTGCTGACGTACAGGCTTGCCAGCAGATAGTCGTTCCAGATCTGGAATGCCTGCATGATCACGAGGGTCGCCATGGCCGGCTTCAAAAGCGGGAGCACAACAGAAAAGTAGGTGCGGAATATGGAACAGCCATCAATCCTGGCCGCCTCCTCCAGCTCCAGCGGAACCGTGGACATAAAGCTGGTCATCAGAAAAATCCCAAAGGAAATGCCGCTCGCCACATACATAAAGATAATTCCATACCGGGTATTTGTCAAATTCAGCTTATACCCGATAATATAGATCGACAGAAACAGCGCCTGATAGGGGATCAGGATGCCGATAATAAAATATACGTAGCAGAATGTAAAAAATTTGTGGGCACACCGCGCGATCGCCCAGGCCGCCGTGCCGCACAGGATCGCGAGAAGGAAAACGCTGACCGCCGTATAAAAAAGAGTATTGCTGAAGGTAGTTACCAGATTCAGTTTTTTGAATGCCGCCGCATAGTTGCTGAAATTCAGGCTCTCAGGCAGGGCGATGGGGCTGTTCATATACAGTTCCCGCTTCTCCTTGAAAGAATAATTCACAATGATAAACAGAGGCACGATAAATAGCAGCGCCACCACCGTCATCACGATCTGGGTCACCAGCGTTGCCCTGGTATACGGATGGGAAGGTTCCTGTTCCTTCACTTTTTTCTTTCCGATCATTACGCCTGCACCTCCCTTTTTTTCAGTGTCTTCACCTGGATCATAGCTACCAGCAGCAACACGATCACAAGGGAGACGGACATGGCGGAGCCGTAGCCGTACTGCCGCCCGCTGATGGCCGTATTATAGGTCTGGTAAATGATGGAGGTAGATGCCCTTCCCGGGCCGCCCCTGGTGGAAGAAACCAGCAGGTCGTACACTTTCAGGGAACCGGTGGTGATGCCCACCACACAGATCGTGATGGAAGGGGCCAGCATGGGAATCGTGATATTGAAAAAACACCGCAGCCTGCCTGCGCCATCCACCTTGGCCGCCTCATACAGCTCGGAAGGTATGGACTGCAGCCCGGCCAGATAAATCAGCATCCAGTAACCGATCCACTGCCAGTTGTTGGCAATCAGAAGTCCCTCCAGCACGGTATCCTTGCTGCCGAACAGCAGGAAATTAAAACTCGTATTCAGCGCGTCATTGATCGCCGGAAGCACATTAGAGAACATTTTCATCCACACAAATCCCACGATGACGGAACTGATCAGGCATGGGATAAAAAAAACAGCCCGGTAAAATTTCTGCCATTTGATGCCGCTGTCCAGCGCCACCGCAAACAGAAGCGCCAGCACATTCTGGATGATCGTATTACCGATGGTAAACTTGATCGTGAATACCCAGGCGCTCAGGAAATTAGAATCATGAAACAGACTGATGTAGTTCTGCAGTCCCACAAACTCCATGTCCACAGTAAATCCGTCCCAGTCCGTAAAAGAATAGCGGACAGCCAGCAGAAGCGGCAGAATCATCCCTACCGTAAAAATCACCAGGCCCGGAAGCACAAGCACAAAATACTGCCGGAACACCCTGCGCTCCAGAACGCTCATTTTCTTCTTTTTCATTGCTTCTCCTCCTACAAGAAAGGGGGGCTGCCGTATTATTGATGCCCCGGTTTCCGGCATCCTAATGCGACAACCCCGCCCAGGATCATTCCTGTTTATTCAGCCGAGCTCTGATCCACTCTTGCGTCGGAAGCGGCGAGACACTCTTCAAAGGTGATATCTCCCAGCAGCCAGGATGCGATATCCTTCGCATTCTCCTCCTGGAATCCGCTCCATACAAGCTGGGTGTTGCCCAGTGTCACGTCCACAATACGTCCTTCCGCCGCATATTTCTCAACATCCGGCAGAGTCGGATCATCATAGGTCGGGGAAACACCGTCGATCATGGAGGAAGTAGCCGTGTAGTCAAGAAGCTCCACCAGCAGATCCTCATCTCCGGTCATAACGTCCAGGAACGCGTTGATGGCATCCTGCTTTTCGGAATCCTTGTTGGTCATAATCGTGATATTGGGCTCGAAGATCAGTTTGGAATCTCCCGTCTGGTTCGGGAACGGGAAGATACCGAAATCAAAGCCTTCATCAATGCTCAGGAAGCTCTGGATGGACCAGGAGCCGGACACCTTCATGGCTGCCTCGCCTGCGATCAGCTTCGCATCGCAGCTTGTCTCCTCAAGAGAGAAGGTCTCTTCAAAGGTATTGTCGTAGATCAACTGGTTGTAGCTGTACGCGGTCTGCATCTCCTCACTGTCAGAGAAGGAAACCTCTCCTGCGCGGAACTGATCGCCCCAGTTTGGAATGTTGTTGAATACGTCGTTCATCGCAAACTGCATTGTGATGTTTCCGATGGACCATGTATCGATAAAATGACTTGCAAAGGGTTTGATCCCCAGCTCGTTGCAGGCGTCGATGATGGCCTGAAGATCTTCCTGTGTCTCCGGGATCTCCCAGCCCTGCTCCTCGAACAGCGCCCGGTTGTAATACACACCCTGATACAGCGCGTTGATGATCATTCCGTAGGTGGTGCCGTCGATGGTCACGTTATCGCTGGCGCCCTCTACGCCCCGGCCCACGTACTCGCTGTCGATCTCGCCCAGCACGTCAAGAGCGGCGTATGTAGCCACATCCTGCGCCTTGCCGATCATAATATCCGGCAGCCCGGACTGCAGATACTGCTGCATCTTCGGTCCGAATTCCTCGCCCCAGTCCACGCATTCCCACTCGATGGTGACGTTGGGATAGGCCTCGGCAAGCGCCTCGTCGATCATATCCTCAACGCCGGCATCCGTCGTTGACTGGCCCCAGAGAATCGTCAGTGTTACCGGCTCATCGGACGCCTGGCTTGCAAAGCCGGTCATCAGAGACGCTGCCATTGTACCCGCCAGCAGCAGACTTAGCATTTTCTTTTTCTTCATAAATAAAATCCTCCTTTTTGCATGATACGCTTTCACATTTGGTAGTGTCTGTATTATAATGCAGCCTCCGCATAAGCAAATAGGACGATTTTGGAATTTTAGTTGCATTTTTTTGAATTTCTGTATTCTCTTGGACTCAGGCCTGTATTCTTGCGGAAGACCCGGCTGAAATAGGTGTAATCGTCGTATCCTACCAGAGCCGCCACCTCTGTAAGACTGGCTTTCCCCTTCCGGATGTACCCCTTCGCCTTTTCCATCTTTTTTTCCGTAATATAGACCGTCAGCGTCTGTCCCGTCTCCTGACGGAATATCCTGGAAAAATAACTGCTCTCTACATGAAATTTTTCGGCGAGGGAACTCAGCGTGAGATCCTCATAATAGTATTTGTCTATATAGGCCCGCGCCTGCCGCACGATCTCCTGCATGGTTTCCGTTCCCTCCGCTTCCGTCACCGGCTCCAGGCAGTCGATCATCTCTCTGAGCGCCGCGCACACCGCTTCTGTGTCCAGGGATTCCACCGTCTTGTCCGCCATCTCGATCAGGCTGTCCAGGCTGGCTGCCCGGTCGCTCCCGTATTTTTCAAGTACAAATTCGGAAAGGATATTCAGGATCTGCCGTACCGTCTGACGCACCTCCATATATGTCCAGCTCTCCGCTTCGCAGCCGGACAGGCCGCTCTCCACAAAGATAATACCGGGAAGGACCCTGTACTTTCCGCTCTGCAGGCACTGCCTCAGATGCTTTTCCTGCTCTTCCCCAAAATGACTTCGGAACCGCTGGGAGGATAGGTCCCGCCGTACCCCGTTGGCAGAAATGATCTCGTCCTTTTTACAGAATTTCCGCGTCATCAGAAGGGAGATCGCATCCACATACGCCATGTGAATACTGGCAAGCGGATAGGATCGGCCGCTGATGCAGAAGGTCAGGCACACGTTTGGAAATATCCTGAAATAAATCCGGATCTTCTCGGCTGTCCTCACCAGATCGTCCTCTGACATTTCCGAAATGACGATAAACTCATTAGACCGGAAAATGTGATTGAAAACGATCGCCTCCTCCGTCCGGATCAGGCTGCGGATCTCCTTTTTGAGACGATAAGACAGTAGATTGATATCATTCTGACTTTCCCCCAGAACCGCGTGCAGATTGTGTATCTTAATCAACATCATACTGAAGGACGCCAGACCCATCCTGCTGTTCAGAGACATATTGGGGACGCAGGAGGTATTCTCCTTCTGGATCAGCTGGCTGAATTCCCGATCCTGGATCAGCGAGGAAGCCCGCAGAAGCTGTGTACGCTCTTTCTCCTTCCGGCTGATGATCTCCATCGCCTGCGCAAGCGCGTTGACGAGATCGATCTTCGTCACGGGCTTGATCAGATAGTGTACGGAGCCGTACATAAAGCTGTCCCGCACATACGCAAAGTCATCGTAACCGCTGACCACGAAGGATACCACCTCCGGATATCCCGTACGGATGCGCTCCAGAAGCTCCACCCCGTTCACAAACGGCATATTGATATCCGTGATCAGGATATCCACATGTTCTTTTTTCAGCCGCTCCAGAACCTCCTCGCCGTTCTCCGCAGGCTTCAAAAGCCGCAGGGAATAATCCTCCCACGGGATCATGTGGCAGAGCTTTTTCCGCGTCCAGTATTCGTCATCCGCAATCAGAACTGTGTATGCCATCTCCGTCCCCCTTTTCTGCCAAAGGAACTTCAAAAAATACGCTTGTGCCCTCTCCCGGCCTGCTACTCACATGCAGACCCCACGCTTCCCCGTAAAACATCCTGAGCCGTGCGTTGATGTTGTCCAGACCGATGGAATCGCCTTTTTCTATATAACTGATATCATTCTGAGAAAGACGGCGGCTGATTTCTTCGCAGTCCATACCGGTGCCATTGTCCGTCACGCAGATATACGCCCGGTCCATCCGGAGCTTCGCCTCGATCCGGATCCGCTTCTCTCCGTGTTTGTTTCGCAATCCGTGGTTCAGCGCATTTTCCACCAGAGGCTGCAGAGAGAGCTTTGGGATCTGCACCTGCAGCGCCCCCTCGTCGATATCATAGACGTACTGTATCTGCCCGTTCATGCGCATCTCCATCACAAATATGTAATTCTTCAGATGCGCCAGTTCCATTGAGATAGTCGAGAACGTGTCCTTCATATTCAGGCTGTAACGAAAAATATTGGACAGAGACTGGCTCAGGGTGCTGACCTCCGGGCAGCCGTGAAACTCCGCGATGCTGCTCATCACATCCAGGGTATTATACAGAAAATGGGGGTTGATCTGGGCCTGCAGCGCCTTGTACTCCGCCTGATTCAGCAGATAGGCCGTCTGCTTTTCCTTCTCCTGCAGCTCCTGCATTGTGTCCAGCATCTCGTTAAAATTGACGGCGAGCGTGCCGATCTCATCCTTCCTCTGAATATCGGAACGGATATCCCGGTGTCCGGCCCGGATCTCCCCCATGGTATCGGTCAGCCTGACAAGGGGCCTGGTCAGCGTCTTTGATATGTAAACATACAGAAGCCCGACGACGATCACCATGACCCCCACGATGAGCAGAAGGTTCATGGTCAGCGTGCGCTGGTTCTTTTTCAGTATACCCTGGGACGTCAGAGAGTACGCAGTGAGGTTGTATTTGCTCTGGTCCACCATAAAAAATTCTTTCTCCGCTCCCGCATCCACAGTGAGATCCGCCCTGGCCCGGACCTGACCGGAAATCTCCAGGTAGGTCTTCTGTTCTCCCTCCGCAAATGTCCCGACGGATGCCACCGGCCGGTCGCCAGCCGGCTGAAGCCACATGATCACGGAACTGTCCATACAGTATTTCTCCATCAGGGAGGTAAATACATCGCTGTCCGCGTCGCATACCACATAACCGATGGGTTCTTTGTAATTGCGGTTGCTGAACAGCTTCAGGACAAACCGTATGATATCATCCTCCCGGTATGGATTATAGTAGCTGGAGATCAGCAGGCCGGTGGCGCTGGAATCCACATAGTCAATCACGACCTGCGCATTGTATTCCTCCAAATCCGAAAAGATATCGCTCGGATAATTGTGCTTCGGCGTCACAGCCTTCCGGTAGGTGCTGATGATCGCATGCTCCGGCGTGTACAGGTAGAGCGCCAGCACGTCGTCCCCTGAATCAAAATAGCTGATACCGATATCGTATGCCTGCCGGTAAAATTCGCTCTGCAGTTCGCCCACCGGGACGTCGGAAGTCAGCGCGCTGATCAGCGCTTCTTCGTTGTATATTCTCATCAGCGTCGTTTCCATATGTTTCAGCTGCGTATAGATCTCATTTTGCATATTTGTCAGGGAATTTTCATTCTCCGTCTTTGCCCAGTTGTAGATGATCGACGAGGAGGACACCTGAAACAGCCAGGTCTGGCAGAGCAGCGCCAGCAGAGTGGAACCAAGACACATAAACAGAATCTTGAAACGCAGCTTCATTTCATTTCTCCTCTCTGCCAGCGGGCTTAGCCGATATCCGGTATCCATACCTTCACCACAGGGGGCGGAGAGAGGATCGGTTATATCGGATCAAACGGCGCGCTTTCATTTCACCGTAATCAACTCATACTCCATGCTTCCAAGCCCGATTTTCTGCCCGTGCTCCATGGCGGACTTCCAGTTGGTGTCCGGGGAGACGGCAGTGAAATGGTCGTGCTCATGGCAATGGTCCAGAGCTTCCCCCAGCATACTGTTGGCAATGGCCGGCTGGGCGTTCACCGCGTCCACACAGGCCACGTCCAGGGCCACCGGATCAAAGGAGGCAAACATCCCCACATCCGGGACGATGGCCGCATCGTTTTCCGCATGGCAGTCGCAGTAGGGCGACACGTCGATCACCAGATTGATATGAAAACTGGGACGTCCCTGACAGACCGCCTTGGAATACTCGGCGATCTTGCAGTTCAGGATGTCGTTGGCCTCATCGCTGGCCGCACGGATGGCATCCCTGGGACAGATCGCGATACACCGGCCGCAGCCCACACATCGATCATGGTCGATGAAAGCTTTTTTATCCTCTATAACCGGCGCGCCGTGGGCGCAGATCTTCTGGCAGCGCCCACAGCCGATACAGTCGGCCTGCTTCACATGAGGCTTGCCCGCGCTGTGCATCTCCATCTTTCCGGCCCGGGAGCCGCAGCCCATGCCCAGATTTTTCAGGGCGCCGCCGAACCCTGTAGCCTCGTGTCCCTTGAAATGATTAAGGGAAATGATAATATCGGCGTCCATAATGGCCCGGCCGATCTTTGCCTCTTTTATGTACTGGCCGCCCTCTACAGGAACCTCCACATCGTCTGAGCCTTTCAGGCCGTCCGCGATCAGCACATGGCAGCCGGTGACATAGGGGACAAACCCGTTGCCGTAGGCGGAATCTATGTGGTCCAGCGCATTTTTTCTGCCGCCCACATACAGGGTGTTGCAGTCCGTGAGGAAGGGACGGCCTCCCAGCTCCTTCACCACGTCCGCCACCGCCCTGGCGTAATTGGGCCGCAGAAACGCCAGATTTCCCGGCTCCCCAAAATGAACCTTGATGGCCACATACTGGCCGTTGAAATCGATATTCCCGATCCCGGCGGTGCGGATCAGCCGTTTTAACTTGCTGATCAGGTTGTCGCCGTCTTTCGTCCTTAAATCCGTAAAATAAACCTTTGATCTGTCCATTATGCCTCCTCCAAAAAAGCCCTGTATCCTCTGTACGCTTCGTACACGTCCGCCTTGCTGGTGACCTCCATGGGCGCGTGCATATTCAGCACCGCCACGCCGCTGTCGATGACCTCCATGCCGTACAGCGCCAGGATATAGGCGATGGTTCCGCCGCCTCCGGCGTCCACTTTTCCCAGCTCCGCAGTCTGAAACGCCACGCCTTTTTCATCCATCAGCGCCCGGATCGAAGCGATAAACTCCGCGTTTGCGTCGTTGCTGCCGCTCTTGCCTCTGGAACCTGTGAACTTGTTAAAGACAATTCCTCTTCCGAAATATGCGCTGTTCTTCTTCTCAAAGAAAGACGAATAAAGCGGATCATAGGCAGCGCTCACGTCCGAAGAGAGCATACGGCTTCTGGCGAGGGCCCTCCGCAGATCCAGCTCACTGTACTGGCCGGCCAGATCCATGATCTCGGCCACTGTATTCTCGAAAAATCTGGATTGCATACCGGTGGCGCCTACGCTGCCGATCTCCTCCTTGTCCACCAGCAGGCAGCAGCAGGTATAGTCCTGGCTCTCTGTATCCAGAAGCGCCTGCAGCGAGGTATAGGCGCATACCCGGTCGTCCTGTCCGTAGGCAATGACCATGCTCCGGTCCAGCCCGCAGTCCCTGGCCTTGTCCGCCGGAACAATCTCCAGCTCCGCCGAGAGGAAATCCTCTTCCTCAATATCGTACTGCTCCTTCAGAAGCGCCAGGATTCCCTTCTTTACCGCGTCCTTCTGCTCCTTTTCCTCCCCGTCCGGATTTTTTGCCGGACGGCTGCCGATCAGGATATCGAGATTCTCGCCCTCAATGACCACCCGGGCCTTCTTCTCAAGCTGCTCCCCGGACAGATGGACCAGCAGATCGGATACAAATACCACCGGATCCCCCTCTTTTTCACCGACGCAGATTTCCGCAGAGGAACCGTCTTTTTTCACGACAACCCCATGAATCGCCAGGGGAACCGTCACCCACTGGTATTTCTTCACCCCGCCGTAGTAATGGGTGTCGAGATAAGCCATACCGGTCTCCTCATAGAGGGGATTCTGTTTCACATCAAGGCGCGGCGAATCAAGGTGGGCCCCCAAGATCCTCATGCCCTCCCGCATCGGTCTTGTTCCGATCTGAAACAGCGCCAGCGTCTTATTCATGCACACTGCGTACACCTTATCCCCGGCGGCCAGCCCTTTTCCGCACTGCCGCAGTTCCTCCAGGCTTACATAGCCCTGTTCTCTGGCAAGGCGCACCGACTCCCTGACGCACTCCCGCTCCGTTTTCCCGTTGTCGAGATAACCTTTATAATTCCGGATCAGAGCCTCCAGCTCCTGCTCCTGTTCCTTTGTATAATGATTCCATGCTATTTCCCGTTCCATCTGATTATGCCTCCTGTTTCTGTCGTGTCTTATGATTCCTTTCAAAATCCCGTATCTCTGACCCGCTGCCGGACCGGATTCTCTAGCAGACCTGCGCGCCCGACGGCATGGGCCGTTCCGGGATCATCAGGGAAACCGCCCCGTCCTCATCCTCGGCGCACAGCAGCATCCCCTCCGAAAGAACGCCCGCCAGCTTCGCCGGTTTCAGGTTTACGAGAACCATCACCTTCCTGCCCACCATCTGCTTTGGAGTGTAGGAGGATCGGATGCCCGATACGATCTGCTTCACCTGGCTGCCGATCTTCACCTGGGAGCACAGCAGCTTCCGGGAATTTTTCACTTCCTCGCAGGCGATGATCTCGCCGATTCGGAACTGCATTTTCCCAAAATCCTCAAAGGTGATTTCCGGCTTTGCGGGAAGATCGATCGCCGCCTCCTCCGGCGCATTCTGCCCGGCCCTGGCATTCTCCGCCCCGGCCAGCCTTTTCTGCTCGGCTTCATACTCTGCTTTCTGCTTCGCCTGGATCTTCTCCACTTTGGGCAGCACCACCTTCGGGTCAAGGCGGGCAAAGAGGATCTCTGGCTTATCCGTCACCTTCGTGCCGCTCTCATACAGGCCAAACTGATCCAGCGTGTCATACTCCCGCAGGCCTGTCTCAAGCTGCGCGGCTATTTTCTCCGCCGTTTCCGGCAGGAAGCTGTGCAGCAGGCTGGCGCCGATCACAATGGACTCCGTCAGATTGTAGAGCACCTCCGCCAGACGGTCTTTCTGCTTCTCATCCTTCGCCAGTACCCAGGGAGTCGTCTCATCGATATATTTGTTGCAGCGGCGCAGCAGCGCAAACACCTCGCTGATGGCGTCCGCCACCCGCAGTTTTTCCATCTTTTCTTCCACCCGGGCCTTCGTGCCGGTGACCACGGCTTTCAGGTCCGCGTCCGCCCCGCCGGTCACGCCGGTGCGCTTCACCACTCCGCCGAAGTATTTGTCGCTCATGGACACGGTGCGGTTCACCAGGTTGCCCAGAATATTCGCCAGATCCGAATTGTAGCGCTCAATCACCAGATCCCAGGTGATGATGCCGTCGTTGTCAAAGGGCATCTCATGGAGTACAAAATAGCGGGTGGCGTCCACGCCGAAAAGCCCGGCCATATCGTCGGCATAGATCACATTCCCTTTGGATTTACTCATTTTGTCTCCGCCCTGCAGCAGCCAGGGATGGCCGAACACCTGCTTCGGCAGCGGCAGATCCAGGGCCATCAGGAAGATCGGCCAGTAGATGGTGTGGAAACGCACAATGTCCTTACCGATGAGATGCAGATCGGCGGGCCAGTTCTTTTTGAACAGGTCGCTGGAACCGTCGGGATCGTAACCGATCTTGGTGATGTAGTTGGTCAGGGCGTCCAGCCACACATAGACCACATGCTTCGGGTCAAAATCCACCGGGATGCCCCAGTCAAAGGAGGTCCGGGACACGCACAGATCCTGAAGCCCCGGCAGCAGAAAATTGTTCATCATCTCATTCTTGCGGGACACCGGCTGAATGAAATCCGGATGCGTGTTGATGTGGTCGATCAGGCGGTCCGCATATTTGCTCATCTTAAAGAAATACGCTTCCTCCCTGGCCGGCCGCACCTCCCGGCCGCAATCCGGGCACTTGCCGTCCACGAGCTGGGATTCCGTCCAGAAGGATTCGCAGGGGGTACAGTACATCCCCTCGTATGCGCCCTTGTATATATCGCCCTGGTCATAGAGCTTTTTGAATATCTTCTTCACGCACCGCTCGTGGTCTTCATCCGTGGTGCGTACAAAGCTGTCATAGGAGGAGTTCATCAGATCCCAGATGCGCTTCACCTCTGCAGAGATCCCGTCCACATACTGCTTCGGAGTGACGCCCTCCTGCTGGGCTTTCTCCTGGATCTTCTGCCCGTGCTCGTCGGTACCGGTCTGAAAATACACGTCGAAGCCCTGGGCGCGCTTAAACCTGGCGATGGCATCCGCCAGGACGATCTCATAGGTATTTCCGATATGCGGCTTGCCGGAAGTGTAGGCAATGGCCGTTGTCATATAAAATTTCGGTTTGCTCATTTTCATCCTCCTCATTATCATTCTTAATGGTGCAAAACACCTTTTTTGCTCTGAATCTAATCTTATCATTACGCCTGTTTACAGTCAAGGCGCGGCCGAAAATTTTGCCCGGCGCCGGGATGGATTCGCAATTTCTCTCATGTTTCTCCGGCAGCCGCATAGACTGTTTTGAGAGCATTCTTTGGAGGGCAGTATGTCCCAGCCGATCCCTCATACGGAAACGCGCCGTCACATCCGCCTGTTTCCCATCGCCGTACTGGCGCTTTCTATTACCCTTGTTTTACTTCTGCTTTGGCTTTTCGGTATCGATCCGCAAAAGCTGCTTATCCCGGAGAACCGGCGCTTTGAGCGGTTTACGGAAGAGGTCTTTCGCAGCGAACTGAGCGGCAGTACCCTGAATCTGCACTACACCCTCGCCGACCCAAAGGCCTGCGGCATTAAGACGGAGGGCGTTTCTCTTGGAAATGCCAGTCTGGAAGCCCGGGAAAAGGCCTGCGCTTCAGCGGAAAATTACCTGAAGGCCCTGAAAGAATTTGACTATGAAAAACTATCCGAAAAACATCAGCTCACCTACGATATCTTTCAGGATTATCTGGAAACGGAGCTTTCCGGAAGCGCCTATCTGCTTTATGACGAGCCGTTAAGCCCCACCCTGGGCATCCAGGCGCAGCTTCCGGTGCTGCTGGCGGAATATACCTTCCGCACCAAAGGGGATATTGAGGATTATCTGTCCCTTCTTGCCCAGATTCCCGATTATTTTTCCTCCATTCTGGCCTTTGAGCGGGAAAAGGTGAGCGCCGGTCTTTTTATGAGCGCCGCTCAGGCCCAGGCGGTAGCCGCCCAGTGCGGCGATTTTATCAGCGATGCAAAAAACAACTATCTGCTGGAGCTTTTTGACGGGAAGATCGACGCCGTTACAAATCTCACCGCAGACGAAAAGATCGCCTACAAGAACCGGAATAAGGCCATTCTGGAGGGATACGTCTTTCCCGCCTACCAGGAGCTGGCCCGGAAGATCGTCTCCTACAGCGGCAGCAGCCGGAATTCCCAGGGGCTTTATTATCTCCCGGAGGGCGCCGCCTACTATGAATATCTGGTGCGAAGCGTCACCGGGGACGCCCGGGAGATCGCCGGGATCGAGGAAGCCGTCAAGGTGCAGCTTCTGGAGGACTACGGGGCCATGCAGGAAATTTTGCAGGAGATGACAGAAGACGGCAGTTCTGTGACAGAAAACGGGGACGCCGCCGTGGAAACAGCCGCCCCGGGCTTTGCCGATGCCGCCGCCATAACCGGCGGCTCTGTCATGGAGGCGGTGACAGAGGGTTCCGGTTCCGACGGCCACGGCAGCGCTTCTGCCGAAGCCATGCTGGCGGAGCTGCGCCAGAGGATCACCGAAGATTTCCCGGTTCTGCCGGAGGTCTCCTGCCAGGTAAAATACGTACATGAATCCATGCAGGAATATTTAAGTCCCGCTTTTTATCTGACTCCGGCCATCGACGACTATGAAAACAATGTCATCTACATAAATCCGGGGAGCAATTACAGCAATCTGGAGCTGTTCACTACCCTGGCCCACGAGGGCTATCCGGGACATCTGTATCAGACCGTCTATTTCTGCGCCCAGGAGCCGGATCTTCTGCGGAACATTCTGACTGTAGGCGGATACACGGAGGGATGGGCCACCTACGTGGAGATGTACGCCTACTCCCTGTGGGACGACGACCCGACCCTCGCGTCCCTCTATCAGAGAAACCGTTCCTTTTCCCTGGGGCTGGCCTCTCTGCTGGATATTGGCATTCATTACCGTGGGTACTCCCTGGAGGATGTCACGGCGTTTCTTCAGAAACTGGGCTATGAGAGCGACACCGCCGACGCCCTCTACGAGGCGATTCTGGAATCCCCGGCAAATTATCTGCAATATTACGTGGGATATCTGAACTTCTGTGACCTGCGGGATGAACTGCAGCAGGCCATGGGAAGCAGCTTCACGCTGAAAGAATACCATCGCCGGGTGCTGGAGGCCGGCCAGGCTCCCTTCTCAATTTTAAGAAAAACCGTCCTGGAGGGCGCGGCATGAGTTTCCTTCTCTATCTCTCCCAGCTGATCATACCGTTTGTGATCCTGTATATCGTGGGTTACGCCCTGCTGGCCCGGGTGCCGGTCTATGACTGCTTCATCCGGGGCGCACGGGACGGTCTGAAGACTGTGGCCCAGCTTGCTCCCACCCTGATCGGCCTGATGGTGGCTACCGGCGTGCTTCGCGCCTCCGGGCTATTGGACATGGCCGCAGGCCTGCTGGAGGGGGCCGCCTCCCGCATTTCCTTCCCCGCCGCCCTGATTCCGCTGGCGATCCTTCGTATGTTCTCCTCCAGCGCAGCCACCGGTCTGCTGCTGGATATTTACAAGGAATACGGCGCCGATTCTCTCACAGGGCTGACTGCCTCTTTGATGATGTGCTGCACGGAAACTGTCTTTTACACTATGAGCGTTTACTTTATGACGGCGGGTATCAAAAAAACGCGCCACACTCTGGGCGGCGCGCTGCTTTCCACCTTTGCAGGAATCGCTGCCAGCGTCGTGTTGGCCCGGTGGATGCGGTGAACGGACGTCCGGCATCCTATGGTATGTCCGGCGCGTTTTCTTTTGCTTTTGCGTTTGCGTTTTCTTTTTCTTTTTCCTTGTGGTCGTTCTCCTCGTTCTTGATCTCCCAGTGGATCAGGATGGTGAGGACGGCGCGCAGGAGAATAATACCCGCCACGATATAAATCTCGTCCAGGCTGCGGACGATCACCGTGCGCAGAATCTCGCTGCCCAGCTTGAACTCAAGCCCCATGGCAAGGCCCTGTGCCAGGATCAGCCTGGTATCCCACCTCCGCCGCAGATAATTCACCAGACCCTGAAGGCCCGAAAAGGCGATAATCCCCACCCCGATGTACTCCAGAATCAGCATCACAAAATTGACGATCACATTCAGCGTTGACTCAAGCAGTTCCATACATCCGCCCCCCTAATCCTTTTATAGTAAGTATAAAGGCAGTGAAAAAGAAACACAAGCAAATTTTAGCAAAAAATAAAGGCTGCTTTGGACGGCTGTATGTGCTGTAAAGCAGACAGGTCAAAGATGTATCACAAAAAATTTGCGGGACCGGAGGAACTGTGCTATAATCACGGCATATACAATTCTAAAATTCTGTGTCAGGAGGATTTTGAATGGAAAGAATAGCGATCGTCACCGACAGCAACAGCGGCATTACGCAGGAGCAGGGCAGGGAGATGGGCGTTTACGTGATTCCGATGCCCTTTTATATTAACGAAAAACTCTATCTCGAGGACATTTCGCTGACCCAACAGGAATTCTATGAATTTCTGAAAGAGGATACCGACATTTCCACTTCCATGCCTTCTCCGGGCGACGTCACCGATCTGTGGGACAGGCTTTTGAAGGAATACGACGCCATTATCCATATTCCCATGTCCAGCGGTCTCAGCGGCTCCTGCAACGCGGCCCGGCTTCTGGCTCAGGATTATGAGGGCAGGGTTTTTGTGACGGACAACCACCGGATCTCCATTACCCAGAAACAGTCTGTCATTGAGGCAAAGGCGCTGGCAGACGCCGGGTGGCCTGCAGCGGAGATCTACAGATATCTGCTGGACACCGCAGGGGATTCCAGCATCTATATCACCCTGAACACGCTCTATTATCTGAAAAAGGGCGGACGGATTACTCCGGCTGCGGCGGCTCTTGGCACGCTGCTGCGTCTCAAACCGGTTTTGCAGATTCAGGGAGAAAAGCTGGACGCTTACGCCAAAAGCCGGACGCTGAAAGCAGCCCGGACGACCATGCTGGAAGCCATCCGCAAGGATTTCAGGGATCGCTTTGACGCCAATGACGATGCCTCCAACATGAACGTGATGCTGGCCTACTCCGGCACGGATCTGACGGAGGCCCTGTCCTGGAAGGAGGAGGTACAGGCCGCATTTCCGCACCACGACATGATGTGCGACCCCCTCTCCCTGAGCGTATCCTGCCATATCGGCGACGGAGCCATCGCCATTGCCTGCACGAAACGGATGCCAAAGGAGCTGCTGGGGCGGTACGCGTGATGCCTAAACCGGCAACGCTGCAGAGAAATCTGTGAAAAATTACCATTTGATTTTTCTGGCCGGGTTTTGATAAAATATTCTGAAAAATAAATAAGAACGACACATGTAATACCCTGCGGTATGTAAATCTGATTACGGCACACTTTTTAAGGTCAGATGGCTCCGCAGGGTATTTTTTTGTCGGGAAGGTGAGGAGAATTTTTATGCCAAAGAACCAATTTGAAAGAATGATGTTTGCACTGATCACGGTGATCGTGACCGTGCATGGTTATGTGTTTTACAGCCTTTATGTAGTCAACGGGAGCCTGCTGATGAGTCTCAACGAGGCATCCGGTGTGATTGAAGCAATCACCAGGCAGGGCGGCGTCTATATGTGCGGCCGTTTCCTGCCGATCTGGGCTGTCGTGCTGGTTGAATTTATTTTTGCATATACGCTGGAATGCCTTGTGGGGAGTCCCTGTTCCTTTTTGCTTGCGAGTAAGGTGTTCCGCCCGAAAGAAACGCACCCGGTATTGTTTGAGACTGCGATCATCTGCACGACAGTGGGGATCATGTGTCCGGCGATGAGTTTTATCGCTGCGTTTCTGTATTATCCGTATTACAGCGGGTTCAATTTCATCACGCTGCTCGCAAACTGGCTGAAACTCGTATGTTTCAATTTTCCATTTGCGTATTTCTCACAGCTGTTTTTTATTCAGCCGTTTGTCCGCACGGTGTTCAAACGGCTGTTCAGGCAGCGAAATAAGGCTTAAAACCATCTGTGAATTTCTCGGCGGGAAGCGGCGCTTGTCTCTTATGTTTTTCTATTGATCTGTCCGCCAAAAGCCCGTCAGCCTGCGGTCCGTCTTCTCCTCCTGTGCACGGTCGCGGCAAGCGCCGCAAAGGATGCCGCCAGCAGAAGCAGATACCGGCAGACCGGTGTGCCGTCCCCCGTCTGGGCTGCCGCAGTGGATGCGGACGCCGCGCCGTTCGCGGAAACCGCATCGGAATCGCCCCAGTCGTTATCGTCCAGTATGCTCTGCCAGTCCTCCGCCGAACTGGTGCCATAGACCGAGTTGAGCAGTACGCTGCGGATCTCCGTCGTGCTGCTGGTAAACGCTGCGGTGGAATTTACCATCATAATATTATAGCCGAAGCTCTCCTCATCCGTGATGACGTTGCCGCCGGAATCCACTTCCGCCACGTAGATCGTCGCCTCGGAGGCTGTCCCCAGATTCAGGGAAAGCTTCAGGGTCAGGGAGCTCCTGTCGGTGAGTTTCAGCGCGACCGGCGACGTGTAAGGCTGCGTAAAGCCGCTGTCCTTGAACAGGCCCGCATAGAAAGTATCCGTGACCCTCTTCAGGGAGGAGCCATCATACACCTTCTTCGTCAGGTACAGCGTCACCTTGTTGGAGGATTTCTCCGCATTGGTGATGGTCACCGTCTTGCTGTCGCTCTTGCCCAGCTTCACCGACGGGGAGCTAAGCGAGATATTGTAATCAAAATCGGAGGAATCCGTCAGGCGGTTCCCCGAGGAATCCACCTCCGCAATGTAATAGGTCACATCCGAATACGTGGTGTCTTTCTTACCCGGAAGCAGAATGCGCCGCTCTACACTGACAGAGGACTGGCCGTTCATGGTAAATTTGACTATCTTGGGCGTATCGCTGTAATCCGGATACCTGTAAAGGCCGACATAGAAGGCGCCGGTCACGGCCTGAGGCGATCCGGAGCTGTCCGTCACTTTCTTCGTCAGCTTCAGCACCGCCGTATAGCGGTAGCCGACGGGCAGCGAAGAGTAAATGTTTTTTACGGTGGCGCTGCTGCTCCTGGAGGACGTCTTCACCCTGCCGCCGCTCCCGTATTCTATCTTGGGCGGGCCGTCGGAGGATTTCGGGATGCCGTATTCATCAGTCTCCGCCACATAATAGACCGTATCCTTTGCCAGATTTTTAAAGACCGTGGAGCCGGTCAGCCCGCTCATTTTTATGGTCTGCACGTTGCTGACCTTCACAGTATGGTCTTTGTCCTCAAACAGCGCCGCGTAGAAGGTATGGTTGCCTGAGGCGCCGTTTGCGTATACCTGATCGTCCCCCACATATACCGCCTTGGACACGGTGAGCTTGTAATCCGTAGAAACCTTCGTGTGTTCCAGCACCACCTCCGTGTCTGCGTCCGGTTCCACCGTAAATTTCTTATCCGCCGCCGGAGCGTACCCGGAGGGCGCGGACACCTCGGACAGATAATAGGTTCCCTCCTCCGTCAGGTTGGACAATGTTATGAGAGAGGATTTGGAGGAATAAGTGTCTGTCACCCGTTTCCCGTCGCTGTCCTTGATCAGCAGCTTCACCCCTGAAATGTATTTCCCCGTATCGGCGTCTCTTGCGCCGATCTTCACCACCGGGGTCCCGGGCTGGTCGCCGCCCTCCTGCGCAGTCTCCCTGTTCGTGATTGTAATTTCTTTTGTCGTCGCATCCGAAGCACAGGATATTTTAAGCTTTCCATCTTCTTTAAGCTTTCCATCTTCTTCTGAATAATAGATCTCATAGCCAAAGCTGCTGCTGCCCGAAGTCACCGGATTGCCGGAAGAATCCACCTCCGCCAGATAATAGTCTGCACTGGCGCTGGTGGGGTGCACGACGTATGAGTCTGTATAATCATCTTCTGAATTAAGGTGAAAGACCGGCCCGGAAGTCTGGACCGGGGTTTTCTTCTCTTCGTCACAGTAAAGGTTCGCGTAAAAGGCTTCCGTGGAAGAAGAAGTCACGTCCGTCCCGTTTGCATCCTCCACTTTTTTGGTGGCTGTCACAGTGGCCTTGTAGTAAAATTTACCTTCCGGATAGCCTGCATCTGTGTAATCCATCCCGATGGGGACATAGACGGTTTCATCTTCATCTGGAACAGGAACAGTCTCAGGCATACCCGTCAGCGCCGGGCCGCCCTCCGTACTTTCTGAAGACAGCAGATTCCCCTGGGCGTCCACTTCCCGAAGTATATAAGTTCCCGCCGCAAGCCCTGTGAATGCGACGCTCGCCGTATTGAAGCCCGCTGTAAACACAAATTCCATGACGTTGCTGATTCGCTCCAGCGTACCGTCCGCGCCGCTGTCAGTATCATTATTCGCTTCTGACACGGATTCTCCTGTCCCGGAATCGCCTGTTTCGGAAAACAGCGCCACATATTTGCCGCTGTCTGTCTCCTCCACTGCATGCAATTCAACCGAATTATAGCTGGCAGAAGCGGTCACTTCGATACACTTATCGCCGGGAACCGCTTTATTCTGAACCGTAATTGGCCTTTGGTCTTCATCACTTTCCGAAACTGTAAATTTCGTTTTACCCGCGATCCGATAGCCTTCCTCCGCATAAAGCTGTACCAGGGTATAGGTCACACCCGCCGTCAGGCCCGTAATCTGCAATGGTTCGCCACGGTACTCATATACTTTTACAGCGCCGTCCTCATCTTCTATGTAACCGGTCTCCGGATCCCCGCCTTCCTTTGCAGGTTTTTCATAGTAAAGCACAAAGGACGTATTTTTCCACTCATTAATTTGGGCCGTATTTCCATCGGCATCGACCGCCTCCACGGTAAGCTCGATGGAAAAATTCGTTGTACCGTCTGCGTCCGTCCGGCTCTCCACGAATGAAGACCGCGCCGGGTCGATGAATCCGATCTGCAGCAGACGTCCCACCGTGTCGGCTACGGCCACAGCGTCGGCATACACGGAACCGGCGAGGTCGGACTTTACCTGTATTTCTCCGGCGGGGGCAAGGAAAGCGCCCTGGAGGCCGGAACCGTTTTCCAGCGTAACCGCGCCTTTATAGGATACGTATTTTTCGTCCTCAAGCGCGGCAAAATTATACAGGATATCCCCCGGCTGGGTCTGCTCCTCATATACCACCGTCCCGCCGGACCGTTCCATGTCAAACCCGGAAAAGACGAGATCCTGATCGGCAGAATCCGCGATCACATTCACAACATAATATTTGTCGGTGACGTCGATCACCTGATCCTCATACAGCGCATCCAGCCGGGCCGTATCCAGTTCGCCGTCCGCATCCGCGTAGAGGTTGATTACTTCCACATCTCCGGAAGAACGGGCGTTGGCGAGAGAAAGGGACTGCTTCGAGAGATTGTTAAGAAGCTTCGCGCCGTCGTCCCCCTCCAGGATTTCCTGCCCGTCCAGAAGATCCGCCGGAGCCGACACGGTGTCCGCCACAAACAAATAACTGAGGGCATCCCCCAGCTCTTTTATCAGATCGTCGGCTGTTATCTTATCCCCGTCGTTCACACGGGCCGAGCGGGCCGCTTCCGTTTCGGTCTCTGTCTCAGTCTCTGCGTCCGTCGGGGAAGTCTCCCCCCCGGCGCCGGCCGTCTCCGCGGGGCCTGCTGTCTCCGCCGTGGTCTGGGCCGCCTCTGTGGAAGCCTGCGTCTGGGCTGTCTCCGCCGCCGTCTGGGCCGTCTCCTGGACCGCCTGCGTTTCTGTGGTTGCCTGGGCTGCCTCTGTCACAGCCTGTGTCTGGGCTGTCTCTGCGTCCGTCTCTGTCTGCGCGGCTTCCGCCGCGGCCTCTGTTACAGCCGCCGTCTGTTCTTCTTCCGCAACGCCCGTGAATCCGGTCTGCAGCAACAGGACCGCCGCCAGCAGCAGGGCCGTTTTTTTCCGAAATTTATACATACAGATCCTCCTGTGTTTTATAAACCAGACAGCCGGGTCACGCCCGGTCCGTTTTGGGATCTCTTTTTTCAGATCTCCTTATATTTGTTGGAATGAGAATAAAAATTCTGAAAACAGTATAATACATTCTTTTTTTTACGTAAATAAAAAGATTCTTAAAATTCTTCTTTTTTATCATATTATAAGTTGCCATTTTTTATTGACATTTCTTTTCCTGACATATATACTGCATTTAAAGATGTGCCCGCCGTCTGGCCTGCACCGGGTATAACGACATAATTTTTTGATCATGAAAATTCGTGCGAAATGCACGGCAGAGGAGACGTGAATCCATGAACTCAATATTTTCACCTGATATTGAAAGACTGAACAGCCTGTACAGCCGCCCTCAGTTTTCATTTGTATTTCTTTACGGCCGGTACGGGACGGGGAAGACGCGCCTGGTGCGGGAATTCTGCGCGGGAAAACGGACGCTCTTCTTCTCTGCCCTGGAAACAGTTCCCGCCCGGCAGCTTTATTTTTTCTGGAAAGAGACGGTCCGGCAGCTTGCCCCTTCGCA
Source organism: uncultured Lachnospiraceae bacterium (assembly GCA_964591265.1). GTDB lineage: Bacteria > Bacillota > Clostridia > Lachnospirales > Lachnospiraceae > Choladousia. The sequence continues at coordinate 75,592 of CAZQAB010000003.1, forward strand.
TGAGCCTGCTCCTTTTAAGGACTGGGACGAGGCCTTTGCATATGTATCAGACGTTTCCTTTTCCCACCGCCTTGTTCTGGCGCTCAACGAAATTCAGCAGCTTGAAGAGCGCTGCCCCGGTTTTTCGGAAGCGTTTTGCCGCGCGGTGGAACACGGCTTTCCGTCCGGAAAGGTTTTTCTGATGGCCGTCAGTTCCTCTATGGAATATGCGGCGCCGCGAATCACGGAACCGGCCCGCGCTCCCTTTGACGCAGTCAGCGCAAGGGCACGTATGGGAGCCGCGCCTTTCTATGCCTGCCGGCCGTACCTGTCCGGATATTCTCCCGGGGAACAGCTTCTGCTGTACGGCGTCACCGGCGGACTGCCTTCCCTTCTGGAATATCTGGAGCCGGACCGGACTGCGGATGAAACGGTATTATCGCTGTTTTTTGACAGCGCTTCCCCGCTGTGCGGCAGCCCTCAGGATGTCCTGCACAGGGATCTGCGGGAGGTTTCTGCCTACAATCATCTTCTGGATATCATCGCGGGCGGCGCTTCCCGTCTTGCCGACATTGCCGCCGCCGCGCAGATGGGCACGAACAAATGCGCCAAATATCTGAACACGCTGATCTCCATGGGAATCCTGCGCAAAGAATTTCCGGCTATAGGAGAAATCCGGAAAAAGGTGCGCTATGTGTTTTCGGATCATATGCTGCGCTTCTGGTACCGCTTCGTCTATCCGAATATCAGCGGCATCCGGTTCGGGCAGGGCCGCGATATCTGGGAACGGCAGGTGACGCCCTGCCTGGATGCATATCTGCTCCCGGTCTTTGAGGATGTCTGCGGAGAATATCTGGATCATCTCGCACAGGACCGGCAGACGCCCTTTGCCTGCCGCCGCCCCGGTCCCTGGTGGTGCGGCGGCACCCGCCGGGAACCTTTCTTCCGCATTCCCCTGACGGCGGTTGAGAAAGACCAGGCAGTCCTCGGGATCTGCCACAGCGCAGACGCGCCCGCCGGCCTTTCTTATCTGGAGGATCTGCAAAAGCCTCTGGAACCAATCGGAGACCGAAAGCGCTACTGTTGTATCTTCTCCACCTCGGGCTTTACCGACGAGCTGAGCCGTGCGGCAAAGACATCGAAGGACGTCTGGCTCATCGATCTGGAGGATATCACGGATATATAAAATTTATTTCGTTCCGAAAATACGGTCTCCTGCGTCTCCGAGGCCCGGCACGATATAGCCGTGGTCGTTGAGGTGGTCGTCCATCGCGCCTATGTAGATGTCTACGTCCGGATGGGCTTTCTGCATGGCCTCAAGTCCTTCGGGGGCCGCGATGATGCACATGAAACGGATTTTCTTTACGCCCTTGGCTTTGAGCATATCGATGGCCGCCACAGAGGAACCTCCCGTGGCAAGCATGGGGTCTACCACAAAAACGTCTCTCTCACTGGCATCCGCCGGAAGCTTGCAGTAGTATTCCACCGGCTTCAGCGTATCCGGATCGCGGTACAGGCCGATGTGGCCCACTTTGGCCGCCGGAATCATGGCGAGCATTCCATCTACCATTCCAAGGCCCGCCCTGAGGATCGGCACCACCGCCAGCTTCTTTCCGCATATTTCCTTTGCGGTAGTGGGGCAGATCGGCGTCTCGATCTCCACGTCCTGCAGCTTCAGGTCTCTGGTGGCCTCATAGCACATATACATGGCAATCTCACTGATCAGCGCCCGGAATTCCAGGGAACCTGTCTCTTTTCTGCGGATCAGCCCGATCTTATGCTGGATCAGCGGGTGCTCCATGATCATTACTTTCTGCATTCTGTCCTCCTCCTCCGCCTGCCGGCGGATATGAAAATTTAATTTTTTCTGCTATTTCAGCAGTTCTTCCTCATTGAGCTGAATTACCAGCTTTGAAATCAGGGCGTCAAGCTGGGCAAAACACTGCCCGTAATCCACAAGCGCCCCGCCATAGGGGTCCATCAGCCCCCAGGGTTCACCAACAAAATCATTCAGGACATACACGCGCTCCCCATCCACAGCAAATTCCTGGAGCAGCTTTTCCCTGACCTCCCGATTCAAAGCGAGGATCAGCGTCCGGTCCTCAAAATCCTCCTCCACCAGCGGGTCGCTCATGTGATCCTTCATGGACAGTCCATTGCTCACCAGAACCGCCTCCGCTTTGGGATTGATTGGCTCCGGGAACAGAACCACCACCCCTTTCGACGTAATCTCAAGCTCATCCAGCAGATACTTGCTGCCCAGGATCGCCTCCGCCATGGGGCCGGTGGCGGTGTCGCTCACGCTCACAAAAATTAACCTGTCGTATTCTTTCACTTGTCTTTGCTCCTCGCTATAACTGAATTTCAGACGCTATGCCTGTATAATCTGATGGCCCGCCGCTTTGATGAGGCGATTCATAATAGCCTGTCCGATCCGGGGCGTCTCGAAGGATTCGGAGTAGATCACATTTACATCCTCCTCGTCGAACTCCCGCAGTATACCGTACAAATGACGGGCGATGGTGTTTTCGTCCTCTCTGGTGCCCACAGACTTCACCATGCCCGCGGAATAACAGGAACGGGACTCCTCCGTACCGATGATCCCTACCCTGCGCCCTGCGCTGCTGTCCTGCGCGGCCAGCTCGTTGATCCTCCGGCGCACCCGGGCCTCCTCGCCTTCCACAATGAAAAGCTGGGCTCTCGGCGCATAGTGGCGGTATTTCATTCCCGGCGCTTTCGGGCGGATGCCGGAATCCTCAGAGAGCAGGCCGCGATCCGTCTGCACGGTTCCAAGCACACGGGAGAGCATGGCCTCATTGATATACCCGGGCCGCAGGATCGTGGGAATTTCTTCAGTCAGATCTACGATGGTGGACTCCAGACCCAGCCGGACGTCCCCGCCGTCCAGGATCAAATCGATCAGACCGTCCATATCTTCCGCCACATGCTGTGCGTTCGTGGGACTGGGACGGCCGGAACGGTTGGCGCTGGGCGCAGCCACATAGCCTCCTCCGGCCCGGATCAGCGCCCGGGCGATCCCGTCCTCCGGCATCCGCACCGCGACGGTGGGCAGACCTCCTGTGGTGGCATCCGGCACTTCATCGGATTTCTTTAAAATCATGGTCAGCGGCCCCGGCCAGAATGCGTCCGCCAGAAGCTTTGCCTCCCGGGGAACGTTCGCGGCGATCCGGCGGATATCTTCCCACCTGGCAATATGTACGATCAGGGGATTGTCCGAGGGCCTGCCCTTTGCCGCGTAAATTTTTGCGGCGGCTTCCCCATCCAGCGCATTGGCGCCCAGACCGTAAACCGTCTCCGTGGGAAAAGCCACAAGACCGCCCTTTTTCAGGATCTCTCCGGCCTGCCGGATCCCCTCCTGATCGATACCGTCACGCATATTGACCATGACCGTCTTCATCTGATTTCTCCTGCCTTTCTGACATAGTATAACACTTTACCGCTCTATTTAAAACTATTTTCTCATTTTTTCACTTTTTTTAGCTCCGCTTCTGTGTTAAGATAAGGGCATACACCACAATATGGGAGGTCATTATGGAAGAAGAAAGAATACCCGCAGTGGAAACTGCGGCGGAACTGAAGGAAACAGCGGCAGCGCCCGAACCGTCCGAAGCCGCTCTGCCCGCTGACGGCGCCGAAGAGCCTGCTGATACGGCTCCGGCGGAGTCTATGGCAGATTATGAGGACGCCATCAACGCATCCCTCAAAAGGATTCACGAGGGGGATATCCTAACCGGCACGGTCATCGGCGTCTCCGATACCGAAGTGATCCTGGATTTCGGCTCCTACACAGACGGCGTGATCAAGCTGGAGGATGCCAGCGACGATCCGAATTTTACGTTCAAGGATCTGGAAGTGGGCCAGAAACTCTCCGCCACCGTCATTCGCCGGGACAACGGCGAAGGCCGCATCCAGCTTTCCCTGAAGGAAGCCTCCTCAGTCCTTGGCTGGGAGCGTCTGGAGAAGCTGCTGGAAGACCAGTCCAACATCACCGTCCGGATCAACGAGGCCGTCAAGAGCGGCGTCACCACTTTTGTGGAGGGCATTCGCGGTTTTATCCCCGCCTCCAAGCTGTCTCTTGAATACGTAGAAGATCTGAGCGAGTGGGTCGGCAAAGAGATCGAAGTGCGGGTTATCACCGCAGAGAAAGAGGGCAAACGCCTGGTGCTCTCCGCCAGAGACATCCTCCGGGAAAAGGCCGCTGAGGAGCGCAAAAAACGCATCTCCAACGTGGAGGTCGGCCTTGTCACCGAGGGCACAGTGGAGACGCTGAAACCCTACGGCGCATTCGTCAATCTGGGCAACGGCCTCAGCGGCCTGGTACACGTTTCCCAGATCAGCCAGCAGCACATCAAACATCCCGGCGCAGTGCTGAAAGAGGGGCAGAAAGTCAAGGTGAAGATCATCGGCGTCAAGGACGGCAAGATCAGCCTGAGCATGAAAGCCCTGGAGGACGCCACCGCCCAGCCCATCGAGGAAGAGACCTACAAGATGCCCAAATCCGAGGCGGCGACCACCTCGCTGGCATCCCTGTTTAAGAATATTAAACTGTAATATACCCGCCGCATTACTTATGCTTCGGTTTCCGGTAACACTGTGTTACCGGGGAGCTGCAGCATTGGTAATACGGCGGCTGCTTTATGTTCAGATCCGGAAAAAAGAAGCCGAGGCCGCCGGGACGCGCAATTCCCCTTCTTTCAGGGAAGCCGCTCCGTTGTTGGAATACAGGACTTCCCGCGCATTCGCAATACCGATCCGGCAGGACGCCTCCTGCCCGGAGGGGTTCAGGACGATCAGCACGCTCTCTTTCTCCCCGGTCCGTTTATATACCAATGGATAGGTTTCTTTTCCGGAATAAACAAATTCCAGCGGCGCGGTGTTCTGGAGCGCCTGATGCTCCTTTCGGAGCGCGATCAGCTTTTTCACCTCATCGTAAAGGCTGTTCTTCCCCGCCAGGGCATCCTCCACTGTGGGCCTGTCCTCATCCGGATCGATGCCGATATAAAGTTCCTCCGGATGGCAGTTTGAAAATCCGGCGTTGGCCGTGTGATCCCACTGCATGGGGCTTCTGGAGCCGGTGCGCTCAAAGCCGCCCTCCACGGAACGGATGCCGGAGAGATAGCGCATCCCGATCTCGTCCCCGTAGTAGATAAACGGCGCTCCGGGCATGGAGAGAAGGAAAGCGAAAGCGATCTTCATCTCCTCCCCGTCCAGCGTTTCACGGATGCGCGGCGTATCGTGATTGCCGGAGGGGATGCAGATCAGGCCTTTTCGTCTGGTGGCCTCATAATTTTCTTTGTAGGCCTTTACAAATCCGGAGATGTCCCCTTTCCCTTTTCTGGAAAACCAGGGCTTGTCTGTCCGGAACAGTTCCCGATAATGGGAGAGGCCAAAGGGGAGCAGAAAATCCATATGAAAACCGCCCCGCAGCGACCGGTCCGGCTCTCCCCACTCGGAGATCAGGGCGCAGTCCGGAAATTCTCCGTCCATAAAACGTCGGAAGTCCTGCCACAACGCGATGGTACACTCCTGATTCTCGTCGTTTTTCACCAGAGATCCGGCCATATCCACCCGAAAACCGTCGCACCCCATGGACATCCAGAAGCGCATTACATCCTTCATGGCTTCCCGGGTTGCCAACGGACCCGGCGCATCCGGCGCCTGCTGCCAGTCCTTTTCCCGTTTCGCAAAGCCGTAATTCAGGGCGGGCTGTATCGTGTAGAAATTCACCGCGCAGCAGCCGTTCCGATCAGAGATGCCCCGGAGGCTTCCGGTGATATTTCCCATGCCGCTGCAATCCTCCCAGATATCATCCGTCCACACATACCGGTCCGTGTACGCATTCTTCTCCGCCTTTGCGGACTCCCTGAACCAGGGATGCTCTATGGAGGTGTGCCCCGGCACCAGATCCAGCAGTACCTTCATTCCCCTCTCATGGGCCTTCGCAAACAGCTCCTTCAGGTCTTCATTCGTCCCGTAGCGGGGCGCAACCTTCTTAAAATCCGCCACATCATAGCCCGCGTCATAGAAAGGCGACACAAAGCAGGGATTCAGCCAGATCCCGCCGCAGCCCAGCTCCTTTATGTAATCCAGCTTCCGGATAATTCCCTGAATGTTGCCGATCCCGTCCCCGTCCGTATCCAGGAAGCTCTGGGGATAAATCTCATAAAATACAATATTTTCCAACCATGATGGCATATGCATATGTAATTCCTCCTGATGTTGTGATTGAAACGCCGGATACGTCATCATTATACCGGGGTTTCCCCGCAAAATCTACCCAAATTCTGAAATAAAAAAGTCAGGCCACAGATCCTAAGTCCATAGCCTGGCTTTCCTTTGGAATATGTAACGCGGTGATCTACTCTTCCTCCTCAACCCCGGCGCCGGGGGCATTTTCTTTTACACTTTCAATGCCGTTCTGGCAGGAAGCCTTGGCGGTATAACCTTCTGATACGGCAATGGTCTCGCCGTTCGCTGCCTTCAGGCGGAAACGGAACTCACCAGCCTTGTCCACATAGATTTCAAACTTCGGGTTTTTCAGAACTTCGAAGTCTTCTACCGTCTGATCCTCCACGCCGGCCAGGGCGGCGTTCTCTTTTACGCTTTCAATGCCCTTCCGGCAGGAGCTCCTGGCCGTATACACCTGTGAAGACGCAATATTCTCGCCATTCGCCGCTTTCAGGACAAAGTTAAACCCGTTTTTTGCTGCCTTAATCACAAATTTACCCATATTAACACCTCCTGTACGATTCCTGTACTATTATGATACATTCATTGTACTTTATCCGGCAAATATCGTCAAGCGGATTTGGGCAGGCCGACACGGCAAATTTGGGCAGATAAATACACAAATCTGCACTCCTGAAACAAAATGTCAGGAGGAATTTAATACTTTCCCCATTTTTTTCTGAAACAGGAGAACCGTTCATTCCCGGCTCCGGATCATTTTGTTTCTTATTTATAATACCAGGGACGGCGCGGAATAAACTCTTGCGCCAAGCTCATTATCCAGCATATACAGGCTCTTGGGATCGTCGCCAAACACTTCAAATTTCTTTACGAGATTATCCGCGTTTGTTTCCTCCTCGCCCTGTTCTTTTACGAACCAGTCAAGGAACTGCATCGTTCTGAAATCCTTTACCGAATATGCATTTTCATAAATATTATGAATCAGGCCTGTCACATACTGCTCATGCTTTAAACCCTCTTCAAGTACCGCTTTGGCGCTCTCTAATGCAACCGACGGTTTATCGATCGCATCAAACCTGATTTTTTCTCCGTTATTCTGCAAATACTGGATGAACAGCATAGCATGATCGCGTTCTTCCTGCGCCTGGATCTTATACCAGCTGCCAAATCCGGCCAATCCCTTATCATAAAAGAAATTGGAGAAGTCCAGATACAGATACGCAGAATAAAACTCTTTATTTACCTGCTGATTAAGCAATTCTACTACCTTCTTATCCAACATCTTAGGTACCTCCATATTTTTTTCTTAATTATACTCCGATTTCCCTTATCTGTAAATACAATCCTGACAGTTATTTTCCGGGCGGGCAAAATCATTCGCAACTATTTGGCCGGCCCATAAACAAAATGTCAGCCGACTTTTATCCCTCCAGATACAACCGCACTCCGTCACAGATGGCCTGCGTCAGCCGGTCCTGATATGCTTCGTCCTGGAGCTTTGCTTCCTCCTCCGGGTTCGTCAGAAAGCCGCACTCTACAATCACCGTCGTGCTGGCGGAGCGTTTCAGTATATAATAGGAAGCATTTCCTTTCTGCATCCTGGGCCGGGCAATTTCCAGCTCCTGATTCAGACAGTTCTGGATACAGGCCGCCAGTTCTTTCCCTGTCCCGGACTGCTCAAAGTAAAACACCTGGGGCCCGCACACCGAGGAATCCTGGGGATAGCTGTTCTGGTGAATGCTGACGGTCACAAGGGGCTGCGCCGCCTCGATGACCGACACGCGGCGCTGCATATCCTGCGCCTTTTTGTGCTCCGCATCCGCGTCATACAGCCCATCTTCACTGTCCCTCGTCTGCACCACCTCATATCCGGCTTCCTCCAGCAGCGCCTGCAGCTTTTTCGCATAGACCAGGTTCAGCGCCTTCTCGTTGACGCCGCTGGCGCCGGTCATGCCGGGATCATCACCGCCGTGTCCCGCATCGATCACAATGGTCCCTTTGACGGCTTTCGCGCCTTTCTCTGTGCCGCTCTCCGGCTGCGTACCGCTCTCTCCCGCCTGCGCGCCGCCGGGATCCCCGGTCTGCCCTATCTCCGGACCGCCAGGTTCTTCGGTCTGCTCCGTCCCGGATCCTTCCCTGTTTTCCCGTACATAGCGTTTTACCCCATAGGCCGGCAGAAGGAACACGGTCCCCAGCAGCGCCGCCAGCATCCCGTACTGCAGCGCTTTTCGTATGATCTCCCGCCTGGCTTCCTGCGCTTTGGCATCCTTCTTTTCTTTCAAATCGCCCATAGCTCCCTCCGGCGCCTCTGTTTATCCTATACTTATGCCGGGAGACAGAAAAAAGAACCGGAAGCCTCACGGCCCCGGTTCGTCTCTGAAAACGCAGATTTTACAGTCGGACGGCTTTAAGAAGCCCTCTGGCCCGCATGCGGAATCGATGTATACCGCGCGATCTCTTCATCCGTCGTCACGAGATTTTTCACAGACAGATCATGGACGGAAGGGCATCCCGTCACGCGGGCAAAGGTCTCCAGCTCCCGCCTTGTGACGTTCAGATAATTCGCCACCCGCAGGGAGGCCGCTTCCATATCCAGCCGTGCGCGAAGCTTTGCATCCTGGGTCGCAATTCCCATCGGGCACATACCGCTCCCGCAGATACGGTACTGCTGGCAGCCCGCAGCGATCAGCGCCGCGCTGGCCACCGCTACGGCGTCCGCGCCCATTGCAAGGGCTTTGGCGATATCGGAGGAAATTCGCAGGCCGCCTGTGATGATCAGGGACATCTCCGATCCGATGGAATCAAGATAAACCCTCGCCCGGTGCAGCGCATAAACGGTGGGAACAGACGTGGATTCCCTCAAAAACAGCGGGCTGGAGCCGGTTGCGCCGCCACGGCCGTCGATGGTGACAAAATCCGCCTCCGCGTACTCGCACCATTCCAGATCTCCCTCAATATTCCCGGCAGCGATCTTGATTCCCACCGGGCGGCCTTCGGATCTCTCCCGCAACATAGAAACCATCTGACGCAGATCTTCTTTTGAGTGGATCTGCGCGAACCGGCTGGGACTCTGCACATCCTGCCCCTGGGGCTTCTCCCGGATGGCGGCGATCTCTTCTGTCACCTTTTCCCCCGGCAGATGACCGCCCATGCCCGGCTTCGTCCCCTGGCCGATCTTGATCTCTATAGCATCCGACGTCCTGAGGTTTTCGTCCGTCACGCTGTACTTGTTGGGAACGTATTCGAATATGTACCGATAGGCCGCCGCTTTTTCCTCCGGCAGGATGCCGCCCTCCCCGCTGCACATGGCGGTCTTTGCCAGCGCAGAGCCTTTTGCCAGCGCAGTCTTTGCCTCCCGGGACAGGGCCCCGAAGGACATATGGGACACAAAGACGGGGCTTTCAAGCTCCATAGGCCTGCGAGCCTTCCTGCCGATCACTGTCCTGGTATCCACCGGGCTTTTGTCGTCAAGGGGCTGAGTATTCAGCTGTGCGCCAAGCAGCAGGATATCGTCCCAGGAGGGAAGGGGAAGCTGCGTCCCCATCGCCGCGCTGATCGTCCGGCCCGTCACAGATATTTCATGGATCTCGTCCATATACCGGACGGACTTATCCTGCCTTGCGAACCGGGGATCATAGGCAAGATCCCCGGGGGCGGGGCTCTCCTGGGGAGCGGGAGACGGCGTCTCCTCTATCTTTTCAAATTTTGAGACCGGCTGCTTACAGACCGGGCATTCCGTCAGTTCCGAAAGGCTCATACCCTCCTTTTCCTCGTCAAAAATTGTGCCGCACACGGTACACTTATAAACTGCCATATTATATTTCCTCCTACTTTTGATTTTCTTTTTTCTATTGCGAAGCAATAAAAATACCTTATATTTCCTATGACATAAAAAAAGCACCGCCCCCGCAGCTCCTGGTCTGCAAAAGCGATACTTTCCGTGCGCGATCAGGGGCTCGAACCCTGGACACCCTGATTAAGAGTCAGGTGCTCTACCAACTGAGCTAATCGCGCCTGATTATTCATTTTTTGCCTTTCAACAAACAAAGTAAATTATAGTACATCACTTTTAAAAAAGCAACCCCTAATTTTATACTTTTTTTATTTTTGCCGGACTTCTGGCTGCACCGTTCCTGTTTAGTTTTTTTTTACAATTCGGCCTCTTGAATCCTGGACGGAAATCTTCTATACTGGAACTGATTTTCACGGTAAAGGATCGGTTGCGCTATGAATGAGAATCTATCACAAAAAAAAGAAAATGGCTCTCCTGAAAACGGCAAACCCCAGCGCTTTATAAAGAACAGCCAGTATTTCACGATCTGTATCTATGCAAGCATTATGATCGTGATCACGGCGGTCATCTTCAAATGTATCCTTGATTTTGAAAGGACAAAGGCCTGGTTCGGGCAGATCCTCACAATTCTCAGCCCCTTTGTGTTCGGCGCGCTGCTGGCCTACGTACTCAACCCGATGGTCCATACGTTTTACCGGCTTCTGGACAGATTATCTAAAAAGGCCGGCTTCCGGCTGGCGCACAGCATACACACGATCCTGGCGATCCTGATCACCTATATGATTGTCGTGGGTTTTGTGGTGCTGACCATTATTTTTGTTCTTCCGGAGATCATTAAAAATGTGATCGATTTTGTAAATTACGTTCCCACCGCGTATAATGCCCTGATGAACGCTCTGGAGCAGCTTCAGGACCGGTACCCGAATCTGAATGTGGAAGCTGTCATCCAGCCGCTGTCCGATGCGATGCCGAATATTTTATCGACGCTGCAGAATTTTGCCACGGATCTGGTGCCGGCGCTGTATTCCATCTCCGTCTCCATCGCTGGCTGGATTGTGAATCTGCTGATCACTCTGATCGTGTCCGTCTATATACTGTACGACAAGTGGCGGATCATGCGCGCTTCCTGGAGGATTATCTATGCGTTCCTTCCAAAAAAGTATATCCCGGAGTGCCAGGAGATCCTCGCGGAATGCAACCTGATCTTCCGCAATTTTGTGGTGGGCAAATCTGTGGATTCTCTGATCATCGGCGTATTGTGCTTTATTCTTATGTCGATCCTGCGCATTCCCTACACGCTGCTAATCAGCATCATTGTGGGCGTCACCAACATGATCCCCTACTTCGGGCCGTTCATCGGAGCGATTCCCTCAATCGTGATCCTGCTGTTCATCAGCCCGGTACAGGCCCTTGCCTTTGCGGTTATGATCCTGTGCATCCAGCAGTTTGACGGGATGATCCTGGGGCCGAAGATCCTGGGCAAATCCATCGGCATGAAACCCCTGTGGATCATTTTCGCCATCACGGTGGGCGGCAACCTGGCCGGGGTGATCGGTATGTTTCTGGGCGTTCCGGTGGTGGCTATGATCAGTTATCTGCTGGACCGTTACCTGGGCTACCGTCTTGGAAAAAAACAGATTACCGAGGCCATGGTGGACGGCGCGCTGAAAAATATGGAGCTGGACGACCGATGATCCGGCTCCATTCCTTTTTTATATTATTTTCTGTCTCTGCGGGGGCCATCCAGCAGCTTCTTCACTTCGTCCAAAGAGCGGCGAAACTGCAGTGCCTTTCTGTTCAGTCCCGGCTTATCATAGGTAAAATGATAGATCTGCTTCCGCATTCTCTCAAAGCGTCTGCGCATCACGATCCCCTTTTTTGCTTCTCATGATTTATCCTATGCCGTCAGATCGCCGGATGGAACTGCCGCGTAATATGAAGCATCCGGCTCCTTCCCGGTCATTTAAGACCGTGACAGAACCACTTTGCATATGGGATTCCCCTGTGCAAAAAACCGTTCCTCATACTCTGTCATAATATTGCCCTGCACAAGCTCCGGATCGCGGTGAAGATCGAAGGTACAGGCCTCCGCCGTCCATCCGGCCTCCTTCGCCTGCTCTAACGCGAAGTCAAACAGTACCCGGTTGTCCGTCTTAAATTCCACCCTGCCCCGGGGCTTTAAAACGCGGTCATAGCGGGCCAGAAACTCTTTGCCGGGAAGCCTGCGCTTCGCGTGGCGGTCCTTCGGCCAGGGATCGGAGAAATTCAGATAGATCCCTTCCACCTCTCCCTCTCCAAACACCTCGGTCAGGTCTTCCGCCTCCATGCGCAGAAACAGCAGATTGTCCAGCTTGGGATAATCCTGTCTCTTCTGCAGGGCGCGCAGCAATACGCTGGAATATTTTTCGATCCCCAGGTAGTTGCGCTCTGGATGCCGCAGGGCCATCTCCGTGATAAATTTCCCCTTGCCCATACCGATCTCCAGATACAGCGGGTTGGCATTTCCGAATACCTCCTGCCAGCGTCCCCGTTTTTCCCGCATCGCGTCTTCATTTATTACATATTCGCTGGCCGCAATCCTCTCCCTCGAACCGGGAATGTTTCTCAGTCTCATATTTTATGCTCCGAATCCCCAGGAATTTTTAACAATTATACCATTTTTTATTTATAAAGTTATTGACTTTCTGTTAATTATCGGGTACTATTTTAACCAAGATTTAAAACTTTTGTAAATATTTTAATCTGAAAAATAAATGTTGAGAGGGCGTTGCATTATGAAGAAATGGAAAACACTGTTACTGCTTTCTACGGTGGGACTGCTCACCCTGGCATCTCCTGCTCTGACGGCAAGCGCCGCGTGGAAGACCACTTCCGCCGGGAAGATGTATACGCAGTCCGCCTCGCCCGGCTATGTGACAGGGTTTAAGACCATTGGCAAATATACCTATTACTTTAATTCCAAGGGCATTATGCAGACCGGCTTTGTGACGATCAAAAAGAAGCCGTATTATTTCAACGCAAAGGGACGTCTGCAGTACGGCTGGTTCATTGTAAACGGAAAGAAATATTACGCAGATTCCGACGGCGTGCTGGCCGTTGAGACCTGGGTCGGCAATTACTATTTGCAGGAAGACGGTTCCATGGCTGTGAGCACATGGGTAGAAGGCAAATGGGTCGGCTCCGACGGCAGATATACCGGCATCAAAAATAACGTGGGCTTTGTGACAGACAACGGCGTTACCGTCTACTATGACCAGAACCACAAAATTGTCAAGGGATGGCTGACTGTCAGCGGCAATACCTATTATATGAACGCCTCCACCGGTTATCTGATGAAGGGCTGGATCACAGTCAGCGGCAGACAGTATTACGCAGAAACCAAAAAGGGTGTGATACAGAAATCCATCTGGATCGGCAAAAAGTATCTCACCAGCACCGGCGCCCTGGCCAGCGCGGGATTCCTGGAGATCAGCGGCAAGACATATCTCTTTGATTCCAGCGGGCAGCGGCAGTCCGGTTATGTGAAATACAACGGCGTAACCTACTATCTCAACAAAAAGGGCGTTTTGCAGAAAAACAAATGGATGGAAAACAACACGAAATATATTAAATCCGACGGCAGCCTTGCACTGGGCATGACTGCCATCGGTTCAAAGACCTACTATTTCGGCTCCTCGACGGGCATTAAGAAATATGGCTGGAAAACCATCGGCGGCAACCGTTATTACTTCAAAAAGAAGACCGGCGTGCTGCAGAAAAACAGGTGGCTCTCTTCCAAGACGTATTACGCCTCCTCCACCGGAGCGATTCTCAAGGGGCTTAATACGATTGGAAATAATATTTATTACTTCAATCTCAAAACCGGCAGGAAAGTTACAAACAAAAAGAAGACGGTGAGCGGATATACCTATTATTTCCAGTCGGACGGCACGGCCGCAAAAAGCAAATGGGTCGAGATCAAAAAGAAATATTATTATTTCCAGGCAGACGGCACCATGGCAAAGAATACCTGGATCGGCAATTACTACGTCGATCTTAAGGGGGCAAGGTCCAGCAGCGCCAGCAAAACCACCGGCTGGGTAACGGTAGGCAACTCCAAATATTATTTTGATTCCAACGGCACGATGGTGACCGGCTGGCAGACCATCAGCGGCAGCAAATACTATTTCTCCAGTACGGGCGTGATGCTGACCGGCATCCAGACCATCGGCTCCAAGAAATATTACTTCTACTCGGACGGCAAGATGGCGGCGTCCATCACCATCATTGTTGGGGCAACGCAGTATACGATCAATAAAAACGGCGTGATCAAAAGCGAGCTGAGCCTGAAAATAACCGAAAACACTGTGGGAGACAAAATCGTAAACTTTGCGCTGCAGTACGTGGGCAACCCCTATGTATACGGCGGCACGAGCCTGACAAACGGCGCCGACTGCTCCGGATTCGTCCAGACGGTATTCGCCAACTTCGGTATCAAGCTGCTGCGCGTGGCGGACGACCAGATGAAGGGCCCGAGTTCGGCTTACATAAAGCTTGGCTATAAGGCGGCGGTTGTGGTGGATATGTCCAGCATCAAGCCGGGCGACCTGATCTTCTACGGTTCCTCCAGCTACGCCTCCCATGTGGGTATCTACATAGGCAACGGCAAGATCGTCCACGCCAGCAACTCCGCAGCATACCCCTCCGGCGGAATCAAGGTTTCTGCTTACAATTATACCACTCCGGTCCGGGCCGTGCGGTACTGGTCCTGAGAAGACAACAACAGGAAGCGGCCGGTTCCCAGAATACTGTGTGCCACCCATGCACGTTTCATTCATACGTCTGCGGCGGACCTTCTCCGCCCCGGGCCGTATATCTTCTCGCATAGGTGGACACAGTATTTTTGGGGACCGGCCGCATTAATATACGGCGGTTCTTTCTTTTAATTGTATGATATCATTCAAAGATTCAGATTATTCTGTTAATTTCAACCGATGTCTTAAAACGGTTTTGTCAACCGTTTCCGCAAAATATTTAATTATTTTATCTTTTTATCAGAATTCACAAAACGTCCGTTCCCTGGAAAAACCTATGTAAACCTGCTTTTTCGACCTGATTTCTGTGGATAATGTGGATAACTTTGTGTAAAACTCAGTTTTACCGCATTTCCTGTTCCCGGGGATTGTTGATAACCTGAAAATATTTTGTCGTCTGTTGTCAATTCCGTTTCTGGGGCGGGGTCAAAATTTGTGCAGATTTTCTTTTCCCCATGACCGTCCTGCCGTTTTCTTCCACAAACTGTTTCAGAATATTCTGATAATTTCCCCTTAAATCTGCTTTCTCAGTATGCGTCTGTATCCAGATAGGATACGAAGCGGTTCCCGGCCTCCTCGAACATGGCGAGACTGTCATTGGGGCCATAGTAGTAGGTCTCCTCCGCTCCGGGATCCAGCAGAATCAGATTGCCGTAATCGTCATAGCCGGTAATGATAACCGTGGACCCGTCCGCTTTCGCGGCGATCACGGGCCGCCCCTGGCTTACGAAGTACAGTATCTGCTCCAGCGTACATCCGGTCAGGCTGACCACCTCCTTGCCAAGGGAGGATTCCAGCGTCCCGATGTCCATGGTTCCGGTCTTCACGATATCCGGAATGTTTTCCAGCCTGATCGCGCTGCTGTCCTTCCTGTTGCCACGCTCCCAGACAAATTCCTTGGCGTCGTTGATCACAACCCCCACCTTTTCATCCGCACGGCGGACTGCCTCGGCTGCGGTAGGCCAGCGGGATTCCATACGGCCCCCCGCATACACATAATACAGCTTTTCCTTTCCGCTGTTTGTGGGAATCTCCAGGGTGCGTGAATCCTCATAAATCAACAGTCTGGCCTTTATGATCTGAACGTTTTCATCGCTGATCTGTGCGCCTACCCGCAGAATGATCTCCGTCTGCTTGATGGAATCCTCCTGGGTGGTCACGCCGTATATCACATCCTCCTCCGTATTGGTGCTGACCACATAATCCTCCGTGGTTTCCGTGTAGACGCTGCCCTCCCGGGTGGCTCTGGTCAGCAGAAGCGTGTTGTTCTGCTGAACGGCTGACATGATGTAGATGCCCTCCGGCTGGTACGTCTTTACTTCTTCCCCGTCCTCATCGACAATCTTGAGCTGATACATGGGGAATACTTCATTTCCCACATCCTGGAGGTTGACGTCTGTAACAAGCGCTTTCCCGTATACAAGATCCTCGTCCATATAGCAGATGGGGCGGAGGTATTCGCCGCTGTCACAGGTGATCTCCCGCATCCGGCCGGTTTCCAGATCTATGGTACACAGCGTCTGGGATTCATACCGCTCCTCCTCTCTGAGCCAACTGAAATAGCGGTTGGACCCGGAGCTTACATAGCATCCTTCGCCGACGCCCTCCACCACCTTCTCATATTCTTTTGTATCCAGATCCACCCGGTAAACGATCCCCTCCAGAAGAAGGTAAAACGTCTCCTGATCTTCCGTGATATAGGCGAGGGATTCGATGTCCAGCTTCAGGGAATCATAGGCCTCCATGGTCTGGATAAACAGCAGTTCCTCCACCGTGGCGGAGGCTTCCTCGTAGTGGTAGATTCCGACTCCGTTCTGCCCCTCCCGGTCTCCCCGGTTCATGTAACCGGACACAGTAAACCACACATCCCCGGACTCGTCCGCCCGCAGGATTTCTATGCTGTTCTGATCATAGAAATCACGGTAATCCATATCTTCTGTCTGCGGGAAGCCGAATACACGGGTCAGGCGTCCGCCGTTGATGCGGTAGGTCCACAACTCGTTTTCCCGCACGAAGGCGACCACGCTCTTCGTCTCGTCAAAGGCATACTCCTCATCTCCGTCCGATATGCCCAGATTGATCCCTCCCGGCTCCAGAACCTCCTTGTCCGTATTGAAGATTTCTTCGGTGGATCTGGTGAAGTCCAGCAGGAACACACGGGTGTCGGTGTAGCGCAGGCGGTAAAATTCATCCACATTATAGACAATGCTGATCCCCTCCGAATCCACCGCGCAGATCCGGTAATTCAGGACGAAGGACGCCGTTGTGCCGTTGATATCCACCAGACTGGGCGTAGCCTTATAGTAAAGCTGGGGATTCAGGTCGCCCCACATGAGCTGGGAAACCGTATCATGGATATCCATGACCGCCAGGGAGGCGTTTGCCTGTGTGGTCTCGTCCGGCTCCACCACCTCGCCGATGGTACTCTGGTCCGATTTATTGATGCATTTCTCATAAAAACCGGTGACAAAATCCAGATATGTCTCCAGATGAAGCCCGTCCTCCAGCAGGAGACGGGTATAGAACCAGATATCCCGGCCTCCCGCCGCCACCTGGAGTTTCAGAATATATTCCTGCTCCAGAAGCAGATTGTTCTGAATCTGCAGCGTCGCATTTATATAGCCGTTTTCCTCCGTCATGTTAATGACGTTGGTGTTTTCCAGAGATTCCGTCCCATCCAGGGTAAACACCTCATAGGACACGCTCTCAATATTCGTGTCAAAGGGCTGGATCTGGATATCCAGCAGGTGATCGTCCTGCAGAACGGTCACAGTGTCGCGGATATAATTGACGTCCATCTCCTGAGAATAACCGTGCAGACAGTTGTAGCTGACGCCGTTATTCTGCATATAGATCAGCGGGAACGTGGCGTTCGCCATATCCTCCGCCGTACTCGGAGAAGTCTGGTTGATCCACCTGGAAAAGCCAGCCACCGCCCCAATAAATACGACGGCTAACACCACAATATGTATCAGTACATTTCTTATGACCGCCAGTTTCCCACGCATACTTCTGAATATCTCCTGTCCTGCTTATATGATGTTTACGGGTTTGGGCTGCCGGAATAACGATGCTTCGGTTCCCGGCAACCCCGGTTATTTTTTAGTATACTATCCCTGCTCCGTTTGAACAAGGGTTTTCTTTTTTTAAAAACGCTCAGAAGCGGTCCCGCATAAAGCGGCGGTGGCGGCGCCGCCGGTGGTGCATCTCTTCCAGAAGCATCACCTGAATCATATCCTCCAGCCAGTTATGCCCCGGTCTGCTGCCGGACCGCCCCTGGTACTGCATGGAGAGCATTTCATCCGGCTTGGGCTCTTCCTCTGCGGGAAACTGACTTTCCACCTGGTCTTTCACCCGCTGCTGTATGCGCCGCACGGTAGTGGGATCGGGATATTCGTCAAACATGGCGCTGCCCTCATATTCCATCCGGTCGCACTCTTCCCCGATATAGGGCATCAGCAGCTTTGCCGTCTCCGGAAACATGGACTGGAGCCTGCGCAGATCCCTCTCCTCATCTCTTTGCTCCTCCAGGATTTCCGAAAACTCCGGTCGCTGAAAATATGGCCGCATCGGTTCATCCTCCGGTCTTTGGGGCATTTGCATTTCATTTTGCATACTCTCCGGTCTTTGGGGCATTTGCATTTCATTTTGCATATTCTCCGCCTCCCGGGGCATCTGCAGCCGGCCTTCGCCTCCCTCCGGCTCCTCCTCCCCCTGGTAGGGGTTCCACCCGCTCATGGCTCTCTCCCGGTCGATCTCCTCCGCTCTCATAAATGTGCTGCGGGCAATGGGAATTTTCCTCTTTGCCTGACCTGTATCAGAATAATTCATCAGACACCTCGAAAACAATTTTCCCTATTATTATATGATTTCTTCTGACAGAAGTTATATCTTACAGCGGAATATGAACCGAATGAATTTTCCGACGGCAGATCATCCCAGCAGATGCTCGATCAGGATCTTCGCCCCCAGAAGGATTAGAATCAGCCCGCCCGCAAACTGCGCCTTGCTTTTATATCTGCTGCCAAAAATATTTCCCACCTTTACTCCCACGGTAGAGAGAGTAAAGGTAACCGCCCCGATAAAGAGTACCGCCGCCACGATATTCGTATCCTGCAGGAAGGCGAAGGTCACGCCCGCCGCCAGGGCGTCGATGCTGGTGGCCACCGCCAGCAGGAACATAGTCCTGATATCCATGGAGGCGTCCGCCTCTTCCTCCTCGCCCGACCTTGCTTCCCTTATCATATTGCCCCCGATAAGCGCCAGCAGGATAAAGGCGATCCAGTGATCCACGGCGGTAATATAGCCACGGAACCCAAAGCCAATCAGATAGCCGATGGCAGGCATCAGCATCTGAAACCCCCCAAACCATACGCCGCAGACGGCAGCCTTTCTGAAGCTGCACTTTTCCATGGCGAGGCCCTTACAGACAGAGACCGCAAATGCGTCCATAGACAACCCTACCGCTAAAACTAACACCTCAAGCATTCCCATAATTCTTCCTCCTTTTGTATCCGGCCTGGCATATAAAAAGCCCGGCTGCGCCAATGCATACCGAGCTTATTTTTATCCTGCCGTCTGAGCGTGGATCCCGGGGATTCCCCGATAAAAAAAGAGACCCCGTATAACCCCAGCTATACATGAGTCTCGTTATTTAAGACAAGCCAGACCGTTTCGGCCAGTATGTTGACTTGCCGCATATCCGCCGCCCTTATGGCGGTCCGATGCTAACTACTCCCTCACAAGTTTACATTGTTCCTAGATATTAACATTTGTCCGGCTTTTTGTCAATTCCTTTATTCGTGAAACATTTACTCCAGTATCATCTGCGCCGCCGTCAGAAACACGTATCCCTGTTCCTGCAATGTATCCACGATCTGCAGCGCGGCCTTTACGGAAGATTCATAGCAGTCGTGCAGCAGTATGATGTCCCCGCTCTCCGCATTTTCAAGAACCCGCCGTACCACCTGGGCCGTGTTTTTTGTGGTCCAGTCCAGCGGATCCACATTCCAGAGTACCGGGATCATGGAAAAAGAGCATTCCATCCGGCTGTTCCATGCGCCAAAGGGCGGGCGCACAAACTCCGTATCCTCGCCGGTGATCTCCTTTACCAGCGCGCTGGTCTTTTCAAGCTGCGCGCAGGCTTCCTCTGCGCTGAGATCACATATTTTCACGTGATCGTAGGTGTGGTTGCCGATCACATGCCCCTCCTCGTGCATTCTGGCGATGATCTCCTCATTGCCGGGAATATTCTTCCCGATGACAAAGAAGGTCGCTTTCACCTGCCGCTGGGCAAGGCCGTCCAGCAAAAGGGGCGTGTACGTGCTGTTCGGTCCGTCGTCAAAGGTCAGCGCCACGTACTTATCCGCCACGGTGGCCGTCCTCCGGGTTCCGTCCTCATCTGCGGCATCTCCGGCCCCGGAATTTACCTCCGCCTCCCGGGCCGTGTCCGCAGCGTCCCGCAGCAGCCCTCCGATCTTAACAGCTCCCAGATAGGAGGAAGATGCCAGCGCCGCAGCGGCTGCCCAGAAAAAAAGCGTCCAGAGGATTCTGCCCCCAGTCTTTTTCATCTTCATTTTTCACCCGGCACTTTTCTTTCATTATATGATGCCGGATACCATGATACCACTCTCGCGGTCCACCCTGCCCGGACTTATGCAAGTGTGATCTTCCGGAAATTCTTTTTCCCGCGTTTTAAGATGATTCCGTTGCCTGCAAACCGGTCGGCAGCGATCAGCGCTTTTGTATCCGTGATCCTCTCACCGTCCACGGACACGCCCCCCTGCTCGATGGCGCGGCGGCCCTCGGAGCGGGAGGGCACCAGGCCGGACTTAACAAGCAGAGAGATCAGGTCGATCTCATCATTCTCCAGATCTTCCGCCGTCAGTTCGGCAGTGGGCATATTGTCTGTATCCGCGCCGCCCTTTACGAACAGCGCCCGGGCTCCATCCTGGGCCTTTTTCGCCTCCTCCTCGCCGTGTACAAGGCCGGTCAGCTCGTAAGCCAGGATCTCCTTGGCCTGATTCAGTCGGCTGCCCTCCCAGCTTTCCATCTCAATGATCTGCTCCAGGGGCAGGAAGGTCAGCATCCGCAGGCATTTCAGCACGTCCGCGTCCGCCACATTCCTCCAGTACTGGTAAAAATCGAAGGGGGAGGTCTTATTCGGATCAAGCCATACGGCTCCGCTCTGGGTCTTTCCCATCTTCTTGCCCTCGGAATTCAGAAGCAGCGTGATGGTCATGGCGTAAGCGTCTTTGCCCAGCTTCCGGCGGATCAGTTCCGTGCCCCCCAGCATATTGCTCCACTGATCGTCGCCGCCAAACTGCATATTGCAGCCGTATCTCTGGAACAGCTCAAAGAAATCATAGCTCTGCATGATCATGTAGTTAAACTCCAGGAAGCTCAGGCCCCGCTCCATCCTCTGTTTGTAGCATTCTGCCGTCAGCATCCGGTTCACGGAAAAATGGGGGCCCACATCCCGCAGCACTTCCACGTAATTCAGATCCAGCAGCCAGTCCGCGTTGTTTGCCAGGATTGCCTTCCCCTCAGAAAAATCAATGAAACGGCTCATCTGCTTCCTGAAGCAGTCCCCGTTGTGGTCGATCGTCTCCTTTGTCATCATCTGACGCATATCCGTCCGGCCCGACGGGTCTCCCACCATGGCCGTACCGCCGCCGATCAGGGCAATGGGCCGGTTGCCTGCCATCTGCAGCCGCTTCATCAGGCACAGCGCCATGAAATGTCCCACATGAAGGCTGTCCGCCGTGGGATCAAAGCCGATGTAGAACGTGGCCCTGCCGTTGTCCACCAGTTCCCGGATCTCCTTCTCGTCTGTCACCTGTGCAATCAGCCCTCTTGCCACCAGTTCGTCATAAATCTTCATTTCTTCTCTCCTTTTCTTCTGCGGGAGACGCTTTGCCATCACGTACAAAGGCTCCCGCCTTATTTTTCATAAGGACGAGAGCCATAATCCCGTGTTACCACCTTATTTCACGGCCAGCTCGCGCTGTCCGCCTCTGTGAGTGCGGTCGCATCGTGGAAACAGTTTCACTGCTTTTACAGACTACACTCTGACACGCTAACGGGCGTCCTGCCGTCGCAGCCTACCTGGCATCCTGCCGGTCCATACTATTTTCCTGCCGGCTATCCTTACGCCCCTCGGTGCGAAGCTCCGGGATGTATTCAAAAACAGCTTCCGCGTGCACCTCTCAGCAACCGGTAACTCTCTGTACCTTCTGCTGTTTTCTACTTGTTCCCTTCCTCGCTTTCTAAACAGTATAGCCAGTCAGGGTTTTTTTGTCAAGAAACAATTATGCATTACGGACGCCTCTGATTTTGCGCCTGTTCCCGCCCGCCGCTGACGATCCGGTAATACGCCCGTGAGGTGGCGATATAAACAGCGCCGTAAAACAGCACAAATACAAGGAAGCACACCACGTTTGTGCCGATCAGCAGCCCCGTATTGGTCACGCCAAGGAGCCGCAGGAGTTTTTGCACGACAGGGAAGGCAAAGGCCGTGTGGACTCCGGCCAGCAGGGGCGGCGCCAGGAACACGGTAAACATCTGGGAGCGGATGCTGCTGTGGATCTCCTTTCCCGTCATGCCCACCCGCTGCATGATGTCAAATTTCTTCTGATCCTCATAGCCCTCCGTCACCTGCTTGTAGTACATGATCAGCACGGTGGCCGCGAGGAACACGAACCCCAGCAGAACCCCCAGCACGAACAGGCCGCCGTACAGACCATAGTAATCGCCTCTCTTTTCGGCGCGGCAGTCCCATGAAACGGAAGGAAACGTCCCGTCTTCCGAGACAAGGGTTTTAAACCGGCTGTTGATTTCCTTCGTCCAGGCCTCCTCGTCCCCCGAGATATTCATGCCATAATAATAGACTTCCGAGGGCAGTTTCTCATTCCTGCTTTCAAGATACGTCCGGACGGTCTTCAGCGTCCCGTCCATATCTTCCACAACCAGATACATACTGTCAATCAGCGACACAATCGCATCGCCGCTTTGAAGGAAATCTTCGGTCTGCCCTTTTATGTTCCAGGTCCCGCAGCCCTCCAGCGTGAAGGTATCGGATTCGTAACCGGAGACGGAAGAATACAGCAGCGCTTCCTCCTCTCCCAGCTCCTCGCTGCTTCCGGTAATGCGGTTGTAATCCTCCAGGGATACAAAATAGACGGCACGGACGTCGCTGTAGTCCATCTGCGCGCTTATTTTCTCCGAATCCATAACCGCCTGATCTTCCTGCAAAAAAGCAGAGACCGCAAAGTAACTGTAAGTCAGCTCTTCCAGTTTTTCCACTCCCAGATCCAGAAGCGCCGCGTCCACCGTATCCTTTATCTGCTGAATATCCGCGTCATTTTGCAGTCCGCTCTCCCCGGCGGTCTCATCGGAAGTATGGCAATACGCCCATATCTGATAGGGATACTGCCTCACCAGCCGGTTTTCCGTTCCCACATACATACAGGTGGTGGAGGAAACCATGACCAGCACCATGGTGGCGAGAACGCAGATGGACGCCAGGCCGCAGCCGTTCCGCTTCATCCGGTATACCATGGAGGATACCGACACAAAATGATTCGCCCGGTAATAATAACTCCGGTTTCTCTGGAGTATCCGGCAGAGCGCCACACTGCCCGCGATAAACAGCAGATAGGTGGCCGCGATCACCATGCCCACGGCGACAAAAAACATCAGGAACGCGCTCACAGGATCCTTGATTGCCAGGGCTATATAATAGGCTCCCCCCAGGATGAGAACGCCCAGAACCGCCAGCGCCCAGTTGGCCCTCGGCGGCTTCTCCCCCGCCGCCTGGCTGTTCAGCAGATCGATGGGTTTCGACCTTCCCACCTGGAGCAGGGCGTTCAGCAATATCAGCGCAAATATGCAGATAAACAGCAGCGCCGTCGTTTTAACAGGCGCCGGTTCCAGAAAAAAGTGCATACTCACCTCCCCGTCCAGGATACGGGCCATACAAAGCTCCGCAAGCCTGGAGAACAGGATGCCGCCCAGCAGCCCTCCCCCGAGGGAGATCGCGGACATGAACAGGCTTTCCCACACAAGGATGCGGGCCAGATTTCTCTTTCCCATGCCCAGGATATTGTAAAGCCCGAATTCCCGCTTTCTGTTCCGGATCAGAAAGGAATTTGTGTAAAACAGAAAGATTACGATAAACACCACGAAGACGGCGGCCCCCATCGACAGCATCGTCTGGAGGGTCTCTCCGCCCTGCATGGCGGCAATCCGGCCGCTCCCCATCAGGAAACGCAGGATATAATAGATCAGGACCATACCGATGCAGGTCAGCAGATACGGCCCGTAAATCTTGCGGTTTTTTATAATGCCGGTGATGGCAAGCCTCGGATAAACGCTCATGCCCTGTCACCCCCTGTCGCAAGCATAGTCAGCGTATCGGAAATCTTCTGATACAACTGCTCATCGGTACAGTGTCCCCGATAGATCTGATGGAAAACCTCCCCATCCTTGATAAACAGCACCCGTCCTGCATGGCTGGCCGCCTTGACCGAGTGGGTGACCATGAGGATGGTCTGGCCGTCCTGATTGATGGACGCGAACAACCGGAGCAGTTCGTCCGTTGCCCGGGAATCCAGCGCCCCCGTCGGCTCGTCCGCAAGGATCAGTTTGGGCTTCGTGATCAGGGCGCGGGCCACCGCCGCCCGCTGCTTCTGTCCGCCGGACACCTCATAGGGATATTTCCCCAGAAGCCCGGTAATTCCCAGCTTTCTGGCAATGGGCGCCAGGCGTCCCTCCATCTCCCGGTACTGTTTTCCGGCCAGCACCAGGGGCAGAAATATATTATCCTGAAGCGTAAACGTATCCAGCAGATTAAATTCCTGAAAGACAAAGCCCAGATTATCCCGGCGGAAAGACGCCTTCTCTGACTCCTTCACTCTGGACAGATCCCGCCCGTCCAGCAGCACTGTGCCGTAGGTGGGGTTATCCAGCGCCGCCAGGATATTCAGCAGCGTGGTCTTTCCGGAACCGGATTCCCCCATGATCGCCACATATTCCCCCGGCTCCACGGAAAAGGACACCCTGGACAGGGCCTGCACCGGATGCCCGCCGAACCGGGGAGTGTAGGTTTTCTTTAAATTGCTTACAGATAAGATTGGCATTTGTATTCCTCCTTATAATGAAAGCGCAAACAGCATTTGTATGCGCCTTATAAGGATATATTTTAACAGCCCGAAGAACGCCCCGCCATCGAAGCGCCTTACAATTACCTTACGGTTTTGTAAGGTCACGTCCGCGTCCGCGAAAGCCAGGCAGAGCCGCGAAACGTTTGCCGTGTTACTCCACCTCCAGATCGGCGTTTTTCAGGTCCAGGCGCACCTCGGTGCCGGCCCCCGGCGCGGAGGTCACACAGAGTCCGTGCCCCAGATTGTCGCAGATCTGTTTGCAGAGATACATACCGATCCCGCTGGCTTTCCGATCCGTCCTTCCGTTGCCGCCGGTAAAGCCCTTCTCAAAGATACGGGGCAGATCCTCCGGCGCAATGCCGATACCCGTATCCCGGATGCAAAGCGTTTTGGGCATTTCCAGCGCGATGGATATGACGCCGCCTGTTTCCGTGTATTTCAGCCCATTGGACAGGATCTGCTCGATCACGAAGAGCAGCCATTTCTCATCGGTCACCACCCGCTCATGCAGAGGTTCATATTCCAGACGAATCTTCTTTCTGATAAAAACAGGGGCATAATTCCGCACCGCCTGCCGGAGCAGCTCATCCAGGTCGTATTCCCGGATCACATAATCGGTAGAATTGGAATTGAGGCGAAGGTAGCAGAGCACCATCTCCACATACTGCTCGATGCGCTGCAGCTCCCCGGTTAGCTCCCGCGCGCACTCCGGCTCTTCCCCCTGGAGGATCAGCCGCATCGCCGCGATGGGGGTCTTAATCTGGTGTACCCAGGCCGTATAATAATCCGTCAGATCCTGATAGTTCCGCTCCGTTTCCTCTGCCTGGGCGCGTCCCTTCGCCTCCAGATGCCGGATTATCTTCTGATAGTCTTCTTCCAGCAGACCGGCCGGCTGCGGCATATACTCCAGGACCGCAGAAAGCTCCCGGGAGAGTTCCCGGTGCCGCCGGCGAAAACTCCGATAATCGATTGCCAGAAAAACCGCGCCAAAAAAGCAGCAGATCAGGGCTCCGTAACCAACTGCCGCCGCCGGAAGCTTATACAGCGCAAAGATCGCCGCCATAATCCCCGCAAACAGGGCAAACACGGCAGACTCCTTTCTGCGTGTCTTCAAATAATTCCAAACCATAGGTTTTTCTCCTCCCGTTGCAAAGTCACCGAATCTGCCCCTTCGCCGCACTGCTTACAGCCGCTTTCGGATCCTTTTTAATCGGCAAGCAGATACCCCATCCCCTTCTTCGTAGTGATAAAATCCGTCAGTCCCGCCGCCGCCAGCTTCCTGCGCAGTCTGTTGATATTGACCGTCAGCGTATTCTCATCCACAAAGCTGTCCGTCTCCCAGAGCCTGTGCATCAGGGTGTCGCGGCTTACCACCTTTCCCTTGTTCTCCAGCAGCGCCTGCAGGATCCGGTACTCGTTTTTCGTCAGGTCGATCCGCTCTCCCTTACAGGTCAGGCTGGCATCCGATAAATTCAGGACTGCCCCCCGGTATTCCAGCGCTTCCAAAGTCTTCCCGTAATCATAGGCGCGGCGCAGGATTGCCTGAAGTTTTGCCATGAGTACCTCGAGATCAAAGGGTTTCGTAATAAAATCATCCCCGCCCATATTCATAGCCATGACAATATTCATGTTATCCGAGGCCGAGGAGATAAACACCACCGGAACCTGTGAGATCCTCCGGATCTCGCTGCACCAGTGATATCCGTTGTAAAAAGGGAGCATGATATCCAGCAGCACAAGATGGGGATCAAGGGCTGTAAATTCTCCCGTAATATCACGGAAATCCTCCGCGCACCGGGCTTCCAGTCCCCACATCGCTATGCGCTTCTGCATAGCCCTGGCGATGGCCCGGTCATCCTCCACGATCAGGATACGGTACATGGATCTCCCTCCTGTTCTGATTGCGGCATTTATACTCTCTTCCATGAAAAGATTTGTTTCTTCCGCATTGATTCCCTATTCTATCATAATCATTTTCCAAAGACAACACGGAAAGCATGGTTTGTTCGTAACAAGAACATTTGACATTATCATCCATTCCCTTTACAATAGGTAATGCTGTATCTGTATATATCACATACGCGCCGCCCGCAGCTCCTGGCCTTATGTTTTGCGGCGCTGACTGATACATGATTTTTTTGCCATTGTACGAGGAGGATATGATATGGAGAAAGAACGTATGACAACTGACACGGGCCAGAACAGGGCCGAAAACAAGATGGGCGTTATGCCCGTTCCCAGGCTTATCTTCACAATGTCGCTTCCCATGATGATTTCCATGCTGGTGCAGGCGCTGTACAACGTGGTGGACAGCATTTTTGTTTCTCAGATCAATGAGAACGCCCTGACCGCTGTTTCCCTGGCTTTCCCGATCCAGAATCTGATGATCGCCGTGGCCTCCGGTACGGGCGTCGGCGTCAACGCGCTGCTCTCCCGCAGTCTGGGGGAGAAAAATTTTAAACAGGCCAACAAGGCCGCCAACAACAGCATTCTGCTGTCAGCTCTGAGCTATCTGGTTTTCCTGTTCGCGGGCATCTTCGGATCCCGGCTGTTCTTCGCCTCCCAGACCTCCGATCCCCAGATCGTGGAGTACGGGACGCAGTACATGACGATTATCTGCACCTTGTCCTTCGGTGTGTTCATGCAGGTGAATATGGAGCGGCTGCTGCAGTCCACCGGCCTCACCCTTTACAATATGTTTACCCAGGGACTGGGGGCGATCCTCAATATTATTTTCGACCCAATCCTGATCTTCGGTTATTTTGGCTTCCCGAAAATGGGGGTAGCCGGAGCGGCTGCCGCCACCGTCTTCGGACAGATCGTGGCCGCGTCACTGGGCGTCTTTTTCAACCTGACACGAAACAAAGAGATCGCCCTCTCGCCCGGCAGAATTCTCCATCCCGACGGCCCGACGATCAAAAGCATCTATCTTGTGGGCGTGCCCTCCATCCTGATGATGTCCATCGGCTCCGTGATGACTTTCGGCATGAACAAAATCCTGCTGGCGTTTTCATCTACGGCGGCTGCGGTCTTCGGGGTGTATTTCAAGCTCCAGAGTTTCTTCTTCATGCCGGTATTCGGGCTGAACAACGGCGTTGTCCCAATCATTGCGTACAATTACGGCGCCCGGAGCAGCAAGCGCATCCTGCAGGCCATCAAAATTGGCTGCGGCACCGCCTTTGCCTTTATGATTTTTGGCTTCTGCCTGTTCCAGTTGATTCCCGGCCGCCTTCTGAGCCTTTTCAATGCCTCGGAGGACATGCTGGCTCTTGGAAGCACCGCCCTGCGCATCATCAGCCTCAGCTACCTTGTCTCGGGCTTCAGCATCATGCTGGGTTCCGTGTTCCAGGGCCTTGGCAACGGCGTCTACAGCCTCACCGTGTCGGTCTGCCGCCAATTGCTGGTGCTGCTGCCCTCCGCATGGCTTCTGGCCCGGATCTTTGGCAGCGTGGACGCGGTGTGGTGGTCTTTCCCGATTGCGGAGGTTGCTTCCATACTGGTCACTCTGATTCTGTACCGCAGAATTTATATACAGCGCATCCGCTCTCTTGATAACTGAACTCAGACAAAGGCATTTCTGGCGGCATCGTACTCATAATTCACAGCCGCCAGCTTTTCCTCCAGTTCGCTGCGGGATACGTCCTGCGCCGCGCAGAAATCATCCAGGGACACATAATTGTCCCGAAGCTGCGTGTTGACGTAGCTCAAAAGCATGATTGGATCCTGGGGTAATGTCATGGTTTCCGAATCCTCCTTCTCATTTTTTCCCGCAAGCAGCTTTTTCACCTGCGTTTCCTATCCGAAAAGCAACCTCTAAAAAAGAGAAGCAACTCAATCTGCGTATCCGTTGCTTCTCTCAGATCTGTGATTCCGTTACAGCTCCGGCAGCTCCTTCACCTCTGCTTTCAGCGCGCCGTCCTTCACGCGGAAAACAATGGTGTCATCCATCCCCACCTCACCGGAGAGAATCAGCCGGGCCGCCAGGGTTTCCACATTCTTCTGCAGGAAACGCTTCAGAGGCCGGGCCCCGTAGACCGGGTCGTAGCCGCCCTGGATAATGTAGGCCTTCGCATCCCCGTCCAGCTCCAGACGGATCTCCTGCGCGGCCAGACGCCTGTTCAGATCCTCCACCATCAGGTCGATGATATGACCGATATTCTCCTTCGTCAGAGGCTTGAACATAATGATCTCATCAAGACGATTCAGAAATTCCGGCCGGAAGCCGCTCCGAAGCTGCTCCATCACCAGCTTCCGGGCCTCGGGACGGATGTTTCCATCCTCATCGATGCCTTCCAGAAGAAACTGGGAACCAATGTTGGAGGTCATAATCAGGATTGTATTCTTGAAGTCCACGGTCCGCCCCTGGGAATCGGTGATACGGCCGTCGTCCAGCACCTGGAGCAGCACGTTGAATACGTCCGGATGGGCCTTCTCCACCTCGTCGAACAGCACCACGGAATAGGGCTTGCGCCGCACCGCCTCGGTGAGCTGGCCGCCCTCCTCATAGCCTACGTATCCGGGGGGCGCTCCGATCAGCCTGGACACAGAGTGCTTCTCCATATATTCACTCATATCGATACGGACAATGTTCTGCTCGTCGTCAAACAGGCTCTCCGCCAGGGCCTTGGCAAGCTCCGTCTTGCCCACGCCCGTGGGCCCAAGAAACAGGAAAGAGCCGATGGGCTTCGTGGGATCCTTGATGCCGGCTTTAGAGCGGAGAATTGCCTCCGTCACCTTCTCAACGCCGTCGTCCTGGCCGATCACTCTCTTGTGAAGCTCCGTATCCAACGCCAGGATCTTGGCCCGCTCACCCTGGGTCAGCTTCGCCACGGGAATGCCGGTCCAGCGGGAGATGATCCGGGAAATCTCCTCCTCGGTCACGCTCTCATGCACCAGAGACATATCCCGGTTGTTTACCTTTTCCTCCTCAATGGCAAGCTGCTGCTGCAGCTTTGGAAGCTCGCCGTACTGGAGCTCCGCCGCCCGGTTCAGGTCGTAATTGCGCTGTGCCAGCTCGATCTCCTTGTTCATGGCCTCGATCTGCTCCCGCAGGACAGAGAGCTGCTCCACCGCCTTTTTCTCGTTATCCCACTGGGCCTTTCGGGAATTGAACTCGTCCCGCTGCTCCGCCAGTTCCTTCTGCAGAGCGCTCAGCCGGTCATGGCTGGGCTTGTCCGTCTCCTTCTTCAGAGCCGCCTCCTCGATCTCCATCTGCATGATACGCCGCTGCAGCTCATCCAGCTCCGTGGGCATGGAATCCAGCTCTGTCTTGATCAGAGCGCAGGCTTCATCCACCAGATCGATGGCCTTATCCGGCAGGAAGCGGTCCGAAATGTACCGGTGGGAAAGGGTCGCCGCCGCCACCAGCGCGCTGTCTGTAATCTTCACGCCGTGGAACACCTCGTAGCGCTCCTTCAGACCGCGGAGGATCGAAATGGTGTCCTCCACGGTGGGCTCATCCACCAGCACCGGCTGGAATCTCCGCTCCAGAGCCGCATCTTTCTCAATGTACTTGCGGTATTCGTCCAGAGTCGTGGCGCCGATACAGTGCAGCTCCCCCCGGGCCAGCATGGGCTTGAGCATATTTCCGGCGTCCATGGCGCCGTCGGTCTTGCCTGCACCCACGATCAGATGCAGCTCGTCGATAAAGAGAAGGATCTCTCCCTCGCTCTTGCGCACCTCCTCAAGCACCGCTTTCAGGCGCTCCTCAAACTCGCCCCGGTACTTGGCTCCGGCCACCAGCGCGCCCATATCCAGCGCAAATATCTTTTTATTCTTCAATCCTTCCGGAATATCCCCCCGGACGATCCGCTGTGCCAGCCCTTCCACCACCGCCGTTTTGCCTACGCCGGGTTCTCCGATCAATACCGGATTGTTCTTTGT
This sequence comes from uncultured Lachnospiraceae bacterium, assembly GCA_964591265.1. Classification (GTDB taxonomy): domain Bacteria; phylum Bacillota; class Clostridia; order Lachnospirales; family Lachnospiraceae; genus Choladousia. The sequence goes on from CAZQAB010000003.1 coordinate 106,413, forward strand.
CTTGCGGGACAGAATGCGGATCACGTTGCGGATCTCCGTATCCCGGCCGATGACCGGATCCAGCTTCTGGCTGCGGGCCTTTTCTACCAGATCCTGACCGTATTTATTTAAAGTATCATAGGTCGCTTCAGGATTATCGGTCGTGACTCTCTGATTCCCCCTGACCGTGGAAAGAGCCTGCAAAAACCGCTCTTTCGTAATACCAAATTCTTTAAAAAACTGCTTCATGGAGGGACTCTGCTCATTCAGCATGGACAGGAACAGATGCTCCACGGACACGTACTCGTCCCCCATCTGCTTTGCCACGTCCTCGGCGTTGATCAGCGTCTTGTTCAGATACTGCCCCACGTACGCATTTCCGCCGGAAACCTTCGTCCTGGCGTTGATCGCCTGTTCCAGACGGTTTTCAAAATATTCCTTCTGAATCTCCATCTTCTCGACCAGGCGGGCGATCAGGCTGTCCTCCTGATGAAGCAGCGCGTAGAGCAGATGCTCCTGCTCGATCTCCTGATTTCCGAAATCGCTGGCGATCTTTTCCAGTTCATTGACCGCCTGGATGGATTTCTGCGTAAATTTACTGATATTCATAAGCAAACCTCCCTTTATATATAAAACGAGGCCGGACCCGGCCTGTGTTCTTGTATTATGTGTATCTCTCCTGCCAGATACCCTAAACGGTCAGCGCCGTCAAGCGCTGAGTACTAAAATCTTCCCGGACAAATTCCGTCCGGGAAGATCATTTCGGTTACATCCTGGCAGCCCCTCTGCGCGCACAGGACAATCCGGTCAGCCCTCAATCGCGATGTAGCCGTTCTCTTCTACTTTCTCGGATTGTTCCCTCGGCACCGTCAGCTTCAGCACTCCGTCCTCGAACTTCGCGTGAATGTCGTTCTCTGTCACGTTCTTACCCACGAAGAACTGGCGGCTCACAGAACCAAAATAGCGTTCCCTTCTGATGTAACGGCCATTCTCATCCTTCTTATCGTTGTTGGTGTTCTTCTCGGCGCCGATGGTCAGGTAGCCGTCTTTGAGCTGTACTTTCACATCCTCCTTCCGGCACCCCGGCAGTTCGATGTCCACCTCGTAGTTGTCTCCCACTTCACGGACATCCGTGCGCATCAGTCCCTGAGGCTTCTGACCGCCGAAATTCCTGTCAAACTCCGGAAAACCAAAATCCATTAAATCATCAAACAAACTCTCTCTGAAAACACTTGGCATCATCATAAAAATTCCTCCTTTTATCATGCAGCAAAACTGCTTTTTGTTATCCACAGTATCCTTGGAACATCGGGAATTATGTTCTGTTCCCTTTGTTCTATCTGTGTTATAGCATGTTTTGTTAGCACTGTCAAGAGGTGAGTGCTAATTTTTTAAAAATTTTTTATTTCTGATTTCTGTTGTCCTCTCTTACGCCTCGGAGAAGGAATCCTTGCCTACCCCGCACAGCGGACATTCAAAATCTTCCGGGACATCCTCCCATTTCGTTCCAGGCGCAATGCCGTTCTCCGGTGAGCCGGCTTCCTCATCATACTCCCATCCGCATACGTCGCATACATATTTCATAGTGATTTCTCCTTTCTTATGGTATCCCTTTCGGAATTTCCACATCATTATAGCGCGAAATTAAAATTGTGTAAAGGCTTCTTATAGTCCGAACCCCACATTGTCTCCTGCTATGATCTGACCGGGGAGTTTGACTGTATGATCAAGATCTGCTGCCATTCCTCCAAAGAACTGGAGGAAATTCACCGCAATATCAGGCAGCGGGACGATGTCCGCCTGACAAAGACGCATTACGTCCTGCGGACGGAAAAGAATATCTTCGTCTCCATGCCTGAGAATCCCGGGAATGACTGACGGGAAGCGCGGTATTTCCTCCTTATCTTTTTCATGTATCCAGGAAAAAATACATTAAATTTACAGCAGATTCTCCATACTCTTGAGCGTGATCGCCAGCGTGGAGGTGTTATGTAACAGCGCGGCGGCGGTGGGCTGGAGAATGCCGCCCGCGCCCAGCAGGATCAGCCCCGTATTGATGCCGACGATCATCCGGTAATTTTTGCGGATCCGGCGCATCAGGGCGTTGCTGACGAGTTTCAGCGCAACCACCCGGTTCAGGTCGTCGGCCCCCACCGTGATGTCCGCGATCTCCCGGGCGATCTCCGCGCCGTCGCTGATGGCGATGCCCGCGTCTGCGGCGGACAGCGCCGGGGAGTCGTTCACCCCGTCGCCCACCATGATCACGCGGCGCCCGGCTTTCTTCTCCGCCTCCACATAGTTCGCCTTATCCTCCGGAAGCACTTCAGAGAAATATTCGTCCACGCCCACCGCTGCGGCGATGGTTCGCGCCGTGCGTTCACTGTCGCCGGTCATCATAACAATCTTTTGGATACCGGCTTCCCGCAGGGCTTTGACAACATCTCCGGCCTCCTCCCGAAGGGGATCCCTGATACAGATCACCGCCGCAAGACAGCCGTCAATCGCCATATACAAATAGGAACAGTCCGAGGGAAGTGAATCATAACGCTCCTGCATCCCCTCCGGAATCGTACAGCTCTCGTCCTCAAATACAAAGTGGTAGCTGCCGATGATCACCCGCTTGCCGTCAATCATGGAGGAGATTCCGTGGGCCACCAGATATTCCACCCTGGAGTGCATTTCCTCGTGTCCCAGATCCCGGCGGCTGGCTGCGTCCACGACGGCCTTTGCCATGGAATGGGGGAAATGCTCCTCCAGGCAGGCGGCGGTGCGCAGCAGTTCATCCGGCTCTTCCCCGTTAAACGAAACCACATCCACCACAGTGGGCTGGGCTTTCGTCAGTGTGCCGGTCTTGTCGAACACAATGGTCTCTGCCTCAGCCACGGCCTCCAGATATCTGCCGCCCTTTACCGTCACCTGAAACGCGCTGGCCTCACGGATCGCCGACAGCACGGAAACCGGCATCGCAAGCTTCAGGGCGCAGGAAAAATCAACCATGAGCACCGCCATGGCTTTCGTCACATTCCTGGTAAGAAGCCAGGTCAGTCCGGTCCCCGCAAGGGTATAGGGCACCAGCCGGTCGGCCAGGTGTTCCGCCTTGCTCTCCAGAGAGGATTTGAGCTTTTCCGATTCCTCGATCATATTTACGATCCGGTCGAACCGGCCAGAACCGCCCACCTCTTTTACGGAGACGGTCACCTCGCCCTCCTCCAGAACCGTACCGGCATAGACGTAACGCCCCGGCTTTTTGTGAACCGGAAGGGATTCGCCGGTCATGGAGGACTGATTGATCATGGCCTCCCCTTTTACTATGATCCCGTCAAAGGGAACTACATTTCCCATACGGACCACGACCTGATCTCCGGCCGCGATCTGCGCGGCGGGGACCAGTATCTCCTGCCCGTCCCGCACCAGCCAGACCTTGCTGATATTCAGGGACATACTTCTGGCAAGATCGTCCACGGATTTTTTGTGGGTCCACTCCTCAAGGATCTCACCGAGCCCCAGCAGGAATATGATGGATCCGGCTGTATCGTAATCGCCCCTGAGTACGGACGCTCCTATGGCCGTGCCGTCCAGCACGGCCACCTCCAGTCTGCCCTTTGCAAGAGTACGGACGCCGCGCCAGACGTATCGCACCGCCCTGACCGCAGTAATCCACGCCCTCACAGGAGCTGGAACGAACAGCTTGTTGCCGGCCCGCAGAACCACCTTTGTGATCAGTTCTTCTTTGTAGCGGGTATTCATCTCCCGTCCGGAATTCTGCAGATAGGTCTCCGGCGCCTGTACCTGTTCATACCGAAAACTGCGCAATAGCGCGAGAATCTCTTCCCGCTCTCCATTATAGGATACGGACGCGTCCCCGGTGCGCTCCCGCACCTTTACCTCCGTCACCGCAGGCTGCTGCATGAGATAGTATTCCAGCAGATCCGCTTCCCCCGGCGTCATTCTCTTCTGCAGCATATGAACACGGATGCGTCCTCTCATTTCATGCCTGATTATAAATTTCATGTTATACTTCCGTAAATGCTCCGGGTGCGGCTTCTTTCGCAGCCTCTTTCTCTTCGTCCTGCATTGCTTCCTTTGCTTCCCGGTCCTCGTTGATCTGCTTTGCCTCCTCGTAAATGTCCTCCGCGTTCTCCTGGATGGTGACCGCTGTCTTCATCACACAGTCTCTGGCCCGGAGAATCGCCGCCGTACAGTTCGTGTAGAGTTTCTTCGCGTCCTTACTGGACAGCGCCTTGATGCCCGCCGTACCAAAGAGAACGCCTGCCGCAAAAAGCCCGGTTTTCTTATAATCGATATTCATGTGATACTTCCTCCTGCTTTTATTATGTGTTTCCTTTTTTTAAAAACTGCATTTCAGGTATCTTTGATTAGCCTTTGCTAACTATTATAAGTTATCACAAACCAACAATACTGTCAATCCATAAACTCTATTTGATCTTGCCCCTGTCCCGGAGAATCCTCTCCACAAGGCCTACACATTCATAAACCATGTCGTCGCAGTGGGGCTTCCTCTCCCGGCCCTGCTCTTTGTTGACCCGAAGCAGATCCGCGCAATCCAGCAGGCCCTGGTGCTTCTCTTTCAGTTCCCCGTAATATGCCCCGATCGCGGCTCCATCCTCCACGCCGAACAGCCCCAGCGCCATCAGGCCGCCGGTGATGGCGCCGCAGGTGCCCGCCATCTTCATGCCCGCGCCGAAATTCGCCGCAATCTGATAAGCCAGCTCCTCGTCAATCCCTGCTTCCCGGGCAAAGGGCAGAAACACCGACTGGGCGCAGTTGCGATGGGGCGTCTGAATGCCTCTGAGCTGCAGCGCTCTGTCATAAAATCTGCTCACAGGTACTTTCCTCCGGTCATCGTTTGATGTCGTAATTCATATTCATCAGGTTCTGGATGGTCTTCACATCGTCGGTAATGTTGGCGTCGCCCCGGATCGTATGTTTGATGGCGCTGCTCGCCACCGCGAAATTTGCTATATCCATGGGTTTATAATTGTGGAGCATCGCGTAGATCAGGCCGCTGGCAAAGGCGTCCCCGCCGCCCACCCGGTCCAGGATATTAAAGGTAAACAGTTTGCTCTCAAAGGTATGTCCGCCGTACCACATAAACGCTTTCAGGCTGTTTTCACTTCCGCTGTGGGCATAGCGCACATGGCGGGCAATGCATTTCAGATTCGGGTAGCGGTCTATAAAGGCCTGGAAAATCTCATCCTGCTGTTCGTAGCTTGGCTGAAGGGGTACGCCGTCTTTTAAGTCGCCTTTGCTGTGATCGTTCTCATCTCTCCAGAGATGATAGGGCTCGATCCCAAGCAGCACGTCGATATAAGGCAGACATTCCGTACAGAAATCTCTGGCTTCCTCCCAGCTCCAGAGCTTACTTCGGAAATTTCCGTCAAAGCTCACGGTGAGTCCCTTTTCTTTCGCTGTCTTCAGCGCTCTCATAATCAGATCCCGGCAATTCTGGCCCAGCGCCGGGGTAATTCCGCTTAAATGCAGCCAGGTGAAGCCGTCCAGCAGCCCGTCCACATTTACATGACTGAAATCATACTCGGCAATGGCGCTGTGCTTACGGTCATAGGTCACCTTGCTGGCCCGGATGCCGTAACCGGTCTCCAGATAGTAGGTACCCAGACGGTGGGTGGGTGTCTCCTCGGGCGAACTGAGAATCACCGGCGTGCAGTGGACATCGTTGCTTCGCAGCATACGAATGGCGCTCTTCCCGATGCTGTTGTTTGGAACCACTGAAAAAAAGGTACTGTCCACGCCGAGATTCGCCAGGGCCAGGGCAATGTTCGCCTCGCTGCCGCCATAACTCGCCTCAAAGGTGGTCGCCATACGGATCTTTTCATAATTCGGCGGGGTCAGCCGGAGCATGATCTCTCCGATCGTGATAAACCTTTGCGTCTTATCGCTGTCATGCAGCAAGGGGTTTGAATGCTCCATCCGAAATCCTCCTTTACTTTCGTATTTCCTCAGACTGTTTGTATTTATTGTAATTGATTTATGGTACAAAATCAATGAATCCCGGACATTTTCCTGTTGATTTTTTTCCAAAACCTGTATATCTTAATATATGTCAATCAGAGACACGCTGAAAGCCAGGGAAGACGCAGCTTAAAATGGAGGTACCAGTCTATGAGCGCGAAGGAATTAAGACCCATCAGGGAGGGCAAGGTCCGTGAGATCTATGATAACGGCGACAGCCTGATCATGGTTGCCACCGACCGGATCAGCTGTTTTGATGTGATCCTGAATAATAATGTAAGCAAAAAAGGAACCGTTCTCACCCAGATGTCCCGGTTCTGGTTTGATATGACCGGCGACATCCTCCCAAACCATATGATCTCCGTGGACGTAAAGGATATGCCTGAGTTTTTCCGCCGGCCGGAATTTGACGGAAACAGCATGATGTGCAAAAAGCTGGAGATGCTGCCCATCGAATGCATCGTCCGGGGTTACATCACCGGAAGCGGCTGGGCCAGCTACAAAAAGAACGGCGCCGTCTGCGGCATTACGCTGCCGGAGGGACTTGTGGAATCCGACCGGCTTGCGGAGCCCATCTACACCCCCTCCACCAAGGCGGAGATCGGGGAGCACGACGAGAATATCTCCTTTGAGCAGAGCGTGGAATATCTGGAAAAACGCTTTCCAGGCAAGGGCAGAGAATATGCGGAAAGGATGCGGGACTATACCATCTCCCTCTATAAGAAATGCGCGGACTACGCTCTGAGCAGGGGAATCATTATCGCGGACACCAAATTCGAGTTTGGCCTGGATGAAAACGGGCGTATGGTACTCGGCGATGAGATGCTCACCCCGGACAGTTCCCGCTTCTGGCCTGCAGACACGTACGAGCCGGGCCATGCCCAGCCCTCCTTTGACAAACAGTTTGCCCGCGACTGGCTGAAAGCAAACCCGGGCAACGACTGGACGCTGCCGGAGGACATCGTGGAAAAGACCATCGGCAAATACCTCCAGGCCTATGAAATGCTCACCGGAAGGAAGCTCTGAAAATTATTCCTTTCGTTTGTCCGGCCCGAGCATCCCCAGCTTGAAGTGCTTTCTGCAAAGGGATACGTAGCTGTCGTTGGCGCCCAGCATGACCTGACTGCCCTCGCGGACAATGCCCTGATCATTGTAGCGGGCGTTGCAGGTGGCCTTTTTCCCGCACCAGCACACGGTCTTGATCTCCCGGATCGTATCGGCAATCGTGATCAGCCGCCCGCTGCCCGGAAACAGGTTGTTCCGGAAGTCGGCCCGCAGCCCGTAGCACACCACCGGCACGTCGTAAAAGTCCACGACATCAGACAGAAAATCAATCTGCTCCTCGGTAGCAAACTGCACCTCATCCACAATGATACAGTCATATTCCCGGATTTCCTCTTCGCTCATTTTCTGGAGTTCACGCAGGAGCACGCAGTCTCCCTCCAGGCCGATCCGGGAGCGGATCGTATCGGCGCCGTCCCTGGTATCCGTTTCCGTCTTGCACAGAAGCGCCTTCTGCCCGACCTCCTGGTAATTGAAATGAGTCATCAGCGCATTCGCCGTCTTGGAGCTGTTCATGGCTCCGTAATAGAAAAATAATTTTGCCATAGGACACCCCGTTCCGCCGCCCTGCTCTGGCAGCCTGATTGATAATCGCTATGCTTCGTCCTCTCTCTGCCGCGCTTCGTCCAGAAGCAGCTTTATCTTGGACTGAACAATGTCAAAAGCCACGTTGTTCATCCCGCTGTTGATCACCAGATCCGCCTTGGCCCTGGTCGGCTCCACGTACAGATAGTGCATGGGCTTTACCGTAGTCAGATACTGCTCCACGATATTGTCGATATCGCGCCCCCGCTCCTTAACATCCCGAACGATCCGGCGCAGAATCCGCTCGTCCGCATCTGCCTCCACATAGATCTTGATGTCCAGCAGGTCGCGGGTGCGGGGATCTGCCAGCAGCAGAATTCCTTCCACCACAATAATCTTCTTCGGCTCAATGCGCACCGTCCGATCTGAGCGGTTGTGCTGGCTGTAGTCGTAGACCGGACAGTCGATCGCCTCCCCGCTGCGGAGTTTTCGCAGATGCTCGAGCATCAGCTCCGTTTCCAGGGAATCAGGATGATCGTAATTCAGCTTCCTGCGCTCCTCAAGGGGAATCTCATCATGGCGCCGGTAATAATTGTCGTGGTAGATCACCGCGATGTCGTCTTTAAAACGCTCCCGCAGACGGTTTGTAAAGGTGGACTTTCCGGAGCCGGTGCCCCCGGCGATGCCTATAATGATACATTCCATAGTCTGATCCTCTTTTCCTCTTTTGTCTTACGGACGCCGTTCATACCAGCAATTCCAGAATCGACTCCCCGATGGTACCCTCCGGCATAGCGATCTCAAAGTTATCCGCCACCGTGTTCCCGATCACCGCGAAGGTATCCTGTTCCGGAATGGAGCCGCTGCCTTTCATGGATGGGGACCAGGCAAGGAACGGGACTTTCTCTCTCGTGTGATCCGAGCCGGTATAGGTGGGGTCGTTTCCGTGATCCGCCGTGATAATCAGCAGATCATCCTCCCGGAGGACCTTCAGCAGGACGCCCAGGTTCACGTCAAATTTTTCAATCTCCCTGGCATAGCCCCGGGGATTTCTGCGGTGGCCCCACAGGGCGTCAAAATCTACCAGGTTCACGAAGCACAGCCCGGTAAAGTCCTCCTGCGCCGTCTCGATGGTCTGCTCCATACCGTGAACGGAGCTTTGGGACTTCAGCGCCTTCGTGATTCCCTCGCCGTCAAAGATATCCTTGATCTTCCCGATGGAGATCACATCATAGCCCGCCGCTTTCAGCGCGTCCAACGCCGTCTTTCCAAAGGGTTTCAGGGCATAGTCGTGGCGGTTGCTGGTGCGGACAAACTCACCCTTCTTCTTTCCCACATACGGCCTGGCAATCACGCGGCCCACACGCCACTCGTCCCGCATCGTAAGTTCCCGGGCAATCCCGCAGCAGCGGTACAGCTCCTGAAGGTCAAAGGTTTCCTCATTGCCGCAGATCTGAAGCACCGAATCCGCCGACGTATAGACGATCATGTGACCGGTGGCGATCTCCTCCTCCGCCAGTTCATCCAGTATCTCCGTACCGCTGGCGCTCTTGTTGCCGATCACCCTGTGACCGGTGCGCCGCTCCAGTTCTGCAATCAGTTCCGGCGGAAAACCGGTCTCCGTAAAGGTCTTAAAGGGCTTCGTAATCTCCAGCCCCATCATCTCCCAGTGGCCGGTCATGGTATCCTTGCCGTTGCTCTTCTCCCGCAGGACGCCGTGATAGCCCAGGGGAAGCTTCTCCGGCTGCACCTGTTTCAAAGGCGTAAGGTTTGCCATTCCCAGCTTTTTGAGATTCGGGATCTCGAACGTATCCACGGACTGGGAGATATGCCCCAGCGTGTTCACGCCCACATCTCCGAACCGCTCTGAATCCGGCATCGCGCCGACCCCAAGAGAATCCATAACAACTACAAAAATTCGCTTATATTTTTTCATCCCTTTTTATTCCCCCAATCTTATTCAGGCATAGCTTCCACATCACCGCGATCCTGTATTACGGCGCGTTCATCCTGTGCGGTTACGCGATCGCCAGCGCAATCTCCATCATCTGCCCGAAGCCCACCTGCCGCTCATGGGAACTCAGCGCCTCCGGCGAGTACAGATGATCCGAGATCGTCAGGATACAAAGCGCGTTCTTCTTCGCTTTGGCCGCGTTCATATAGAGGGCAGCGGCCTCCATCTCCACGGCCAGTGCGCCCATGCTCTTCCAGCGGTCGTTTACCGTGGAATCCGCGTTGTAAAACGCATCCGCAGACACCACGTTACCCACGTGGAAGCGGAAGCCCCGGGCCTTTACCGCCTCGATGGCCTTGCTCATCAGTTCATAGCTTGCGATGGGGGCGAAAGTCCCCGGAAGACGGAACTGGTACGCGTAGTTGGAATCGGTACAGGCGCCCATGCCGATGACGATATCCATCAGCTTCACATCATCCTGCAGCCCCCCGGCGGAGCCAATACGGATAATATTGTCCACATCATAGAAATTGAAAAGCTCATAGGAGTAGATGCCGATGGATGGAATACCCATACCGCCTCCCATGACGGAGACCCGCTTGCCCTGATAATCGCCGGTATAGCCCAGCATATTGCGCACGCCGTTCACCTGCACCGGATTTTCCAGATACGTCTCCGCGATATATTTTGCCCGGAGGGGATCCCCCGGCATCAAAACAGTTCTGGCGAAATCGCCTGCTTTTGCCTCAATATGAGGAGTCGGAATATTAGCCATAATTTTTCCTCCTTGTATTCGTATCGCTTCCGGCAGGACGCATGAAGAAATACCGGTTCCCCATGCGCCTGCCTTTACGGATTTTAATTTGCCTGCATTATCTGTATTTATCTCTGTCCCTTGTCGTATGGGATGCCCTCCGCCTTGGGCGCTCTGGAGCGCTTGGAGGTGAAGGCCAGTACGATCAGGGAAATAATGTATGGAAGCATATTGTACACCGTACTGGGGATGTTCAGCGAGGTCAGGAGCGGGAAGCCCGTGTACACGTTGGACAGGGCGCGGAACAGTCCGAACAGCAGGGAGGCCAGGGCGATGTTCACCGGTTTCCACTGTCCGAAGATCATAACCGCCAGCGCCAGGAAGCCGAAGCCCGCTACGCCGTTCTCAAATTTCCACTCGCTGACGCCCGCCGTGATGTAGACGATGCCGCCCAGCCCGCCCAGCACGCCGGAAATGATCACGCCTGCGTACCGCATCTTATATACGTTGATGCCCACGGAATCCGCAGCCTGGGGATGCTCGCCGCAGGCCATGAGCCGGAGTCCGAATCTCGTCTTGTAGAGCACCATGTAGGAGACGATCAGCGCAATCACCGCAACCAGCATGAACCAGTTGAACTCAAAACCTCCGATATTGACAAGGAAGGCTTTTTTCTCGTTAATATACTGCAGGGAGGAGGAAACATTGTCCGCGCTCTCCGCAGAATTGATGGCCCGCACGATGACAGTGGCCGCCGCAGTACCCAGCATATTCAGCGCGGTACCCACCAGCGTCTGGTCCGCCTTGAACTGAATGGCCGCCACCGCAAGAAGCAGGGAGTAGATCACGCCCACGGCGACGCTTGCCAGAATGACCAGCAGGATCATGCAAATAGCCGGAATGGAAGCCGGGAGGTATTTCATCATCAGCGCGCCTCCCAGGGCGCCCATAACCATGATGCCCTCCAGTCCGATATTTATCACACCGCTGTGTTCGGAGAAGCATCCGCCCAGCGCCACCAGAAGAAGAACCGAAGCAAAAATCAACGTATACTGGATCAACAATAACATTACGCCTCGCCTCCTTTCTGCGCTTCCGCAGCCTTCTCTTCTTTTTTGTCAAGCATCCGGTTCATCCACAGCTTGAAGAAGAACACAAAACCGCACAGATAGATGATGATTGCGGATATGAAATCCGAAATCTGGGCGCAGTACAGGGTCTTATCCACATACGCGCCGCCGCTGGTGATATGCTGAATAAAGTAAGAAGAAAAGATCGTGCCGATGGGATTCAGGCTGCCAAGGAACGCCCCCGCGATCCCGTTGAAGCCCATGCCCGGGACGCTGGTCTGGGTACAGCTCCACTGCTCGATGCCGCTGAGGTAATAGAAGCCTGCTCCCATCCCCGAAAGGGCGCCCGCGATCATCATCGTCAGGATGGTGTTTTTCTTTTCCTTCATTCCACAGTATTTCGCTGCCTGCTTGTTAAACCCGGTGGCTTTCAGCTCGTAACCGAATTTTGTTTTCTCCATGACCACCCACACCAGAATCGCCACGATGATGGACAGCGGAATCGCGATGGTCACGTACTGGTTATTTGAAAACAGTTTATCCAGTCCCAGCGTGGGCAGAACCGCCTTTGCATTGTAGCTGGCAAGCGTGACCGTATAGGGGCTGGTGGGCTCTTTCACATTGGTCAGCAGCATATTCACCGCGTAGAGGCCGATCCAGTTCAGCATGATACAGGAAATAACTTCATTTACATTGCAGTATGCTTTGAGGGCGCCGGATATCGTGCCGAATACGCCGCCGGCGATAATGGCCGCGATCAGGCACACATACCAGGGCATTTTAAGCCCCAGAGCCAGATAGAGGGCCGCTCCCGTACCGGCCACGTACTGGCCGGCCGCACCGATGTTGAACAGCCCCACCTTATAGGCGAACAACACGGAGAGAGAGCACAGCACAAGGGGCGCCGCTTTCACCAGCGTACTGCCAAAATACTTCATGGCCGCCGCCTGGCTGGGATAATACAGGAAATTTTTCACGATCGAGACGATCGCTTCCCATGCGCCGGCCGGATTGATGATCAGGAGCGCGATATAACCGATAAAAAGCCCCAGAATGATGCAGATCAGTGAGGCGAGCAGAGACTGGAACCCTCCGTTTCGCAGGATCGAACTCTTTTTTCCTTTGTTATTCATGTCTGCCTGCCTCCTTTCGTTTTGCGCCGGCCATATACAGGCCAAGCTCCTCTACCGTTACATTCTTCGGGTCGAACTCGCCCACGATTTCGCCCTCGTACATGACGAGGATACGGTCAGACACATTCATAACCTCATCCAGCTCCAGGCTCACCAGAAGCACCGCCTTCCCCGCGTCCCTCTGGGCCACAAGCTGTTTATGGATGTACTCGATGGCGCCCACATCCAGACCCCTGGTGGGCTGCACCGCGATCAGAAGCTCCGGGTTTTTGTCAATCTCCCGGGCGACAATGGCTTTCTGCTGGTTGCCGCCTGACATGGAGCGGACGACTGTCACCGCGCCCTGGCCGGAGCGCACGTCGTACTGCTTGATGAGCCGGTCGGCGTACTCCCGGATCGCTTTCTTTTTCAGGAAACCTGCGCTGTTGGTGAACTGCGGCTCAAAATAGCGCTGCAGCACCATGTTATTCTCCAGGGTATAGTCCAGCACAAGTCCGTGTTTGTGCCGGTCCTCCGGAATGTGGCTCATGCCCAGCACGGAGCGCTGCCGGATGGACATGTTTGTGATGTCCGTCCCGTCAAGCTCGATGCTGCCGGATTTGAGGGGCTCCAGCCCTGAAAGGCCGTAGACAAATTCCGTCTGCCCGTTGCCGTCGATGCCCGCGATACAGACGATCTCCCCTCTGCGCACCTGGAAAGACACGTTGTTGACCGCGTTATTCTTGTGGCGTTTGGAGGCCACCGTCATGTTCCGGATATCCAGCACCACGTCTCCCGGCGCAGCGTCCTGTTTCTCAACGGCAAAGTTTACATTCCTGCCAACCATCATGGCGGACAGCTTCTCTGCCGTGGTGTCCTTTGTCTCCACGGTGTCCACGTATTTCCCTTTACGCAGCACCGTACACCGGTCGGAAACCTGCATGATCTCCGACAGCTTGTGGGAAATGAACAGGATGCTCTTGCCCTCCGCCGCCAGATTCTTCATAATGTGCATCAGTTCCTGAATCTCCTGGGGAGTCAGAACTGCCGTCGGCTCGTCAAAAATCAGGATCTCATTGTCCCGGTACAGCATTTTGAGGATCTCCGTTCTCTGCTGCATACCTACGGTGATGTCCTCAATGATCGCATCCGGATCCACCGACAGTCCGTATTTCTCGGACAGCTCCATCACTTTTTTTCGGGCCTGCGCTTTCTGGAGGAAGCCGCCTTTCGTCGTCTCCACACCCAGAATGATGTTGTCCAGCACACTGAAGCACTCCACCAGTTTAAAATGCTGATGCACCATACCGATCCCCAGGTCATTGGCATCGTTCGGATCTTTTATTTCTACCTTAACCCCGTCTTTTCTGATCTCTCCCTCTTCCGGCTGATAAAGGCCAAAAAGCACGCTCATCAGGGTCGATTTCCCGGCGCCGTTTTCGCCCAGCAGCGCATGAATCTCCCCTCTGCGAAGCTGCAGCGTGATGTTGTCATTGGCGACGATACCCGGAAACCGTTTTGTGATACCCAACATTTCGATGGCATAATTTTCCAACTCCACCGTCCCTCCTTTGTCTTGGTTTTCATACATAGGTAAGTTCAGTATATCATATATTTTTGCGTTTAGGGAGAAATGTTTGGGAAATTTACGAAAATTCGCCAGAAAAGCACCGCCGGAACCAGGCGTCCGGGTTTACGGCTCCGCCGCCGCTTCTTACGCAGAGAACCGGGCGTTTTCAGGCAATAAAACGGAGCCGGACAATGCCCGGCTCCTGTAATGAAAATCCGTATTTTATTTACTTGATGTTGCCGTACTCGTTGAGCGTGATCGCAACCTCGGGAGCGGCCGTGGTATCGTTGGATACGGTGATCACTCCGTTGTACATATCGGCAACGAGCGCCGCATAGTCGTCCTCGGTGAAGCCGTCTGCCCACTGGGTAGCCTCGCCAAGCTGTACATAGTTCTCGGACGGAGTCTCGGATACGATACCAAGGTTCTGGATCTGCCCGGCGTATGCATCCCAGTTGTCGTTCAGGATCGTCTCAGTCAGGATCGTATTAACGGTGGCTGCAAGACCCTTCATAGCGGAGGTAACCGTCATGCCCTCGCCGTATACGTCGATGATTGCTGCCTGGTCAACGTCAACGCCGATAACCTTCGCGCCGTCTACCTTTGCTGCCGCCTCTGCTGCAGAGGTGTAGATACCGCCGCCGCAGGCGAATACGACTTCCACGCCGTTGGTCTGATACCAGGTGTCCATGTAAGCGGTGATGTCGGCGTCGCCGTAGAACTGGTTGCCGTATACATACTCTACTACTACATCGTCGGTGATGCCAAGATCCTCAGCCGCGTCGTTTGCACCCTGTACGAAGCCATAGCCGTAACGGATAACCGCCGGAACCGCCATACCGCCCAGGAATCCAAGATGCTTATAGCCAAGCTTTACAGCCGCCTGTCCGGCCATATATCCGGAAAGCTCTTCCTGATAGATCGCGATGTATACGTTGTCCTCATAGTAGTAATCGGTAACCTCCCAGTTCTCAGGGTTATAGTCATACTCAGAACCCAGGGCTGCCTCAAGGATATCCCCTGCTCCTACGTCCAGCGCTACAAACTTAACGTCCGGGTACAGTTCAGACGTCTCGACAATGGTGCCCGCAAACGCATAGCCCGGCATAACGATGATGTTGTAGCCTTCTGCGATTGCCAGCTCAACGCTCTCCACACGCGCTGCGGTGGAATCGTCGGTGGGTTTGTAATACTGGAAATCGACGCCGTTCTCATCGCAGAATGCCTTACACGCTTCGTAGGTGGTCTGATTGAAAGACTGGTCAGTGATATCGCCGTAGTCGGTAACCATGGCTACCGTATAGTCTTCTGCCTGTACACTTACACCCGCTGCAAGCGTCATGGCCATAATGCCTGCTGCTGCAAGAATTTTCTTGTTCATTTTTTTTCCTCCTTTGGTTTTAACGATAGAAAAATTATAGCATCCTTTTTTTCATCATTCAAGTACAACCGAAAAGTAATTTTTATGAAAATTTCATGCCAGTTTCAGAATCATTCCAAGCACCCGTTTCGCGGCCGTCTGCAGTTCCGCCCTGCACAGCGCGTAGGGATGGCCCGCGTCCTCCAGCGCTTTCAGGATATCCGCCTTGTCAGAGGGGATACCCGGCATGGTGATGTCATTGCCGGCTTTTACGTTGCCCGCCGCAGAAGCACACGGCCATTTTTCTCCGGACGCGCCCATGCCGCCGGTTACCAGCCAGTCCGTCATAACGACGCCCTGATATCCCCACTCGTCCCGAAGCGTGCGGGTCTGGATATCTTTGATATTGCAGGCATGCTCGCCGTTAATCAGGTTGTAGGAGGTCATAATAAAATGGGGCTGGGATTTTTTCACACAGATCTCAAATCCTTTCAGATAGATCTCGCGCAGCGCCCGCTCTCCCACGTTGCTGTTGGAGAAATAGCGGTTCGTCTCCTGATTGTTGCAGGCATAGTGCTTGATGGTGGCCGCACAGCCCTCATGCGCCTGAACGCCTTCCGTGACGTCCGCCGCGATACAGCCGCTGAGCAGCGGATCCTCCGAATAATACTCAAAATTGCGGCCGCAAAGGGGAGAACGGTAAATATTCATGGCCGGAGCCAGCCACAGGTGAATCCCGAACAGCTCCATCTCCTCTCCCACCAGATCGCCGCACTGCCTCACCAGACCGTCGTTCCAGGACTGTGCCAGCCCGGCGCCGATTGGGATCGCCACACAATACTGATAATAAGTGGGCGCCGCCTGTTCCGCCT
The DNA here is from genome assembly GCA_964591265.1 of uncultured Lachnospiraceae bacterium. Lineage (GTDB taxonomy): Bacteria > Bacillota > Clostridia > Lachnospirales > Lachnospiraceae > Choladousia. The sequence goes on from CAZQAB010000003.1 coordinate 122,662, forward strand.
CACTTGGCTGAGGGGCAGATGCCGCCATGGCCTGCTTCTCTTGCGGGGTTAAAATCTCCATAAAATCTCCGCCAAGATTGGAGGAGGTCGCCTTTGCCTCTCCGTCAATATATTTATACGTCGGAGACAGACGAAGTCCCGCAGGGCCGTCCGCCATAACCAGTACCGGTACGCCCAGGGCCTTCAGCTGCTGCGTCGTCTCGCCGGCCGCCCCGGCTACCGTGCTGGAAGCATTTCCGATCACTTCCATCATATCCTCCGCCTCCCTGTACGCGCCGATACAAAGATAGGCCATCTGCTCGTCGGTAAGGCCTGCCACGAAGGCGTCCAGAGATTTCGCGCCGCTCTTTACTTCCTCCCAGTTCACCACGGGGCCGGCCGGGATCTCCGACGGAACCTCCTGATAGACCGCTTCCTTCACAGCCAGATCGGCTGCATGGATGGCAACGACCTTCGCGCAGGCTTTTTCCTCTGCCTCGCCTTCATAGGAAAAGAAGTTTACTTCCGGCTTCAGATCCTCAAATCCACTGTCGCCGCAGATATTTCGGTCTTTCTCGATCCCCTTTGTCTCATCCAGCTCCACCGCTCCCACAATGTGGGTATTCCTGGAGCAGTTGCCCACACGGATGTAATAGACGCCTGCCTCCATAACATAAGACGCGCATCTGATACAGTAGGAAGCCATGCTCTGCGTATCAAAGGCTACCGTCACTTCCTCGCTCTCCCCGGGCTGCAGTTCCTTTGTCTTCGCATAGCCGGCCAGTTCCTGGTACGGCTTGTCCAGACTGCCATCCGGCGCGGAATAGTAGACCTGAACCACTTCCTTGCCTGCCGCCGCTCCGGTGTTGGTAACCGTGGCGGTCACCGTGATCCGGGAGGCATTTGCCGTCATATCCTTTGGCTCCACGGTAAATGTGGTGTAACCGATGCCATAGCCGAAGGGATAAGCCGGCGCATAACCGATGGTGTCAAAATAACGATAGCCAACGTAAATGCCTTCTCTGTAGTATGTATCGTTGGGGTCTCCAAAGCCATCGGTGGACGCATAATCCGCGATGGGCGCCCAGGTCATGGTAAGCTTTCCGGAAGGATAGGCTTTGCCCAGGATCACATCCGCCAGAGCGTCCCCTGTAGCCATTCCAAGCTGCCCGAGAATCAGGACCGTCCCCACTGCCTCCACGGGCTTCAGATCCACCATGCCGCCTACGTTCAGCACCAGCACAAACTTCCTGTATTTTTCGTTCAGTGCGAGAATATCCCTGATCTCTGTCCCGGTCAAATTGATATCGCCGCCAACCGGCTGACGATCCGCGCCTTCGCCGGAATTTCTGGCCAAAACATAGATTGCCGTATCGCCCCCGCCATCCAGGGGAAGATCGTAATCCGGTTCCGGGCAGGTCCTTCCCATGGCATACATCATAAGATCCGTCCCGGTGGCTCCTGCGGCCTCTGCCTCCTTACGTACCGCTCTGTAAAATTCCGTTCTGGAGTCCGCCACCACTTTATCATAGGAATCCAGCCATGCATTTGTAGTGATCTCAAATCCGGCGTTTAAGAGGCCCTCTTCCACGTTTACAAAATGGCGGACGTTTACGTCCCCGGAACCGGTGCCGCCTTTGACGGTCTTCCTCGCGCCGCTGCCGTACAGCGCCACCTTGCCGGCTTCCGCCAGCGGAAGCGTCCCGTCATTCTTCAAGAGTACCATACACTCCGGGGCCACCTTGCGGACCGCCTGGATGTGCGCAGTTTCAAACGCCTGAATTTCCGGTGAATCAATTCTTGTCGGATGCATAATATCTCTCCTTTCAATCATTCACACTATGACGTGTTCCACAATAGGTTCGAAAAATGCCGCGCATTTCCCTCCCCATATCTTACTTACATTGTAACACCGGTCTCCCCGCATTACCAGAGGATTTATGTGTTTCTGCGCATATTTTTGAACCAGAAGCGGACGGACCTCCGGCGTCTCACAATCCCGGCATCGTTAAATAATGCCAAGGGCGATCTTCGCCTCCAGGATCCGCAGTACGGATTCATCCACCTGGTCCCCGGATACGAGCTCTTCCGCCATGGCCGACAGCAGACCATAATAAGCGTTCATAACGCTCACCGGCGCGGTGAGGATGTCGTTCCCCGCCTGAAACGCGTACTGCACCGCCATGTCTGCGCCAAAGCTCTCCGTCGCGGCGGACATACTCAGGGAGTCTGTCACGATCACGCCCTCAAATACATTTCTCAGCGTATTTGCCACCATGCTGCGGGACATGGAGGCGGGACGCCCCGCGTTCGGTTCACTGTCCGCATTCACTTTTGCGTGAGTGACAATTGCAAAGAAAGGATCCGATTCGGAATCCTCCGTCTCCTCCGTACGGATCCCCGGGCTCAGATCCACGGCAATTCCCATCGAGCGCAGTTCTTCCCCGGAAACGCCCGCAGCGCCGTAGGCCCACAGGTCCTCGGCTCCCTCCTCAAAAGGTCCGACCGCCAGATTCGCGTCCTCCGGCGGCTTTGCAAAACCGTCCTCCAGACTGCCGGAGGGATCCGCCGCCGGCAAAACGCCAAACAGAAACTCTCTGGCCGCAATGGCCTTTGTCAGATTTTTTACCGCCTCCTGATCCTTCATGTCCTCCTCAAAGAAGATCAGACTGCCGATATGATACAGTTCGATATTCTGAATTACCTGGCCGATATCCTCCGTCCAGTCGCCGTCGCAAAGCTGCGAGGGGGAAACCATCAGCATCTGCCCGGCCTTGTCCTCCTGCGTCATCACCGCCAGCAGTTTCTGCGCCTTCTCGGAACGCTCATCCGCCAGAGAGGGCACCGCCCACAGAAGGCTGAGACAGACCGCCGCGGCCAGCGCCCCATACCATTTCCTTTTTTTCATATTGTATTTCTCCTCCGGTTGTATCTCCGGCTTATGGGCATCGAGGATGAGCGAAACCTCTTCCGTCCTTTTATCAGGATCTTCATAGAGCCTTTGCGTCCTTAAACGCTGTTTTAATACGCCTTCCCCCAGTATACCATCGTCTTCGCGGGTTTCCCGCAGTAAATACAGGTATCCCCGAGACGCTCCTGCTCGAAGGGAATACACCTGGAGGTCACTCCGATTTCTTCCTTGATGGCCTCCTCGCACTCCCGGCAGCCGCACCACATGGCTTTTATGAAGCCGGGCTTATTGTCCGCGATGTCTTTGAACTCTTCTTTCGTGACGGCGGTGTAGGTGTGGGCGTCCCGGTGCGCTCTGGCCCGGTTAAGCATATCCTGCTGCATGGTTTCAAGCACCTCCGCCACTTTTGCGGGCAGATCCCCGATGGCCGCCGTGATCTTCTCCCGGGTATCCCGGCGCACGATCACCGCCTGATCCGCCTCAACGTCCCTGGGCCCCAGCTCGATGCGGACCGGGATACCCCGCATCTCCTGCTCGGAGAATTTCCAGCCGGGACTCTTTTCGGTGTCGTCCAGCTTCGTGCGAAGGCCCGCGGCTTTCAGGGCCTCTTTCACCTCGTTCGCCTTCTCCGTCACGCCCTCCTGCTGCTGGCGGATTGGGATAACCATTACCTGGGTAGGCGCGATCCTGGGGGGCAGCACCAGGCCGCTGTTATCGCCGTGTACCATGATGATGGCGCCGATGATGCGGGTACTGACGCCCCAGGAGGTCTGATGCACGTATTTCAGCTTGTTGTCCTTATCCGCAAACTGGATGTCAAAGGCTTTTGCAAAGCCGTCGCCGAAATTGTGGCTGGTGCCGGACTGCAGCGCCTTGCCGTCATGCATCAGGGACTCGATCGTATAGGTAGATTGGGCCCCGGCAAATTTTTCCTTGTCCGTCTTGCGTCCCTTGATCACCGGAATAGCCAGAACCTCCTCACAGAAATCGGCGTATACATTCAGCATCTGAATGGTCCGCTCCTCCGCTTCCTCGGCGGTCGCGTGGGCCGTATGCCCCTCCTGCCACAGAAACTCCCTGGAACGCAGGAAAGGCCTTGTGGTCTTCTCCCATCTCACCACGGAGCACCACTGGTTGTAAACCCTGGGCAGATCCCGGTAGGAATGGATATCGTTTGCGTAAAAATCGCAGAACAGCGTTTCAGAGGTGGGGCGCACACAGATCCGCTCCTGCAGCGGTTCCATCCCTCCGCAGGTCACCCAGGCCACTTCCGGCGCAAAGCCTTCCACATGATCCTTCTCCTTCTGAAGCAGGCTCTCCGGAATGAAGATGGGCAGATAAACGTTCTCCACGCCCGTCTCCTTGAACCTGCGGTCCATCTCCCGCTGAATATTTTCCCAGAGGGCATAGCCCGCCGGCTTGATCGCCATACACCCCTTGACGCTGGTGTAATCGATCAGCTCCGCTTTCTTCACCACGTCTGTATACCACTGGGCGAAATCCTCCTCCATGGAAGTGATCGCCTCCACCAGTTTCTTCTCCTTTGCCATGTCGTTCTCCTCCTGAATAAAATTTAGCCGGTGTTCCTGCCCCGCAAGGGACCGGAATACCGGCGGTACCACCCTTATTAACAGCCTGCGCTGTTCTCTTCATTCTCCCATAACGCCGGATCGCGCCGCAGTTTCCTGCGGATGCTCCGAAGCCGGTTCATCCCCGCCGCCCGGGATCTCGCACCACCCGATCCCTCTCTGAAGGGCGCTCTGAGACTACTGATCTTCTTCATCGCCTGATTCCTGTTTATTTTAAGAGGGGACCAGGCGTTTGTCAAGGAATATTTGGAGATTTGCGCACGCTTTTAATCATCTTTCCTGTATTTTCTGATGTACTTCCTGATCTTTTTCAGCGCCTTCGTATACCATGCGTCATAATAGTCCGCCGCGTCGTCCCAGCTCTGGTACCGCCCGTCCCCTCTGTGGTCCTCGAGATTCAGGACTTCCTTCAGATATCCGGCCATATATTTCGTATAGACATTGGCGCCCTTGGCATTCATATGCTCATCGTCAAAAAAGTCGGTGCTTCCGTCCAAAGCGCAGGCTTCCAGTACATCCGCGTCGTTAAAATTTACGGCCAGATAACCCTTTTCCTCCACATACTGTACCATGGCGTTCATACTCGCCTGTTCTTCCTCTGGAACGTCGGAGGGATTCTTTACGAATATAAGCCGGAGGCCGTTCTCCTCTGCGCATCTCATCAGATCATCCAGCAGGGCTTTCTGCTGATCCAGCAGCTCGGCTGTCTCCCCATATGGCTCTATGGTAATCTTATTCACGCGAAAATACTGATAGGCATCGTAGACCCCTTTCATAAGAGTCTTCCCGTGATTCAGATCTCCCTCGTAAATATCCCCCTGGGTCAGCCGGGAATGATATTTAATGATCGGGAAATAAAGCCCGGCTTTCAGGCTGAACGATAATTCCTGATCCGGATACCATTCCTCGATGTAGCCGACGGCCCTTTTAATGGCATCGATCCGGTTCAGGGACCACTTCAGATGGTCCGTTACACGGTGGATTTTGATATCGTTTGAAATAAGGCTTTCCGGACGGATGCCGTGCAGCTCCGCGACCACGAAAGAAATATCCTGGTATTTCAGCACCTCTTCGACGATATTGGAATTCAGAATAAAGGGATTGCCGTCGCTGGACATGGGATAGACCGCCATCCCATATTCTTCCCAGGCCACCGGAGCCGCCCATGCCCGGTCGGCCTCGCTGGTGCCCACGATGATTCCGTCCCATGTATGTTTTTCATCCGAGTACAATTCCTCAAAACGTCTCGTGATCCGCACTGCCTGCTCATCCTTTGGATATCCCATTTTGGAATTGATCCACAGCAGGACCGCCAGTGTCGTAAGGAAAAAAAGTACCGCTCTGATCCCCTGTTTTTTCGTCATAATCATCCTCGCTGCTGTTCTGAACCGGTTATCAAAATTGCTGGTATATGAAATCTGCTGAAGCAAAGTCGGGGCCGTACCGGCCCAGCAGTACCAGGAAAACAATGGCGCCGATGTAGATCAGCCACCGCGCCGGCAATGGCAGGGCCGCGACGCTGCTCCGCACCCGGATGCCCCGCTCCTGCATAATCCCGACGATCAGCAGTATGATCAGCATGGCCAGCACCACGCACCAGTCCCTTTTTGTCAGTCCCATATTCAGGAACGTACCGTTTATCAGTACCTGGGGATTCCACACCGTAAAGAAGCTTTTCATCATAACCAGCGCGCTTCTCAGCGACAGGCCTCCTGAGAAAAAACGCCCCAGGCTGCACAGGAAAAAAGTCCGGATCATGCAGAAAAGCTTCCAGTACCAGCTCTTTGCGTTAATGTGGAAGAAATCCCTGGCCTTTGCGTAAGCCGGCTTCAAAAGCAGGCTTCCGGCTATGATGGACGCGTTCCAGAAACCGTATCCCACGTATTTCAGTTCGGTCCCCTGCCAGATTCCCACCAGCATAAAGGTGATAAAAGTGGCGAGATAGGTGGGAATCACCTTGCCGGTCTTATGTCCGAACCATTTTTTGGTCTTTTTCCCCAGCCTCCCGAACGCCTTTGACAGAGAGATCGGATAGAACACGTAATCCCGCATCCATTCCCCCAGGGAGATATGCCATCTGCGCCAGAATTCTGAAAGAGAGGTGGCAAAGTACGGACGTTCAAAGTTCTGCATCATATCGATCCCGAATATCTGGGCGATCCCCCGGATCATATCGATCCCGCCGGAAAAATCCGCGTACATATACACGCCGTACACCGTTCCCCCGACAAACATGGTAAGACCGGCATAATCCAGATAGTTTTCAAAGATCATATTGGAAACCAGGACCAGCCTGTCCGCCAGAATCAGCTTTTTCATCAGGCCCCACAGGACAAGCTGCAATCCCATAGCCGCTTGTGTATAATCGAAATCGTGTCCTTCATAAAGCTGATGCGCCAGTTGATTATAACGCGAAATAGGCCCCTGGATAATCTGCGGAAAAAAAGAGACGAACAGCATATATTTCGGCAGGCTTTTGTCCGGTTCATATTTCCCCCGGTATACATCAACCACGTATCCCACCGTCTGGAACGTATAAAATGAAATGCCAAGAGGAAGAATAAAGCGCACGCTGGGAAGAACCGCCTCCATATCCGCAGCATAATGCAGGATCCGGTTAATGGCGTCAAAAACAAACCCGGTATATTTCAGCACACAGAGCGTCCCGATATTCCAGAGGATCGCAAACAGCAAAAACCGTCTCTTTCTTTTTACCTGAGCCGCCTTGTACTGTTTTCTGGCTTCGCTGTCCAGTTCTTCTTTGTGGGCCTTCAGATACTCTGCGGTCTCTTCGTTCAGCGCGCCGATCTTTCTGGCCGAAAAAAAGGTGGTAAACGTGGTCAGAAGCATATACGCCGCCATCCGCACGGAATTGAACAGATAAAACACATAACTGCCAACCAGCAGGACGATCCATCTGTGTTTGCGTGGCATTAAAAAATATGCGGAAAAAACGCACAGGAAAAACAGGACAAATTTGCCTGATAACAAACTCATGCCATTATCCTTCTTCCTGCAGCTTCCGGATCAGCTCTAACATTGCGTCGGCAGAATTGAAATTTTCCGGCAGCAGATCGTCCACATTGATCGCGATATCAAAATTATCATTGAGTTCGCTGACGAGGGATACGATATCAAAAGAATCCAGTATCTCGTCGTCGATCAGAGCCGTCTCCGTCTCGAAATCCACATCGGATCTCAGATCTTCCAGAATTTTCATCAACTGTTCCTTCATAATATTCTCTCCTTTTCCTATGAAACTGTTTTATCGGTCTGCGCATTTATTTATCTGTTTCGGGCGTCTCCATTTCGCTTCGCAGCCTCACCCGGTCAATTTTCCCGTTCTTATTGACGGGAAGGCTCCGGTACCGGACAAGCTTTGTGGGCACCATATATTTCGGCAGTTTTTTCCCCAGGGCCGCCACAATTTCCCTGTCCACCGGTTCCGGGGCCTGGTAACACAGTATAATCTGTTCGTTTACATAAAGACAGACGCCGATCTCCAGGATATCCAGGGCGTTGACCGCAGCCTCGATCTCGCCCAGCTCGATCCTGTGCCCCATATGCTTGATCTGGGCGTCCCGCCGGGAGGCGAAAATAAGCTGTCCCTGCTCATTATATCTCCCCATATCCCCGGTCCGGTAGATTCGCTCCGGATACGCTGTATTCAGAGGATTCCGGCAGAACGCTTCCGCCGTCTTTTCCGGATTATTGTAATATCCCAGAGCCAGGCACGTACCCCGGACGCAGATCTCGCCGGTCTCCCCCGGCGCCCGGACGGGCCTTTCGCCATCGAGCAGGAAAACGCTGCAGTTTTTAAAGGGTACGCCGATGGGCAGGATTTCGTCCTCCGCATATTCCCGGTCTATTTTGCAGAAGGTACAGTTGCAGGTAATCTCCGTCGGCCCGTACAGATTTACAAACTGCCCCTCCGGGTAATATTGTCTCCAGTAATTCAATACCTTCACCGGCATAGTTTCCCCGGAAAACATAATATTTTTCAGATACCGGGGCGCGCCGGAGGAAAATCCCTTCAGATTTTCAATGATGCGCAGCGCTGAAACCGCCCAGATAATGGTGTTGATCTTCTTCTCGTCCAGATATTGGATCAGCCTGGCCGGAAAAGAAAAAAACATCTGTGGGAGCACATACATAGTGGCCTGATTCTTAATCGTTGAAAAGATATCCTTCACGGAAACGTCAAAATCAAAGGGCGCCTGGTTTCCAAACACAGTGGTCTTGTCAAAGCCGAATTCTTCCTTAAACTGATCGGCCAGATCGATCACGGAACGGTGCGCCACCACAACGCCTTTCGGAACCCCCGTAGACCCCGACGTAAAAATCGTATACAGAGGGTCTGTGTCCGTCTGCCCTGCCGCTATCGCCGCAAGCGCCGTCCCGTCGGTTTCATTTTCAAGAAGATCCTCCAGATAGCAGACCGTCCCGGCAAAGGAAAGCTGCTCCAGCATTTTCCCGTCCTTTTTTTCTGCGATAAGCATCCGGGCATCCAGGGTATCCAGGATAAGCCGGACCCGCTCCAGAGGCATTTTCCGGTCGATGGGAACGTAAAAGTTGCCGCTGTACACCACTCCAAAAAAACAAAGCAAGGGACGGACGGAACGGTCGATCAGTACCGCCACCGGAGCGCGCCGGCATCCGTCAAGCTGCCGGATGAGGCCGCTTCCCACCCGTTTGGCATAATCCAGGAAATCTCCATAGGTCAGCTCCGTCTTCAGGTCCGCGAAAACAATTTTATCCGGAACGGCCTTTGCCGCCTCCTCCAGATATTCCAAAACACTTCTCTGCATATTCATCTCCCGCGTCAGGCAGTCGTCCGTTCTTATAACCGTTCAGGCTCCGGCCGCCAATTCAGATTTACTTTAACATCATTAAAGCAGTCAGTCAATATTAGCTTGACAAAAAAAACCCCTGCATTTATTCTGTATATGATTCACCCGGGCATTTAAAAAATCAGTCCGGCGATGAATATGCCATTTTAAGGCGAAAGGAATGGTAAAAATTATGGAAAATGACTCGGATGTTTACCGTATCCTGCTTTTAACGAACCGGGATTCCGATAACGTGGGCGATCAGCTGATCGAAGTATGCAATATCAGTCTTATTTCGGCTGTTATGGAAAACCTCGGAATCGGCAGGGATAAATACATGATAGACAGCCGCGCGGGTTCTATTGTATCAAAATACGTCGATACCAGGGATCCGGTTCTGCTTGACAAACCCAGGAAGCTGATCCGGGATTCAGATCTGATCATTTTCGGCGGCGCGCCCATTTTTAATTTTGACCATCAGCTCTTTTACGAACGCACCGCAGTTACCCTGGAACTTGCCCGGGAATACCATAAACCGGTCCTTTTCTCTGCGGTGGGAACGGAAGATTACAATGAAAAGGACAAAAAATGCCAGCGCCTGAAAAAGACCCTGAATTTTGACTGCGTAAAACAGATCACCACAAGGGACGATCTGGAACGCCTTCAGAAATTCAAAAACGAGGACAATGCGCATCTCGTGCTGGGAAAGGTTGCCGACCCGGCCATCTTTGTCTCCCGGGTGCTTTGCAATTTCAGGGCAACCCCCCCAAAAGGCAAAGAAAAAATAGGGCTCATTCCCTTCCGTGCAAGCGGATTTACCGATAATAAAGTGGATTTCTCAAGAGACGACGCCCTGGCGTTCTGGAAGGGGCTGATCGATGAACTTCAGGATAAGGGGTACGATTACGAACTGCTTACGAGCGGGCACTTCGCGGACGAGGCTTTTCTGGACCTGCTGGTCAGAAAATACAAGATCGATGCAAAAAAGGCTGTATTCAATATGAATATGCCGGAGGAGCTGATCCGGCATATTTCCTCCTGCAGCGCCGTCGTTTCATGCAGGCTGCATCCCAGCATAATCTCCTTCTCCCTGGGCGTTCCGTCCCTTGGAATATTCTGGAATCCGAAGGTAGAGAGCTTCTATTCTGGCATAGGCCATGAGGACCGGATCATCTACACAGAGGACATCGATCCGAAAAAGGTAGTGGAAAGGCTGCAAAAGGCTATGGAAGAGGGCGTTTCCGAGGACAGTGAATACCGGATCAGCGTATACACATATCTTTTTGAGGGTATAAAAAGGAGCCTGTGCGGCGAAAACTGCGACGCCGTCCCATATACGTATGAAGAGCTCATCAGCCGTATTCCTGCCTATGAAGGGACATCGGAAGAGGAACAGGCGGAAAAAATCAAAAGAAAACTGAGGCGGATCTATAAGACATACAATACGCATTATGACACGCGCCTGTATCTGCAGAATGATAACGATATGCTCCGGGCGGAGCTTAAAAAAAGCTCTCCTGTTTCGTCAGCCAGGTATTATCTTAAAAAATGCTACCGCCACTTTTTTAAATGACAAGTAAGGAAAGGTTTTTATGAAAATCTGCGGACTTCAAAAACTGACTCTGCTGGATTATCCGGGCCGCGTCGCCGCTATTGTATTTCTGGACGGCTGCAACTTGCGCTGCCCTTTCTGCCAGAACCGCTCCCTGGTGCTGTCCCCCGGACAGCTTCCGGAGATAACCAAAGAAGAATTTCAGGCATTTCTGCGCCGTCGCGCCGGGCTTCTGGACGGCATCTGCGTCACAGGGGGAGAGCCGACCCTGCACCGGGAACTTGCGGAACTGTTTTCCCTGATCAAAGCGGAGGGCTATCTGGCAAAGCTGGACACCAACGGGACCAATCCCGCCATGCTCGAAGACCTGACGAAGCGGGGACTTGTTGACTACGTCGCCATGGATATCAAGGCCGGCCCGGACAACTACCCCCGGGTCTGCGGACTGGAAGAGGATGGTTTTGGCAGCGCTTCTTCAGGCCCGGCCGGAAGCGGCGGAAATCCCCGGCTCCTTGAGAATGTTTTTCGCTCTGTGGAGCTTTTGAAATCCTCCTCTGTCGAGTATGAATTTCGGACTACTGCGGTGAAAGGGCTTCATACCGAGCGGGATTTTGAAGCCATCGCCGACTGGCTCTCGGGCTGCCAGAATTACTATCTGCAATCCTTCCGGGATTGTGAGGAGGTGCTTCAGGAGAATCACGCTTTCTCTGATTTTCCTGCCGCCGAGATGAAAGGGTTTCTGGAGATCCTGCAAAAAAAAATCCCCCGGGCAAGCCTGAGGGGATTGGATGCATAGCCGCACAGTTCCGTTAAGGGAGACGTCTCTCCAGCGCGCGGCACCAGTAGCCAAACGTTCCATTGCCGCGTTGGAATCCGGATTCCCGGAATTCTTCAAAACCAAACATTCCAGCCATATATTTCTCCTGGGGATTATAGAGCCCCGGCACTCCCAGCGTAAAAGAATGGTCCGGCGCGGCGCACAAAAGCAGATGGCGGTACTGCTGAAAGCCATGCTGCAGGAAACTGCTTCTGCCCACCTGCCAGCCTTTTTGCTGGAGCCACACAATGTCGCAGGGCCTGAGCATGACACAGTTGGCGGCCTCTCCGTCCCGGAATGGTTTAAAGCGGGGCCTGCTGCCAAACAGCTCCTGCAATTCCCGGTCCGGCGGCTTCTCCGTCCCGGATTTCTCCGGCCCCGTTTCTGACATCATGGTAACGCCCGGCCTCCGTCGCTCAGCCTCAGCCGTTCCCACCCTGTTATCTTCCATACGGTCTTGCGTATTATCTTTCGCTGTATTTTCTGTACCATCTTCTATATTATCTGCCGGGTTGCCTTCGGTATTACCGTCTTGTATTTGACCTGTATTCTCCTGTTTCTCCTCCCATATCTCCTCCTGCCCGCCGTCTGCTTCGGATCCCATGCCCTGCGTTCCGTCCGGCAGCCCGCCCGATTCGCTCTGCAATTCTGCCATTTCATTCTGCATTTCCGACTGTGTCTGCGTTTCATTGCGCGTATCCGGCCGTGTTTGCAATGCCGTTTCCGTTTCTCCCTGCGTACCCGGCTGCATCTCCGGCGCCGTTTCATTCTCCGGCTCTCCCGCCTTTTTGGGCAGTTCCAGCACAAATTTTGAAAGATCGGCCTCCTCCTCATCCCACACGGTCAGAAAGCTGCGTCCATCGCTGCTCTTCACCAGGAGACCGGCCAGGTCTTCCACAAAACAGCTGTCCTTTACCGGCTTATTCGCCTCATACGCCCATTCCTGCGCTGTCTCCTGGCCGGTCCGCATGAGCCCCATGGGCAGTCCCAGAAGAAATCCGTCTCTTCGCACAAACCCATAGAGATTTGCCGGAAGCTGCAGTTCTCCCGCCGCAGTCAGGCGTAACAGGATTCTCCATATCCCGCCCCGCAGTTCCACCTTTGCAAAGCCGGCGCTTTTTTGTCTTCTCCCATCTATGTACTCATAAAAATAAGCGATAAACCTTCTGTATTCCGACATCCGCTTCACATCCTTTTCTGAATCTTAGAAAGTATATGCCGGAAAAACGGAAAAAATGAAGCGTCAAAATACATATTTACGCAAATAGGGCCATTCCCAGAGTCCCTGCCACCATAAAGGCGAGGCCAATCGTTGCTTTCCGGGACAGCTTCTCTTTGAAAACAAGATAAGAAAAGGCAATCGAAACGACGATACTCAGTTTATCGATTGGCACGACAACACTGACGATCCCGTTCTGAATCGCATAGTAATAGCAAAGCCATGAGCCTCCGGTCGCAAGTCCGGACAGCCCGATAAAGACAAGCTCTTTCTGATCCAGCTGTTTTAATAAACTCTGCTTTCCCTTTACGAAAACGATCAGCCAGGCCATGATAAGAACCACACACGTCCGGATCGCTGTGGCAAGGTTTGACTCCACGCCCTCGATCCCTATCTTTGCAAGGATGGAAGTAAGCGCGGCAAACACAGCCGACCCGATTGCATAGGGCAGCCATATCCTTCCCGTACCGCCGCTGCCTGTATTTTTCTTTTCGATCATCAGAAAGACGCCG
>CAZQAB010000004.1:0-135135 GCA_964591265.1 uncultured Lachnospiraceae bacterium
CCTTCCCGTACCGCCGCTGCCTGTATTTTTCTTTTCGATCATCAGAAAGACGCCGGCGGCAAGAAGCGCTGTTCCCGCCAGCTTCACCGCCAGATGATTTGTCTCCCCGAAAAGGAGGATGGCGAGAATGACCGTCAGAACTGTGCTTGACTTGTCAATCGGAACAACCTTATTCACATCTCCAACGGAAAGCGCCTTAAAATAACAGAGCCATGAGGCGCCCGTGGCAAAGCCTGACAGAACCAGAAATACAAGCGACTTCGCGCCAATCTGCGGAATCGTTTTTTCGGATCCCGCGACAAATACCATGACCCATGAAAAAATCAAAACCACAATCGTCCTGAGCGCAGTTGCAACGTCTGAATCCGTTTTCCGGATTCCGCATTTTGCCAAAACAGACGTCAGACCTGCGAAGAGGGCGGACAACGCCGCCATTACAAGCCATAGCATGATTCGATTCTCCTTTTTAAGCGTCCACGAATACGATCAAAGTGCATCCTGAAATCCGTGCGTTCCCGCAAATGCTGAAAAGCTTTCTTTCAGCAATTCCCGGTATAGACGTATGTCAGGTACTCCCGGGCCGCCTCGGCCAAAGCGTATACCGATGCCACCGGGGTGAAGCCTTTCAGATCGATGTTGGCCGCGTCGATCAGGGGCAGCAGGCTGCGCAGCGGCGCATCCTCGATCGTGCCGTTGGTGACGAGCACATTGACCATGCCCCGCTCATGGAGCAGGGCGGCGCAGTCCCGCACGTACTCATATCCCACCAGCGGTTCGTTGTAGGTGTAAGCCACCCCGATGTTGCCCCGGTTTTGCAGTTCCACCGCCTGATCCGCCAGCTGCTCCGGGGAAATCTCTGCTGTCTGTACCTCGCCGTCTCCTGCCATGGATATCTCATGATTCTGGCAGAAGGGACAGCGCAGATTGCAGCCAAAGCTGCCAACAGACAGGATCCTGCTGCCGGGGTGGAAGCGGCGCAGGGGCTTTTTCTCGATGGGATCCAGCGCAAGGCTGGTGAGTTTCCCATAGTTGAGAGGAATGATCGTTCCGCTTCTGTTTCCCCTGGCCCGGCAGAGACCGGTCTGCCCCTCTTCCAATTGACAGTGGTGGAAACACAGCTCGCACGGTATCTTCAAGTGTGCCTCACCACCTCAAACCGTTCCAGGGTATAGCGTTCTCCGGAACGGATGCCGCCTTTCCGGCGGGCAATGTCGATCTGCTGCTCCACGGTATCCACCCCGTCCAGATCGGGCAGCAGCAGCCCACGGCGGCTTCCGCAGGAAACGATGACGCCGTATTTCTTTACATCCAGCTCCGCCGGAGAAGGAATCGCTTCCGGTTTTCCCAGCACGTCCACGCTGTACTCCAAACTGCCCAGTTCAGAGACTGTCACCGGCGGAAACCGGGGGTCACGGGAACAGGCGGAGACGGCGTTCTGCGCGATTTCCCACGCCACGCTTTTGGTGGTCGGTTCCGTTGTGCCGATACAGCCCCGAAGCTGACCGTGGATATGGAGCGAAACGAATGCTCCCGCTCTTTGTTCCGTCAGCCCGGCGGGCAGGTCAGATGGCAAGGTTGTAAGCCGTTTCCCCGTTTGAACATAAGTTTCCAGAGACAGTCTGGCCAGCCGCACCCAGGGATCCTCCGCTGCTTTCCGATTTGCCAGACGGGCCTGCTCTGCCGCCTCATATTTGGCAGCATAGCGGCGGTTTTCATCTGTCCCCATGACCGTGAATACTGCCACGCCGTAGCCTACGCCGAAATTTCCCTCGTGGCTGAGCAGTTCCGGAGCGACAGCAAGACCGTCCAGCGCTCCGGCCATGATCTGGAAGGAGCGCAGGCCGCACTCCGCCGCCCGTTCACAAAGGCCGGAATCCATGGTGAGAAATTGCAGGAAATCCCCGGAATCCATTGCCGCCGTCACCTGTTCGTCAAAGACCGGCCCTTCGGGAGCGAAGCCATACGGCCCATCCTTTCTCAGCTTGTGGGAGAGGTCCCCGCTGGCCACGAACACCGCCTTTCGGCCCAGCTTGTCCACCGCTTTTGCGATGCACTGCCCAAGCCGGTAGTGCTCCAGCGCAGAAAAACCGGACAGGCCGATCCGGACGATGGGACAGGTCACGCCCGCCTCCCGCAGAAAGTACAGGGGCAGAAAAGTGCCATGGTCCAGGGCAGCATCCTTTTCGCCCAGCGTTCCGGCCTGAATTCCCGCCGTTTCTGCCTGCCGGACGATCTCCTCCCGCAGCGATGTATCATACCCGGCAGCGAGCCGGGTCTGAGGCGCGCCGAAAGCGGACATATCCCCGGACGCTCCCTCGCCGGGAGAAATATGGAAATAGTCTGCATACATAACAGTGTGAGGCGAAGTGATGATCAGCGCCTCCGGCTCCCATGCGTGAACACGCCTTGCGGCGGTTCGACAGGCGTCGATGGTGGCCTGCACCTCCCGTTCCTGTCCACGGCCCACAGTGGGAATGATAATGGGCGGGTGAGGGACAATGATCGAACCTATGATTGACATGAAATTCCCTCCTTCACTTTTGCAGGCCGTCCAGCCGTAGAACCCAGGCGTCCACAATGGCGGATCCAGTCAGCGGACGGTCCCGATTATACCAGCATTTACACGGATCCAGGATGACGGCGTCCGGGGTGACGGCATGCTCCATACGGGAGAATAAGCCGTCCACGCCGGGGTGCGGCCCCGCCTTACCGTATCCATATCAGACTCCGGCACGGGCGATGAGAACCGACAGCGCCGTCATGCAGACCGCTGCCAGGATGAGCGGGATCATACCGTCAATATATCCTGCCCGGTCTCCAAGGCCGTAGTACAGCACATAGCAGACCATGCTCAGCGCCGCCGCAAGGACCGCCGCGGTAAACAGGCCAAGCGCCCCGTTCCGGGTGATCACGCCTATGCCATAAAGCGCGTTGCTCTCCAGAAACGCCAGCGCAGTCCAGCCGACAATCAGAAGAAGCTCGGTCGTGACCTGCCGATGGAACGCAATCCGCGTCGCCAGAAGCAGCACGGCATAGGAGATCACAGCAATCAGAAGGATGGCCCTGGCTGAGAAGAAGGACTGGGCTGTATCGACGCCATTTGCCCCTTTGAGGATCATGACCACTGCGGCTATGCCCAGAAGGGATGCGGGAATCAGCAGCCAGCCGGATTTCAGTCCCTTGATCGCGCCGGTTGGCCTGAACGCGAAAACCCACCATAGCAGGTAGAACACGCAGCAGCCCACCAGCAGGAGGTTGCCCCGGAACATCTGCCGCGCCGCATGACTTGTTTCAAAGACCATTTTGATCACCTCCGATTTGTGGTACCGGCGTTCCGTTATAAATTGAATTTCTTTTACGTTTTACCCGCGCCTCGCCTGCTGTTCATATTAACTCCTGGATATTTCGGAAGATTTTCTCTGTTGTTTTTTGGTAAGCGTCTATTTCTTCCTGGGAAATCCCTTTAAAAATCTGCTGATCCAGTTCCCTTTTAATTTCTGCAATTTCCGCTATAATTGCTCCCGCGCTGTCGCTGACCAGATAATGCATATATCTGCGGTCATGCGGATCCGGTACCGCAGTGATCAGCTCCCTGCGGTACAGATAATCGATGGCCTGTGATATATGCCCACGATTCAGCTTCAGTTTCCGGTAAATGTCTGTCGGTGTATTTTCACCCGTACACCCTGACAGGTAATACAGCACTTCAATATCTACTTTTTTTAAATTATATTCTTTTTTTATTACAGAAAAACGGCTCTCCATCAGATGTTTAAAATCCCCGCCTTTTAATGCGATTTCCAACTGCCCGTCCATCCCGCTCACCTGCTTTCCAAGCTAATGCTTTAATTTTAAACATTTTAACATATGGACATTCTTATTTCAAGTATCCGGTACGCTTACGGTTGCCTTTGCCGGAATTCTACAGGGTCCGGAATACTCCAAAATCAAAAAAGCTCCGCAATGGAAACGGAGCTTTACTTTTATTAATAATGGAATTACTCTGCGCAAAGGATTTCAGCCTTGCCCTGCACCGGGACCCTCAGTCGCGCTCCATATCCAGGATTTTCCCGGTATACGCATCGACCGTGTACTCATACTCATCCCGGCCCTGGGAAAACTCCAGCTCATAGGTCACGGATCTGCTGCCGTTTTCATACTTGATCGCGGTAAAGGTCACGTCCCCGGCTTGCAGTCCTGCGTCCGCCAGTGCAAACTCCTTCGCTTTCTCCATACCGATCAGCACATCGCCGTCTGGGGAAGGCTCTGTCCTGGAATCTTCTGTCCCGGGAACCTCCGTCTGCGTGGTATCCGCCTGTGAATCGTCAGCCGGTTCGGTATCCGATTGCGCATCACCCGTCTGCAGACTCAGCTCTGCCACCGCGTCGGCAAGATCCCTGCCGTCCATCCCCCACTCAAGGATCACGCCGTCCGCTTCCCGGATCAGATATTCGTACTCCACGCCGTTCACCACGAAAGACACCTCATATACATCCTCTCCGTCCTCGCGCTCCGGCTCTGTGTAAAGACGCTCTGCCTGCTCCCCGGACATCCCCGCGTCAGCCAGTGCGATCGCTTCCGCTCCCGCAGCGTCCACCGCGGCATTTTCCTCTGCCGCCAGCGCCGCGCCGGCCCCAGATGCAACGAGAATCCCGCAAATACCGGCTGCAGCAATATTTCTTTTCGTAAACAAACCTGGTTTTTTCATCCTGATTTCCTCCTTGTTCACCCGCTTTAATCGTCTTATTGTACAACAAAAAAAATACCATTGTCAACCGGATGATTTTTCATCCTCCCAGCGCCACATCCAGCGCCAGCATAACCGTGAACCCCAGGGCGAAGGCCAGCGTCCCCAGGTTGGAATGAGAACCGGCGGACATTTCCGGGATCAGTTCTTCCACCACCACATACAGCATAGCCCCCGCAGCAAAGCTCAACAGATATGGAAGTACCGGAAGGATAATCCCGGATGCCAGAACCGTAAGCCACGCCGCCACCGGTTCCACCGCGCCGGACATGGCGCCGTACAAAAAGGCTTTCCCCCTGCTCACGCCCTCAGAGCGCAGGGGCATGGAGATGATGGCTCCCTCGGGAAAGTTCTGGATTGCAATACCGATGGACAGAGCCAGCGCTCCGGCCATGGTGATCATTTTGCTGCCGGATACCCAGCCCGCGAATACGACGCCAACCGCCATCCCCTCCGGGATATTGTGAAGGGTCACTGCCAGCACCAGCATCGTGGTTTTTTTCAGCGTCACCTTTGGTCCTTCCGGCTCTCTGCTTCCCTGATGCAGATGGGGAATCGCCCGGTCGAGAAAAAGCAGGAACAGAATACCAAGCCAGAACCCGGCCACCGCCGGTATAAACGCCATGCGTCCCATCCCGGCCGCCTGCTCCATTGCCGGGATCAGAAGGCTCCAGATGGAGGCAGCCACCATCACGCCCGCCGCAAAACCCGTCAGCGCCCTCTGAATCATGGGATTCAGGCTTTTCTTCATGATAAACACACAGGCTGCGCCCAGGGACGTACCCGCAAAGGGTATCAATATACCCCTGATCACTTCCAGACTATTTGCCATACCTCACTCCTCCGGCACAGATCCGGTCTTTACCGTCCTTCATGCGGATCTCTGCCAATCTTACAGGCAGGATTTGATCTTTTCGATCAATTCCTCATACTCCCCCTCGGAGAGATACTTCTGATCCGGATTCATCGCAAAGACGCCGCCCCACTCGAATCCGTCCTTATACTTGGGAACCAGATGCATATGCAGATGGCAGCCCGTGTCGCCGTAAGCGCCGTAATTGACCTTGTCGGGAGAAAAAGCCCTATGGATGGCGTTTGCCGCCCGCGCCACATCCGCGAAGAAACGATTCCGCTCCTCATCGCTGATGTCCACGATCTCGCTGATATGGTCCCTGTAAGCCACAATACATCTGCCTGGATGGCTCTGCTCCTTAAACAGGATCAGCTGGCTCACATCCAGATCGCAGATCTTAATGCCAAATGCCGCCAGAGGCGCTCCGCCTGCACAATAACCACAATTCATGTCCTTCATAGCAATTACCTCCCTGATATTATAAAGTTTTCTGAGAAACAGGATCTTAATACGATCATACATGAGAACCCGATAAATTACAAGGAGGCAATGCGTTCAAATTTCTGTTTTTTTCTCTCACAAAATCATTCAAATACTACTTCTGTATGGTAGCCATTTTCGGAACCGCTTACGCTTCTGTCCGGAATAGATCTTAGCCATACTGAAAATCCATCTTCCTATAATTCATCCCCCTTCAATAATCTTTTCAGTTCACCCGGAACGGACTTTTTTCGCCTCTGGCCTCCAAAGCGATGCTGGCGATGGAATACTCCACCATATCGCTGACCGCATTCTCGGTATAGAACGCCATGTGGGGCAGCATGAGCACGTTGGGCATATCCTTCAGGATGGACATTTCCCTGTGTCCCAGCACCGTATACTTATAATCGTTGTAAAAAATCCCAAGTTCATTTTCCACCACATCCAGCGCGGCGGCGCTCACCTTCCCGCTCTCCAGCGCATCGATGAGATCCTGCGTGTGAATCACACTGCCGCGGGAGGTATTCACAAGCACCACTCCGTCCTTCATCTCCTCTATCGTCTCCCGGCGCACGATATGATTCGTACCGGGAATGGACGGCACATGGAAGGTGATAATATCGCTTTCGGCAAGCAGCGTAACCTGATCCACATATTCGGCATACTGCTTCACGCTTTCTTTCTCAAAGGGATCGCTGGCCAGGATCCGGCATCCAAATCCGCTGAGGTTGCGGATCACATGCTCTCCGATCCTTCCGGTGCCCACGACGCCTACCGTCAGCCCCGCGAGCTCCCGTCCGATGCTGCCCTTCAAAGAATAGTCCATTCCGTCCGCCCGCTTCATAATCATCTTCATCTTCCGAAGGGCCATGAGTATCAGCATCACCGTATAGTCTGCCACGCTTCCGGTGGAGTATGCAACGTTGCTGACCGTGATCCCGTATCTGAAAGCAGCCTGCAGATCTACATGGTCGTAGCCGATGGTGCGGGTGGATATATGGCGTACACCCATTTCTTTCCAGACCTTTATGATCTCCTCCGTGACCGCGCAGGTGATCACGCTGACCCCGTCGCAGCCCTTTGCCAGAACGGCATTTTCCGGGTTTGGCGCCTCGCGGCAGATCACAATTTCGGCATCGTATTCCCTTGCAAATTTTTCAAAAAAAGCGGCCTCGTCAAAATCTCTGTAGTCGTAGGCCGCTATTTTCAGTCGTGGCATATTACACCCTTCTTTCATCAGTTGAAATATACCAGATCCTCCGCAGGAGAACCGGTGAGTTCATAGGTTTCGCCGTAGAGCACCGGCCCTGTCTCCCCATATTCTCTGGAATACTCGTATTTGACCGTGGCCGTCAGATAAATCCACTGTCTGGATTTGAGCTGATCCGCAAACTTCGCCTTGCAGACACAGCCCACAAACCGGATGTCCTCCGCGCAGCAGGTCATGGCGTTGCGCCCCGGCACAAACGTCCCCTCGGGAAGCCTCCGGGACCTCATAACCTTCGCCCGGAAGCGGACTTTGCGGTTCCGGTACCGGTCCTCATTTTCAAACACATCCAGATACCAGAGGCCATAGTCGATGTCGTCGATCTGAATCACCTCTGCGTTCAGATCGTAGGGCGGCACGTCCATGCCGGGATCGATGGGATTGCCCTGCCGATCCTCAAAATACACCATCGCCCTGGGATTCAGCCCCCGTACCGTCCGGCGGTAGGACTGCAGATCCATATCCGCGCCGCAGCGGTTGAAAACCACCATCTCCGTGTTCAGGAACAGATTGCTTAAAATGCTCCGCATATTGCTGATGTAGACGGAGAAGGTGCTTCCGTCCACCACTGTGATCACCTGGGCCACCGCCATGCTGTATGGCATGGTATTGCCAAACAGCCACTGAGCGTCCCACATGCCGTTCATCTCGATAAAGATCCGTTTCGGACGGTAACGCTTCTCACAGGTTTTCAGGAAATCCGCGTTAAATCCCTCCTGCTCCTCCACAAAGATCACAGAAATATTCATCTGCGCCAGCGCTCTCTCGTCGTACTCCTGCTCTCCCTCCTCGCAGAGAATCAAAAGCCCCTTCTGGCCGTCGTCAAAGTCGCCGCCCATAAGCACGTCCCGGAGAAAGGACGTCTTGCCCGCCTCCAGGAAACCCGTGATCAGATAAATCGGTATTTGCTGCATGATAGTCACTCTTTCTATAGCTTAACCCGGTTCAGAACCGGATTCCGATTCCAGCCCGAAAAGCTCCGCCAGCTTGTCTTCTTTCAGTTCAGACCCGATCACGCAAAACCGGCCGGTATAATCCGCCGCTCCGGCGCGAATCTCATATTCTCCCGGCACTAGGTCAAAGTGGATCCAGGTACCCTCTGTATCCGGCACCATGCCCTTCGCCCGCAGAACCATTCCATATGCGTCGGAATCGGCGCTCAGTGTCTTCATAATCTTCTCGATCTCATCCTTTGTGAACTTCTTCGGCGTCTCCCTTCCCCAGGAAGAAAACACTTCGTCCGCATGATGATGGCCGTGGCCGTGGTGATGCCCGTGGCCCTCTTCGCCGTGTTCGTGGTGATGCCCGTGCTCATGCTCTTCCGCTTCGCCGTGCTCGTGATGATGCCCGTGCTCATGACAGTGATGTTCATGATCCGGATCATGGTCATGATCGTGCTCCTCCACCACACACTCCTCCAGCAGCTTCTTTGCCAGGGCATCGGTACCCTCCATGGCGCCAAGAATCTGCTCGCCGGTCAGATCCTCCCAGGGGGTGGTGATAATCGCCGCGTCCGGATTCTTCTCCCGGATCATCTGAGCCGCCTGAAGCTGCTTTTCCTCGCTCAGGTCCTGTGTGCGGCTCAGGATCACCGTCGCCGCGCTCTCTATCTGATTATTGTAGAACTCGCCGAAGTTCTTCATATACATTTTGATCTTGTTCGCGTCCACAACGGCAGTCAGGGCATTGACCGCCAGCCCTGCCTCCTCCGACGCGTTCTCCACCGCCTTTCTGACATCCGAGAGCTTGCCTACTCCGGAGGGTTCGATGATGATGCGGTCGGGCGCAAATTTCTCCGTCACTTCCTTCAGCGCTTTGCTGAAATCACCTACAAGGGAGCAGCAGATACATCCGGAATTCATCTCCGTAATATTGATACCGGCATCCTTCAGAAAGCCGCCGTCGATTCCGATCTCCCCAAATTCATTCTCAATCAGGACAATTTTCTGGCCTGCAAAGACTTCCTTAATCAGCTTTTTGATCAGCGTCGTCTTGCCGGCCCCCAGAAATCCTGAAATAATATCTACTTTCGTCATACTGATTCCTTCTTTCTGCACACTATGCTGACTGCTTTTGCCGTAACCAATATAGTACACCAAAAGAAAGAATTTTGCAAATCCTTTATTTCTGTGCCTATGTGGTTTCCCCTCCAAAAAATTCACAGGGGAAACGGTACCCTGCGCGGATCACGGTCTCCCCTGTATTCTGCCGTCTGCCTCCTGACAGCCTTTTTTCAGCTGGATGCGATTATCTGCCTGTCACCAGAGCTGCTTTGCCGCTGCCTGGGCGGATGCAAAGGGGCCCGGGATCGTGGAAAGGCCGCGATGCCCGTCGAGGTAATCCCGGTCAAAAATGATCGCGGAGCCGTCCGGATTTTCAAACCGCTGTTCCGGTTCAAATGCGTACCCAAGGATATCGCTGGTGATGATCCCGGTGCGGAACTCTCCCAGCAGATCGTATATATTGGTCCTGAGGGTGTACTTCCCGTCGGACTCCACAAGTTCCGCCGTCGCCTTTCTCTCTTCATCCACCAGATTGGATCTCTCATTTTTGCAGGCTTTCGCGCCGTTAAAATACGCGTTCCCGTTGACCCATACCGGAAGGTGGGCAAAGTGATAATCCTGCAATTTATTCATATCGGCAGGTTTATCCAGTTCAAACCAACGGATCCATTCCTCGTAGGTGGGATACCCGTCAAACACATGGGTCCCCACCTCCTGGTTGTCCGCCGTCGTAAAGCCCATATCCTCTTTTACCTCCGCTCCCGCCACCGGATAATTCTGCACGAAGATGTTGTTGTAGAAACGGTTGTCCCCGTGAAGGATCGTCATAAAACCGGCCACTTCCGTGCGGTGGCGGATGTGATACGGAGTATATCGCGGCTGGTTCACGCCGTTTACAATCCTATCTGTGCCTCCGCCCACCGCCGTGAACGCGCCCAGGATCAGGTTGTGCACACAGGCCACGCCCTCAGCGGCAATCCGCACGGACGCTTTGGACATCATCACGTTATTGTCGATCAGCGTGGGGCCGTGTCCCACCTCGATGAATACATCCTGGCTCATCATACACCCTTCTGCGGGGGGCGTATTCTCCGGTGCCTGATTGTCATGGAGCAGGTTCCGGGAGATCCTTGTACCCTGCGCCTGCCAGTCGCACCAGATCCCCATGGTGGAATGATGGATGTGGTTGCGGCGTATCGTCACATCGATGGCGGCATGCAGCTTGATACCGGCGATCTCCGCCCCGCCCAGCTGCTGCATATTGTTGATGTTGTGAATATGGTTGTCCTCAATAATACTGAACACGCCTCCCATACGTCCCACGATTCCAGCCTGTTCGCAGTGGTGAATGTGGCAGCGGCGCACAATATGGCTCCCCACCGTCTCCTTGGTCCATCCGTGGTACTGCCCCCGGCACACGGCGTCCCGCTCCATCTGGGTCGGACTCTTTACGTGCTTCGTCGTGAAATAATGGTCGTTTTCCGGGTCATAGTATTTGCCCAGGGAGATGCCGGAGCATTTGCTGTTGCTGATCTCGCAGTCCTCGATGATCCATCCTTTGGACCAGTGGGGACCCATCAGGCCGTCCTGGTAGGCCGCCGGCGGCGCCCATGTGGTAGCCGCTTTTTCCATATAAAAACCGCTGACCGTGATATATCCGACGCCTGTTTTGGAAGGCAGGAAGCAGTTGCGGCGGACGTTGATCTCCACATGCTCTTTATTCGGGTCTTTCCCCTGAAAATTCGCGTAGATGACCGTCTCGTTTCCGTCCTGCTCGGTATACCATTTGTACACGGAATACGCCGGCTCCCAGGAGGGAGGATAAACTTCCCCTTTTACACACTCCTCCAGCGTCTCCGTCTCATACATCTGGCGGTCATTCAGATAGACCGCGCCGGTGTGACGGATAACCGGGGCAAAATACCAGTCGCCTCCCACAAAGGTGGCGTAGGGATTGTAGCTTCCGAAAACGCCGTTATTCACACGAAGCACCCATACATTGTCCTGATACCGCTCCCAGCCCTGCGCCTCCTCCGCACCGGTAATCACGGCTCCCAGCGGCTGTTCGCTCCGGTATACGATTCTGGCTTCCTCCCTGCCTGCGTTTTGCGGATCTACGTATTCCCGGTAAATTCCAGGCGCAACCAGGATTTCATCTCCCGGTTTTGCAATCCGGGCGGCATCGTTGATCTGCCTGAAAGGCATTTCCCTGCTGCCGTTTCCCCCTCTTGCCGCCGCAATGTTCACATAAATAATCATATCGATTCCTCCTTATTGCCCTATCCCTGGGTATACCTTGACAGAAACTGCTTCGTCCGTTCCTCCCTGGGATGGTCGATGACCTGCCTTGCCCCGCCCCGCTCTACTACAAGGCCCTCATCCATAAAGATGATCTGATCCGCCACATCCCGGGCGAAGGCCATCTCATGGGTGACAATGATCATCGTAGTCCTGCGCTCGGCCAGGGAACGGATGACCTTGAGCACCTCGCCGGTCAGTTCCGGATCCAGCGCCGACGTAGGCTCGTCAAAGCAGAGAATGTCCGGATTTAAGGCCAGCGCCCGGGCGATTGCCACCCTCTGCTGCTGGCCGCCGGAAAGCTGATGGGGATAATGCCCCGCCCGCTCCGAAAGACCCATCTGAGCCAGAAGCTGCTCTCCGTGCCCATCGATCTCCTCAAAGATCTCCTTTTTCCGCTGTTTGAAATCCGGCCGCTCCTTTGCAAGCAGACGCTCCGCCAGGGTTACGTTTTCCAGCGCTGTGTACTGGGGAAACAGGTTGAAGGACTGAAATACCATGCCAAAGTGAAGCCGCTTTGTGCGCAGATCCTTCTCATTCTCGGACCGGGGGCGGGAGGCGTCAAACACCACCTGATCCTTCACGGAAATGACTCCCTGATCCGGCGTCTCCAGAAAATTCAGGCAGCGCAGCAGCGTGGTCTTGCCGGAACCGGAAGAGCCGATGATCGCAAGGGCGCTGCCCTCCTCCAGGGAAAAGCTGACGTCGCTCAGAACCTTTGTATTGTCAAAATGCTTCTCTATATTTCTGACTTCCAGAATCGCCATACCTTCTGCCTCCTTACCTGAAATAGTCCAGCCTGCGCTCAATATAATTGAACAGCAGCGTCAGAATGCCTATGAAAATCAGATAGAAAACCCCCGTGTAAAACAGAGGCCAGGTAAGGCCCGCAGACTTCATAAAGGAATACCCTGCGAAGGTCAGCTCCTGCGCCGCGATGATACGGGCCAGAGAAGTGTCCTTCACCAGCGTGATGACCTCATTGGACATGGGGGGCACCACCCGTTTTACCATCTGCAAAAGGGTGATCCTGAAAAAGATCTGGCTCTTCGTCATACCCAGCACCTCGCCGGCCTCTCTCTGCCCGGCCGGAACGCCTTCGATGCCGCCCCGGAAGATAACGGAAAAATAACAGGCATAGTTGATGGTAAAGGCCACCACCGTGGCGGTGATCCTCCCGGCCTCATTCCCTTTCCAGATATTTTGCCCCAGCCACAGGCCGGGCCCGTAAAAAATAATGATCAGCTGCAGCATCAGCGGCGTCCCCCGGATGATCCAGACGATCACCTGGATCAGCCAGCGAAGGGGCCGCCACCTGCTCACCGACCCAAGGCCGAGGATCAGCCCGCAGGGCAGCGAAAATATAAGTGTCAGAATAAAAATCCTGAATGTGGTCGCAAGACCGTCCATCAGAGACTGGGTTACCGTCCAAAACATAAATCATTCTCCCTCAGCTTAGTTCCAGTATTATATAAGGCAGAGAGCAGGGCCCTCCGCCTTTCCATTCCTTTCATAAATCCCGAAGCATAAACCGGTTATTCTGCCGGAACCACAACTACCTGTGCGTTGTTGCAGTAGGGCACGCTGCATTCCATGGCCGATGTCACTTCGTCTGTCAGAGTCATGCCGTTCCAGACAACGTCGATGTTGTTCGCCTCCAACTCCATAATCTTGTTGTCCCAGTCGATCTCCACAAACTCTACCTCTACGCCAAGTTCCTCGCCCACAATGCGGGCCATGTCGGCATCAAAGCCGATCCACTCGCCGTCGTCGTCCTTGTAGTCCATAGGAGCAAAATCGGTAATGCCCACGATCAGCGTTTCTTTCTCTATAATGTAAGCTATGTCGCCGTCCTCATCTATAACTCCTTCCTCGGACTCAGCCTCCTCTAACGGCTCCTGCTCGATCAGGGATTCCTGAACGCCGTATTTCTCAGCGGTCTCCTGCATCGTGCCGTCCGCATAGGTCTCGGCAAATACCCTGCTGATGAACTCTGCAAGGTCGGAACCCTTGCGGCATCCAACGCCGTACTCCTCCGTAGTCAGTTCATCCGTGTGAATCAGATCCGGATAACTTGTCCCCTCGCCGATCATGGCGCCTGCCATCAGCAGATCGATGATCGCCGCATCCGACGTGCCGGAGGAAACCTCCATCAGGGCATCGGCCTGAGATGCAACGGAATTATACTGAAAACCCAGCTCCTCAGCAGCAGCTTCTCCCGCAGAGCCGGCCTCCACTGCGTAAACCATGCCCTCGTCCGCCGAAACGCCCATGCAGGCAGTCATAGCCATTCCCATTGTTCCGCACAAAATCAAAGCAATTTTTCTTCTCATCTTATCTCCTCCATGATAGTTTCATTCAAAAGTACATCAGTATAGTATCATAGCAGCGTGATAAAGTAAAGAAGTTTTTCGGTTCCTGTATACAATACGGCAAAAGGAAACGTGATATAGTATCTCTTTTATTTCTCAACGTCCGCCATCCTGCCTCTGTACATCAACATCCACACGCCGAACAGGATCATCCAGACCAGCTTGCCTACCGCGCTGACGATGGCGGCGATCTCGCCGTTGACAAGGCCGGAGAGGAGCCCGATGATGGCAGTCAGCCCCAGGATGATGTGGAGTACCGCAACATAGGCGGAAACCTTCCCGCAGCTCTCGCCCGTATCGCCGTTTGCCCTGCAGGCTGAAAGGGAAGCCAGATAAGCGAAATAGTACATGATCACCATCATAACCAGGATGATCGTCACCACCAGTATAATAATCGTCACAGAGATCATAAGCGTATTCTCGGACACCCAGGAGGCTACCACCGTGGCTACCATCGCCACGAGCACAAACACCATCACCAGGCAGGAGACCAGCATATTAAGGATAATATCCACTTTCATAAAAACAAATCCGATGCCGGACATCCCCTCTTTTGCCGTGGCCGCCATAAT
This sequence comes from uncultured Lachnospiraceae bacterium, assembly GCA_964591265.1. GTDB lineage: Bacteria > Bacillota > Clostridia > Lachnospirales > Lachnospiraceae > Choladousia. The sequence continues at coordinate 14,593 of CAZQAB010000004.1, forward strand.
GAACACCAGCCAAAGGCCGATGCAGAACAACAGGTCCGGAACCCGAAGCGCGAGGACCACGCCCACCATATCGGAATCCAGCTTCGAGAGCAGGGATACCGCCGAAGACACATAGCCGGACACCTGGCTGGGAAGGTCAACATTCTGGATCACACGGGCATACTGGGAATAATTAAGCTGGCCCAGAAAAGCGGAAGCGACAGCGCCCGCCAGAAAAACCGTATGGAACAAAGCCACCAGCAGAAAGATCGGGGACCGGAGCATCCCTCTGGCAGTCTCCGCCACCTGACGGGTTCTCTGCCCCTGGCTGCGCATGATCGGGCGTCCTCCCCTCTGCCCCGGCCTGCCCTGGCGTACCGGCCGGGCGGGCATCGGGCGGCCCTGCTGCATTCCCTGTGCCTGGCCGTTTACAGGCCGTCCCGGAGGCGTCTGCCCCTGGCCGGCAGCATTTCCGGCATTCACCGGGGGCTTCCCCTGCATATTTCTCCTGATCGCGCCCTGCCGGGCATAAGGCCCATCCTGGGGCGCCGTCATGTCCTGCCCGTAAATCTGCGGGCCGCTCCTCATCCTGTGGGGCTGCTGTCCATCCGGAACCCCCTGGGAAACCGCCTCGGCCTGTGTATTCTCTGCGGCATTTTCCGGCTGCACACCTTCCGGCGCAGATGCGCCCTGCGCCTCCTCCCGGGATTCTGTCTGTGCATCTTCCGCGGCAGCCTCCGCCCGGGATTCTGCCCGTGCATCTTCCGCGGCAGCCTCCGCCCGGGATTCTGTCTGCGTATTCTCCGCAGCTGCTTCCTGCGCAGCCTCCTCCGTCTCTGTCCCAGACTGTCCCCCGGAAGCCGCAAAAGCGTCGGGAACTGTTTCTTCTATATCCTCGTAAGGTCTGCCGCACGCTTCACATACCGTGCTGTTGTCCTCCCCCATATGTCCACATGCCCTGCATTTCTTCATGGTCCGTTTTTTCCTCCTGTTTCATGCATCGTTCATTTCTGAACATTATTTTCCATTATAGCCCATTATAAATGCAAGGGCAAGGAAAAAAACAGAACCGGGGCAAGTTTTATGCCCCGATTCTGCAATATTTACTCGGAAAGAAGCTTTTCCAGACTCACCAGTTTCACGCTGAGAACAAAGATCTTTGCCGCCATCGCCAACTCCCCGGCAGAGGGGAAGGACGGGGCGATACGGATGTTGCTGTCCTTCGGATCCTTCCCGTAGGGGAAGGTGGCTCCGGCGTTTGTCATAACCACGCCTGCCTCTTTTGCTTTAGCGACGATCTTCTTCGCACAGCCCTCCATGGAGTCAAAGGAAATGAAATATCCCCCCCTGGGCCTGGTCCAGTTCCCGATCTCCAGGCCTCCCAGCTCTTTATCCAGCACCGCCAGCACCGTCTCAAATTTCGGGCGAAGAATATCGGCGTGTTTTCTCATATGGGCGTGTACGCCATCCATATCCCTGAAAAAACGGACGTGGCGCAGCTGGTTCAGCTTGTCGTGGCCGATGGTCTGATAAAACATCGAGTATCTCGCATCCGCCAGATTTGCCTCGGACGCCGCCATGGCCGCAATGCCGGAGCCGGGAAAGCTGACCTTTGAGGTGGAGATAAACTTGTATACCATGTCCTCGCTCCCCACTTTCTGGCACTCCGTCAGAAGCTCAAGGATCACATCCTGGTCGTCGTCATACAGATGATGGATCGAGTACGCATTGTCCCAGAAAATGCGGAAATCCGGAGCTGCCGGCCTAAGGCGGGCAAATCTTCGCACCGTCTCGTCGGAATAGGATATGCCCGTGGGATTGGAATACTTCGGCACACACCAGATACCCTTGACGGAATCATCCTCCTCCACCAGCTTTTCCACCATATCCATGTCCGGGCCGGTTTCAAGAAGCGGCACATTGACCATCTCGATCCCGAAAAACTCCGTGATTCCAAAATGACGGTCATAGCCAGGCACCGGGCAGAGAAATTTTACCCTGTCCAGCCTGCCCCATGGCGTGTGCCCGCACACTCCCATGGACATGGCCCGGGCCACCGTATCAAACATAACGTTCAGGCTGGAGTTGCCGTAGATCAGGATGTCCTTCTCCGGTACCTCGGACATATCCGCCAGAAGCTTCCTGGCCTCCGGAATACCGTCCAGAATCCCATAGTTTCTGCAGTCCACGCCGGACTCACAGCGCATATCCGCCGAGCTGCTCAGCACATCCATCATCCCATTGGACAGATCCAGCTGCTCCTTTGAGGGCTTTCCTCTGGACATATCAAGCTTCAGCCCTTTTGCCTTTATCTCCCGGAACTGCGCCTCCAATGCTTCGCGTTCCTTCCGTAACTCTTCCCGACTCCAATCTCTGTACGGTTTCATAATCTGCCTCCTCATAAATGTCCTTATACTGCGCACATATGTCCGCAACTAAAAATCCATTTCACCTATTTTATCCCCGGAACCATGTTTCGTCAAGAGTGATTCTCCTCCCCCCGACTGTAATGAAATAAAAAGGAGCCGCCGCAGACTGCCATGGAATGCATTTTGATCCGGCTGTTCTGCGGCAACCCCGTTGTCTGTGCTGCATCGGTCTGTGCGGCTGTGATTCTCCCTGCCGTGCGGAATTCTCTTATCTGTGGATTTCCAGAAGCTTGTCTTTGAGTTCTTTCTCCATCCGGTTCAGTTCCACTTCCGCCTCCTGGCGTTTCTGGCGGCCCTCCTCCTGAATCTTCATCACATCGTCGAAGGTGGAGATCAGCGCCGCGTTGGTGCTCTGGAGCGTCTCAAGATCCACGATACCCCGCTCGGAAGCCTTTGCGCTCTCTACCGTGGCAAGTTTCAGCTTCTCCGCATTCTTCTTCAGAAGTTCGTTGGTCATATCCGTCACCTGCTGCTGGGCCCTGGCCGCCTGATTGGCATGCTCCACCCCCAGCGCGATCACCATCTGGCTCTTCCACAGGGGGATGGTGTTCACGACGGTGGACTGGATCTTTTCGATCATCAGCGTATCGCTGGACTGGATCAGGCGGATCTGCGGAGCCGTCTGAATCGCAATCATTCTGGTGAGTTCCAGGTCATGCAGCTTTTTCTCGAAGCGGTCGCACAGAGATTCCATATCCTTGGCCGCCTGGGCATCCTCTGAGAGACTGCTCTTCTTCGCCTTTTCCACCAGATTGGCAAGCTCCGTGGCGCGCACTTCCTCCAGGCGCTTTTTCCCGGCCAGAATGTACATGGAAAGCTCTTTGAAATAGTTGAGATTCAGGTCATACATCTTGTCGAGCATGGCGACATCCTTCATAAGCTGTACCTGATGGTTCTCCAGCGCGTCGCTGATTTTGTCCACGCTGACTTCCGCCTTATCATATCTCGCCTTCATTGCGGTGAGTTTATTCTCGCCTTTCCTGAAAAAGCCAAGGAACCCCCTGTCCTTTTCATCCACATCAAAGCCTTTCAGCTCCGTCACCAGATTGGCGATCATGTCGCCGGCTTCGCCCAGGTCCTTTGTCTTTACCGTATTCAGGGCATTCTCAGAGAAATCCGCCATCTTCTTCTGGGTACCGGCTCCGTACTGCAGAATTCCGTTGGAATCGTGAAGATTGATCTTCCGGCTGAATTCATCCACCATTTTCCGCTCTTCATCGGTCAGAATATCCTCTGACAGCTGCGGAGCGGCATCCGGTACCGCTGCCGTAACGGTATCCGCCGTATTTACCGGCATATCCTGCGCTGTGGTATCGGCCGCCGTTTCCGCCACGCTCTGCGCCGCCTCCGTGACCGCGTCCGCCGTCTTTGTAAGCATGTCCTGCGCCGCCTCCGCAGCCGCTGCGGTATCGGCCGCCGCTGCTGCCGTATCCTGCGCGGTATCCGCGGCTTTCCCCGGTACTCCCTGCGTCTCTGAGTCCGAATCACCGAAGGTCAGCGTCGGTATGGGCGTCTCTGCGAAATCTTTGAATTCATCGTTCATTTCAATTTCCTCCCTGTTTTTTTGTTATATCATTTCCTGTAAGGCCTTCCTGTGCAAGCATGGTATGAAGCACTGTGATATCCGACGAGATATCCCACGCCGTATCCTGAAAGAGACTGTCCAGAAGATTTGCAAATGCGGCGTTAATGGTATCCAACGCGTTTTCGATTTCTTTCTTGCTGGTTTCTATATTCTGCCCCGCAACCGGCTGCTGCTCCATGTCGCAATACGCGTCCAGAAGCTTTGTGGTGGTGGGAAGATAATACTTCATAAGCTTTTTCAGATCGCCCGCAACCGAAGGCTCCTTCTCCGTTTCCTGAAAAATCCTTGTAACAACAAGCTCCAGCCGGTCCAGCTTGGCAGAGATTTCCTCCCCGGATATCCTTTCATTGCAGGCATGAATATGCTGAATATATTTTTGGCCTTCCTCAATGATCTCTCTGCACTCCGGCGTCATTTTTGAGACGTCCGGGGCGCTTCCCGTTCCGGAAGCGCTGCCGCTTGCCTGAGAGGCGCCGCTTTCCTGCTGCGTGCGCTGTTCATACCAGGCCTGGGTGGACAGGTACTGCTGATAGGTACTGCGGTCTGTGATCAGCGTCGTCTCCTGGCTGTCCAGATAACCCTCCTTAAAAAAGCCCTGGCCTATCATTTTTTTCAGGTCGCCTTTTACAAATTTGCTGCTCTGCCCCACAGCGGCAGCCAGTTCCCCGATCTTACAGAAAGTCCGGTCTCCCAGCACCGCCATATATCTGCGGAACCGCTTTGCCATATTTACTTTCCCCACGCCCAAGCGGGCCATGAGAAAAGACACCGCAAACAGAAACGCCATGATCCACGCGGGAACCATCGCCCATTTTCCAAAAGCCAGACCGATGATAAATAAAATACCTGCCGCCAGCCCGAACACGACGGCCATGCAATATCCGCCCCACTTCAGTACGCTGCCGGTAATCTCCCCGGGCGCCTTTATCACAGCGGGAGCCCGTTTGCTTTGGGCGTTCTCTGTCTGGGCCGGCTTGTTCTGAAGATTCCTGCGAATGCGGTCGGCCGCCTCGCTGTTGGTGTACTGATACCGGTCCCGCGCTGTCTGCTGTGCGCTCCGGGCCTGCCCTGACGCCGTCTGCTGCGCCTTTGAAAGGTTCTCCTGCAGGACGGACTGCAGCCCGTTCACCGTATCGTTCACCACTCCGGTAAGCGTACTGCCCAGCTTTGAAAAATCATTGCTGTCCACAGCGTCCTGGATCAGTTTTTTAAATTGATCGCCTGCCTCCTGCCAGTCGTTCTTAGCCATATTTTTATCTCCCGATCTTTATTTGTACCAAGTATATCATCTTCCCGTCCATCCTGCAAGAAAATTTGAGGACGCGGCCTGCGGCCTGCGGGCGCGCAGGAAAGAAGGGAGCCCACTGTTTCCAGTGGACTCCCGGGATTAACTTATGGAATGAACTTATAATATTACCAGTATCTTCTGGCTGCAACCGGCGTTCTGTAGCTGTAGCTGGAGATCGTAATACCGGTGCTTTCGTTGCTGGCGTGTACCACCTGGCCGTTGCCCATGTAGATGGACACATGACTGATTCCGCTTCCGCTTCCGTAGAAGAGCAGATCGCCTGCCTGGATCTCGCTCAGGTCTACCGCCGTGCCGCCGCCGGACTGTGCCGCCGCTGTACGGGAGAGGCCGATACCGAAAGCTGCGAATACGGACTGTACGAATCCGGAGCAGTCGGCGCCGTCTGTCAGGCTGGTGCCGCCCCATACGTACGGGTTACCCACAAACTGTACCGCATAGTCTACGATGGCCTGACCTGTAGTGGACCCGGAGGTTGTTGCGGTCTGGGCGGAGGTTTCCGTATAAGTATCCGCAGAGGTTTCCGTGTAAGTATCAGTAGAACTCTCTGCCGTTGCAGTGTCTTCCGTATAGGTGACCGTGGACTGCTCATCCGCCGCGCTCTGTGCCGCAAGGTATTCCTGATATGCGGCTTCCGCTTCTGCCGCCGTATCGTATACGGACTGTTCGTCTGCCGTCTGGGTAGCCGCATCCGCCGCCGCCTGCGCATCCAGATATTCCTGATATGCCGCGTCTGCCGCGCTCTGTGCATCCGCCGCGGCCGCCGCCTCAGCCTGAGACTGCTGCCACTCGGCATCCCATGCGGCCTGCTGCGCCGCTGCCTCCTGAGCCGCAATCGCGTCCAGATATGCCTGTTCTGCCGCCGCCTGCTCTGCTGCCTGCTGCTCCAGATACGCTTCCCACTCTCTGTTCAGTCTATCTTCTTCCTCCTCCAGCGTCTCCGCCGTAGAGTAATAAGAATCATAGCCAACGTAATACGCGTTAATATAGCCGTAGGTTCCGTCATCCAGCACGACTTTCATCCAGTCGCCGTCATACTCGACTACTTCCAGTTCGTCCTCCGCGTATACCATGCCGATGGATTCGGAATCCTCACTGGCTTCGGACCGGACGGTAAGGGCCTCCGGGTAAACCGTAGCGACATTGTAGGCCACCTCGCTGGCAATGGCCTCCGCCTCGTCGCCCGTGGCAAAATACTCGGCTTTTACATAACCGGTGGCATTGCCGGACTGAATCTCATACCAGTCTCCCACCTGTCTCAGGATCGTGACCGAACCGTTATTGTAAACCTTGCCGACCACCTCGCTGTCCGCGCTGGCATCGGTCCTTATGTTAATATATTCGTCACACTGTGCAAAAGCGGTCTCGCCGCTCATGCTCTCGTCCACGATCTGATAATCGAGAGGGATCCCCTCCGAGAGCGGCTCTTCAATATCGGCAGCTTCCTCGACAGCTTCCTCGACAATTTCCTCTGTAACCGCCGCCCCTAAACCGACCAGGGCTGTCTCCCTCGCCGCAAAAGCTATGGAACTGGCTCCGGAAAACGTCATTCCCGCCGCGACCGCACATGCCGTAAATCTTAATACTCCTCTTTTCATTGCTTATCCCTTCCTTTAATAAACCATTTAATTCGTATTTATTACGAATTTATTACATTTATTACATGGTCATCATAACAAATGTGAAATTATATGTCAAGTGTTTTAAACAGTTTTTTTAAAGTTTTTTAAGGAATTTGCAATTTTGTGAATTTTTTATAGAGTATTCAGGTACGTCCAAACCGAAGTTACCGCGTTTGCTCCGTCTGAAACCGCTGTGACAATCTGCCTTAATTGCTTGGTTCTCACGTCTCCGGCCGCAAAAATACCGGGGATTTCTGTCACACCATCCTCTGCCGCGGGAATATAACCGCCGGGATCAAGTTGTAATAATTTTGTAACTAATCTGGTATTTGGTATTGTACCCACAGCAATAAACAGTCCGTCCACATCCAGAAACCGGTCCGCATCCCGCCCCCGGTCATGCACCCGGATGCATTCCGTGTGATCCTCTCCCTGGACGGATTGAACCTCCGAATTCCAGAGAAACTCCACATTGGCGCATTTGCCAAGCGCTTCCCTCAGGATGGGCGCCGCCCGCAATTCGTCCCGTCTGTGGATCAGATACACCTTCTCGCAGCCCCTTGCAAGAAAAAGGGCGTCTTCCGCCGCCGCGTCGCCTCCGCCGACCACGGCCACGGTCCTTCCCTTAAAAAACGCTCCGTCGCAGGTGGCGCAGTAGGAAACCCCCATGCCGGCCAGTTCCTTTTCCCCCGGCACACCAAGCTGGCGGTGGCTCGCCCCCATGGCAAGGATCAGCGCCTTCGCCCGGTACTCTTCCTGGTCTGTGTAGACCACTTTGACCCGCCCCTCGTCTTCCAGATCGATATGCCTGGCTTCTATATTAATAAACTGCGCGCCCAGGTTCTCCGCGTGTTCCCGGAACTTCATGCCCAGCTCGAAACCGCCGATCCCCGGCAGCCCCGGGTAGTTGTCCACCTCATACGTGTTCACCACCTGGCCTCCGCTCATATATTCCTTTTCAAGAACCAGCGCCGACAGCTTTGCCCTCTGGGCATAGATCGCCGCGGCCAGACCGGCCGGGCCGGAACCGATGATAATTACATCATAGATCATAATTCGCCTCCTTATCATACCGATATTCCTATTTTGAAAGCTTTTGCGGTGGATGTCAAGGATAAATATCACACATCCATATCCACAGCGCCTGATAGGTAGGTCTGCGTATAGAGAACGATGGTATCCCCTTCCCGCAGCAGCAGATCGCCGCTTGGGATCATCACTGTGTTTTTTCGCTTTACAAGCACGATGATCGAATGGCGGGAGAGATCCAGTTCACAGATGCGATGACCGCACCAGGGATGATTTGCTTTCAGAACGAGTTCCTTAAGCCTGATAAGCTCCTCCTTGTCCTGAAACGATTCCGCCCCAAGCACAAGAACGTCATTTCTTTGCAGCACCAGATCTCCCCGGGGGATCCGTATTTTGCGGCCCCGCTGGACAACGGCGATAATGACGCGCTTTGGCAGATTGATTGAGGAAATGCGCTGGCCCACCCACGGATCCTGCTCCTGCAGATGGACGCGGATAAAATGAATATCTTCCTCATTCCCATATTCGCTCATGCGCTTGATGCGGGAATACTGATCGACGAAGCCGGCGGAAATAATACCGGTTGGTATGGCAACCATGCCGACCCCGAGAAACGTAATGAAAATGCCGAAAATCTTACCCGCGCTGGTAATGGGGTAAATGTCCCCATAACCCACGGTCAGCAGCGTGGAGGCGGCCCACCAGATGCCGGAAAAGGCGTTGGAAAATACCTCCGGCTGCGCCTCGTTTTCCAGGCTGTACATACACAGGCTGGATGCAAGCATGAGGGTCAGTATAATGAACACGGAGGAAATCAACTGCTGCTTTTTGCTTGTGATAACCTCTGTAATGACTTTCAGGGAATCGTAATACGCATTGACGCGAAACAGGCGGAAAATCCGGATGATCCGGAACATACGGAATACGGCCGCTCCCGACGGGAAAAACACCGGAAGGTAATAGGGCAGGAAAGAAAGCAGGTCGATCAGGCCCGTAAAGGAAAACAGATATTTGAAGACGGCGCGCAGTTCCCCGCACTCCGGAAAAAGAAATTTGGCCGTCCAAACCCGCAGAATAAAGTCGGCGCAGAACAAAGCGACCGTTACGCCCTCTATGGCGTATAACCAGCGGGAGAAATGCGCCTCCATGTAATCAAAGGTTACCATGGTACTTGCGGCGATATTTAAAACAACAATGAAAACACTGAAAAAATCGTAAGCGCGGCTGATGCGGTCATACTCCGCGCCGACCTCGATGATCTCAAAAATACGCCTGCGGCGCCTGTCCCATATAGCATTCCTGCAATTTTCAGGCCGCAGCCTGTTTTTTTCTTCACTTTCACTCATTTGTGACCTCTTATATCAATAGGCTATAGCGTAATACTTTACAACAGACTCAAAAAAATGCCGCGCATTTTTCATCGTTTACATTATATAAAACGTCCGGGCGGAAATCAAGACCGGAAAGGAGACCTTCCCTTTTACGGCGAGCCGGCAGCGGACAGCTATAAGATTAAGATGTGTATGAGCCGGGGCCCGGGCGCTGATATTCCCACCTGGATTCCCGCTTGGATTCGGATTTTAATTGACATATCCGGCTCTTTCTGCTATAGTAATAACAAGAATTATTATTGTTTTAAGGAGCGATCTATGCCTACACGAAAATACAGCAGACAAAGAGAAGCGATCAAATCTTTCCTGATGGAATGTAAAAGCCATCCCACCGCAGAAACGGTGTATACGCGTCTGCGCGGGGATTATCCCCACCTCAGCCTGGGGACGGTCTACCGGAATCTTTCCTTATTAGAAGAGAAGGGGGAGATCCGGCGGATATCCGCAGGCGACGGGGCGGAACACTACGACGGCAACACCGCGCCCCACCAGCATTTCATCTGTACCCGCTGCCAGCGGATCTATGATGTCTGTCCCGACAATGCGGACAGTATGCTGCAGACCGGCGCGTCCTGCTGCCCCGGCCAGGTGCAATCCTGCTGCATCAACTTTTACGGCATCTGCGAAGCCTGCCTGGACTGATTTCTGCCAGCCGCCGGTCGCCGACCTGTCTCAGAAGACCGGGATAAAATGTGCTTGACAATCCGGAAAGAGAATGGTATATTCAAAACAGTAATAATTACTATTTTTAAATTATAAATGAAAAGGAGAATGAATTATGGCAAAATGGGTATGTAACGTATGCGGTTATGTTTATGAAGGAGATGCGGCTCCGGAGCAGTGCCCCGTCTGTAAGGCGCCTGCCTCCAAGTTTACAAAGCAGTCCGGCGAAATGACCTGGGCGGCAGAGCACGTAGTCGGCGTTGCCAAGGGCGTTTCTGAGGATATCCTGGCGGATCTGAGAGCGAACTTCGAGGGCGAGTGCTCTGAGGTTGGTATGTATCTTGCCATGGCAAGGGTTGCCCACAGAGAGGGCTATCCGGAAGTTGGCCTTTACTATGAGAAGGCTGCCCATGAGGAAGCAGAGCATGCCGCTAAATTTGCGGAGCTTCTGGGCGAGGTTGTTACCGACAGCACCAAGAAGAACCTGCAGATGAGAGTGGAAGCTGAGAACGGCGCTACCGCAGGCAAGACGGATCTTGCCAAGAGAGCGAAGGAAGCCAATCTTGACGCGATCCATGATACCGTACATGAAATGGCGCGCGACGAGGCCCGTCACGGACGCGCTTTCGCAGGCCTGCTGAAGAGATACTTCGGAGAATAAGTTTTGAGGAAGGCGTTCTGCATCCTGCAGGGCGCCTTTTTGTTTTTATGACGATGGAAGATAAAGACAGGTCCGCATGGAACTACACTTATATCCTCCGGTGCAGCGACGGGACTTTCTACACCGGCTGGACCAATGATCTGGAAAAACGCATGCGGACGCATAATGAAGGGCGCGGCGGAAAATATACCCGAAGCCGCGTCCCTGTGAAGCTCGTTTATTATGAGATTTTTGATACAAAGGAAGAAGCCATGCGCCGGGAATACGCCATCAAGCGTCTGCCCCGCCGCAGGAAGGAGGAACTGATTCGGGCTTTTTGCCCGAAAGCCTCCAGCGCCGGTGCGACCGGCGCTGCAAAATGATCCGTTGCGTTTCTATGTAAAGGGGCGGTTTCCCGTCCCCCTGTATTTGAAGCAGCCGGCTCAGGTGGTACTTCACTCAGATAATTTGCACTGCATGTAAAGATCCGGCCGCATATTATGGCTGATTCCCGATTTGTTCAGGGAACGTCCTCTGCCAGTTATATTTTAACGGTTCGTTCTATTTTAATATACTCCCAATTCTCAGAAATGTGCTCTGTACTTCCCGCGAATTATTCGAGGTACAGGACCGGATCCACTGCCGTATCATCCTGCGTCATCCCAAAGTACAGATTGCTTCCCTCTTTGCTGTAGTATTTCGTGGGCTCGCTGACGTAACCGATCAGGTCGCCGGCCTCCAGTACATCCCCCTCGGAAACCACAAGCTCCTTGAGCTGCCCATAAGTAAGCCTGTAGCCGCTGCCGATATTCAGTACCAGCGTTGTGCCGGTCTCTTCATCCACATCAACAGACTCCACGATCCCTCTTGCCGACGCCAACACCTGGTTTCCGGTCTCGCTGCCGATAATCAGCGCGGGATTGTATTTATACTGATCCAGCGTCTCAAAATAAACGGTCCCGTCCATGCTGTAGTCGATCAGTATCGTCCCGGCAGAGGGCCACATAAGTGAATCTTCGCCGCTAAAACTGACTCCGGCGTCCAGCAGTGTCTGTTCCGGGATCACATTGCCGGAGGCCGCCTCCTCCGCGCCGTCGGCGCCTGTTGCCGTATCGTCTTCTGCCGCGTCGTAGCGGTCCGTATCCGAAGCCGCGCCGGATACTGCTTCCGCCGCCCCGTCTCCGGAGGTCCCGCCGGCAGATTCTGTGTCTGTTCCCTCGCGGTCTGCCGCAATGCTGTCGGAAGACACTTCGGAATTTTCATCCGCTGTCATGTCCGCATCCTCTGCAGAGCCATAGGCCCGCTCCTCATCCTCTGCGTCGTCCCCGGTCTCATCTCCCAATGTCCGGGCCGGATCTTCTTCCTCATTGTTCAGCGTGGGAAAGAGCTCGTCCTCGATGCCGTCCTGAACATCCTCCTCCAGATAGGCCAACTGCCCGATCTCCGTCTCCGCTTCCCCGTCAGCCGTGTTTCTGCTGTTATTTACTGCGGCGATTCCGCCCAGCACAATGGCGCCTGTCAGGCAAAGACTGAGCGTCCAGATGGTACTGCGCTTCTTTAAAAAATTCTTCACTGCTCTTCTATCCATATCATTCACCTCATCCTATATGATACCTCACCGGTTTAATGATAGGATTGCCAGAAAAGAACAGTTTATACGCCTTTCAATTATTTTTCTTGGGCTTTCATTCCTCCTATTGTTTCTTTCCTGCCTGCGTCCGGACACGCCGCTTCTCCTTCGGATTCACTTCGCTTTTTTCCCTGGAAAGGAAATGTCCGAATGTCTTTCTGTACAGACTGCAGAAATAATGCCAGTCGGAATAACCGACCAGAGCGGCAGCCTCATACGCCTTCATATGCATACTCCATCGTCTTCTGCATGATGAGTTTCTGGCTGTCCATATCCATCCCTGCGTTTTTACACGGAACCATACCGCTCTCTGTCAGAGACTGGCACAGCTCGTCGGATGCCAGGAAATCGCAGAGTTTTATGACTGCATCGTGTTTCTGTTCCTCTTTTCTTCTCCCTGTCTCATGTGCAATTTATACAATTATTCGCCCTGGATCTTACAACAGCCGCACCAGCGCTCTGGAAAAAAACCCCGGAAATGGCGAATTCATTTCCGGGGTGTTTGAGCATTTTGATTTGAGAAATCCGCTTCGTTAACGCTTGCTGAACTGCGGCGCGCGGCGCGCGGCCTTGAGGCCGTACTTCTTACGCTCTTTCATTCTCGGGTCGCGGGTCAGGTAACCGGCGGCCTTCAGGATCGGCCTGTATTCGTTGTCGGCCTGAAGCAGCGCTCTGGAGATACCGTGACGGATGGCGCCTGCCTGACCGGTGGTTCCGCCGCCCTTTACATTTACAAGAATGTCGAACCTGTCGGTCGTCTGTGTGGCAACCAGCGGCTGACGGACAATTACCTTCAGGGTCTCAAGCCCGAAATAATCGTCGATATCCCTTTTATTGATCGTGATCTTACCGGTACCCGGCATCAGATATACCCGTGCGATGGATTTTTTTCTTCTTCCTGTTCCGTAATATCTCTCTGTAGCCAATGTACTTTACCTCCCTCTTAAAATGTCAGCTTTTCCGGCTTCTGCGCCTGCTGCTTGTGATCCGGGCCTGCATATACAAAAAGCTTCCTGTACATCTCTTTGCCCAGAGGTCCCTTCGGCAACATACCCTTCACGGCATATTCGATCACGCGCTCCGGTTTATTCGCCAGCATCTCGCGCAGCGTGGTCTCTTTCATACCGCCCACATACTCAGAATGATGATGGTATATCTTCTGGTCAAGCTTCTTGCCGGTAACCTGAACTTTGGCTGCATTCACAATGATCACGTAATCGCCGGTGTCAATGTGCGGTGTAAAGATTGGTTTGTTCTTTCCTCTTAAAATTTTGGCCGTCTCAGATGCCAGACGGCCAAGCGTCATATCTGTAGCGTCTATCACATACCATTTTCTTTCAATCGTTGCCGGACTGGCCATAAAAGTCTTCATGGTTCTTCCTCCTTGAATTATTGACTGCTGATACTCCGGGCTGGCAGAGGCTTATTTCCGTCCTCCCGATCATCACAGGATCCCGCTCCGGCCTGTCCGTAACCGGAGGCGCCAACAGGGCGCGATTTCCTGAAATGACTGGCCTCCCGCTTTACGGCGGCGGCCATTATCGTAAAATGCCCGGCCGGGGCTATGGCCGGAACATTTACAAAACAAATCCATGCCGTACCAACACGACAAAACGCATGGCACAATTTGTCACGCTCGAATATTATAGTATACTCGCTCGCGGGTGTCAACAATTTTTTATGCGAAAGCCAGTCTCCGAAAGGCCGGTCCCAATGGACAGAAGCCCGGTTCCGGCAGCTTTTTCCGATATTTATTATTTTCCACTGGATTTTTCTTTAACACTGTGCTATAGTAATGGAAGCGCGAGGTGGCGTATTGAAGTGTCATACGTATCTCGCTATTATTATAAGAGGAGGAAAAACAATGAAAAGAACGAGAAAAGCGGTCGCTCTTATCGCTGCTTCTGCCATGGCTGCCAGCATGATGAGCGTTCCCACATTTGCAGCTGAGGACAGCACCTACGCTCTGAACATTATGATCGAAACGCCCGTAGAGACCCTTGATCCCCAGCTTGCAACGGACGGTACTTCTTTTGAAGTGATCGCGGATTATACCGATGGTCTGATGCAGATGGATTCCGACGGCCAGGCGGTGCCGGCAATCGCAGAATCCTACGATATTTCCGATGACGGCCTTACGTATACCTTCCATCTGCGTGAGGACGCAGTTTGGAGCAACGGGACTCCGGTTACAGCCGCAGACTTCGTGTTTGCATGGCAGAGAGCCGTAGATCCGGACGTGGCTTCCGAGTATTCCTATATGCTCAGCGACATCGGCCAGATCGTAAACGCGGCTGATATCATCGCCGGGGAGATGGACAAGAGCGAGCTGGGCGTTACTGCTGTGGACGATTACACACTGGAGGTTCAGTTGAATGTTCCGGTCAGCTACTTCCTGTCCCTGATGTATTTCCCGACTTTCTATCCGGTAAACCAGGAATTCTTTGAGTCCTGCGGCGACGTATTCGCTACCAGCCCGGAGACCACCCTCTCCAACGGCGCGTTCATCCTGTATGAGTATGAGCCGGCGGCCACTTCTTTCTATCTGAACAAGAACGTGGATTACTATGACGCAGACAGCATCTCGCTTCCGGGCCTCAACTACCAGGTGATTCAGGATTCCCAGCAGGCTCTTATGAGCTATCAGGCGGGCGAGCTGGATATCACCCTGCTGAACGGCGACCAGGTAGAGCAGGTAGAGGATGACGGGGAATTCTCCAGCATCGGCGCGGGCTATCTGTGGTATGTAAGCCCGAACATCGACGCGGTTCCTGAACTGGCCAATCTGAATATCCGTATGGCTATGACCATGGCCATCGACCGCGAATCCATCACCGAAGACGTCCTGAAGGATGGCTCCAAGGCCACCTACACCGCGGTCCCCATGGACTTCGCTACGGGCCCGGACGGCTCCGATTATTCTGAGGATCAGACTAAATACACGGATGTGTGCACCTATGATGCGGATCTTGCGGCCGAATACTGGGCAGCGGGCCTTGAGGAGCTTGGCATCTCCGAGCTGACGCTGGACATGACCGTTGACGCGGACGACGCGCCCCAGAAGGTTGCGCAGGTACTGAAGGAGCAGTGGGAAACCGCTCTTCCGGGCCTGACCGTCAACATCACCGTTGAGCCGAAAAAGCAGCGTGTGGAAGATATGCAGAACGGCAACTTCGAGCTCGGCCTTACCCGCTGGGGCCCGGACTACGCGGATCCCATGACCTACCTTGGTATGTGGATCACCGGCAACGCCAACAACTACGGTCTCTGGAGCAACGAAGAGTATGACGCCATCATCGCGGAATGCACCACCGGCGATCTTTGCACGGATGCGGAGGCGCGCTGGGCGAGACTGTACGATGCAGAAGCAATCGTAATGTCGGAGGCAGTGATCTTTCCGCTTTACACCCAGTGTAACGCGCAGATGATCTCCTCAAACGTTACCGGAATTGATTTCCATGCGGTTGCCCTGAATCGTGTTTACAAGAATACGGTGAAGTCCGAATAAGCACAAGCACTTCGGCTTCGGTTTTCTGGCCGCACTATGAGGATCCTCTCTGGTGCGGCCTTTCTTCTTAAATAAACAGCACACCGCAATACCATCAAACGAAAGGATGCCTGATTTGAAAAAATATACGCTGAAACGAATCCTGACTTCAATCTTTACGCTCCTGGCCATCCTTCTGGTCCTGTTCATTCTGATGCAGCTTATGCCGGGCTCGCCCTTCAACGATGAGAAACTCAACGACGACCAGCGGGCGGCGCTTTTTGCCAAGTATGGGCTTGACCAGCCGGTTATCGTACAGTTTTTCCGCTACGTGGTAAATATGCTGAAGGGTGACTTCGGAGTCAGTTATAATATTTCCAAAAACACGCCGATCTCCCAGCTCATTCAGACAAGGCTCCCGATTTCCGTCGGAATTGGGGGAGCGGCCGTCGCCATCGGCGCCGTCATCGGGCTGATCCTGGGGCTGGTCGCCGCCATCTGGCACGACACGGCGCTGGATACTTTTGCCACCATTATCTCTGTCATCGGAGTATCGGTTCCTTCCTATGTGTTTGCCCTTGCCCTCAGCTATTATTTCGGCTTCCGGCTGCAGTGGTTCCCCATGCTGTTCCGTTCAAAGGATATCTTCGGTTCCAGCGTACTGCCCAGTATTTCGCTGTCCATGTTTACGATGGCTTCCATTGCCCGCTTCACCCGAAGCGAAATGCTGGAGGTGCTGGGCAGCGACTATATGCTTCTGGCGGAGAGCAAAGGCATCTCCGGTCCGGCGCTGATCATCCGGCACGCGCTGCGCAACGCGCTGATCCCGATCATCACCGTGCTGGCGCCGCTGATCGTGGATCTGATGACCGGCTCCCTGGTGGTGGAAAAAATCTTCTCGATCCCGGGGGTGGGCAGTCTGCTGGTGAACGCGATCCAGTCCAACGATTACAATGTGGTCATCGCCCTGAGCTTTATCTACTCCGCGCTGTACATCGGCATCATGCTGGCAGTGGATATCCTCTACGGCGTCATCGATCCGAGGATCCGGCTTGCAAAGAAAGGAGGCGACTGATTGTATGAATAAGACAGAGCCCTCTCCCGCCGCGCAGGCTTATGTACCGGTTGACTCTGATTTCCGCCTGAAGGACAACGCCGGCGAGATCGCCATCGATACCAACTTCGCGTCCCAGAGCTTCTGGCGCGACGTGCTGATCCGCTATTTCAGGAAAAAAAGCGCCGTCATCGGACTGATTCTCATCGTGGTCATCACCGTCATGGGGATCATCGGCCCCGGCATGAATGATTATACCTATTCCGGCCAGACCCTGAGCGAGAAGAATCTGGCCCCCCGGGTGAAATTCCTTGAACCCCTGGGAATTTTCGACGGAAGCGAGACCATGAATACGACCTCCGGTTCCAAAACCGTCAACAACTATATTGACAACGATCTGGACGACGTCTACTACTGGTTCGGAAGCGACACCTTCGGACGGGACATCTGGACCCGTACCTGGTCCGGCACAAGAGTTTCCTTAATTATAGCGGTAGCCGCCGCGCTGATCGACATGATCATCGGTATGAGCTACGGCCTGATCTCCGGTTACTTCGGAGGCCGCACCGATATGATCCTGCAGCGCATCCTGGAAATTGCAAACGGCATCCCCCGTCTGGTGATCGTCACGCTGCTGCTTCTGGTACTGCAGCCCGGTATGCTGACGATCATCTTCGCACTGATGCTCACCGAATGGATCGGCATGAGCCGTATTGCCCGGGCGGAGATGCTCAAATTAAAAGAACAGGAATTTGTGCTGGCATCCATGACTCTGGGCGCGGGAAGCTTCTTTATCATCTTTAAGGAAGTGCTCCCCAACATCATCGGGCCGATCATCACACAGGTGATGTTCTCGATCCCCACCGCGATTTTCACGGAAGCCTTTTTAAGCTTCGTGGGGCTTGGAATCCCGGTGCCCCAGTGCTCCCTTGGTTCCCTGATCTCCGACGGTTTCAGCAGCCTGACCACCCATCCCTATCAGATCATCCCGCCCCTTGTGGTGATGGCCCTTCTGATGCTCAGCTTCAATCTGGCGGCGGACGGCCTGCGGGAAGCCCTTGACCCGAAAATGAAGGAAATGTGAGGTGAAATCCATGTCAGAAACGAGTCAGAAAATTCTTGATATCCGGGATCTGGATATCACCTTCCGCACAACCGCGGGTCCGGTACACGCCATCCGGGGCGTCAACATCGACCTGGAAAAGGGCGAGACCGTCGCCATTGTGGGGGAATCCGGCTCCGGCAAATCCGTTACAATGAAAGCCGCCATGGGAATCCTCGCCTCCAACGCGACAGTGGGCAGCGGAACCATCGAATTTACATACCGCCATGCGGACGGCTCCCGGGAAACCGTTGACCTTCTGAAAAAAGATAAAAAATGGATCCGCCAGCACATCAACGGCAAGCGGATCGCCATGGTATTCCAGGACCCCATGACCAGCCTGGATCCCACCATGTCCATCGGAAAACAGATCATGGAGGGAATGCGCTGGCACTTTAAAACCCCGAAACAGGAAGCCTGGGACCGCTCCGTGGCCCTGCTGAAAGAGGTGGGCATCGAGGACGCGGAAAAACGGATGAAAAACTATCCTCACCAGCTTTCGGGCGGCATGCGGCAGCGTGTGGTCATCGCCATCGCTCTGTCCTGCAACCCGGACCTGTTAATCTGCGACGAGCCGACGACGGCTCTGGACGTGACGATCCAGGCAAAGATCATCGAGCTGATTAAACGCGTTCAGAAGGAACGGGGCATCTCCGTCATCTATATCACCCACGATCTGGGGGTCGTGGCAAAGGTAGCGGATTACGTCAACGTCATGTACGCGGGCAGGATCGTGGAAAAGGGAACGATCAACGAAATCTTCTACGACCCGCGCCATCCATACACCTGGGGCCTGCTCTCCGCGATGCCGGATCTGGAAACCAGCGACGAACGGCTCTATACGATCCCGGGCTCGCCCCCCAATCTGCTCCACGAAAAGACGGGGGACGCCTTTGCTCCCCGAAACCGTTTCGCGCTGGAGATCGACGACAAAGCCGACCCTCCCATGTTCCCCATCACGGATACCCACTCTGCGGCGACCTGGCTTCTTGATCCCCGCGCTCCGAAGGTGAAAATGCCCCGGGAACTGGAAACAAGGATCGAACGCATGAGGAAGGAGGCAGAAGAACATGGCAGTAAATTATAACGGCGAACCGCTGCTTGCCGTAAACGGCCTGAAACAGTATTTCCGGGTCAGCAGCAGATTCACGGTGAAAGCCGTGGACGACGTTTCCTTCCGCATCTATCCGGGGGAAACCTACGGACTCGTGGGGGAATCCGGCTCCGGCAAATCCACCATCGGAAGAAGCGTGATCCGGCTCTATGATCCCACCGCCGGCAGGATTCAGTTCGGCGGCATGGATATCAGCGGCAGGATGAACAAAAGAGACAGAAATTTCCTGCGCACCCAGATGCAGATGATCTTCCAGGATCCCATGGCTTCCCTGAACCCCCGCAAGAAGGTGGAGGATATCATCGGGGAGGGCCTTGACATCCATCATATGTACAAAAACCGCCGGGAACGCTCGGAAATGGTGCGGGCCATTCTCGAAAAGGTGGGCCTTGCCCCTGAACACGCTTCCCGCTATCCCCATCAGTTTTCCGGCGGCCAGCGCCAGAGAGTGGGCATCGCCCGGGCGCTGATTATGAACCCGAAGCTGATCATAGCGGACGAGTGCATCTCCGCCCTGGACGTATCCATCCAGGCCCAGGTGGTAAATCTGATGAAAGATATCCAGGAAGAGACCGGCACGGCCTACCTGTTTATCGCCCACGATCTCTCCATGGTGAAGTACATCTCAGACCGCATCGGCGTTCTGCATCTGGGACACCTGCTGGAGACGGGCACTACCGCCGAGATTTTCGGGAATCCGGTGCATCCCTACACCTGCAGCCTGCTCTCCGCGATTCCCTCTCCGAATCCCATTCTGGAGAAGCAGCGCACGGTGGAAAGCTATGATTATAAGACATCCGGAATCGATTACAACGCCGGCACGGAGCATCTGGTGTCCGGCACGCACTATGTGAAGTGTACGGATGAGGAATTTGAGCGGTTTACGGCGTAAATACAATACCTTTTTACTGGATCATGGACAGCGCCCCGTACAGTACAGAGTCGTCGCCGAGGGCCGCCGTCTTCAGCTCCACGGTGGTGCGGATGGAGGGCATACAGTACCGGTCTACTTCCGCGAGAATCTTCTCCAGGAAGATATCTCCCACCGCCTCGATCACACCGCCGCCGTAAACCACGATGTCCGGGCTGAAGGTGTTGATCAGGCTGCCGGTGGCGACAGCCAGATAATGGCAGGCGCGATCCACCGCTTCCACCGTAACCGTATCCCCGTCGGTAAGGGCTTTCCTGAGCATCTTGCTCTTAAATACCCCGTCGGTGATGTTGTCCGTCAACATACACGCTCTGCCGCGGGACGCCTGCTGCAGGATGTAGGCGGACATTCCTTTCTTGCTGGAGAATGCCTCAAGGCAGCCCCGCTGCCCGCAGCTGCACAGAGGGCCCTCCGGATCCAGAATCATATGGCCGTATTCCGCAGCTTTGTACTGATTTCCCGTAAACAGCTTCCCATCCAGGATCAGGCCGCCGCCCATGCCGGTCCCCACAAAGAAACCCACCACGTTTTTATACCCTTTGGCCACCCCGTATTTATATTCGCCCAGTACGCCCACGTTTACGTCGTTCCCGATGTAAAACGGAACGCCGAATTTTTTTTCAATGGGCGTTTTGATGTCGTAATCCCTCCAGGGAAGATTCGGAGAGAACAGGACAATCCCGGTCTTCTGATTGATAACCCCAGGCGCGCCCGCCGCAATGCCGCGCACCTGATTTTTCTTAATGCCGAACCCTTTCATCATCTCTTCCACAACGCTGACGATAACCTGTTCGACGTTTTCAGAGGAATCGCCGCCGGATTTCGTTTTCTTTTTCAGACGGTACCGTATTTTATCCTTATCGTCGTAAATCGCACCGAGCACTTTTGTACCGCCTATGTCCAGACAGATACGATATGCTTTTTCCGTATTGCTTTTTCCCATATTTCCATGACCCCCTTTATGTATTAAAACCTGGTATCGTTAATATATCACATACGGCGCAGAATAAACAGTTTTATATAGAAAATAATCTGAATTTCATTCCTGCAAAGGGGTGCGGTCCATCTGCCCGGACAAATGCCGCCAAACAATCACCGCCGCCAGGGCCAGGCCCATTTCCGTAATGCTGTGGGCATAGGGAAGCCCATGGAACGTGAACAGATAATTCAGGATAAACAAAGCCGGAATTTCCAGCACCACCTTCCGCAGGATCGCAAAGAGCAGGGAATACCCCCCTTTCCCAACCGCCTGGAATACGCCCACCGCCAGGAAGTCCACCGCCATAAAGGGAATGCCGATGCAAAAGCCCCGTAGAAACAGGATCCCGTAGGCTATGATCCCTTCGTTTTCCATAAACAGGCCGATCATGTTCCCGGCAGACAGATACAGGACAGCCATCATTCCGACTGATATGACCAGGGATATCTTCAGGACAAAAAAGATACCGTCCTTCATCCTGCGGTGATCGCCCCCGGTGTAATTGTAACTGACCAGGGGCATGATTCCCTGGGTCAGCCCCGTGCAGATATACATTGGCACCAGATTGATTTTATAGGCAATTCCCATGGCCGCTACGGCATCCGCGCCATAGGAGGAGGTGAAATTATTCAGGAGCGTCATACTGGTAACATTGAGAAGGTTCTGAACGGCCGCCGGAATGCCCACCACAAAAATGCTGATCATAGCCTCCCGCTTCACCCGGAAAAAGGCCGGATTCAGACAGACACAGGTAGACCGTCTGCGGACAAAGAGCAGAACGAAAAAGTAAATGCAGGCTACGCAGTTGGAGATAAAGGTGGCAAGGCCGGCCCCTGCGGCCCCCAGACCGATGAATCCCGGCAGGATAAAAAAGGGATCCAGCAGGATATTCAACAGGCAGCCGCTCATAACGCCGATGCTGGCATGCATGGAATACCCCTCGGAACGGATCATGTTGGAGAGGACGACGTTCAGAATCGCCGGGCAGGCTCCGCAGGTTACGGTCCAGAAAAGATAGGAAGACGTAGCCGCCGTGGTCGTCGCATCCGCGCCGAGAACATGCAGCATGGGCGCATGAAACACCGTATAAAACAGGGAGATCAGAAGCGACGCGCCGAAGGCACAGTAAAAGCTGAAGGCTGCGCTTCCCCGGACCGTGTCATAATCCCTGCTCCCCAGGGCGCGGCTCATCATGCTGGAACCGCCGACGCCAAACAGATTGTTGACCGCGTTAAACGCCAGAAGAACCGGAGACGCCAGCGTAACCGCCGCGTTCTGCACCGGGTCGTTCAGCATACCCACAAAATAAGTATCGGCCATATTGTAGATCACCATGACCAGCGAACTGAGAATGGTGGGAATGGCAAGCTGCGCCACCGCTTTCGGAATAGGCAGCCGCTCAAAAAGCTCGGTTTTATCATTTTTCACGCAATAATCCCCTTCCTGTCTCTTTTCCCCGCGTACGCTCCGCATATACCAGAGGGCGCGCCGTATCCTATGCCCTGCGGGCAGATCTCGCAGGGTATATTGTTACACCCGGATTTCGATTTTTCTGCCTGTCCTCTGGTAGCGGTAGTAACGCACACCCGCTGCGTTCATCATGCGCTTCGACGCAATGACGGAGGGCTCTCCCTGATATTTGTCGTCGTCATAGATGACGGTTTTGAGCCCCGCCTGGATGATCGCCTTGGCGCACTCGTTGCAGGGAAACAGGGACACATACAGCTTCGCCCCCTCCAGACTGCCGCCCCGGTAATTCAGGATCGCATTCAGCTCGCTGTGGACCACATAGGGGTATTTTGTCTCCAGTTCCTCCCCCTCCCTGGCCCAGGGGAATTCATCGTCCGGACAGCCGGTGGGCAGCCCGTTATAACCCATGGACAGGATCTTGTTGTCGCTGCTCACAATACAGCTCCCCACCTGGGAATTCGGGTCCTTTGAACGCATTCCCGAAAGCTTCGCAACGCTCATAAAATACTCGTCCCAGGAAATATAGTCTTCACGCTTGGTTTTCATTGATTGTATTTGCCTCCTCCCTTATGTACGCCGCCGCTTTTCTTACACTATCATATTTTAAATACAATTCATAGACCAATTTTGCAGTTTTTGCCTGTTCCTGCTCCACACTCCGTCCGGTCATAACCGCGGATCACCGGAAATCTAAAAAAAACAAGCGGATCGTTTTATTGATCCGTTTGCCTCTCAGCCGCTCTTTATACTTCCCAGCGCTTGCCGCATTCCTGACACACCGCCATACTCTTGTGTACTGTTTTCGTCCTGTACTTTTTAGGTGCAAAAATTTTGACGATCAGAGCCGGAAAAGTAAACGCCAGCCATTTTAACGGCACCCACCAAAACCCTACAAATATCCACCAGAATACACCATGATGCTTTTCCCTGAGATCTGTCTCAGATACCACCTGTACAATTACATTCTCACTCCCGCATTTTGGACATTTCATAGATATGTACCCTCCTCAGATAAAGTATCCTCATCGCCCTCATTATATCATGGACCTGCTGCAGCCTCAATAAGAAATTTTGCCAGTATCTGATCAATATCTGATTTGATTTATTTGATTTACTAAACAGTATTACAGACTGCCTATAATTAGATTGTATTACAGATTCGTTGGCATACTTTCTGACTCCTGGGAGGTATCACTCTCTTTTATTGAAAAATCATCTTCCTCACTCTCTCCCGAAATTGCATACGGAATCCCATTCTGATTTCTTATCTCCGGATTTTTTCACAACCTGCGATCGTCAATATAACTCCCATCAATGCGAATCCTGCTAAAAACCTCTCCCGCTTCATTTTTCCTCTCTCCTGATATAAAACGGCGCCGCAATGGCATCTCATATAATACGAAGCAATACCTATTGTTTGGTAAAATACTTTGCGGCGCCTGGCGGACAAGGATGCGTTTCAGAACGGACGCCCGTAACATTATTCCACGGCGCTCTTAACCTGATGTCTCTCCCCATATCTTACTCAAAATACCATTTTCCATTTCATATACCTCATCACAAAGCAGTTCGATATCTTCACGATTATGGCTGGCCATAAGAATCAATTTGCCTTCTGATTTCTTTTGAAGAAACAGCTGCCTCATTTCTGTAACGCCCTCTTTATCCAGTCCATTCATGGGTTCATCCAAAATCAGTATGTCCGGATTTTCCATTATGGCCTGGGCAATTCCCAATCTTTGTCTCATCCCCAGCGAATATTTCCCCACCCTTTTTTTATCATTCGGGTTTAGTCCGACCAATTCCATGGCAGCACGGATTTTTTCCGGGTTTATTTTCTTACTGACTCCCATCAAAAAATGCAGATTCCGAAACCCTGAATAATTAGGTAAAAATCCGGGTGTTTCTATGATAACTCCGATGTTATCTGCAATATCTACTTCCTTTCCAATTGTTTTCCCATTTACAAGAATTGTCCCTTCATCCTGATGCATAAGGCCGCAAATACATTCTAACAGAACTGTCTTTCCGGACCCATTACGTCCCACAATCCCATATATAGTTCCTTTCTGAAAAGACGCGGTAATATGATTTAAGACAACGTGTTCCCCAAACCGTTTACTTATATCCTGAATTTCGATTACCTTCATATGTACACCTCATACCTTACTCGCTTCATAAAATGTTTTATTTTTTACACGGATAATTGATACTGTGATGAAAACAAAATTTATGATTATCATTGCTGTCAGCGCATAACTTATTCCCGGATATTGATTTGTATTATTGAGATCCAAAAAGGAGAGAGACACCCATGATGCGGGTGAAAAATACGTCAATACCGGAGAGATTTCTTCTGACATCATTTGAAAAAAAATCAGAGCTGCCGCTATTGCATTACCTGCAAATTTTGATATTTGCATATTAATGGTAAAGATAAGATTACCAAATAAGATAAATAAAAGCCAACAGAGAAATCCTTCTAGAATCATGGCCGTTATCGGTTCATATTTTAAAATAACAGAATAATCAAAGGGAATCGGGATTCCATGAGCGGGAGCAATTCCCGTCTGTGCAAAAGTATTAATCACCTTTCCCCATCCGGTTTCCAGCGACAACTCAGGGATTAAAGCGATCACCGTAAATAGAATTAACAGTAATACATAAAATCCTGAAAGAAGCATAATATACAGAATTTGTCCGGCACACCATTTCCTCCTTCCAGTACGTATTAATATATATAATTGTGCTTCGTCCATAAATGGGGCATTGCAAAACAGCAACATCACTAACAGGAGAAATATTTTTACAGAGTAATCAGACGTCAGTAAAAAAGGAAATACATAAGGTGATACTCCTATCTGAACATTTTCAGCAAAAACCTTTACAGGGTTTACCATAAACTGTACATACATAAAAGACAGGATCATAACAATATATATTTTTGAACTGGTAAAAGTTTTCTTTAAGCTGTAGTATGCAATTCTGAAGATCTTGATAATATTATCCATTTTCAATTCTCCTTTTGCAATTTTTGAAAAACGACCAGCTGAGAAGAAGTGCCAGCCCTCCAAAAATCCCTCCTACATACAACCAGGTATATCTAATCCCTTTTACAATTTCTATATTCCCTTTTATGAGACGCGGAATTGATAAGTAACCCGGTAACCCCAGCCAGATTGAGAGATTATCGATAATGTAATATCCTATGATGGGCGCTGTCACTACTACTAAAGCATCTGTAATCTTCGCAGATATCCATAATGCAAATACCGAAAAGAAAGCAACCCCTGCAGATTGGTAAAAAGCTTTGCTTATAAAATAGATCCAGATACCATTTGCGTTTAAATAGGCTTGATAAATACCTCCCCGCAGAGCATTTCCATCGCCGTCTAAAAATGCGGTTCTGCTGCTCGCTAATAGTTCAAGCATTAATACTTGCGACAAAGCTACGGTCAGAAACGCAGTCACCCAGGTAATTATGATTTTTGACAGGATATATTTTCTTTTTCCACATCGGATTATTTTCAACCTGTATACCTGTGTGTTCCAATCAATACAAAATGAAATTGCTCCCGGGATAGGCGCAAGTACGAGCCCAATCATCCACATAGGATAATAAAAATATACCATATATAGATAATAAACCGATGAATCAGGCGTTGCTTTCATTTCATTTAACAAACTGCCCAGCGATAAAACCATCATTCCTGCAACTGTAAACAGAAATTTTTTTGACCACAGTGCATTTTTTAACTCAAATAAAACTGCTCTCATATGCTTCCTCCCGAATATACTTCTGTTCCGGAGACTGCATCTATTAAAATTACAGAATTATCTTCTATATTTGCTATTTCACTGGAATTTTTATCCTGCACATCATATTTATGATTAACAATGCATCTCCACACAGGTAACAATGTATATCCTTCGTTATTGTTTCGGACATCAGCTATATAAACCAACTCCATAGAAGTGACCTTATAATTTCCCTGCAGAATGATGGAGTTATATTTCTGGTCGATCGCCCCAAGAACCGTATCCATTGTACATAACGGCATCTTTTCTACCTCTTTTTGCGCAATATAAATATCAGAGATTTCCAGGCTCTGTATGCCGTCCTTTGCATATACCGCGCGAATAATCGACCCCGGTACAACATTATCATCTGTTTCTCTGTCCTGTGAGTTGAGTTTAATACCGTCAACCATTCCATAATAGGTAAAACAATAGCAATTATAGTCCTCTGACCACGGAATTGATTGCAGCATATTTATGTCCTCTTGAAATACTTCTATTTCTTCTGCTTCTTCCATGTCTGCATATTGTTCTAAATTCTTTTCCTTTAATGTCCTGTAATCCATGGGAACACATTCAGATTCCGGGTATATTTCTATATTCAATGGTTTCAGTACCTCTCTTATTTTCTGGTCTGCGTTACCCCTGGAAATAAAATCAAAATCAATCTGTCCATCAGAAATAGGTTCTGATTCAAAATCGGTTCTGATATGCGAAAACTTTACTGTTGAAAACTTCACCCATGTATCATTGATTGATATTATTTCTGTTCCATCTTCTCCTGAATATATACATAGACTTTCTGTTTCTTCGCCTTGTCCATCCTTCTCGATATCTTGAGTAACCGGCTCATCCAGCAAAACATCGCTTAATTCTTTAGTATCAATTTTCATCGTTGTCCCCTGATAGATACTTACATCTTTTGTATCAAGTTCAGGCATCTCTATGTTTGCCTCCACTTCGACTCCCGATGCCAGAATGTCATCAATATGTTCGGGGATTTCCTCCAGATTACTCTCCGTATTGTTCCCCTGGACATTTATTGAAGATTCTGCCGCTTCTTTATTCGCACATCCCGTAAAAAAACACAGGCCAAAAACAACACACCCTGATACAATCTTCTTTTTAACCATACATTGTGTCTCCATTTCACAGATATTGTATGAAAAGGGGCATGCGTTTTCTCCATACCCCTTTTCATCATCCCTCTTTATACTTGACAAATCCTTAATTACTTTTCTTATGGCCTCCATGTACACTGCAAATCTAATTTCTCATAAGGATTATCACTTGCATATTGTACCGCTAACTTATAATAAGAATTAAGTGATCCATAACCCGATTTGTATGTCAAATATGTTGCGCCCGCATAACTTGTTTCCCCCAAATAAGTAACTCCCGTTGTTCCATTCGCAGAACGCCCTCTAAGATTAACTGTTTCTACGCCTTGTACCCATGTAATAGCAGTTCCCGGACGTTCCTTTGTATATGTATACATAGTTCCTGTTACCGTTTTCTTCGCTGATCCACTGGAAACTACGGAACCACCATTCAAATATACAAAGAAATTTTCTGTCCTACTATCAGCCATGACTGGAACAGATATAGAACACACCGCAGTTAACATTGCTAATACTAAAGCTACCATTCTCTTTTTAAACATGTTTAGCCCTCCTTGTCATACTTAACATATTTGAGTCTGTAAAATCAATGACCTGCAACCCCGCATAAATACGGGCTCCTTTTTGTCACAAAATTAAAATACAGCTTTCTGTATATCGCTTACCATCTCATTTGCATCATCTCCTTTACACATTAAATAATATTCTATATTTATGTAGTATATATTACCGCTTCTTCTATCATTTGTCAACCATAATTCACTAATTTTTGTAGAATTTTTGTTAACTTTTCGTTTTGCTTTTGATAAAATTTTTATAACTTACAGTTTGAAGGAGGAGAAGTCACAATTGAGTAAACATTCAGGCTTATCAGATATCGAATCCGAGCTAATGTCCTTTTTCTGGAACCAGACAACCCCTGTCGTGTTTGCTGATATATTGCATTTCTGTAACGATGAAAAAGGCTGGAACTGGGCCAAGACAACGGCCCACACCCATATTACCAGATTAATGAAAAAGGGGTTTCTGGATATGAATGACGTCCGTGGGACGCGGCGTACCTATTTTGCCAAAATCAGCCGGGAAGATTATGCCCGCAGCCTGGCACAGGAGCTTGCGGATTCTTTTTTTTCCGGCTCCGTAAAAAACCTGCTTCTTGCACTGGCGTCAGGCAGCCAGCTCACCCCGGCAGATCTGGACGAACTGCAGAAAACCCTGGATCAGCTTGCAGAAGCTGTGGACCATCCGGAGCATTAACAGCGAACCTTTGCCCTGTCGGAATATTCCGCAGGATATCGCATAATGAACCAAAATTGCAGGATACTCTATCGGTAAGGACAGTAACAAGACACAGAAATAGCCGCCCCACAACTGAGCGGCTATTTTTAGTTTGCCATTTTGCGGCTAACCGTCTATCGGTAACTCCTGTTGGGCATCTGTTAGCGCAGATGTCCTTCTTTATGTTTAATATACCACAGTATGAAACAGCGCCTCAAACTCCTCCCGGCCGATCTTTTCCTTCTCAATCAGCAGCTTCGCGCAGGCGTGGAGGACGTTTTCGTGCTCCGCTACCATGGAGCGGGCCTTCTCGTGCGCCTCGTCAATGATGCGCTTCACCTCCTGGTCGATCAGGGAAGCGATCTCCTCGCCGTATGCCCTGGTGTGAGCCAGATCCCGGCCGATAAACACCTCGTCGTCGTCATGGTCGTAATTGACCAGGCCCACCTTGTCGGACATACCGAACCGGGTCACCATGGCCCTCGCCAGATCCGTGGCCTGCTTGATATCCTGGGACGCGCCGGTGGTCACGTCCCCGATCACCAGTTCCTCCGCCACGCGGCCTCCCAGGCTGACGATGATATTCTGCATCATCTTGCCTTTTGTGTTGAACATTTCATCCTTCTCCGGAAGGGGCATTGTGTAGCCCGCGGCTCCCCGCCCGGTTGGAATGATGGAGATCGTATGCACAGGTCCCACATCCGGCAGAAGATGGAACAAAATCGCGTGTCCCGCCTCGTGGTACGCGGTGATGCGCTTCTCCTTCTCGGAGATGACGCGGCTCTTCTTCTCCGCGCCGATGCCCACCTTGATAAAGGCCCGGTTGATATCCGACTGCGTGATGTAGACCCGCCGCTCCTTTGCCGCCAGAATCGCCGCCTCATTCATCAGATTTTCCAGATCGGCGCCGGTAAAGCCTGCGGTGGTGCGGGCCACCTGTTCCAGGTCCACGTCGTCCGCCAGTGGCTTACCCTTGGAGTGTACCTCCAGGATCTCCTCGCGGCCCTTCACATCCGGACGGCCCACCGCCACCTGCCGGTCAAAGCGTCCCGGACGCAGGATCGCGGGATCCAGGATATCCACCCGGTTCGTGGCCGCCATGACGATAATGCCCTCATTGACGCCAAAGCCGTCCATCTCCACCAGGAGCTGGTTCAGCGTCTGCTCTCTCTCGTCGTGGCCGCCGCCCATGCCGGTGCCTCTGCGCCTGGCCACCGCGTCGATCTCGTCAATAAATACAATACAGGGCTGGTGCTTCTTGGCTTCCTCGAACAGATCCCTGACACGGGAAGCGCCCACGCCCACAAACATCTCCACAAAGTCCGAACCGGATATGCTGAAAAACGGCACCCCCGCCTCCCCGGCGATGGCTTTTGCCAGCAGAGTCTTGCCCGTTCCGGGAGGCCCCACCAGGATCACGCCCTTGGGAATCCGCGCGCCCACCTGGATGAACTGCGACGGTTCTTTCAGAAAGGATACGATCTCCGCCAGATCCTCCTTCTCCTCCTGGAGCCCCGCCACATCCTTAAAGGTCATCCGCTTTGCGTCGGGGGAGATCATCTTCGCGCGGCTCTTTCCGAAATTCATCATCCGGGCATTCCCGCCCCCCGCCTGGCGGTTCATCATCACAAAGATAAAAATGAGCAGGATACCGCTGAGCAGGACGGGCAGAACGGTGGTCATCACCATGCTGTCCCCGGAAACGTCGCTGATATCCAGCTTTATATCGTCATAGGACGAAAGCTCTTCCTCCGCCTCCTTAACATCCGTGACGTTTACATATCTTATATCCCCGGAGGTCAGCGTCACCCGGAGCACTCCTGTGGGAACCTCCTTATTCTGGGTGATCTGGACCGCGGCAATCTCTCCCGCCTCCAGCGCGTTCTCCAGCTCGCGGCGGTTCCAGGTCTGGCTTTCCTCCAGCCTGTCCCGGAACGTCAGCACCATCAGTATAATGGCGATCACGGCGATTATATACAATACCATCCCTTTGGCATTATTCCTGTTCAACATGTTCCTCCTCCTATACAGGCTAATCCTCTATAAATTCCACCACGCCGATAAACGGAAGGTTGCGGTATTTCTGCGCGTAATCCAGGCCGTATCCCACCACAAATTCATCCGGGATATTGAAGCAGGTGTAATCCACATTGACCGGCTTTACCCGGCGCTCCGGCTTGTCCAGCAGGGTACACAGCCTGAGCGTACCGGGATTTCGCTTTCCGAGAATATCCATCAGATAGCTGAGGGTACGGCCGGAATCTATGATGTCCTCCACGACAATGACATCCTTGCCCTCCAGCGGCTCGTCCAGATCCTTTATCAGCCGGACCACGCCGCTGGACTTGGTATCGTCCCCGTAGCTCTTTACAGACATGAAATCGATCGTTACAGGAACCGTAATCCGCTTTGCAAGCTCACAGGTGAAAAAAACGCTCCCCTTCAGAATACAGATCAGATGCACCGATCTGCCCGCGTAATCCTCGCTGATCTGCCGGGCCACCTCCTGAATCCGCAGAGCCACCTCCTGTTCCTGCAAAAGGATCCTGACTTTCTCTCTCATTTGATTTCTTCCTCCATCTGTATCTTTATCACTTTTTCGGTTTCTCCGTGAACCTTTGCCCGCTCGCTGATGCGGTAACCCGGCACCCACAGCACATGGGAACCGTCCGCCAGCAGCCACAGCCTGTCTCTCTGATCTGCGGGAATCCTGAGATCAATAAAATAATCCTTTATTTTCTTTCTGCCGCCCTGGCTGTTTATGACAAGATAATCCCCGCTCTGCCGGTGGCGCAGCAGGATATCATTTTTAATTGTATCATATGAAAGCCACTTCGTATACTTTTTTTCTTCCGGAATCTGCCGCATGATTTCCGGGCTGTTCTCCAGAAGCTCGGTGCGGACGCGCCGTCCGGGACGGCCTCCCGCCTCCGGCATGACGCATTCCCCCGGCACCGGGACCTTGATCTCCCGGGGCGGGTCTGCGGGCTTTACATCCTCTGTCTCGTCTGCGTCCCGCCCAGCCCGGGCAGGCCCCCGGCTCTCTGTCTTCTTTTCGCCGCATTTTACAAACCGGATCATGCGGTGTTCCCGGACGGCCCTTATCCGTCCCGGCAGGCTGATGCTCTTGCCGCAGTCCATTTTCGCCAGCGCTTCAAGCGCCTCAATATGGACGCTTCCCACATCCTGAAGGCTTCCTGCCGTCTCCAGGGCCAGACGCAGCAGCTCCCGCCGGATCAGCGGATCCTGCTTCTCATATTCCGGGAGATACAGCGTCACATCCCGGCCGCTGCGGATACACGCTCCGGCCGCCTGCCGCGTCATCCGCTCCACAAATTCCTGCACCTGCTGCAGCTTTTCCGCTGCGGCGGCAATGTGTTCCGGCGCCCGGCTGTTCAGCTCCCGCTTCAATTCGGGCAGAATGGACAGGCGCACCTTGTTGCGGGTATAAGCCTGCTCCCGGTTCGTCCGGTCCGTGCGCCAGGCGATGCCCGTCTTTCGCAGAATCGCCTCAATCTGCTCCCTTCCGGTAAATAAAAGAGGCCGGATGATACTGCCCCGCACCGGCCGGATGCCTCCGAGCCCTTTCAGGCCGCTGCCCCGCACCAGATTCCAGAGCGCCGTCTCCGCCTGGTCGTCACGGTTATGGGCCACGGCGATCCGATCCGCGTTCTGTTCGATCCGGATTTCCTCAAAGATGCGGTAGCGCTCCGCCCGTCCCGCCTCCTCAAGAGACAGCTTTTCCTCCCGGGCAAGCCGCTTCACCCCGGCCCTTACGATACGGCAGGGTACGCCAAGCCGTTCGCATAGCTCCTCCACAAAGGCCGCGTCCTCCAGGCTCTCTTCTCCCCGAAGCCCGTGCTCTATGTGAACCACGCTTATCTCAAAAGGAATCGTTTTCTGATACTGCGTCAATACATAGAGAAGGCACACGGAATCCGCGCCCCCGGAAACCCCGGCGATCACCCGCATCCCCGGCTCTATCATATGATACTTTTCGATCGTATGAAAGATCTCGCGCATTATGCGCCTCCCCGCGTCCTCTATTTTTCCCAGATCCTGCCCACCAGGACGGTCATATCGTCCCTGGCCTGGAGCTTCTGCATCAGATAGACCTTCTCCATCAGCCGCCTTGCGTATTCTCTGGCGTTGCGGCACTCGCTTCCTGCCACCAGCTCCGCCATCTGCCGTTCTCTTTCTCCCTCCGGAAGCGCCTCCAGAACCCCGTCCGTCATCATAACAACGGCGTCGCCCGACTGAAGCTGCCGGTGCATGCTCTCATAATCGGACTGCTGGAGCACTCCGGCCGGAAAAGCGCCGGAATCGATCACTTCGATCTCCTTTCCCCTGAGGAGAAAGGTGGATGCCGCCCCGGATTTGATCATATCACAGCCCGCATTATACAGGTCGATCATGCACAAGTCAATAGTGGAAAACATCTGGCGCTGATTCTGAAGCAGCATGCAGGAATTGATCATCCGCACCGCCGTTTCCTGGGGAAACCCCGCGTCCAGGAACTGTTCCAGCAGCTCGATGACCGTCTCGCTCTCCTGGCAGGCCCTGGCCCCGGAGCCCATCCCGTCTGCCAGGCTCATAACCACCTTTCCGGTGTCTTTTTGCAGAAACGCGTAATTATCTCCGGATATCAGCTCCCCGGCCTTGGTGATCCTGGATATTCCGCAGAATATCTGATAGTTCGTATCCGGCACAAAATGGAAATTGGCCGGAGTATCGCCAACCGCCGCCCTGCAGTTCCAGGCCGGCCGCATCTGCTTTCCAAAACAGGCCGACAGAATTTCCGCCGCCGTTTTTGCCGAAATACACGACTTCTTTCCCGCGCGAAGCGTCAGATAAATCTCGCTGCGCCGGAGATCGCAAAGAAAAATCCGTACTCCCAGCAATTCCACTCCCAGATAGCGAAGCTCCCTTGCCAGCCTCTTCCGGAGCTTTTCCTCCCGGATGGGCATACTCTCAAAGCTTTTGGCCGTCCGGCTGAGCAGCTCCGCCGTCTGAAAGATCTGCTCCCCGGCCGCCATACGCTGTTCCATCATCCGGTTGTTCCACACCAGATCCATGCGCGCCTGCCCGTAGCTGTCCGTGAGCGCCTGTTCCAGCTCCTGCGGCCTGCCGCACCGGTCCTGCAGCTGCCCTCTGGAATGCTCCGACACGCATCCGTCATATTCCAGGTCCTTCAACAGTTCATACAGGATCCCGCTGCTCTTGAAATACTCGTTCCCCCAGCACTGCCCCTCTCTTGTGCAGCCTGCGCAGGCACATTCCCGCGCCGCCGCAAACAATTCTTCCAGTTCCCCGTCGCCAAGACGCGACTTCTGGCAGGGCATTTTCTGAAACAGCCTGGACAGGCTGTAAAACGCCTCCGCGTACTGCTCAAGCTGTTCCTTCTCCGGCATTGGATACATCCTTGCATCGCCCATATTCATTCCTCCCCGTACTCTTCCGGGACGCTTGCCAGTCCCTGTCCATCACTATAATGGATTCCGGGCGCAATGTCTGTCAAAATACGGCTGATGAAGAAACTCTTTTTGAGCCGCACGATATCCGCCTGGATGAGAGATGGCTCTCAGCCAGGCGGTATCGTGCGGCTGGCGCGGCTCATCGCCAACGCGGAAAAAGAGGATACTGCTCTGCAATATCCTCATTCCTCTGGCATAAATATGGTTTCATCCGAATAGACCAGCCCCAGCTTTTCTCTGGCCGCCTGTTCGATATATTCTGTGGAATTCACGTAATCCTTCAGATCTTCGATCTCCTCTGACCGCAGCTCCTCGTCCCTGATCTCCTGCTCCAGATCCGCTTTTTTGGATTCGTATACCCCATTTTGAACGCCAAGCCGACGGCTTTGGACAAGCAGGCAAATCAGAAGAACCACGACAATACCGGCAATAGCAGCCATTCCCCTCCGGTTGCTTTTGCTGGGACGCTTTCTCCCCGCCATAACAATTACTCCTCATTGTTTTTTCTGAAAACATTGTACGCGTTTTTTCGCATAAATTCAACCGGTTTTTTCAAAAAAATCCCGGTTTTTTTCAAAGGTTTCGACACAATTTGCAAAATCAGGCGAATTACACGCCGGATTTCCAGAAACAGCAGGGAAAAAGCCTCCACAGCCGCCCTGCTCAGCGTAAAATGATAGAGGACCGCGCCAATGGCGATCCCTGCGGCCACATATCCCCGGATCACACCGTCGGTCCGGAAAAAAGCCAGGCAGAAGGTGAGAAAACCGGCCGCGGTCCAGAACAGGAAATCCTCAGCGGAAACTGCCAGTAAACCGTGCCGGAAAGTCCTGCGAAGGCACCGGATCAGATCATAGAAAAAAGAGAGCCCCGTCCCATGCAGAACAGACAGCAGAAATACCGCTGTCTCCTGACGGAGCACCTGGCTCATCACCGGAACAGCCTCTTTACAAGGCTTCCCTTTCCGGCCGGATTGCCGCCGGAATACGCTATGCTCTCCACGCAGCCCTTCAGCTCCGCCTCTCCCTGATCCAGCGTCAGCTTCCCGATATGAAGTCCCTTCCCCTTTATGGTGAGCACGCCCTGTTCCGTTTCCAGTACCACGCAGCTTTCATCAAAGGAGCGTACATCTGTAACTCCCGTCACACTTCCCTGCTGTCGGTCTTTCCAGGAAATACTGTGGGGCTTCACACTCTTTTTTTCTTCCATATCCCGCTCCGCAAGCCGGCTGTCCCTTCATCTTATGCGGAAGAAACGAAGAATATACCCCTCCGGGTTCCCGTTCACAGATACCGGTACATCTCCTGGGCCGCCTCCTTTTTTACGGTCTCCTGGACGGACACAACCTCCACCTTCACATTTTTACTGCCAAACTGAATCTCAATCCGGTCGCCCTCTTTTACCGCCGCAGACGCCTTGGCGGGTTTTCCGTTCACCGTGACCCTGCCCGCGTCGCAGGCCTCATTCGCCACAGTCCGGCGCCGGATCAGGCGCGATACCTTCAGATATTTGTCTAAACGCATGAAACCTTCTCCTTCCGGATAAAACGGCCCCGGAACCCTCCTTGGGTCCCGGGGCCGCAGTTTTCTGAATGAACCAATCAGTTAAGCTGATCCTTCAGAGCCTTTCCTGCTTTGAATTTCGGGCTCTTGGACGCTTTAATCTTTATTTTCTTTCCAGTCGCCGGATTAATGCCCTCTCTCGCTGCGCGCTTGGTAACCTCAAACGTACCAAAGCCAACAAGTTGGATCTTCTCGTCCTTCTTGAGCTGCTCGGCAACAACTTCCGTAAATGCCTTCAGCGCTTTCTCTGAGTCTTTCTTGGACAATTCGGTTTTTTCAGCAATAGCAGCAACAAGTTCTGTCTTATTCATGTTTCTTCCTCCTCTGAATTCTATCTGCTTTTTCGGTTCGCAGATCTTTTTTTATCACAAACCCTTCTTGCTATATAAGGTTCTGCTAATATTTATATAACGAGTCTTTGGTTTTGTCAAGGTTTTCCTTGATTTTATGCAGAAATATTATGGTTTTCTTTTTCCAGTTTTTTGATATCATCCCAGTTTTCAGGTAATTGTGCGACTCCTTTCAGCTGTTCCGCATCCCATCCTCTTCTGGAATCCTCCCCGAATACGTGGGGATGGCGGCGGAGCATCTTACGGCCGATTCCCCGTATGATATCTTCCATGGAGAAAAGCCCCGTCTCCTCCGCAAGATCCGCAAAGAAGGCAACATGCAGGAGGATATCCCCCAGCTCTTCACAGAGATTTTCCGCGTCCCCCGTCTCCCGGTACCGGTCGATGCCCTCCAGCACCTCCTGCGCCTCATCCGCGAAGCAGGGCTTCAGGCTCTCGAAGGTCTGGGCGTGATCCCAGGGGCAACCGTTCTCCCCGCGCAGCACATGGATCAGATGCCGGAAGGCCGCAAATTCTCCCGCTTCTATCCCTTCGTAATCAATGGTATCCGCTGTATTTCCCGCATTTTTCATAGCACACTGCCTTCTGTTTTCTTTTAGAGCATTTTGTTGATCATTTCCAGGACCGCCCCGCCCAGGGCCGCAGACTTCGCATCCGCGTCCTCCAGGGAATCGCCCTTGATTCCGTAATAGAATTTCACCTTGGGCTCCGTACCGGAGGGGCGCACGCACAGCCATGCGTCGTCGGTCAGGTCATAATAAAGCACGTTGGAGGAGGGAAGGCCCGTGGGCTTTACTTCCCCTGTCTTTGTATTCCTGATGGTGTCCTCCCTGTAATCCCGGACGGATACCACCCGGTAGCCCCCGATTTCAGCCGGCGGGTTCCGGCGCAGGGTATTCAGGATATCCTGGATCTTCTGAAGTCCCTCGATCCCCTTTAAGGTGATGGACTTGATATCGTCCTTATAATATCCGTAGCGCTCATACAGCTCCACCATGGCGTCCCAGAGGGTCTTGCCCTGGGCTTTATAGAAGGCGGCCGCCTCTGCCAGCGCCATGGAAGCCACGATGGCGTCCTTGTCCCGCGCGTGGGTGCCGATCAGGCATCCGTAGCTCTCCTCAAAGCCGAAGAGATAGGTTCCCTTGCCGCTTTGTTCAAATTTCAGGATCTGCTGCCCGATGTATTTGAACCCGGTGAGACACTCGACCAGGCCTGTCCCGTAATAGTTCGCAATGGCATCCGCCATATTGGTGGTGACGATGGTCTTGATCAGGACGCCGTCTTCGGGAAGCCCCTTTACCGCCCTGGTCTGGCCGATCTCATAGTCCGCCAGCAGGCAGCCGGACATATTGCCGGTGAGGGTATGGTATTCGCCGGTCTTTGCGTCCTTCACGCGGACGCCGAGACGGTCCGCATCCGGGTCCGTAGCCAGCACCAGGTCCGCGTCCACCTTCTTCGCCAGCGCAAGGCCGAGTGCAAAGGCCTCGTCCGCCTCCGGATTCGGATAGCTGACAGTGGGGAAATCGCCGTCAGGCAATTCCTGCTCCGGCACCACATGGACGTTGTCAAATCCGAGCTCCTTTAATACGCGCCGCACCGGAATATTTCCCGTGCCGTGAAGGGGCGTATAAACGATATTGAGATTCTTATTCTCCTGCTGAATGGTCTCCGGATGAAGCACCAGCTTTTTCAGGCAGGCGATGAACGCGTCGTCGATCTTCTCCCCGATCACCTCATAAAGACCCGCCGCGACGGCCTCTTCCTTACGCATGGACTTTGCCGTGGTGTAATCGGTGATGGCCTTTACCTCCGCCATGATGCCGGTGTCGTGGGGAGGCGTGATCTGCGCGCCGTCCTCCCAGTAAACCTTGTAGCCGTTATATTCCGGA
Organism: uncultured Lachnospiraceae bacterium; assembly: GCA_964591265.1. Taxonomy (GTDB): domain Bacteria; phylum Bacillota; class Clostridia; order Lachnospirales; family Lachnospiraceae; genus Choladousia. The sequence continues at coordinate 52,476 of CAZQAB010000004.1, forward strand.
GGATTGTGGCTGGCCGTAATATTGATGCCGGCGATGCAGCCCAGATACCGGACCGCGAAAGAAAGCTCCGGCGTAGGACGAAGGGATTCAAACACGTACGCCCTGATCCCGTTGCCTGCCAGCGTCTCCGCCGCAAAATCGGCAAACTCCGGAGACATATGTCTGGAATCGTATGCGATGGCGACGCCCTTCTCCCGGCCGCCTGCTTTCAGAATGTAATTCGCAAGGCCCTGGGTCGCCTTCTGCACCACATATTTATTCATGCGGTTCGTCCCCGCGCCGATGATCCCCCGCAGCCCTGCGGTCCCGAATTCAAGTTCCGTGTAGAACCGCTCTCTGATCTCATTCTCGTCGTTTCCGATTGCCTTCAGTTCCGCCTTGGTGGCCTCGTCAAAGTCCGGATTGGAAAGCCACTCCTCATATACGTTTCTATAGTTCTCCATCTTACAACCTCCCGTATTCATGGTGATGGAAGACTGGCACACAATGCTGTGGAAACCCCGGTGTCAATTCATGCGGCAGCCCCTCCTAACTGTATATAAAATAATACCATAATCCGGTGTAAAAAGAAACTATTTTTCCAGCAGCTTTACAAATTTATCCTTTTTTTCCTCCTGGCGGGTCAGGTTTTCCAGCTTTTCCAGGAACCTCCCGGACACCCACGCCTTGCTGCTTCCATAATAATGGTTCGCGAGCTTCTGGAACTTCTCCGGATACAGCATCCGGACGCACAGCAGGCGGCGCTCCTCCCGGGACAGGGGACGCTCCAGCGCGTACCGCTCCAGCATCCGCATTCCCAGGCGCTGGTTCCATTCATGCTTTTCCAGAATCTTCCGCATGAACCGGTACAGATCATTTACCTGAAAATCAAATTTGCAGGATTCAAAATTCGTGGTGGCGGTATCATAGCCGCAGATAAGGACATGGTGATGGTTGTAATCCCCGTGGCATACGCTTCTCTGACCGGCATTCCCCTCCTGAGCGGTCCGTCCGGCGTCTCCCGGACGGCCCTGCGCGTCCGTCTCTGTTCCGGCCGACAGGGCTCCTCCTGCTTTTATAAGCTGTTCCTCCGCTTCCGCCGCCTGTTCATAATATCCCGCAAAGCAGTCCAGAAACAGCCGCTCAAAGGGACATTTATCGTTTTTTTTCCGCACATAGGAGCGAATTTTCCTCAGTTCCCCATTCTGCGCCCGGATCTCTGAAAGGGGAGACTGCGCGGTAAAGCTTTTCCGGAACTCACTGTCCGCTTCCAGCTTCATCAGCCGGTGCAGGCGCGCCAGATTTTCAACTGCGGCCATAATTTCATTCTCATTCGAGGTATCGCACTCCCGGCCCACATACCATTCCTTCACTACATACCTGCTGCCGTCCCGGTCCCTGGATATGAGCTGCCCTTCCCTGTTGGGCACGATCACGTCCACGCTGTGATAGCCTCCTTCCCGGATCTTCTCCATCACACGGTTTTCAAACAGAGCCTTGTTCTCAGAGCCGGTATAATCGCTGAGGATCCGAAGCCCCCCGGACGTCTCGCATATATAAGAGCCTCTTCCCCGCCGCGTGTCGGTTACTTCCAGTTCGTACTGCTCCAATACCTTCAAAGCCCTGTCGTTCATGCTGCTCCCCCATTCTCCTGCCAAAGCGTACCGCGGACCACGCCGGAATCCGCGTTCTCTCTAGTCTATGAGGCAATGGGAAATTTCATTACCTTTTTCCGCCGTCTCTTTCTTGCGCCGGTTCAGCAGCTCTGCCGGTTGATTCTGGACGCCAGCACCCCGGCGCCGAAGCCGTTGTCGATATTCACGACGCCCACCCCGCTGGCGCAGGAATTGAGCATGGACAAAAGGGCTGCCAGGCCGCCGAAGCCCGCTCCGTAGCCCACGCTGGTGGGCACGCCGATGACCGGACAGGATACCAGGCCGCCTACCACGCTGACCAGAGCCCCCTCCATGCCGGCCACCGCCACCACCACGTTGGCGTCCTCCAGCGCCGGCAGACGGCGCAGCAGCCGGTGGAGCCCGGCTACCCCCACGTCATAGACCCGCTCCACCTGATTGCCGTACAGTTCCGCCGTTACCGCAGCCTCCTCGGCGACCGGCAGATCGCTGGTCCCCGCGGAAACCACCACGATCTTCCCTTTCTTCTCCGTGTCCCGCCGGTTCACGACGCCAATGCGGGACACCGGATCATAGGACAGTTCCATCTGCTCCCCCACCTTGTCCGCTTTCTCCTGGGACAGCCGGGTAATCATAATATTGGCGGCCTCCCGCTCCTTCATCGCCGAAGCGATCCCAAGGATCTGTTCCGCCGTCTTGCCCTCGCCGTAAATGACTTCGGGCATTCCCTGGCGGATGCTCCGATGCAGATCGATGTCCGCGTAATTGCCCACCAGAAGCTCCGGCTGCAGCCGGATATCGTCCATAGCCTGTTCCGCCGTCTTTTCTCCGGACTGGATCTGCTGCAGTAACTCGTAGATTTCATTCTTTTCCACGTTGCTCTCTCCGTTCCTGTATGAATTATTCCCTCCGTTTTCTGACAGGCCGCCCGGGGATCGACGTGCTCCGGATCGATGCGTCCGCAGGCGGCAGCGCCTGTCATATCGCGTATAAAACTCATACAGTATAACATAAAGCGCTTTCTTTTCCAATCATTTCTGCAGCGTTTTCTGGTATCCGGCGCTGCGCTTCTTATCCTCGGCCCGGTCGCACCGTACCGTCACCCTGGCCTGTCCGCCGTAGGTGCAGGTGTAAAGCGTTAAATCGTAGCCGCTTCCGATCATCTCGTCTATCTGGACGGGCCGGAGCGTCTCCACCGCTTTCACTTCGTAGGCGGCCGTCACGCCGTCCATGTCGGTGAAGTACACCCGGTCCCCGGCCTGCAGATTTTTCAGGGTCCCGAAGTGCCTTGTGTAGTTATGGCCGCAGATCACCAGATTGTCCGTTTTCGCAGAACCGAAATACCGGCAGGGAGAGAGCTTTAACCGGGTGTAGTCCCACTCGCTCATGACCGGCAGCTTCAGCTCCAGCGCCGGGATGGAGAGGTATCCGATATACCCGTACCCGCCGATCTCCGCCACGGACATATCCGCGGCGTCTTCCTCTCCTTTTTCATCCTTGGGGAGCCGGCCGGCCGGCTCCCCGGCGGCGTCCATGACTGCGGGGAGGATTTCCTCCGCCGCGCGCCCGGCGTTTTTGTCCTCCGCCCGGTTATATAACAGCAGGGACAGCGCTGCAATCAGCAGGACTGCCCCTGTGCCCATCAGCAACATTCCGATTCTCCTACGCATCGTCTTTCCTCTTCAGGAATACAAGACTCCAGCCGGCGGCGAACAGCGCCACGCCGCAGCCGGCGAGCGCCGGGATGGGCCAGTTGCGCTGCCCGGTCTGCGCCAGCGACGGGGTATTGGTGACGGTAAAGGTATAGCCGCTCTGCGAATAAGAGGCGGCATAGCCTGTTACTCTTTCCTCAGAGACAGAATAACCGTCGTTCTTTTCCAGATCGGTCCAGGTATAGCTCCATCCGTTGCCGCTGCTCAAAGCCACGGCGTCCACCAGGGTGGATCCACTGTATAGATTCACGGTGATGGAGGATGGGCGTGAGGAGGCGTCTCCCCCATCGTTCCAGATTTTTTTTACGGTTACATCAATCCACTCATAGGTTTCCGCCTTGGGGCTGGCGTCCACGTCGTACACCCACCGGCCGCTGCTGTCCAGGCCGGGGACACTGACCAGGAAGGGGTTCACAATGCTCCCGCCCGGCTGGACAGCCTTCTGGACAACCAGGTAAAGACCCGCGGGCAGATCGCCGAATGTGACCGAGCCGTCCGTCCCCACAGCCTTTGTGACGCCGGAAAGGTTCCTGTCCTGCGCGTAGGCGGAGAGCTTTTCGGCAAGCGCTCCGGCGTCGTCCGGATTTTTCAGGTCAGCGCCTCCGTCGGCAAAATCTTCCGTCGGCACGTACTTCTGGTCGGCATTATCCACCACAACGTCCGCCGCGCGATAGAGCGTCAGCTCCGTCCCGATGGACTCCCCTCCCCTGGGGGATACGGTGACAGAGCCGGTCCTGCCGGTATCTATCTCCGTGTAGGCGAAGGCGGTCATGCCCATGGAGAGGAGCAGCGCCAGCGCCAGCAGGAATCCGCCCATTGTCCGGATTCTTTTATTCATGGTCCTCATCCTCCTCTCTGGCCGTGCGCGCGTCCCGGCGGCCTTTCTGCTTTGGTTTCCGGTACTTTACCAGCAGGACAACCAGCAGAATCAGAAGCAGCGGGGCGGCCACAAGCGGGGCCAGCATGGTGGAATCCAGCTCGCAGGCCTCGTTCTTTATGGCAGCTTCATCTTCCGCGGCGTTTTCAACGCGGTGTCCCCGCACCAGAAGCCGGTGGGTGTTGATGCCGTAAGGGGTGCAGGTAAGTAAGGTTACGTAGTCCCTGCCCTCCGCTATATCCAGTTCGTTTACCTCCGCCGGCTCCACAATCCGGATCTGGTCCACCTCGTAGGTCAGCAGGCGGTCCAGGACGGTGATGGTGAAGGTGTCGCCCTCTCTGAGTTTATCCAGGTCGCTGAAGAGCTTCGCGCTGGGCAGCCCGCGGTGGGCGCTTAATACGCAGTGGGTACCCCGGCCGCCCACCGGAAGGGACGTGCCCTCCAGATGGCCCGCCGCCACGCCCAGCACTGCCTCCGAGGTGCCGTGGTAAATGGGCAGCTTCACATTGATCCTTGGAATCTCGATGTAGCCCATCATGCCGGTGCCCGTCATATTCAGGATGTCCTCATAGCCCTCCGCCTCATCGTAATTGGTCAGAGGGAAGGCTATGCCCTTCAACGTCTCGTTGTAAGCGTCCGCTTTCGCAAATTCATACGCATAGTCCTCCTCGTCCAGCCCGTCCAGAACAGCCGCATAATCCGCGATTGCCCTGGTCTGGACCCGGCTGTTCCACCAGTCGGAGACGGTGGGATAGAGCAGGATCGCCAGGCCCGCAAGAAAGACCAGGATCAGAATGAGCGTGGAACCGTTCTGTTTCTTTCTCACAGGTCTCTCCTTCTTTCTGCCAGCGCCAACCGGCTCAGTCTCCGGAGCCGTTCATGCGCCTTTTCACGATGAGCAGGATGGCCGCTCCAAGGACCAGGATGGCGCCAACCACATAGAAGACCGTGGTGCCGATGCCGCCGGTCGAAGGCAGCTCGGCGCCGGTTTTGTTCTCAATTTTAAGCGTGTCCCCTGTCAATGCAGCGCCATCTTTCATAACGCTGCCGCTGGTATTAATCTGGAACGCAACGGCCTCTGCCAGCATGTTGTATCCTGCCGGAGCCGCCGTCTCCAACAGATAATAATCATCCGCGTCAAGGCCGTCCACGCTGATATTCCCGTCCGCGTCGGAGGTCAGGGTGGTGGCGCAGGTTCCGTCGTCAGGATCCTCTGTACGCTCCGACGAGCTGTTCTTTGTCCAGCCCGTCAGCTTCCCGTTTTCGACCTTTGCGTAATACTTTTCGTCATTCACAGTTTTGTAGAGGACGAAAGACGCGCCGGGCAGGGCGGCTTGCGTGGCGCTGTTCCCGGAACCCGTGGTGTACTTGAATATATCCACGTCATAGACATAGGTGGCGGTGGACAAGGTTGCTGTTTCGCTTCCGTCCCCATAGGTAAGATGCGTCGCGTCGGTGTTGCCAGTCCCGTCTATGACAGCGCCGCTGTTGACGTCGGCGGTGTAGGTCACAACGATAGATGTTTGCGCAGTCAGAGTATCCAGGTAGCCCTGCGCAAAACGGATTTCAAATGTACATCCATCACCCAGGCCGGAAGCGCTGACTGAGTAGTTTGCAGAATTAATAACTGAGTAACTTGCAGGATCAGCCTCCGGATCGCCTGCCGTGACGCTTGAAACAGAACCAAAGGTCAGCCCCGCGGACATCTGGTCGTGCAGGACATAATTCTGTGCGCCTGGCCAGGCGGTGATTGTGGTCCGGAAGGTCACGGTGTCGCCGATGTCGGCGTTGTTGGAAGCACCGTAGGTATTGGTAGAATCCTCCCGCACCTCTTTCTGGACGGTCGGTACGGCGTTTTTCTCTTCGATTGCTGCCTCACTGCCGGTGGTGTCCAGCATCACCAGCGCTCCGAGGGAGGAATCCACCAGGTAATAGCCCAGGTTCAGGCCGGAGAAAACCAGCGCGCCGCCGTTATATGCAACGCCGGATCCGGAAGAATTCTCCGTATCCAGGCTGGTTCCGTTTTCTGTTTTCAGCTTTCCATATGCAGTTTTGGTAACTGACTGGCTCTTCGCATATGCAAGCGCGGCTTTGGCAAAGGCCTGCGCGTCGGCGCTGCTGTCCGTCCATGTCACATAGTAGGCGCTGTCGTCCTTTTCCTCCAGCGCCACATAGCCTGCCCCTGCGCCGGCAGCTGTCTGGGTTTCTGTATCTGCCGGCTTTACGAAATCCCACCACGGACTGCTGGTTGAAATGGTATAGGCGTAGATGCCGTCGTCTGTATCCGCATCGCCGTCCGGGTCGGTGTTATAGCTCTCCAGAACGAACATCTGGTACACGCTGTAGGTTTCGCCGACCACCGGGTTGGAAATGGTGATCTTCCCGGCGCTGCTGTTTGTCCCGCTTGCCGCAGACGCGGCGACGCTTAACGCCAGAACCATGGCTGCGGCCAGAAGCGCTGCGGAACCCTTTCTGATTGCTTTCATAGGATGTCTTTCCTTTCATCTTTTCTCGCAGGGGGATTGATTACGTCCCTGCGGCGTCTGCCGCGTCCGGCTGATGCATTCCGGTACTGCGGTGTCTCCGGGTCTGTCTGGTTTCTTCCGGGTCAGCCCGGGGCTGTGCGTCGTATGGAATGAGGGGCATTATTTCACCTCCCTTACGCGCCTGCGCCTGGCCGCCGACAGGCATCCCGCCGGGGCTGCCGTCAGGGCAAGGCCCAGGAGGAGAAATGGAAGCGTTCCGCTCCCGCCGGTTTTCGGCAGTTCCCGGGAGGCCCGGTTTGTTACGGTGAAGGAATAATCCTTCTCCTCGTCATACGCTATGATTTTCTCCCCGGCCGCATCCAGGATGTAATTCCCATCCTCGTCCGTTTCATAAATCACGTTCCCGTTTTCATCCAGACACGGCGCCTCCGTCACGGACAGGGCGGTACTGCAGCCGTTGATCCGTTCCTCTTTGATATAGTAATAATACGTCTGCCCGCCGTCGGTATAGCGGTCCAGGTTCTCCCAGGCATACGTCCATCCGTCGTCCGTCCCGTTCAGGTACGCAGTGCCCACAACATCGGCGCCGTCGGTCTCCTCCGGCTCAAGGGTCTGCAAAAGATAGATGATTACTTCTTCGCCCGCGTGGCTTTCGCTGTCGTCCTGCCCGTCCGGATCCTGCCACCTCTTTGTCACGGTGACGCTGACCGAAGCGTTCCCGGCCGGCACGTCCGGAAGCGTATTTTTAAAGGTCACGGTCACAGCATCGGCTGCCTCTTCCGGATCCAGGGTCTCTTTTGCGGTCGTCAGGGAAAGGTTTTCCTCGTAATTGGTCCCCCTGGAGCTGGCGTATACAGGGCTGCCTCCTCCTCCGGACAGCTCGTAGGACGCCGTGTAGCCTTCGGCCGCCGACTCCATCACCTGATAGCCGCACCCCACCGGCAGCCCGGAAAATCCGGCGTACTGCCCGTTCAGCAGCAGCAGGCTCACATCGGCGGAGCCGTCCGCCAGCGCGGTGTAGGTATCGGTACAATCTTCAGCCTCTCCGTCCTGCGCAGCTCTTTGGACAACTTCTCCGGCCGCGTTATAGAGGGTATAGGAGTAGGACGCGCCGGCCTTCAGTCCGGTCAGGCTCACCCGCATGGAGAAGATGCCCTGGTCATCCTCCGCTTCCGTCCCGTCAGCCCTGCAGACAAGCTTCTCCACCCGCACGCTCCCCATCCCGGTGGGATCCGGATCCCCGCCCCCGCCGCTTTCCTTTGTGTTGGTGCAGGTAAAGGCGGCCGTGGTATTTTCCTCAATGACGCCCGAAGGCTCGCCCGTCAGCGCGGTGTCGTCCGCGCCGGTCCATGCCTTCGTATACCCCTTCGTATCCGTTTCGGAAACGGAATAGGCCACCCCTGCGGGAAGGTCTGTCAGCGTCACGCTCTCTCCCGCTTTCAGGTAGACCGCAGCCGTCCCGGTATATCCGGCAGCGGTGATTCCATCGTCCGTGACCGGATCGCTCTGTGTCCACTCCACGATTACATTGCCGTAGGACTGTGTCCCGGTCAGCAGGGCCGCGACCGTTGCCGAGGTTCCATCCACCGCCTTTCCATCCGCGTCCGTTTTCAGCGTATAGGAAAGGCGGACCGTAAACAGGAAGCTGGACGTGTCGTCCGCGTTCTCCACCTTTTTGGTCAGCGTCAGGCCGCCAAACGCCAGTTTTTCGTCCTTCAGCCTGTTATACAGGGTAACGGAGCCGTTGGAGCCGGTTTTGGTGTAGTAAAGGACGCTGCCGTCTTCATTCACCAGCTGATAGGAGGGATCCGCCGTCAGCTCATAATCTCCCTCCCGGTTGATAAACTCCGTGACGTAATACTCCGCCGTCGCGTCGTCCACCACGGTGAAATAATAGGTCCAGGTGTTGCCGTCCATGACCAGCGTGACCACGGGATCCTTACCCTGTTCTTCCTCGCCCGCAAGGTAGAGATACCAGGTATTCGTTTTGTCCGGATCCTGCCGCCAGTCCGGTACTGTTTCCCCGGTATCCGGATCGGTCGTGGTTGCGATTTCTGTGGTTGTACCGCCCTTTGTAACGCCGTCCTTTGTGGACACGCGGTAGCCGCCGTCGGTCCCGGCGCTGAAGAGTCCGGCGGACATTGCGGCATACGCGGCAAAGGCGGTAAAGGTCAGCGCCGGGATCAGGGCCGTCAGCACAAGCCGCAGCGCCTTTCGCCACAGGCGCCCCACGTTCGGTTCTTTTCTTTTATCTGATCGTCTCATGCTCATGGATCCTCCCATCTATACTCAGGCGGCTGCGGCAGGCTGTCGCGTTGACGGCCCCGCAGACGGTATCCCGGTTCCGGCGCGCTGCGGCTGCTCCCTCCGGGGAAAAGCGCCGTCCTACCTGATGCAAAAGCCGGGGGCCAGGCCGCCGTTCACTATGTTGGGATAATTACTGGCCCAGCCGGATGAGCCACTGTAGTATACAAACATGGCGGTGGCAGTACTCGCCGAGCGCAACCACCGCGGCGTCTGACCGCCGATTTCGTTGTAGAAGGTAAACGACAAATCCACTGGCGAGTAACGGATACTTTCACCCTCCACTAACCAGCGGCATTTTTCAACTTCTCCAGCCAACTCATACCCGCTGAACAGCCACAGCCTGTCATTTGTGGTCGCACTACCATTGCCATACACCGGATTAGTATCTTTGGAAACGCCAGTGGTCGACAGTTTCGATGCCGCCGCAATGGCGTTCTGCAGGCCTGTCTCAAAGCAGCTCAACAGGCAGTTTTCTTCCGTGCAGATATACTCTGTACCGGAGTATGTCGTTTTATAATCCTCCATTCCTTCCGGAACTGTGCTTGCGTCCACGCCGTTCAGGGTATAGCGGGCTTTGGAGATCGCCCATCCGCCGTTACCGCTCCCAGTTCCATTCCACTTTCTATAGCCATTAACGAAACTTACTGCCAGTATCCCCGCGCCGTCGCCGGTCCACCCCGCATCCGCGTAGCTTGCATTCTTTAACGTATCATTGAGGTAGACCTTTACCGAATGCGTGCAGCCCGCTATGAGGCAGGCGTCAAAAGCATGCGGATTGCTTGCGCTCTGCGCCGCAATCTCCTCCCAGGTCATCCAGTGCAGGCAAACGCCTTCCCCCTTGGCGCAGTGCGCGACATAGCCGGAGCCGCTTTGGTAGTCTGCCGCTTCGCTTCCGTCTGCGCCCTCTTGCAGGAACCGGTAGTCCTCACCGGACGCGGGGCCGAAGGTAAGGCCAAGAGCCTTGCCATCCGCGTCCACATCCATATCGATACCGAACAGCCGCACCGCGTACAGCACGTCCGCTGTCCTGTATTTCGCGTACAGCGTCAGGGTATAGCCGCCTGCCGCCGTCCGCGTCCAGAGGGTCTGATTTTCCGTCGTCGGCGTAATCAGGTTTTGGTCCGCGTCCACCGGATAACCGGAGTCATTTACAGCTACCGGTGTTGTGCAGGCCGCATCCTCGCACCAGCCCTCGAATTCACTGTTGAAGGTTGGCGTTACATACCGCCCGCGTCCGAATATGGCCACTTCCCCGTCCTGCACCGCGTAAGCCAGCTTATAGGCGCCGTCGCCGCCGTAATAGGGGAAGCTGCCGCCGTTGGCGTCAAAGGTGATCGAGACGCCGCCGTATTCCGACGAATCCGGTTCGGCCGCGCTCACCGTGATATCCAGGTCGGTGGGTTTTCGCGCCGCGTCATCCCCGCCGTCAAGCCACACCTTGGTCACGGTAATCACGCCGTTTTCCGGAGTGTTCGGGAAGATATGGAAATCCTCGCCGGATCCGTCCCCGCCGATATCGATCCGTTCCTGGCCCAGGCCTGTGATGGCAAAGCCGCCGTCGGCCTCTACAACGACCGTGTATACGCGGCTGTCCACCGGGTAGCTCAGGCCGTTTTCCTGATTCTCATCATCCCAGGTGCTGTCCTTCGCGCCGGAGGTATCCGTCTCCGCCAGGCTGTAGGTTCCCGGCTCCAGGCCGCCGAAGGTCACAAGGCCATGCTCTCCGGACACGGCCTCTTTCTCATAGCTGTTTCCATAATCCGAGATCCCGTACAGCTTAAACCGGATCCCCTCTATGTAGTTGTCCTTGCCGTAGGCGCTCCTTTTCAGGAACTGCACCTGGTGGTAAGGCTCGTTTTCCAGGACATATTCGCCCTCCTTCTGCTCCACGGCCTGCAGCTTCCCGTTTTCATCGGTGGTATAGAGGCTGAGCATACCGTTTTCATCCACCTGCACGGTCCAGACGGCGCGGCCCATGATATAGCCCTCCGGCGCGGCAATCTCGGTCATGGCGTAGCTGCCGTACTCCACGTTCTTAAAGCTGACCGCGCCGTCTTCCCGGGAAACTGCGTACATCAGGACGTCGTTTCCGTATCCCGAGATCCCGTACAGCTTGAACTGCGCGCCTTCCACGTCCTGCCCGGTGATGCTGTCTGCCTTATGGAAGCTCACGTCGGCGTGGATCCGCGGCTCGTCCGTGAGGAGATACCGGCCGTCGTCCGCCGTGTCCCACGTCCCGTCCCCGTCCTCATCCGGGAAATCATAGCCGGAAAGGGTTGTCACGGCTTCCCCGTCCACAACCTCGATCTTTACCTGGTAAACCTCCGTATTCAGCTGCCAGTCCGGGCTGCAGGAGATTTCCCGCAGCTCATAAACGCCGGTACTTTCATCTGTCAGCTCCAGGTCCCCGAAGGTAATGCTTCCGTCCTTCCCGGAGGTGGCCGTCAGCTCATAATGGGTCCCGTACATCGAGGCGCCGCTCAGCTGATAGACCGCGCCCTTAACCGCCTCTGCGCTATCCCCGGCGTTCACCTTTTTCAGGAGCACGTCCCCCGTCTGCCGGAAATGGACCTGGGTGTAATCCTGGTGGGACAGGACAGGGCTGCCGCTATCCTCATCCGTCTCTGTATCTCCCGTTTCCGGATCCGTGACGACGGCCAGCGCCGTGCGGGATATGTAGATATTGTTACAGGTTTTCGGATCTGCATAGGCATTATCGTCCCCGTCCTCAGCAAAGTCCGGATCCTCTGCCGAGGCTGGCGCCTTCATATACAGGGTGAAGACGAGGGAATCCCCGGCCGCCAGCCGGTATCCCCGGGCGTCGACGGCCACGGCGCGGACGCCGGAGAGGTCCGCATGGCCCTCCTGGTAGGTCTCCAGCAATATCCATTCAGCCGCGGTTTCCGTTTCGAACTCATAGTTCCTGTACCCTTCCGGATCCTCGCCCCAATTCAGCCCATCGATATCCAGGTTTTCCGTCTCAGAGACATAGATTTTATATGGTACTCCCTTTTTATCCAGCTGCGAGCAGCCGATGCCGGTCAGCGTACCATGCCAGTCCGACAGCGGGCTGCCGTCCGGGCTGTAATTTTCCAGCGAGTCGAACAGCATGATGTCCTCCGACGCCGTCACCGCGTCGTTGGCAAACCGCGCCTGATAGGAGTAGCCGCCGTCCGCCGATACGGTTGCGGAGTAGGAGTATTCCGCGCCGCCGCTGCTTTTCACCTGCTTGAGGAGCCCGGTGTTGGAGGCCAACAGGATATTGATGTCCCAGCTGGCTTGGTTGTAAAGGAATTTCTCCGTGCCCTCGGAATCATCCTCCGTCTCCTCCGTCAGATTCGCCATCAGGCTTTTGTCCTCGATCGTCCCGCCGGCGTCGGGATGGCCTTCTCCGATGTCCCCGTTTCCCGTCTCATAAGCGACGGAATTCAGGACGGATTGCCCATAGTCCCAGACCGCCTCCCAGCTGTGGCTTGTGGTATAGGTAAGCCTGTAGGAGCTTTCCGTCGACCCGCTGATCTCCACCTTCAGCATACTCCGGCCGGACCCTCTGTAATTCTCAAGCAGCGTCAGCGTATACTCGCCGGACGTCAGGGCGCCGGAAGACGCGGCGGCCGTTATGGAACCCATGTCCAGCGCCGCCCCGGCTGGCAGCAGGTCGTAAAAGACGCCGCTCTCCTGCGCCACATAATGGTTTCCATCGCCGTCTGTGTAGGTCTCCTGCAGGGCCACGCTCCATGTGATTTCATACTGCTGCTTTCTCTTATCGTTCAGCGTGGAAGCGATCCGTTTTGTCAGGGCGGAATCCCGCATGACGGCGAAGATATAATCCGTCCCGGCTTTAACACCCCTGTATTTATTATCCCCATCCCGGCTCACCGTCCCGGCGGCCTTGTTGGTCAGGGCAATTTTGCTCAGGGCCTTCTTATCCGCCAGGTCTGGCAGGTCATCCGCGGCGGCGTCCTCAGCCCCCAGCAGGATCTGCGCCACATGGCCGGTGCGGTTCAGGGAAATGGTGGGATACGCCCCAATCTCGGTGTAATAAAACGGGTTGGAGGTTTCTATTCTGTACCCCTTAACGCCCTCGTTAAATACAAGGGTTTTGCCGGAGGTCTTTTCCCCGTCGATATACCGGCTTCCCGGATAGGCCGTCCCGTCACTGCCGCTGTAAGCATACGAATTGTCTTCCAGGCTGCAGGTCGCCGCGAGAAGCCAACTCTCCGTATCCGCGCCTTCCTCGCACGCGTACACGCGGAAGTACAGTGTATTCTTCTCAAATCCGCTTTCCGGCGTGTAATCCAGCTCGCTGAAATCCGTGACACTGGCGCTGACGAAGCCCATTTTTTCCTCATCATAGCGGGCTGTTTTCATCACGGCCCTCCATTGCAGGGAGGTTATGTCATAATCCCCGGTTTCCAGCGCCTGGCGCGTCCCGCTTATCCTTTTCCCGTCCGCGCTCTCATAGCTGCTGTCGTAAGCCAGCGCCTGCAGGGAAAAGTCCGCATCCTCCAGGGAATAGGTGACGGAGGCCTGGAAGAACTTTCCGTCAATCGCGTCCTGAAGCGTCCCGGTATCGTTTTCCTGCAGCGTATCCGACCCCGGATAGCCGCTGGCATAGGCGTAGTATTTCAGCCCGGTAAGGGAATCTTCTGTCCCCTCCAGGTATTCCGACAGCTTATAGGACGAAATATCATCCAAGCCATACACGCGGGAATTGGAATGATCGATGCCCCATTTTTCCGCGCCATATTCGCCTCCGGGGGTTACGTACCCCAGCCGTTCATAGACGTAGGTTTTTGCGGCGCTTGCGGAGGTGGCCGGATCCACCCCGTCGGCCGGCGTAACCGTTACCGTGACGCTGTTCTGTATGGTATATTTACACGTGACGCCCTCCTCGAACAGCTTCTTTTCCGCCTCTTCCAATGTCGTGCTGTCCTTCAGAATTTCCGCATACTGCTCCTTCAGATATGTAAGGATTTCTTCCCTGGAGCAGCTGACCAGGACGTAATCGTATCTCCCCACGCCGTCGGAGGGAAGCAGCCCTTCCACGGTTGCCGATCCGTCCGCGCCCGGCGTTTCCCATGTACTGGAGCCGGAAAAGCGGCAGGCGACCACCTGTCCGCCAAAATCGCTGAAGGCGTCCTCCAGGGTCAGGTTGTAGCGCTGCGTCCCCTTGGCGACCACCGTGTAAACCGGCCACACGAAATAGTAGCTGTCTGCTGCGTCCGCCGGAGCGTCGCCCCAGCCGCTCTGCCATGTGGTGTATCTGGTCGGCGTCTGCTTGAAGGTGGAGGAGATCACTTCGCCGGTATTGATTGTGACGCCATCGGCAAAGCTCTCCTCTGCCGCCTTTTCACCGGCTTTCGTTGTTCCCTCCGGCGCGCCGCTTTCCGCTATCTCGTCTATTTCAACGCCAACCGTCAGCTGCGCATTCAGCTTCTTTGTCCCGGGAGTTTCCTCCGTCTGCGCATCCATATCCCTGTAATCGTAGGTCCGTTTTGTTGTCGTATAGGAAAACTCGATATTACCCGACAGCCCGGAGGCCATCTCGGTATAGTTATAGATATAGACGCAGTCGCCTTCAACGCGGTATAAGAAGTCCGGACTGTCCCCCGCCGCCAGCTCGTTTTCGTTCAGAAACGGGCAGTCAAAGGAATCCGCGTCCGCTTTGTCTTGGTCCCTCAGCATATGCAGCGGCAGCCTGATGGCAAACTGCCCCGCGGGGATGGTTCCGCCGGAAACCGTATAACTGGCCCTGTAGACAAATTCATGGCCGGAGGCGGTATCCGTAGCGTTCCAGACGTAAAGGTCTTTCGTCCCGTCTGCGTCTGTATCGGTCTTCACGCCTCCGCTGACAAAGGCCACTTGAAACTGATCGATGCTGTAATTCACGGGATCCCCGGTCAGGGCCTGCCCCACGGTAAATATCATGACGGAAAACCCGTCCGTGTCAAAGGAAAGGCCGCCGCCCCCGCAGGTCACGTCGATTTCCTCCACCACCGTGTTTTCCGCGTCCGCGTCCGCCAGGCTGTCCGCGTCCACATCCGTCAGGTGATAGCCTCTCACCCCGGCTTCCCCGGCCGCCGGAAGCCCGGAAACCGTGATATGCACCTGGCTCCCTGTTTCCAGTTCCTTCCCGTCCGCGCCGCAGATCTTGATATCATAGGCGAAATTCTCCGCGCCCAGGGCAACGCCCGCAAACCGCTCGCCAATGCAGGCGATCTGGTTTTCGTCCAGCTTGCAGACCGCCAGATACGCGCCCTCCGGGAACCTGCCCTCTGCGGCAAAGGTCACGCCGTCCCCGGCGTCGGCGGTGAGGACGCCGGTCTTATCCTCTTCCCCGTTTTCAGCCTGATCCCCGGCCTTCTCCGGATTTTCGGGCAGCGCCCCATACCCCAGGATGGCCTTGTCCGTCAGCTCGTATTCGTTTTCCTGCACCCTGTCGGAGGAATTGCCCTCGATGGTCTTGAAGCCGGCGAGGCTATAGTCCGCGTCGTCCTCATAGGATTCCTCCGTCCCGGTATACTCCGGGGTCAGCCCGGACACGATGCCCACATGGTCGGCTTCTCCGTCCTCATCCGTATCAAAGAACACAAGGTCGCCGGGACAGGGGGAGTAGTCCGCCGCATCCCTGTAAAGCTCATAGCCTTTCTCCGGGTCGGAGAGGGTGCGGATCCAGTTCGGGCAGGAAGCGTCCCTTGGGAACGCCGCCTGCGGTATCTCCGCATAGTGCAGGCAGAAGGATACGAACATGGCGCACCAGTCCTCATAGGGCATCCCGTACCATGCGCCGTAGCGGGTGTAGCCTTTCGTCTTTGTGGTTTCGTTGCCCCCGGCATCCGGTACTACCTGGTAGTTATCCGCGCTCTCGGCATAGCCAAGCTGGGTCTTTGCGATGGCAAGGAGGTCGTCGGCGTAAACGCCGGTCAGCTCCACATCCGCAAAGGTCTTCTCCCAGTCCGCCGCCGTCTCAATGTCGGCCTCCGGGTTAGAAAAACAGGAGAGTGTGTGCTGGTGTTCCTCTTTCCCGCACGTATATATGATTTCATAGCACGCATCGGTGTGGACGTGAGCGGGCTGTGCTGCCGCCGCGGTTTCCTCTGCCGCATCCCCGGCGGGGACTTCTGTATTTTCCCCGGTACTGCCTTCTTCCAGTCCGCAGATCAGGACCTGCTCGGTGGTATAGCAGCCATTCTCCTCGGAGTGATTATGTTCGGGGATGGTGCAGATCAGCGCCTGCTCGGCTGTATAACAGCCTTCTTCCTCGCTGTGCATATGTTCGGGAACGCCGCAGATCAGGTTTCCTTCTTCGTCATAGCATTCCGCCCCGTGCTGGTGCTCGGTCTCGGTACATATCAGGGCAGCGCGCGTTTCATAGCAGCCGTTCTCCGCGCTGTGCGTATGTTCGGTTTCCGTGCAGGTCAGGACGGTCTGCGTCTCATAGCAGGCGTCGCTATGTGTGTGGGCGGAAACTGCCTCCGATTCGGGCTCCGGGGTACCCGGGCCCGGTTCTGCCTCTGTGGCGCTTTGCGTATCATAGCCGCAGATCAGCGTTTTCTCCCCGATACATTCCTCGCTGTGCCGGTGCTCGGTATAACCGCACCAGGTCTCCCCGGTCTGGCTCTCGCCGGTCATGTGAAGCGCCCATACCGTGCCGCCCGCCACAATCAGGGACAGGCAGGCCAGTATCGCAGCCGTTTTCCGCCGTCTGCTTTGGTTCTGCTTCTGCCGATCCAAGAAACGGATTACTGTGTTCTTCATATCCTTCACCTCTCATAAAACCCAGGATATCCTGGTCAGCGGCCATATCCTCATGATTACTCTGCCGATTACCTGCTCATATGGAATACATCCCACCTCGCTGCTCCGGCTGTCCACCGATACGTTGCGGTGGTCGCCCATGACGAAAACAGCATGATCGGGAACCTGGCAGGGGTATGTCAGATCTGTGATACCCAGGGCCTTATCCGTCACATAAGGCTCGTCCAGCAGTTCCCCGTTCACATACACATTTCCTTCCCCGTCAATATTTACCCAGTCGCCCGGTCCGGCGATCATACGCTTTAACAGCACGCTGCCGGACACCCGCACGGCGCACAGGTCGCCGGTTTTAAAATGGTTTGTTTTCACCAGGACGATCACGTCCCCGTTCTCCAGCGTCGGCTCCATGCTGCTGCCCAATACCTGCAGGACCGGCAGGAACAGGGTCGCTGAAAGTACGGCCGTTGCCGCAACCACCAGCAGGATGGCCACGGTGTTCCCAAGGACGCTCCGGAACCGCTTCCCGCGGCGCAGGCGGCGGCGTTCCGACGCAACCTGCTCCATCGAAGGGAGGGCGATATCCTTTTGCCGTTTATCCTTCGCTGCCGCCATAGTACCGGCCCTCCTTTACAGGACAAAGGATCTCCGGTTCCGGCTCCCCGCTGCCCTGCTGCGGGGGAAGCGGCCCTTTGTCCGCCGCGGCGCAGAGCCGGCGGCATTCTTCCTCGGTTTTTGCAAGCATATCCTTTCGCTGCTGTATCGTTAGGGAGGCCAGCTCCGCCGCTTTCTGCCTGATGCCGGCCATATATTCGTCCGCCTGCTCTCTGGTACGCCGGGCGTCCTCCAGCAGCTGCCCGGCTTCCTCCCGGTAGCCGTCCGCCGTGGCCTGGGCCGCTTCAAAGAGGCCGTTCAGCTTCGCCAGCGCCTCCGCCAGGGAACCGGACTTCGCGATCGCCACCCGGCGCTCCTCCAGCTTTTGCCTGAGTTCCCCGTTCTCCTGCCGGAGCAGGCTCTCATTTTTTTGCAGTTCGTAAATGATCTCAATCAGGTCGGCCCGGCTTAACCGCCGGAACTCCTTGTCTGTCATGTTTTATCCTTTCTCTCCTCATTGCTCTGAAGCCGCGCAAGACGGAAATGCCATAATAAACATTTTGTTGCGCTCATGGCGGTCCGGACACCTATACGGCTTCTGATCCGGGCCGGACAGGGCCGAATCCATTTACGCCCCTCACCCATCCGCGGAGAAAAAAGGGCGCAGACATATACCCTCCGGTTCAATTCCGAAAAAAAGAATCGCGGAGGGTTGGATTTCTACGCTCTTACGCTGGGATCTGACACGAAAATCCTGAGAGAATCCTGAGAGAAAGCAAACTTGCTATTGACTTCAGGGGGCAAAACGATTACAATATTATGTTACAGATGGGTGTGCCTTTTTGCATCTGTCTGGTTGAATACAGAATGTTTATTATGGCATTTCCGTCTTGCGCGGCTTTACAGGCTGCGCTTTTTCTATTCCGTCAGGACAAGGGACATCCGGTCTAACCGTTTCTGATGCTCCCGGCTGGTGGTGATGATGTAGATCCGGGTGGTGTCGATGCTGCTGTGGCCCAGAATATCCGCCAGCTTTGCGATGTCGTGATCGACGGAGTAGAACTTCCGGGCGAACAGGTGGCGCAGGTTGTGGGGAAATACCTTCTTCGGATCCACCCCCGCGCTCCCGCAGAGATTCTTCATCATCCGCCAGATGTTGGAGCGGTCCAGCGGCTTCCCGGTCCTGGACAGGAACACCGCGCCTCTCAGGATGCGCTGCTTCTTCACAAACTTCTGCAGGAGCTTCCGGAGCTTTCCCGGGAGCAGGATGGTGCGGTTCTTCCCCTTGAGCCGGATCTGCGCTTCGCCGCTTTTTACCGCCTCTGCGGTGATGAATTTCAGCTCCGAGACCCGGATGCCGGTGGAGCAGATGGTCTGGATCAGAAGCGCCAGCCTTTCGTTGCCCCGGTCCTTTGCCGCATGGACCAGACGCTCATACTCCGCCTGGGTCAGCTCCTTTTCCTGGGAAGCGTATGCCTGACGCTGGATTTTGAGCTGCTTCACCTTCAGCCCGATTTCCCCCAGGAACGTAAAGAAGCTGTTCAGCGCCGCCAGCTTCACGTTGACGGTGGCGGGCCTGTATTCGTCCTTCAGCTTGTCCTTATAGCGGATGACCGTCTCCTTGGTGATCGGTGCGTCGCCGGCCCAGGCGAGGAACGCCTGGTTCTCCCGCCGGTACTGCATGACGGTGGCCTCGCATCGTTCCTCCTGCTTCAGGTTTTTCAGGTAATCGTCCAGCCTGTTCTGCATTTCGGTTTTCTTCATGATGAGTTCCTCCTTGTAATCGTGTCCCCCCGTGAGGGATGCTCTCTTATTATCTCATCGGATAGAACATCTGGGAATACTTATCCTGCTTTTTTTCCATACGCGCAGCTCCGGGCCGGCATGGCGGTCGGGGGAAAAAACAGGGCGGCAAATGCTGCCGCCCCGCAAAGCCCAACCGCCCGTTTTGCGATTTCAGGTATTTACAGAATCGTTTTTACAGGCTCCTTTTAATACGCACTCAGCCATTCTTTTTTCTGCCGGTCAGCAGGTTAAAGGTGATCACAACCAGAAGAATGACGCCCCACACGAAGGTCTTCAATGAAGAATCCACCCGCATGATATTGAAAGCGCTGGATACCAGCTGCAGCACGATCACCGACATGGTCACACCGCCGACGTTCCCTTTTCCGCCATCCGGATTCGTCCCGCCGAGAACCACAATCAAAAGGGAAAGCAGCGTATAGGAAGTGCCGTAATCGGTCTTTGCCGAATTGTATCTGGAAACCATCACCAGTCCCGCCAGGCTTCCCAGCACGCCGGAGATTACATATGTTTTAATCGTCACCATCAGATTGTTGATCCCGCTGTAACGAGACGCCTGATGGTTGTTTCCCATATAGCATATATGCTGCCCGTATACGGTAGCCCGAAGCAGAAACCACAGCGCGGCCACCGCCGCTGCGAACAGAAGAAAAGCGGCCGGAACACCCAGGAAGGTCCCGTTTCCCAGAACACTGAACGCTTCCGGAATGCCGGTAATCGCCGGTCCTTTCGTAATCATCAGCCCGCAGCCGGTATAAAGCTGGAGCCCGCACAGCGTTACCAGCATAGCCGGTATCTGCAGATAGCCAATCATGAATCCGTTAAAACACCCGCACAGCGCTCCCACAATGACTGCCGCCAGACAGCCCGCCAGAACGGAGCCTGCAGAGTCCCCAAGCCTTACCATGACAACCGCCGCCACGATTCCGGCAAAATTAGCAATGCCTACAAGCGACAGGTCAATCCCCCCTGACATCATAGCCAGCAGCATACCCAGGGAAATCAATCCAAACTCTGGAAGCTGCGTACACATACCCTGGATGTTCCTGGCGCTGAGCAGCGCGCCCGGCTTCAGAACTGCCATAACCAGGCAAATGAACACGGCTATGCCGCAGAGGCTTAGCATATTTTTATCTGTCTCCCGCAATTTATTCTTAATCCCGCTCATACCGCTGCCTCCTTATACCTTTGCGCTGTTCTGTATTTTCTTGGTCCGAAGAGATGTGATGGAGGTACCGATCACGATCATAAGCCCCACTGAAAATGTCTGCGCATAGGTAGGCACTCCCAGCATAATCAGATTATTTTCGATCAGCGCAATCAGCGTAACCCCTAAAATCGTACCTGCAATCGTACCATGTCCGCCTGTGATCCGGGCGCCTCCCATAACCACCGCCGCAATGACCATCATCTCGGAGCCCATCAGTACCTGAGGATGCGCCTGCCGCATCAGCAGCATATAGGTGACTCCGCCCACCCCGGCGAAGGCGCCGCATAGTACATACACAAAGGACTGGATGTAAGTTACCCGGAAACCTGCGATCCGGGCAACATTTTTGTCGCCGCCTATCGCATAAATGCCGCGGCCCAGCATCGTGAAGCGGAGCAGGATCCAAAGCGCGATATAAATCACCACCGGAATAAGAATCAGCACGGTAAGCTGATAGCTGATGCCGTTATCGCTTACATATTCATAAATATACATTTTTGAAATCTCGCCAAAGCTCTCCGGAAGCCGGTTTATCTCCTTGGAACCAAGGAAAGCCAGCGTAGCGCCATTGGAAACGCTGCTGACGCCCAGGGTAGCAATCAGCGGAGGGATCCCGATCCCGGCAATCAGAAATGCGTTCAGCAGACCAAAGGCCGTGCCCATCCCGGCTGCAATAACAAATGCCAGAAATACATTGTCCCATCCATTCGCATTCATGACCATTGCCGTGGCATACATGCAGAAACTGGCCACGGCGGGAAACGACACATCGATTCCGCCGGATACGATCGCCAGCATTTCAAAGGCGGCAAAAATAAGCGTTACCAGCATGGAACGCAGAAGCATAATCACGGTAGAGATGCTGACGAAGGCCGGGTTTACCGCCCCGATCAGAATGCAGAGTGTGATTATGATATATACGACGATCATTTCGTTGGCGCTCAGTTTCCTTTTCATCCGTTCCCTCATGCTATCTCCCCCTCTCCCGTAAGAGCCTGTAACATTTTTGCTTCATCCAGATCATTGCCGGACAGAAAAGCAGAACTTTTTCCATTCCTCATAACCATAATTTTATTGCAGTTCTGTATCAGCTCGCTGATGTCGTCTGAAATAACGATCACACCCACTCCCTGTCCCGCCAGCTCATGCAATATTTTATGGATATCGGCTTTTGATCCCACATCCACTCCCACAGTGGGGCCATTCAATACCAACAGCTTCGGGTTCGTATTAAGCCATTTGGCAATCACCATTTTCTGGGCGTTTCCGCCGGACAGGGTTTTAATCTTCGGACTCGGGGAACTGGCGTTACAGCCTATTTTCCTGATCCACTGCTCGGTCTCCACATACATTCGGCGGTAATCCAGTCTGCCCCGGTCTAAATAGGAAGCAATAGAGGCTGCCACCGTATTCTCCTGAATCGACCGGTCAAGAAACAGTCCCTGCGTCAACCGGTCCTCCGGAACATACGCAATCTTGTATTTCATCGCATCCGCTACGGACCGTATTGCGATTTCTTCTCCATTCAAATAAAGCTTTCCGGATGTAACAGGGGCAAGACCGAACAGCGCATCTCCGATTTCGCCTCTTCCGGATCCCAGCAAACCGGTGATTCCCAGTACGTCTCCCGTTTTCAGGACAAAGCTCACATCCTCAAAGCATCCCCGCCTGCTCAGCCTCTCCGCCCGCAGGATCTCCTGTTTGCCCTCCGCCGGGCGATAACATATCTCTTCCACTTCCCGCCCCGTCATACAGTAAATAAAGCGTTTCCGGTCAAATTCTTCGATAGGGCCGCTGCCTGCATTCTCACCGTTGCGCAGGATTGTCAGATGGTCGGCAATCTCATAGATTTCATCCAGTTTATGATTCACAATGAGAATGGCCATTCCTTTTGCTTTCAGTTTTCTTACAATTTCATTCAGCTTCTGCACCTCTTTTTGCGTCAGCGCCGTGGTAGGTTCATCCAGAATCAGAAGCTTGGCGTCATTGATGATCGCCCTGCAGATAGCCACCATCTGCTTGTTTGCAACCGACAGCCGCTCCACCAGTATATCCGGTTCCATTTGGGCCCCGATCATCTCCATCGCCTTAAGCGCCAGTTCTCTCGCGCGTTTCCAGTTCATGACCTTTGCCCCGGTCTGCAGCGCATGGTTCATAGCGATATTTTCCGCCACGGTCAGATTTGGAAAAACCGCAAAATCCTGATAGATCACCTGGATCCCCATGCGGATTGAGTCGATCGGCGTCAGATGCTCCACCTTTTTCCCCTCTATATAAACGTCGCCTGCCGTAGGCTCATGGGCTCCGGAAACCACCTTAATCAGCGTAGATTTCCCGCAGCCGTTCTCCCCCGCCAGGCAGTGGATTTCCCCCGCCTTTACCTCCATGCTCACATCCTTCAATGCCTGCACGCCGCCAAAGCTTTTCTTAATATGTTCCAGTTTTAAAAATACATTTTCCATAATCGTCATCCATTCTGTATGATTCAAAACCGGGACTGCTTCAAAATATAAGCAGTCCCGTTCCTTATTTGCTCAAGCTAAAGAGTATATCGCCGCATCCGCTGCGTTAAAAATCCAGCGCCGGATCATCTACATTTTCAGCCGTCACATCAATCCATGCGCTGCCAACCAGCACATTTCCGTCCAGGGTCATTTCATTATATCCGTCCACGCCCAGATCAATGCCGTCTGTAATCTCTTCCCCGTTCAGGACTCTGACCGCCGTTTCAACCATCGCCTTGCCTGCCAGCGCCGGATCCCAGAAGCTGATCATATCAATTGTTCCGTCTTCAATGTATTGTCCTGCGTTTGAGATCAATGCAGTACCCACCAGCTTAATCTGTCCGGACAGCCCCATCTCTTCCACTGCCAGGGCCGCGCCTGAGATATCCGGCATAGCCGATCCCTGAATGCCAACGAGATTCGGATTCGCTGTCAGCACTTCCTTTATCTTATTGTACGCCGTATCCTGGTCATCCGAAGTCTCGATCAGATCGCCATACCGGCTCATATCCGGATATTTCTCGGTCTGCAATGCTTCCGCGGCTGCCACCCATTCCATATGGGACGCACTCGTCAATGCTCCTACGGTCTGAATATACTCGCCGGTTCCGCCGCAGGATTCTGCCAGCGCCTCCATCAGATGTGCGCCATACTCATCATTGTTAAATGCCTCAATATCATAATCTATATTGGTCATGCCCGGAGCCTCATGTGTAATGACCACAATCCCCTGTTCTCTCGCCTTCTTCAGTACGGGTTCCAGCGACTCCGTTGAGAAAGGCACTACGCAGATCGCATCTACTCCCTGTGCGATCAGATCCTCTATGCACTGGGCCTGAAGAGCGCCGTCTGCCTCGGAAGGACCGGTAAAGAAAGCGTCTGTCCCTGTCTCCTGCGCGTATTCATCCACACCTTCTTCCATTCGCTCATACCATGCCAGAGCTGTCAGCTTCGGAACCACTGCAATCGTATAGTCCCCCGCTTCCGCTGCACCTGCCACTGCCGCAGAGGATAATGCCGCCATAGCTGCCAATCCCAATGCCAATACTTTCTTCTGTTTCATTTTATTTCCTCCTTTAAATTTTTTTCTGTTTTTACATAGCATACCTTATTTTTTCATCAAACATCCCGGCGGGCGGTTCCGGCCTGATATACGTAATCCGGAGCGCCGATCTTTCCGCCGTTGCCAAACTCCACAATCATATCCAGCAATTTCTGTGTACTCATATAGTAATGGCTGTCGCCGTCGATCCAGCCTGTCTGCATGATCCGCACCTGATCTGCCGCCAGGCGCTCACACTCCGAACGGATCTCTTCATCCGGGAACACATCCTTGATATGGTGGAACCCCGGCCCCTGTTCCTCCAGATATTTCCAGTAAATATTGGGACCCTTGATGGGCTGGATCAGTTCAAATTCAATATCCCCCGCCCTTTTAACGGCACAGATAAAATCAAAATCCTCCGTCACCGGCTGGCCCTCCACCTGAAGGCTTTTCATGCTCTTCGGTGTGAAATGGCGCACATCCCATCCGTCAATTCCAAGATAGAACGCAAAATTGTCCATGTATTTTTCCACATCATCCACCACCAGCGCGATCTGCCGGATGTTCTGCTTATGCTGCACCGGGCGGACGGCATCTTTCGCCGGATAGACCTCCGGGGCTTCCCCTATTTTCCCGCCGTTGCCCAGCTCCACAATCAGTCCCAGCTTTTCACAGGAGTCCAGATAGTAATGAACATCCCCGTCGATCCATCCGGTCTGCATTACCCGAAGGCCCTTCGCCTCCAGCTCCTGCACATATTCCTTCAGCCTGTTGTCATCCTGAATCACAATTTTAAAGTGATGGAGCGAGCTTCCGTGCCTCTTCAAATGATCCCAGTAAATATTGGGCCCTTTTATCGGCTGAATCAATTCAAATTCCATATCGCCCGCCCAGGTAACCGCACAGATAAAGTCAAATCCTTCTGTGACAGGTTCCCCATTCACGTAAAAATCTCTTACCGTCTCCGGTGTAAAGTGGCGAATATCCCAGGGTCCAATGCCGAATTTTTCCCAATAATTTTTCATTGCACGCTGTACGTCATCCACCAGGATACATACCTGTTTGATTGTTCCTTCCATGTCTATTTCCCTTCCTTGTCCGCCTCATAGTAAATACCCCAGCTCTTCCGTGTCGTTTCGATCAACCCGGCAATCTGCTTCATCTCATCCCAGGTATAATGCGGGCACTGTTTTTCCCCATTGCGGATGCATTTCTGCACAGAGCGGATCTCAAACTGAAATCCCGAAGCCGGGTAGGTTTCCATATACCGCTCCGTCCTGCCGTCATTCAGGGTCAGCGCCGCAGTGGTTGGATGCCAGAATTCCGGACCAATGGTAATACGTCCCAGCTCGCCTATGATCTCCGCTTCCGGATTTCCGATCTGATTAAACGCGCCCCCCAGGAGCGCCGCCTGACCATTCCCGTAATTCAAAAGCATTCGGAAGCTCTCATCCACTTCACCGTTTGATTTCATAGCTGAAGAGACTTTTTCCGGTTCCTGCGGAAATACCATGTTGGCCATTGCCAGAGAATAAATTCCCACATCCCGCAGCGCGCCCGCCGCATGACGGATTCCTCCCTTCCAGGGCTGCCAGTCCTCCATCGCCGGACGGATATCAAAAGATGCCTTCACAGTCAGTATTTTCCCGATCCGGCCCGTTTCAGCCCAGCGTCTCGCTTCTCTTACCGCCGGAAAGCATCTTGTCCACATGCCTTCCATAAGAAATACATCCTTTTCCGCCGCTTTTTTCAGAACTGCGTCCAATTGTCTCAGATTGTCTGCCATTGGCTTTTCACTCAGAACGCTTACGCCCTTCTCCAGCGCCTCCATAATGTAAGAATAATGACAGTCATTGGGAACCGCAATATAAACCACATCCGGTTCGGCGTGATCCAGCATTTCCTGAAAATCCGTATACGCCTTACCGCAGTGGTATCTGTGTGCAAAGTCTTCGCCCTTTGCCCGGTTTCTTGACACCACCGCTTCTATTTTTGCGTCCTTCACTTCCTGCATACCCTTTGCAAACTCATTCGCAATATACCCGGTGCCGACAATTGCCCATCTGATCTTATTCATAAAACCCTGTTTCCACCTCCATTATCAGCAACTCATTTTACTCCGCATGCGTTTGTATTGCTATTTTATGCAATTTTATCATATAAGTCAATCGGTTTTTTTAAAAAAATATGAATTTAGCACAAATAAACATTGTGGAAACATTTTCATTTGTGCTTTTTGCACAATGAAAATGTTTCCACATTTTAATAATCATTATTATTTTAGTCATTTTGCTATTTACATGGATTGTATTATAACCGGCCCCGGCAAGGCTTCTCTGTCTTCACAGCGCCTACGCAGTCCCTCCCTGCTGGAAATATACATCCGTCACCTGATGATATGCAATGTTCTCATCCCCGTTGATCATCTTCATGATTGTATTCACGCACTTCTTCGCCAGCAACGGAATATCCTGGCAGACAGCTGTGATAACCGGCGTCACCATACGCGTAATATCGGTACCGTCATAGCCCACAATCTTCAGCTGTTCCGGTACTTCAATACCAAGGTCGGCAGCAAAGTGATACAGGGCGATTGCGCCCAGGTCTGAAGCAAACACTCCGTCCACCTTCCGCAGTTCATCCGCATAGGGCGTGAGAAAATCCACGTAGTAGGAATAATCCATACGGTTCCATTCCATCTCCAGTGTCCGAACCGAGATATTATACAGTTTCATGGTCTTCTCAAACTGCAGATACCTGTCATTGGAGGGCGTATTTACCTGAAAGTAACCTCCAATCCACATCACCCTCTTTACCCCCTGCTCTACCAGATAATCCGCCAGCATAGCGCCTCCCTTCCGGTGATCGGAATGGATGAGAGGAATCTTCGGGCCCAGATCATGATCCATACTCACAATCGGCTTATCGATCTTCTGATACACCGTATCTTCCACAGACAGCGCGCAGGTAATGATTCCATCCACAATATTCCTGTCCAGCATATCGATATATTCCTTTTCCCTGTCGCTGACCTGGGCCGTATTACACACCATGGTCTTATATCCGTACCGGTACAGTTCAATCTCTACCTGCCGAATAAAAGACGCGTAAAACGGCGTCTGCAAATCCGGTATGATCACTCCCACAATCCTGGACTTTTTCATTGAAAAATTCCTTGCCCGTTCGTTTGGAATATAATTTAATTCCCGGATTGCCGCTTCTATCCGTTTCCGCGACTCCTCCGAGACGTAGCCGTTCTCATTCAGAAACCTGGATACTGTGGCAATCCCCACATCCGCCAGCCTTGCTACATCCTTTATCGTGGCCATAACGCTGCCTCCCTTACCTGCTGCAATCATGCAATCCTCTTCACCGGATATTTCCCCGTCCTCCTGCGTTTCACATGGGATTTTTCCAATCCTGCTGCGATGGAAGAAATACGGAACCATCCGCAGGACTTCCGATCTGCAGCACAACAAAAGATACGGCGCCGCGCCTTGACCGGTGCCGCGCCGTACTCCTGCGTAATTCTTTCCTTATCGGGCTTACGCGAAACGATTCCCGCATTTTTTCACAGCGCACGGAAAGCCTGTGATTATAAAACGGCGCCCTGGGCCATCATGGCGTCCGCAACCTTCTCAAAGCCCGCGATGTTTGCGCCGGTGACATAGTTGCCCTCCACACCGTAGCGCTTCGCCGCGTCGGAGATCTTTGCGTAGATGTCGTTCATCATGCGCAGGAGCATCCCGTCCACTTCCTCGAAGGTCCAGCTCAGACGCGCGCTGTTCTGGCACATCTCCAGGGCGGAGGTGCCGACGCCGCCTGCATTGGAAGCCTTGCCCGGCAGGAACAGGAAGCCGTTCTCCAGGAAGTAATCGGTGGCCTCGCGGGTGCTGGGCATATTTGCGCCCTCCGCCACGATCCTGCAGCCGTTCGCCTCCAGAGCCTTCGCGTCGTCCAGATCCAGCTCGTTCTGGGTTGCGCAGGGAAGGGCGATCTCACACTTCACAGTCCAGATGCCTTTACCCTCTGTGTAAACAGCGGTGGGAACCTCGTCCGCATACTCTTTGATCCTGCCCCGGCGGATCTCCTTGATATCCTTCACGATATCAAGCTTAATTCCGTCCGGATCGTAGACGTACCCGTTGGAATCGCTGAGCGCCACCACCTTTGCGCCGAGCTGCTGGGCCTTCTCCGTGGCATAGATCGCCACGTTGCCGGAACCGGACACAACGACGGTCTTGCCCGCGATCTCCATGTTATGATCCTTCAGCATCGCATTCAGAATATACACCAGGCCGTAGCCCGTCGCCTGGGTGCGCACCAGGGAACCGCCCCAGGTCAGGCCTTTTCCGGTGAGGACGCCCTCGTACAGGCCGGTCATTCTCTTGTACTGGCCGTACATGAAACCGATCTCTCTTCCGCCCACGCCGATATCTCCGGCGGGAACATCCTGATCCGCTCCGATGTATCTGGAAAGCTCCGTCATAAAGCTCTGGCAGAACGCCATCACCTCGCGGTCTGATTTGCCCTTCGGGTCAAAGTTGGAACCGCCCTTGCCGCCGCCGATGGGAAGCCCCGTCAGAGAGTTCTTGAAGATCTGCTCAAAACCAAGGAACTTCAGAATGCCCTGGTTTACGGAAGGATGGAACCGCAGGCCGCCCTTGTAGGGCCCGATGGCGCTGTTGAACTGTACGCGGTATCCCTTGTTCACCTGTATCTTGCCGTTGTCGTCCACCCACGGCACTTTGAAGGAGATCACCCTCTCAGGCTCCACAAGACGCTCCAGCAGGCTGACGGAACGATACTTGTCCTCATTCGCGTCGATTACCAGTTTCAGTGAATCAAGCACTTCCTTAACGGCCTGATGGAACTCCGGCTCACCCGGATTCTGCGCTACCACGCGCTCATAAATTTCTTCTGTGTATGACATAATTCTGCCCCCTTGCTATAATAATCTGGGTATACAGCAAACAGGAGTCATCCCATTACAAATGCTGCAGGTTTCAACAAACCGGTGTCCGCATGTAGCGCAGCATCCCAATGTGACAACTCCCTATTCTGTCTGCCCCGTCGCACACATTCAGGTGTATTATACAACCCGATATGCTGTTTTGGCAACACTTTTTCCTCACTGCTCGTTCACATAACTGGAACGGGCGCCCAGCGTCACGGTAACCTTGTTCTCCACATACTCCCCGTCATTTGCCGTGCTGATTATCACGGTAACTTCCTCACCCGCCGAGTAGTAGGCCAGCATTTCCTGTAATTCCGTCATGGAATTTACACTGCTGCCGTCAAACTTTGTGATGATATCTCCCTTCTTAATGCCTGCTGCCTCTGCCGGGGAGCCGGCGGTAACGTCTGTGACGTAGATGCCCCGGGGAATGCCGTACAAACTGGACACATCCTCTGACACGTCCTCGCCGGTAATTCCGATAAACGCGCTGTTCTCTTCGTCTACTACCTCCGTCCGGGTCTTCTTGTTCATCAGATCCTCAATGATATCTGCCGCCGTGGAGATCGGGATCGCATAGCCCATGCCCTCCACGCCGCTGGACGCCGCCTTCGCGGAGTTAATACCGATGACTCTGCCGTTCATATCCAGAAGCGGTCCGCCGCTGTTGCCGGGATTGATGGCCGCGTCCGTCTGGATCATCTGTGCGTCCGTATAGCCGTCCAGATCAAGGGAACGGTTCAGGGCGCTGACAATACCGGTGGTAACGGACTGGCCGTATCCAAGGGCGTTGCCGATAGCCACTACCTGCTCGCCGATCTGAAGGCTGTCGGAATCACCGATCTCCGCGATCTTGATCTGGGCGAACGTGTCGTCGGGGATATCGGAGAGATTTACAGCCACAACCGCCAGGTCGTTGCTGGAATCCGTACCCTTTACGTTCGCCTCGCAGACCGAATCGTCCACAAATCCCACGGTGATCTCTGTGGCGTCCTCCACCACATGGCAATTCGTGCAGATCAGAAGCTCCTCGTCGTTCTGTCCCACAATGATACCGGAGCCCACGCTCTCTGTCTCGTACTCATAGGTACCGCCGCTGCCATAACCGCGTCCGTACATTCCATACCAGTCCTGTACCTCTTCCACGGATTTGTTGGTGATGGATACCACTGCCGGCATCACTGCGGTGGCCACGTCTGTCACCCCCGTGATGGTCCCGTCCGCGGAGACATCCTCCACCTCGTCCACGGAAGCGGTGGTGAGCATCGTATAGTTCCCACCCGCGCTGTCTGCGGTCTTCGTCTTCGTATCCGCAAACCCGGTAAGGCCGGTGACCGCTCCGACTGTCAAAACTCCTGCACACAATAACGAAATCAATGTTTTCTTCTTCATCATGAATACCTCCCTTGTCTTTATCTGAATTATCTTTATCTGCTTATCGGTTTTGTCTTTATGCCGGAAGTATAAAGTTTTCATTTGTCAAAACTGTGGCAATCGTGTGATAAATTTGTGAACATTACCAGGCTGAACCAGGTCACCGTATTGTATCCGTTTTCAAAGGAAATTCCCGCCTTTTCCGCCACGGTGGGCACTACGATCCCATAGCCCTCCACGCAGGAAATCCGTTGTTCGGGATGCCGGCAGGGCGCATCCGGATACGCGCACCGCTCACAGTATTCGCAGGACTCGGCGGACAGGGGCAGCGTCTTTTCAAAATATTTTCTGAATATGGCCTGGATCCGTCTGGTCACTGCCTCATGCTCCCGGCGGGTCGCCAGCGCTTCTTGCATATTTTCGGCATCCTGCACTTCAGCGATGGTGGTAAACGCCAGCGCTCCGTCATACCCGGCGCATTCCCGGCGGCATTCCTCCACGGTCCCCACCCCCGGCGGACAGGACCAGCTTTTCGCATAGCGGGGGCACTCCAGGCGGCAGATCGCCCTGGCCCGCTTTGAAAAAGCAAGGTCTTCTGTCTCCAGCCAGGCATACTGCATGACCGGAAGCTCCAGCAGCTCCTTCTCGATGGTGTTTTTCAGCCTTTCTTCGATCATTTTTTCATCTCCGGGATACCGGGTAAAGTCAGAAAAGTCCGGGTAAAATTATGATAATAAGTATACCCGTAAATTTCTCTCTCTTCAACACTTGATTTTTCACGCAATACTTGATATCGTAAAAACAGTTTAAAGATCGGAGACGCTTATGGGCATTTTAGTCAAATTACTGCTGGCAGCTTTCTGGATGCTGCTGATTCCATCCTGCGCCGGCGTTGTTTTTCTCAGGAAAAACCGCTCCTTTTCCCTG
Organism: uncultured Lachnospiraceae bacterium; assembly: GCA_964591265.1. Classification (GTDB taxonomy): domain Bacteria; phylum Bacillota; class Clostridia; order Lachnospirales; family Lachnospiraceae; genus Choladousia. The sequence goes on from CAZQAB010000004.1 coordinate 83,646, forward strand.
GCAGAAAGCTTTCTGACGGGATATCTTTTTCTGTTTTCGCTGGCGGAACTTCTGATTCTGCTGATGATGTGCCTGAATCTGCCGCTGCACGTTCTGACGGCGTGCTACGGCGTATGCATAACCATTGCTGCGGCGGCGGGGATCGCGCTTTTTCGCAAAAGGTCCCTGTCCTTCCCGGGCGCCGGCGGCAGCTCCCCGGGCAGAGCCGCGCCGCGCCGCCGGGCGCTTTTCTCCTATGACTCCCTGTTTTTTGGGATTGCCGTGATCCTGATCCTTTTGCAGGTGGCCGTCGTAGTAATCTATGCGCATCTGGATGCGGACGACGCTCTCTACGTGGGCGCGGCCACCACGGCGGTGGAGACCGATACGATCTTCCGGGTCAACAGCTTCACCGGAAATCTGTACATCAATATGCCCAGACGGTATATCCTCTCACCGTTCCCGATTTTCCTGGCGGTGATGAGCCAGCTTTCCGGCGGCCTTCATCCGTCCATCATGGCCCACACCGTGTTCCCGGCGGTCCTGCTGCCCGCGGCTTACGCGGTTCTGTATCTGCTGGCGCGCAGATGGTTCCCGGAGGACAAAAACGCCCGGGGGATCTTCCTGCTCCTGAGCGTCCTGCTCTCCTGGTTTTCCGCCTACTCCATCTATAATGCGGGCAATTTCCAGATGATCCGGCTGTGGCAGGGCAAAGCGGTGCTGGCCGCCATCCTTTTGCCTCTCCTCTTTTATCTGTCCCTGAGCATTCTGATGGAGGAACGGCCGGCCTATCCCTGGCTGCTGTATGGGATGGCGAATCTGAGCTCCTGCCTGCTGTCCTCCATGGGCATCATTCTGGCTCCGGTTATGACAGGCGTTTTCCTTGTCCTGTCTCTTGTGAAATTCAGGAGCCTGCGGCGATTTCTGCGCGGCGCTCTTTGCTGCCTGCCCTCCGTGATCCTGGGGATCGTCTATATCCTGATTCCGATATTAAGGGGGCGGGGACTGCTATGAAAGAAATGATGAACTGGATCCTGTCTATATGGAGGTTATACTGGGACGAAGGGTTTTATCAGTATCTGCTGCTGCTGTCCGTCGTCTATCTGCTGATCTTCCGGCGCAGAAAAAACGGCGCCCGTCAGGCGCTGCCCTTCCTGTTTGCCATACTCTTCGTATTCTTCTGCCCCTTTACCGCCTGGGTAATCCGGGCCTGCATCGGGGAGAGCGTTTACTGGAGAACCCTATGGCTGGTTCCCCTGATCCCGGTAATCGCCCTGGGCGCCGCGGAATTTATCAGCAGCCGGAAATCAAAGCCGGCCCAGGCGGCTTTGCTCCTCGTTTCTGCGGCCGCGATCGCCTTCAGCGGCAGGAGCGTCATGCAGGCGGAGAATTATCTCCTGCTTGCCAATTACCAGAAAGTGCCGAATGAGGTGGCCTATGTCTGCGAGCTGATGCAGGAAACGGCGCAGGAGGAGAATCTGACCACAATCCGGGTTGCCTCAGACAACTATATCGCGTCCTATGTCCGGGTGTATGACCCCTCCATCCTGATGCCCTACGGGCGCGGGGCAAAGGGCGCTCTGGATTACAAGGCGGATCTGCTGTACAGCCAGATCATTTCGGAAACGCCCGACTACGCGGAGATCGGCAAACGGGCCAAACAGACAAAATGCAATTTCCTGGTCCTCCCCGAAACCTCCGCAGATCCGCATGAGGCTCTGCGCGAATATAAGTATGAGGAGATCGGTACCGCCGGTTCCTATACCATCTACTACCGGAGGATCAAGGCGTATGTGGGAGATGCCTAGCTGCAGTATCGCTTCAGCACCTGCCACAGGGCGGACACCGGCAGGCCCACCACATTGTTGTAGTCGCCCTCAATGCCTTTCACCCATGCGGCGAATTTCCCCTGGATTGCGTAAGCCCCGGCCTTGTCCATGGATTCCCCGGTATCCAGGTATTTTTCAATCTCCTGCCTGGTCATGGGATATACGTGTACCCTCGTCTCACAGGAAAAGGTATTCCTGGAAATCGCCCCGCCTTCCTTTACCATAACGGTGACGCCGGTGAATACCGAATGGGTATTTCCCTGGATCTGCCGGAGCATTTCCCGGGCATGGGAGCGGTCTGCCGGCTTGCCCATGATCTGTCCGTTCTGACATACCACCGTATCCGCCCCGATGACGATGCCCTCCTCCACCTGCGCGGCTGCCTCTGCGGCTTTCTGCACGGACAATTCCTCCACCACCTCCGGGGGCAGCGTCTTTGTGATCACTTCCTCCGCGCCGCTTGGGATCACTTCAAACTCCAGTCCCATCTGCAAAAGCAGTTCCCTTCGCCGGGGTGAACCTGACGCAAGTATAATCCGTTTCATAGTCTTCCCTTCTGTCGATTTATGATACGCCGTGCCTGTCTGTACCCTGCCGGCCGTTATTTTTTGCCGACCCCTTTACATTTTCCCGTTGAAATGATACTTTATATTATGTGTGCCGTAAATCCGTTCCCGGCTGCAAACTATTACAATCCGGCAGACGCGCCTGCCGGGACAGGCGCCGCCTTGGCTGAAAGGATTTTTTATGTTTGTAATTATCATAAATCAGATACTGAAAATGCTGCTGATCATGCTGGCCGGTTATGTCTGCTACCGGGTCGGCCTGGTGGACCAGCATGGAAACCAGACGCTGGCGAACCTGCTGCTGATGGTGGTCAATCCGATTGTGGCGCTCATGGCTCTCCAGACAGACTGCAGTCCGGAACGGATATCCGGGCTTTTACTGTCATATCTGCTGGCGGCCGCAGTCCATGTCATCGGCGTGATCCTGTGTACCGCCGCCGTCAGGCGCACCGGCAATCCGGATTACTCCATCGAGCGTTTTTCCGCCATATACTCCAACTGTGGGTTCATCGGAATCCCCCTTGTGCAGAGCATTCTGGGCAGTGAGGGCGTCGTCTATCTGACCGCATATATGACGGTCTTCAACCTGTTCACCTGGACCCACGGCATAATCCTGATGACCGGAAAGGCCTCCCTGAAGGATCTGATAAAAGGGCTTTTTTCTCCCATGCTCATCGCCTGTATCACAGGCCTGGTCCTGTTCTTCACCGGTCTGCGCTTCCCGCCTGTGATCGGAGACGCGCTGAACTATATCGGCTCCATGAACACACCCCTGGCTATGATCATCGCCGGAATTTCCGTGGCGCAGGCGGATATTCCGGGTATGTTCCGGATAAAAAGGCTGTATTTCATTACCGTGATCAAGCTTTTTGCAATGCCCCTGATCGTGCTTGCCATCCTTTGGGTGATCCGTGTTGACCCCACAGTGGCCTACACCATACTGGTGGCAGCCGCCTGCCCGTCTGCCGCTACCTGTACCGCATTTTCCCTGCGTTTCGGGAAAAATTACCGGTATGCCTCGCAGATCTACGCATTTACCACGGTCTGTTCCCTCCTGTCCGTCCCGATACTGGTATATACGGCAGAGCGCCTTCTCGGTTAGGAGAGGCGCCCGTTCGCTCGATTACGTATTGCAGCGTGACAGTTCAACGCTTTTCATGTTTTCCCGCAGGCCCGGGGATTTGGAATATCCGCTACTGCCTGATGTAGATTCCCTGGGACTCAATAAAGTCATCCAGATCCGCGATGGTCTCCTCCGCCCAGGTCTCGCTCACAGAAGGTTTTTCCGTCTCTTTTTCCGGTTCTGTCTGAACCTTTTTCTTTTCTTCCATAGCTACTTCCCTCCTCCGGGCGCTTCGCTGATGGAGCCATGCCCTTTAACGCCTCACTCGTTGCCTTTCCAGAACCCTTCCTGTCCCAGCTCGGTCATCCGCACCGAATCATCCTTGAACTGGAGTTCCGGATTCTTGATGCTCACTCTGGTCCCCCCCGGAACCGACGACGTGATAAACGCGTTGGAACCGATGACCGCGCCCTCCCCGATGACGGTCTCGCCGCCCAGGATGGACGCTCCGGAATACACCGTCACATTGTCCTCCAGCGTCGGATGGCGCTTTGTACTGCGCAGCTTCTGGCCGCCTCTTGTGGAAAGCGCGCCAAGGGTCACGCCCTGATAGATCTTGGCCCCCGTGCCGATCTGCGTCGTCTCGCCGATCACCACTCCGGTGCCGTGATCGATGAAGAAATAACTGCCGATCGTCGCGCCCGGGTGAATGTCGATCCCCGTAAGACTGTGGGCGTGTTCCGTCATAATCCTCGGAATCAGCGGCACACCCAGTATATGCAGTTCGTGGGCGATCCGGTTCACCGTAATGGCAAATACGCCGGGATAGGAAAAGATCACCTCATCCGTATTATAGGCCGCCGGATCCCCGTCGTAGGCCGCCTGCACGTCCGTGGCAAGTATCGCCCGCAGATGGGGAATCCTTTTCAGGAATTTTTTTACAATGTCCTCCGCCCTTCGCTGCGCTCCCTCCTCGCTGTCGGGAACCTGGCGGGAATGAAACAGCGACTTTGTCACCTGTTTTGTCAGGCGGTACTGGACGTCCTCCAGCAATTCCCCCACATGGTATTCGATGGAACCTTCATGCAGGCTTTTTGTCTCAAAAAAACCCGGATATACAATGAAACGGATTTTTTCCAGCAGGTCAATGATAACCTCGCTGTTTAATCTGTATTTTGTATCGATACTGCAGGTCTGGGGATGCTCCCGGTAGCTTTCCAGAATCTCTTCCACCAGATGATCCAGTTCCTGTCTGCTTGAGCTTTCCATTGCAGCTCTCCTTTTTGCTGTTTCTATTAGCTTATGCTCTGATATGCCGTCCGGCAAATGCGGTAGAGCATTTCTTCCGTCACCTGATAAGGCGCGTTGCGCAGCTTGTCCTCCTTTGACATGAGGCCCTTCACCGCCGCCCCGACCAGCGCTTCATCCTCCGGCATGGGCCCCAGCAGCCCGTGAATGAACGCTGTAAAATACTGGATATCCGGGAATCCGATCAACTCCAGCACCTGCCTGCGCACAAGAGGCCCCGCCTCCGCCAGATATCCCGGCAGAAAATAGCCCACCGCCCTGCCGTGGGGCGTTCCCTTTTCATAGGTCAGATAGTAACTCAGGCCATGGGGCAGGGACGTCCCCGTGTGGGCGATCGCCATACCCGCCAGCGTGGAGGCAAACAGCAGCGCGTCGCACTCCTCCGCCGTGATGTCGGCGCCGATCAGCACCTTTTTCGCGCCGCTCCACACTCCCATTCCATACCTGCAGAGCATACAGCTGAATCCTGTAGCGTTGGTATTAATATAACTTTCAATGAAATGGCCCAGGGCGTCCACCGCTGTGTTCACCAGAAGCTCCCGGTGGGCTGTCAGAAGATATTTCCCATCCGCGAGGGCGTAGGCCGGAAAAATCCTGTGGGGCAGGCTGGCCTTCGTCCGCTGCCAGTGAACCGTCAGGATTGCGTAGGGCGTCACCTCAGAGCCTGTCCCGCAGGTGGTGGGCACTTCCACCACCGGAAGCGCCGCAGCCTCCGCTTTCTCATACAGGAAATCCGCCCCCCGGTCTTTCCGGGCGATCATCAGGGCGATGGCCTTGGCTGCGTCCATGGGCGAACCGCCGCCGATCCCGATCACAAAATCCACCCGCTCCCGGACTCCCAGATCCCGGACCTTCATAACCATCTCCACAGAAGGGTTTTCCTCTGTCTCGTCAAAAAGACAGTAGTCTTTTCCGAACTCCTTAAGCGCCTGAACCACATCCGCCAGGGAACCGTTCTTCGCGGAGCTTTTGCCCGTCACGATCAGGGCCTTCTTCCCGAGAGCGGTCCATTCCCCGGCGCGGTTTTTTACACAGTCTCTTTCGCTGTATACCTTTGTAGGCATATAATAATACATGGTTTTTACTCCCCCCGGCCCCTGAATCCTTCTGCTTCTGCCAGAACCGTTTTACCGGCCTTCCGTATGGTTGTCCCGCCGGCCGCTTTTATTCTGCATCATCGTTTTCCGCAGTTTCTTCCTCTGTATTTTCTTCGGCCTCATCCGCCGGAGCTTCCCCGGCCGGGGCTTCTTCTTCCACCGAAGCCTCTTCCTTGGCAGCTTCCTCTTCCGCCGGAGCTTCCTCCGCGCCGGAGGCATCCGTTACGGTCTCGGAATCATCCTCTTCTTCCGTTTCCGGCATCTTGTTTCCGCAGTTCGGGCAGAATTTTTCTCCCACCGATACTTCGGAACCGCAGCAGGGGCAGAGAACCACCTGCTTCACGCCCCGCTTCTTCTCTTTAAGCTCCTCAATCAGGGCAGTCTTATCGAGAATCGACTGGATCTCCGCCTCAAAGCCTTCCAGCGGAGACTCCTTGTACTGTTCAAATATTTTTCTGCCTATTTCGATATAGCTCTCTTTGATCTGCTTGCCGGCGTCGCTGATCTGACCGTTGAGCACCCGCAGCTCGTTGAGCTTCTGGACATCCTCTACCCTGTCCTTGCTGAACTGTTTCACTTTTTTGCTGATTTCATCAAAATTAAAACTCATAGTAATTCCCTCCATTCTTTTTACTATCATCTTAAAAGAATCGCCAGAAAATGTCAACTTGAAACGGAATTATTCAGGAAAATTTCACAGTTCTGTTTCCTCACGGCGATCTTATTAAAAAAAGCCCTTGAACTACAAGAGCTTTTCAGAGGCGACAACCGGATTTGAACCGGTGATCAGGGTGTTGCAGACCCACGCCTTACCACTTGGCTATGTCGCCGTGCGATGAAATATGCATCATTTTTTCATAGGATATGCAGATATCCATGAAAAGTGACTCCTACGAGAATCGAACTCGTGTTACCGCCGTGAAAGGGCGATGTCTTAACCGCTTGACCAAGGAGCCCCGTCCGTCGCGTTCGCGACGAACTATATACTACCACAGTTTCCGCCTTTCTGCAAGCATTTTTTGCTCATTCCACCTTAGAAAACAGAATCCGGTCGTTGTCCATTTCTTTGCCGGCTCCGGCGCTGAATTTCTCCAGCAGGCCGTTCACCGTCAGTCCGGCCCGCTCCTCGCCGCTGATGTCGAGAATGATCTTTCCGCTGTCCATCATCAGGGTACGGCTGCCCATCTCCAGGGCGGAATGCATATTGTGGGTGATCATCAGGCAGGCCAGATGATTCTCCTGCACGATCTTCTTCGTCAGCTCGATCACCTTATCCGCCGTGGCCGGATCCAGGGCCGCCGTGTGCTCGTCAAGCAGCAGGATCCTGGGCGGGATCAGGGTCGCCATCAAAAGCGTCAGCGCCTGTCTCTGGCCGCCGGAGAGCAGGCCCACCGGCTGCTTCATCCGGTCCTCCAGGCCCATATTCAGCCAGGAGAGCCGTTCCCGGAACATGTTTCGCTCCTCGCCTGAAATCCTGGAAAATACGGACTTTTTCTTATTTACCCGCAGATAGGCCAGAGCCAGGTTCTCCTCAATGGTCATGTGGGGAGCGGTCCCCTTCATAGGATCCTGGAACAGCCGTCCGATATCCACCGCCCGCCTGTGCTCCGGCATATACGTGATGTTACGGTCGTCCAGGAGCACCGTGCCCTCATCCGGATAAAAGCTGCCGCCGATACAGTTGAACAGCGTGGATTTTCCCGCGCCGTTGCTGCCCACAATGGTGGCGAAATCCCCGTCCTCCACCGTCAGGCTGACGCCGTCCAGCGCGACCTTTTCATTTACTGTCCCCGGATTAAACACCTTTCGGATATTCTTCAGCTTCAGCATCGGCCGTCCCCTCCTTTTTCGGCGGAGATGGCCGCCATTTTCTTCTTCTGAAATGCGATCTGGTCCTTCAGGTACGGGGATGCGATGGCGATCGCCACGATCACAGCCGACACCAGCTTCAGGCACTCCGCCGGAATGTGCAGACGCAGGGCGATTGCCACCGCAAAGCGGTACAGGCAGCTTCCCGCCAGCACACCGATGATCCGCCGGATTACGCTGTGTTTTCCAAGAAGCGTCTCGCCGATGATCAGGCTGGCCAGCGCGATGGTCACCATACCGGTCCCCAGATTGATGTCACAGGATTTCTGATACTGGCCGATCAGGCAGCCGGACAGCGCGGTCAGAGAACCGGAAATGCACAGCCCCACCGTAATAGTAAAACCCGGATTGATACTGGAGGCCTTCACCATGTCCGCATTGTCGCCGGTGGCGCGGATGGAGAGACCGAGCCTCGTTCCCAGGAACCAGGCCATGAGTATGCACATGACCGCCACAATGATAATGGAGACGATCAGCTTATACCAGGTAGTTCCGAAGAGTCCCTTGCACATACTGTATATGGTGTCGCTCTTGAAAATTGACAGGTTGGAGGAAAATCCCATGACCGCCAGATTGACGGTATACAACCCCGTGTTGACAATAATTCCGGCCAGTATGGACTCCACTCCCAGCCTTGTCTGAAGAGTCGCCATGACAAATCCCGAACATACTCCGGCCCCCATCGCGGCGAACAGCGCCAGGATCGGGTGGCCCATAATGGCCACCTGCGCTCCCACGGCGCAACCCAGGGTAAAACATCCGTCCGTGGACAGATCGGCTATATTCAGAATGGAATAGCTCAGAAACAGCGCCAGCGCCACCAGCGCATAGATAAAGCCCAGTTCCAGCGCGCTGATTATGACGGAAAGCGATAACAATGATCCCATACCTGAAATTCCCTTTCTGCTTTTTTATAGATTATTCCTCAAAGGACTCAGCGGTCACCGTCTCCACCACTTCCGTGCACAGCTCTGCAAAACCGCTGTAGTCGATGCCGAGAGCCTCCGCCGTCTCTGTATTTACAGTCGCAATACCATTGTCAAAGGTCAGCACCGCAGTTCCGGCCGGGTCGGCGCCCTGAAGGATCTCGATCGCCAGATCCGCCGTGGCAACGCCCAGGTTTGCGTAGTCCACGCCATATCCGCAGAACGCGCCGTTCAGTGCGAAGGAATCCGCGCCGCAGTAGTGGGGGATGCCCGCCTCGATCAGCTTCTCATAGATCGCCAGCTCCGCCGTCATAACTGTGTTGTCGGTGGGGGTAAATATGGCCTCTACCTCCTCTGCAACCAGGGCGTCCACAGCCGCCATCACCTCGTTGTTATTGGTTCCGGTCTTCTCCACATACTCGATGCCCTTCTCATCAAAATATGCCTTCGCATCTTCGATGGGCTGCTTGGAGGAATCCTCGGACTGACTGTACAGAAGGCCAACCTTTGAAAGATCCGGATTCGCCGCCAGCATCAGATCCAGAATCGCCGTTGTGTTCAGCGCATCGCTGGTACCCGTGATGTTTGCTCCCGGCGCCTCCATGGAATCCACAAGGCCTGCGCCCACCGGGTCAGATACTGCGGAAAAGACAACCGGGATCTGATTGTCCTCGGTCGCGGTCTGTACGATCTGCGCCGAAGGAGTGGCGATGGGGATGATCACATCCACGCCGTCGTCGATGAGCTGGGCAGCGATCTGGTTCAGTGTGGTGGAATCCGCCTGGCCGTTATACACGTAACCCTCATAGATGAAATTGTCGTCGGACTCTTCCGACTGTGCATCCAGCTCCGCCTCGATGGAACTCTGAATCTGATCCAGGGAAGCGTCGTCTACATATTTGATGATTCCAACCTTGTAGTCGGCCGCCATGGCGGTGCCGGCCAGCAGCACAGATGCGGTAATGGCTGCAGTTACACATGCTAACACTTTTCTTTTCATAATTTTGATCTCCTTTTCCTGTTCTGCATTGTTTTGAGGAAGCGCCGATGGAAATAACGCGGGCTTTCGTTAAAAAAACCGCCTCAGATAATATCTGAGACGGTAATAGTAACTATTATCGCGGTACCACTCACTTTGACGGACGTCCACTTTTGCATACACTATATCATGTACTCCTGATTGATAACGGGTTCGGTTCCCGGCGACTCCTACTCTCATGCTGCAGCGATTTCAGGCCGCCCTCAAAAGTCCATTCAGCAAACTGATCCATACCGCAATCCCACCATCTGCGGCTCTCTGTGATTTCTCAGAGAATGCCTACTGCTCTTTCTCATCGGTTTATTCCTCTGTTGTGATAAAGTGTATCACCTCAATACGGATTTGTCAATAAAAATTATCTGGCAATAAATCGCAATAAATTTCGACTGTAGCTTTTTATCCCGTCAAGACAGCTCTTTTTTATTGAGTATTCCGGGACTTTTTGGTTCTTCCGCAAATTTCCATCATTACTGAATAACGCTCCTGGAAATCTGATGAATTCAAAAGACGAAACGTAACTGAAAACGGATAAATGCGGATGAACCTGAGGAGCCCGGAATAATCACTTTCATCGAATAGCAGTACACCCGATTTATTTAAATAGTCTCACCCTGTAACATATTTTTACATAAAATCAGACCGCTTTGGAACTATAACCGCCTTAAATAACTTTTACAGACTTTTTTTCATAGTCTCCACCGGGGGACTCCTGAAAACACTATTTGTTTAGCTTGCCGGCATATCTGGCTTTCTCTTTTTCCGGCACCTTCAATGCTGCCATCGCCTGTTCTGCCGTCATTTTCAGAGTATCCATCAGATTCTCTATGGCTCTCAGCGTACCAATTTCTGTACCTATCTCAATTCCTCTTTCCTCTACACCTTTACTCAGGTTACACATGCTCAGCACCTCACTTTCCAATGATTTTGTCATCTCAATATCAAAATCTTCCCGCAGGATCTTCTTTTTTTCTTCCGGTTCCTTTTCCGAAGAAAGAAGAACATCCAGCAATTTCAGTATTCCGCTATATTTTTCATCCCCGGACCGCCCAAGACAAATCATGACTGCTGTAAGCACATCATAGTCCGACTTTTTCTCCTTTACCTCTCCAATCAGGTTTTCCTCATGTATCGTATATCGTGTAACGGTATTTTCCCGGTATTTTGGCGGGTTTGCACATACCCAAATGGAGTAGACCTTCTTTATCTTCTCAAAATGGGAATCGGTAAACTCCACCCCGTATTGTGACGAAACCATACGGCTGCAATAATAAATTCCCCTCCTGATGATCGGATATCCGGGATAAAAATCGTTCTGGGCCTCCACATTTATGATCAGCCTTATCATTTCCCCTGTCTGCGGGGCGGTTGCATAAAACCGGATATCATAGGTAACCGTCCCTTCCTTTATGGTACTGTCCTCTGTTTTTGCCCCTTTGATCTGCTCTCCGCTGCGGTCCGTCTCTTCATCCGGATGCACCGCCGCCTGCGCGATCTGCGGTTCGCCTTCTATATATTTCTGTGCAATCTCATTTACTGCAATATCCCGGTACTCTTCCATGCAGCTCTTCATGATCCATGCAAGGATGATTTTGTTGGCAAGCAGACGTTTACAGGCTGCATCATAGGCCGCTTTGTCTCCAGCCGCCGTAATATTTTTTGCAAGCGTATTTTCAATCTCCATCCGCTGCACATCCTCCCTGCTTTCCTTTTCAAGTACATCATACCATAGATCTCCCAGATATTCCACAGCTTATTTCTCTGGTAAAATAATCCGGTAAAATAATATACGGCCATGCCTGTTTTAACCGTTGAGAAACTGCGGCTCCAGATAGGGCGCGAGGCTGACCGGGATAAAGTACCCTTTCCCGTGATGGCAGACCGGGCACACCTCCGGAACCAGCCTGCCGTGAAAGATGTGGCCGCAGTTCAGGCACATCCAGTCCCGGGCCTCCTCTCTCTCATAATACTGATTGTTTTCCAGCAGCTCCGCCAGCTTTCCAAAGCGTCGGCCGTGTACGGCCTCCACTTCTGCGATCTGGTAAAAGGCGGAGGCTGCCTCAATAAAGCCCTCCTCCCTGGCGATATCCCCAAAGGCCGGATAAACATCGTCAGACTCTTCCATCTCATTGTGCCGGGCCGCCCGGAGAAGCTCCGTCACGCTGTCGAAATGATCCACGGGATATCCGCCGTCTATCTGAACCGTCGTCCCGGACAGGGTCTTCAGCAGATCGTAAAACCGTTTTGCATGGGCCCGCTCCTGCTCCGCCGTAAAGAGGAAAACCTGATTCACCGCAAACATCCCCTGCTCCCGGGCAGTCTCCGCCGCGATCGTATAGCGGTTTCTCGCCTGGCTCTCCCCCGCGAAAGCCCGCATGAGATTTTCCCTTGTTCTGCTCTCGTTAAAATTAACAGCCATGGTACACACTCCTTGTCTTTTTTCATAGTGTGCCCCATGGCTGAGATTTTATACATTTTGTTACCGCAGCAGTATCTGGTTGGGCGTTGTGTAATAGCTGTATATCACGGCTCCCATCTCCTGCATCAGCTGTTCCTTCTCCCTCGTGCTGTGGTCCGTCTCATCCTCCATCAGCCAGGCCGGCGCGTCAAAGAAAGCGCCCTTCGGATCCACCAGCTCGTAAAATTCCCCGTCCGGGCCTCCGTATCCGTGATGCCCCATCTGGACATAATCGGATTTCAGTCCCTCACCGTACCGGTCCACCAGGTATTCCGTCAGGCTTTTGCCCACATCCGCGCAGAACAGCATACTGTCCCGGCTGCCCTGAATCCGGAACATAACGGAACCGTCGTTCATCAGATCATTGGAACGCTCATCCACCGTATCGCTGTAGGCGCTGAGAATCTCCGCCTTCAGCCCCCCCAGCAGATCCAGCGTATCGCCCTCGCTGACGTATTCCAGCTGAGAAATTTCCATGCTCCGAAAGCGCTCCAGAGCCTCGTAGTTATCCCAGGAGGCATTCTCCTTCATCCGATCTTCATCCGGGAACTGCGCCGCGTACACATGATGGATCTCAATTCCCTGCGGATCGTCGTAGATATCCATGAATGCGGAGATATGGTCCGAGTGCGGATGCGTCAAAATCCACGCCTCCACACAGTTCCCGTATTGAGCGATGATCTCCCGCAGCCGGGATACTTCATAGGAACATCCGCCGTCCACGATTACAAGCCCGGTATCCGTAGTGATGGTATAGCACATCTCCTGCTCCAGGGACGGATCCCCGAACTGGGTGACTTTCCAGCCGTCTGTCCCGGGCTTCAGATCAGGAATATAAGTCAGCCGGTCATCCGATGCGCCCTGACTGGCCTGCTCCTGTACGGCCTCCGCCAGTACGTTCACTTTGTAATTCACCTTATAGATTCCAAACGCCGCCCCGACGCCGACACACAACGTCAGGATACCGGAAGCCAGCATCCATCTTTTTTTCATCTTTTGTCTCCTGCTTTTTACAATTTAGAAGATTGCCGCCGTTCTCAGTACAATCTGCAGGAACAGATTAGAGCTGTACAGATAACTGAGCACAGAACTCTCCTGTACCATGGACATCAGCGCAAGTCCCGGCTCTGTGGAAACTGCCATGGACAGCGCCAGGAAAAAAAGCCAGATCAGGAACAGCGCCTGGACCAGCCCCAGAAGCAGGCCCAGCAGATGGTTCAGCCCGCCGATCACCGGAATATGGGAAAGGATATCCAGCGCCCTCAGTACGGCCCTGAGCACGAACTGCACCAGGATCACCGAAACGATGAACGAGATCACATTCAGGATCGCCGTGGCAATGAAATTCACAATGTAATCCTCAAAGGTGGATACATCGAGGCTCTCATACCCCTCGTCGTTGTTATAATCCAGCATCAGATCCCGCAGGATCGACGGAAACGGCAGGCCTTCGATCAGCTCTGTCTGCTGGATCCGGTCCAACTGTCCCAGAAGCTCGCTCAGCTGTTCCTCATACAGAAGCTGCCCCCCGGCGCTCTCCTGTTCCGGCAGAAGGCCGTCAAGGCCCAGATCCGTGTCCAGCGCGGAGGCAAGCTGCTTTTCAACCGCCTGATCACACTGTTTCACTATATAGCTGTAGACTGGCGTATGGTTCTTAATAAAATCGGTAATGTTGGGCAGCAGCGCCGAAACCAGCACGACGGAAAGCACCAGGGACACCATAGAGGCCAGCCTGCGCACAAAGCCTCTGCGGTATCCGTTCAACGCCATCCCCACGATAAGCACAAGAATAATGATTTCCAGTATATTCATAATCCCCTCCAAAATCCTGCTCCCAGGCCCCCAAAATCAACGGATCCGGATCCGGTCAAAGCTGTCGGGCGTGATGACCAGATATTTTCGGAATTCTGAGAAATAAAAGATCTCCGAGATCTCCTTCTCGTAGGCCGAGGTGAACCGTTCCCTGCCGGAAACCGTATAAACGCTGCAGCCGTTGCTGTTGTACAGGATAATCTGCCCGTTTTCCATTTTTATTTTATCGAAAGCGGCATTGATATCCTTTGCAGTCTTTTTCCTCCCGCGATAGCTGTACAGCTCCAGCCTGTAAGCATAGCCTTCCTGCGAACTGTCAAACAGGAACCCGATGGCGTTCTCATCATGGAAGACGCTGACGATTTCCTCGTCAAACGTCACGGACACCGTCTCCTTTGGGGCGTCGCTGCCCTGAAATACGATGTATCCGCTGTCGGACACCGCCACCGCCCTGGAATTATCCGTAAAATAAATCTCCGGGATGACCGTATCCTGATAGCTGACGCTGCTGACAATATAGTTATCCTCCGGCTTTCCGGCCTCGCCAAAGTGATAGAACACCACGCTGCTCGTGACGATTCCCCCCTCCACGCTCAGGTAGGACACCGCCAGCTTCTGCCCGTCCGGTGATAGGTCGATGCCCAGCGGATAGCCTGATCCGGTTATGGTGGTCTTATCGCTGACGATGGAGGCGCCATCCGGTTCATACAGGTTGACCCAGGTAACTTCGTCCTCCCAGAGCACCACCGCCACGACGCCCTGATTCGATACCCGCACATCCAGGATCGGAAGCAGCGTCTCAAAATTCCCCACCAGTCCGTCTTTGTTTACCACGTACACCTGCGTCCCCTGCTGCTCCGCGATCACCAGCGTGTCTTTGCATACGTCGGCGATGGGAGCCTGCATATTATAGGTTATGCTCCAGTTCAGAACGTTTTTCCTGGTAACGCAGGAGACGCCGTCCGCATTATAGCGGCAGATATACTTGCCAAGGGGCACGTACTGCGTGCCGCCGGCCACTTCATTTTCATAGCTGCCTGCAATGGTATAATCGCTGAACGTGTGAAAGCTGTTATACGCCGCAAATGCTCCTGCAATACCGACCACCAGAATCAGGCCAAAAAGCCGCGCCCAGAATTTTTTCCGGCGGCGCAGCGCCAACAGCGTCCTCAGATCGTCTTCCGGCGCAGTTTTGCCGGAAGACAGGGGTTTTTCCTCGATCTGCAGATCATCCGGTTCAGATTCGTCATCCGGTTTCAGAAAACGGAGCTTTCCAGCCAGTTTTTCAAAAATATCCTTCCATTTTTTCCCATTCATCTATGGTACCTGTTTTGTTCCTGTTCATAAACTATTATGAGAAGCAGCGCCGCTGTTTCTGCGATATGACGTAAATTATACCAAATATCGCAGGCAAACGCAACCTGGCTTTATGGGAGTACAATTTTCTGGCCCGGCAGGATGAGATCCGCATCGGTGATATCGTTCGCTTCGCACAGTTCCTCCAGCCGTTCCAGGCTTCCATAATATTTTCTGCATATGCTGGCCAGCGTGTCTCCTGACTTGATTACGTAAGCGGCCTGGACCTTCCGGGAAACGGTCTCGCTGCTCTCTGATTCCGACGCGGCCTCCCCGGAATCCTCCGTATTGCTGCCTGCAATGGTATTGGCCGCCTCCGTTTCCGCCTCCGGATCGTCCTCGTAGGTATCCGCCCAGAAGGAGTCCGAGCCGGTCAGCCAGGAGCTGCTCTCATCCGGGCCGGTTTCTGTTTCCGCCTCGCTCTGCGCCGTGTCCGCGCCCCAGGCAGAGGTTTCACCCGCAGAAGCCGCGCTCCCGGCCGTATACCGGGCTGCGGTATTGGCCGTATCCTCCGACGCGGCGCCATCCTGACCGCTTCCGGTGATCGCCGCACGGATCTCATCGATCCGGTTCACCGCAATCGCCCCGATGGCCAGTACCACAACCACAAAGAAAGAACTTGCCAGCTTCAGGATGCTGCGGGCCTTCTGCTCTCCCTTTTCCTCCACCTTTTCCCGGAACCTTTTTATTGCTTTATCCGGGAGACTTTCTTTCTCCACGCTGTCCTTTCCGAAAATTGCCGCCATATAATCCTGCATTTCCCGGTTCTGCTCATAAAACACCAGATAACCCTTTATCCTGCGGTAACTCCCCTGCTCCTTCAGGTATATGTTTTCCTCCTGCTCCTGCAAGTGGTAGATCATGCCCGCCGCCTCGGGCGCAATGGTGTTTAAAAGCTCCAGGCGCTTCGTCGGATACGCGCCGATCACGCAGCATCCCACAGCCTTCCAGTCCGGGAAGTAAGCGGTCCGCTCCTTTTCAAAGCGCTCCTTCAGTTTCTCCTCCTCTTCCTCCTGCGCAATTTCCAGAATCCCTCTGATAAACGTATAGTCCGTATCCTCCGTTTCCTGCCGTTCTCCCAGGAATATCCCCAGAAACCCCTTCTCCTCACGGGGTTCCATTTTGTGAATATACGTCATTACGTAATCTTCCATACAGATTTTTTCTCTGCCCTGAATATCCCCTATCTGGCGTATGTTTTTCGGCAGCATTGTCTTTTTGCCCATACTCCCTTTGACTCCTTTCCATGCCTGGCTAATACCTTACCATATACTTTATGCGGAATTTAGTATTTCATGGACAAAAACTGAAATTTTTTCAAATTTTATATGGGAGATGAGAATGGCGTATATTTCCGGGGGATAATGGATAAACTAAGAAAAACAGAAGCGATGCTGAAGCACAGATAAAACTCCGGCATCTGTGAGAGGTATTCCATGTCCGCTGCTCTGATTGATCCGGTGAGAAACGCCCCCTGTCTTCTGACTTCTGACTGTCTGCGGGAGCTGGTATGCGTTTTGGGCCCGTCGGAACGTTCCCCTGTCATCCTGTGTATCGGAACAGACCGCATTATGGGAGACTGCCTGGGGCCATTGGTGGGGACCATGCTGGAAAGGAAAGCGAAGGGAACGCTGACGGTCTACGGCACACTGCAGAGGACGGTCCATGCCCTGAATCTTCCGGACGCAATCCTGAAAATCAAAAAGAAGCATCCGGGACGGCTCGTGATCGCCGTCGATGCTTCCCTTGGCTCCCGGGAAAATGTGGGAACCGTCCTTCTCCGGCCCTGGGGGCTCCGGCCGGGAGCGGGCGTGGCAAAAGACCTCCCCGAGGCGGGCGATATTGCCATCACCGGCATCGTCGGGCAGGCGAGCTGCCGTCCGTATCTGGATCTTCAGACCGCAAGGCTCTCCACCGTCGCGGCCATGGCCGACCAGATCTGCGGATGCATCCTGGATGCGTGTATGCAATAAGGACGCGTCACAGTTCCACGCGCCCGTCCAGCGCCCGCAGCAGCGTCACCTCGTCAATGTATTCCAGATCGCCGCCCACTGGAACCCCGCTGGCAATACGGCTGACTTTAATGCCGGTAGGCTTGATCAGCCTGCTGATGTACATGGCTGTGGTCTCGCCCTCCAGGCTTGAATTTGTGGCAATGATCACTTCGTCCACGTCCCCCTGCAAACGCTGCATCAGCTCTTTCATACGGATATCGCCAGGTCCGATGCCCAGCATCGGCGAGATCGCTCCCTGAAGCACGTGGTATACGCCCTCATATTTGCCGGTCTTCTCATATGCGGCCAGATCCCTGGTGTTCTCCACCACCATGATGGTTTTCTTATCCCGGGCGGGATTGCTGCAGATAGGACATTTCTCCTGATCCGTCAGCGTAAAACACTCGTTACAGTAATGGACATTTTCTCTGGCGTCCGTGATGGCCGAAGTCAGCCTTTCCACGTTTTCCTTCGGCATATTCACAATATGAAATGCCAGCCGCTGGGCGGACTTTCCGCCGATCCCGGGCAGCGCGGACAACTGCTCTATCAGTTTTGACATCCGGCTTCCATAATAATCCATCAGATCCCAAAACCTCCCAGTCCGCCCATGCCGCCTGTCAGTTTCGACATACTGGAAGCTGACGCCTCATCCACCTGACGCAGAGCCTCGTTGGCAGCCGCCATGATCAGATCCTCCAGCATCTCGATATCATCCGGGTCCACCGCCTCCTCGGACAGCTTCACCTTCGTTACCTCCCGCTTGCCGGAGATGGTCACCTCCACGGCTCCGCCCCCTGCCGTCGCCGTAAACTCTTTTTCCTCAAGGGCTTTCTGGTTCTCCTCCATCTGCTTCTGCATTTTCTGCGCCTGCTTCATCAGGTTGTTCATGTTGCCCGGCATACCTCCCGGGAATCCTCCACGCTTTGCCATAGTCCTTCCTCCGTTTTTATTATAGTAACCAAGGGCGGCCCCTGCCGCTATTCTTCCACCTCTATATCCATATGAATGTTTTCACGGATTCTTTCTTCGATTTCAATGGACGCAAGGTTTTCTTTCCGGATGCCGGCATCCGCCGCCAGGACAAACCGTACCTCCACCTGTTTGCCCGTCCGGTCCGCAATGATCTGCTCCAGTTCCTGCTTTCGCTTCTCATCCGTCAGATAACGCTCTCCGAGAAAATCCGCAAACTCCACGTACAGCCGGTTATCCGCTTCATCCCCGGCGTTAAACTTGAGGCCTGCCGACGCAAGGACGGTGCGAAATCTCGGGGACGCCGCGCTTATAATGTTTTTCCAGCCTGCGCGCACCTGCCGCAGATCCTCGGGCGCCGCCTTTGGGCGCTGCGCCCGGACGTCCCCATCCCGCCCATTATCTGAAAAACCGCACGATGCGTCCCCGCTCATGGGCTGTCCCCCGACTCCAGACGAATGGAATCCCTGTTCCTGAACCGCCCCGTTATTTATAGCTGTGCGGGAAAGCTCCTCCGTCTTCCGTTCCAGCGCCCGAACCCGTTCCAGAAGCGACCGTTCATCCTTCTCCATCTGGGGCCTGCAAAGCCGGATCAGCGCCGTCTCCAGCAGAACCCGTTTATTTGAGGCATATCGGATGCTATTCGCCAGCTCCGAAAAGATCCGGATGAAACGCATCAGCGTGTCGCTGCGGATCATGGCGGCCTCCTCCCGAAGCTGCGCCAGATTCTCGGCAGAAACGTCCAGTACGTCCTCCATCTCGTCCGAGGCCTTTATGAGCATGAGATTTCTCATGTACCAGGTAAAATCGCTGACGAGCTGGGACAGATCCCTGCCTTCCATGATAAGCCGGTCCAGGACGCCGATGGCGCCTACCAGGTCTTCTTTCAGGATCCTGCGCAGCAGATCGCTGAACACCTCCGTGTCCACCGCCCCCAGCACCTCCAGCACCCGGTCATAGGTGAGCGTTTCTCCCAGATAGAATGCGATACACTGATCCAGCAGGCTCAGAGCGTCCCGCATCGCCCCGTCGCTCTTCCTGGCGATGTAGCGCAGCGCCCGCTCCTCCGCCTCCACATGCTCGGCGGCTGTCAGTTCCCGCAGCCGGTCCAGGATCGTCTCCTGGGAGAGCCTGCGGAAATCATAGCGCTGGCATCTGGAAAGGATGGTGACCGGAAGCCTGTGGGCCTCTGTGGTGGCCAGAATAAAGATCACGTAGGAGGGCGGCTCCTCCAGAGTTTTCAGCAGCGCATTGAAAGCCCCGATAGAGAGCATATGCACCTCGTCGATAATATAAACCTTGTATCTGCCCTCGGCAGGCCGGTAGGCCACCTCCTCCCGGATCTCCCGGATGTTGTCAACTCCGTTGTTGGACGCCGCGTCGATCTCGATCACATTCATGGAAGCGCCCGCCGTGATCGCCCGGCAGGAAGCACACGCATTGCAGGGGTTTCCATCCTGGGGATGTTCACAGTTTACCGCCTTTGCGAAGATCTTCGCTACCGACGTCTTGCCGGTGCCTCTGGTTCCGCAGAACAGATACGCATGGCCGATGCGGTCTGCGCAGATCTGGTTTTTCAGGGTCTTTACAATGGGATCCTGTCCTTTTACTTCCGAAAAACTATCCGGACGAAACTTTCTGTATAACGCTGTGTAACCCATGAACCACTCTCCTGTCCACGATAATCAAAGGGAGCCGCTGCTCCGGGGGACGATCTCTCATCCTTTGCAGCGGCCCCGCCATGTTCTGTAAAAGCCCGGTCTTAATGGACGCAGGCGCATCCGCTCAATCGCCGAAGCTGATACCCATCAGCTTTGCTTCCCTGATGATCTGGTCTTTCGGGGAAACGATCTTCAGCTTGCCGGCCACGTCGCCCAAAGGCACTTTCTTCATCTTATTGTTGACGATGCCCACCATGTAGCCGTATTCCTCGTTCATGATCATCTCCGCGCAGGTCGCGCCGATTCTTGAGGAAAGGACCCGGTCATAAGGACATGGGCTGCCGCCGCGCTGTATATGCCCCGGAACGGTGATCCGCACCTCCGGACCGTTGGCCGCCTTGATCTCCTCCGCAATCTCAAATGCAACGGTGGATTTTCTCTTTTCAATTTTTTTATCGTACTCTTTTTTGCTCAGCTTCGCATCCTGCTTGGAGATCGCACCCTCCGCGACCGCCATCACCGTAAAGCCCTTGCCGGCCTGCGTTCTGGCGTCGATGGCCTTGATCACTTTCTTGATATCGTAGGGAATCTCCGGAAGAAGGATGATATCCGCGCCGCCCGCGATACCCGCATACAGCGTCAGCCAGCCAACCTTATGTCCCATAACCTCGACGATGAAGACACGGTTGTGGGAAGAGGCCGTGGTGTGGATGCGGTCGATGGCGTCCGTGGCGATATTCACAGCGCTGTAGAATCCAAAGGTCATGTCGGTGCCGTAGATATCGTTGTCGATGGTCTTTGGCAGATGGATGATATTCAGTCCCTCCTCGCGGAGCAGGTTCGCCGTCTTCTGGGTGCCGTTGCCTCCCAGGATCACAAGGCAGTCCAGACGAAGCTTGTAATAATTCTGCTTCATTGCCTCTACCTTGTCAAGCCCCTTCTCATCCGGCACGCGCATCTGTTTAAACGGCTGCCTGGAGGAGCCCAGGATCGTGCCGCCCTTTGTCAGAATGCCGGAAAAATCCTTCGGCGTAAGGAGGCGGTAGTCTCCGTAGATCAGACCCTTGTATCCGTTCATAAATCCATAGACTTCAAGTTCTTCCAGATTGCTGGAAAGTCCTTTTACAACACCCCGCATTGTAGCGTTCAGAGCCTGACAGTCTCCGCCGCTGGTCAATAGTCCGATTCGTTTCATCTTTGTTCACGTCCTTTTCTTAAATTTTATTACAGGCCCTCCGACCTGCCCCCAATACGTGTCTGCGTATTTCATACTTTTTCAGTATAACGCATTTTTTTGGATATCTCAACTAATTTCATTCTATCTGAGGGAAAAACCCTTCAAAAATATACGCGTCAAACTGCTTCCGCGCCCGGGAAAGCTGCTTCTGGGATTTTATGGTCCACGCCGCGCAGGGCGCGCCAAACAGCTTCCGGCAGACATTTCTTGACACGGAAGCGCTGTCCCGGACATCATAGGCGATAAAATCCGGCCTCCCCAGGAAATTCATCATCAGATGGCGCACCATGTAATGGGCAGGGGTATAGGACGCCTCCTGCCGCTCAAAATTCATGGATAACTGCCCCCGGCAGACCTCCGGATGGTGCCTGCGGTACCAGAGAAGCGCCCACGGGTGGAAAGATTCGATCACATATTCCCCCTGATAACGGCGAAGCAGTTTATCCGCCCCGGCACACACGCCGCCTCCAAATTCACGGGATTTCAGTTTCATCTCCACCAGCAGCGGAACCCTGCCGTTCACCATCCGAAGCACATCCCTCAGCCTGGGGATGCGCTCTTCTGTCCCCATAATCGGAAACGACTGTAATTCCTCCCATGTAAAATCGCTGACCTGCCCTTCCATCCCGCAGATCCGTTTCAGGTCAAAGTCGTGGAACACCACAACCTCCCCGTCCCGGCTCTGCTGCACATCCAGCTCGATCCCGTACCCGGCGTTCACAGCCCTGCGAAACGCCGTCATGGTGTTTTCCTGAATCCCTTTCTTTTTGTTGTACAGCCCCCGATGGGCATAAAAAATCCCTTTCATCTTATCGGCCCGGTGCCCATTGCGCGGCTTGACCGCCCAGAAATAAACGCCGCCAGTCACCAGCAGCACGCACATTGCCAGTATCATGCTGTCTCCTTCCTTCTGTATCTGCTATTATATAGTGCCGGAACCTGAAGATCCCGGGTATTCCGTACCTCTGTCATCAGACCCCGGGGGCGCCCGGGGCGCCGCTGCCTTAGCTGAATCCTGAAGTTTCCTTTATTTTATCACATCTTACAGCCAATATCTACCGCAAGATAGCGTCAAAACGGTATAAGTTTATCAGAATCTGCCAATAATAACAATCCGTACTTGTGTTTTCATCTGCAAGTATTTATAATAATCTGGTAATTTAAAGCTCATTTTACAAGCGGAAGTGATTCTCCGGATACCGGATTTTCTGAAAAAAATATAAAAACGGAGGTTCGCATGGAACAGACTTCAGGCCGGTTTAAGGCTTATCTGAAAAAAATACAGCAATATACCCAGATCGTCTCCCTTCTGCAATGGGATCTGACGACGCTGGCTTCCGAAAGAGGCACGGAACGCAAAATGGATTCCATTCAGTTTTTCTCCAAAGAGGTGTTTCGGCTCTCCACCGCAGAGGAATACGGGGAAATGCTCAGGGCTCTGTCCCGGCCGGAGGAGTTTACACGTCTGGATGAGGCCATGCAGCTCACGGTCCGAAGAGGGCTGCGGGAATACGAGCGCTTTCTGCGGATTCCGGAGGAGTTCTATTCGGAGTATGCAATAGAAAAAGCCCGCTCTGAGAAAGCCTGGGAGAAAGCGAAGCGCAGCAGTGATTTTTCCGTTTACGCGCCTCATCTTGAAAAGATCATAAAGATGACGAAGCAGTATGTGAAGTATATGGAACCGGATCAGGACCCCTATGAAGTGCTGCTGGATCTTTATGAGGAGGGAATCGACAGCAAGACCATCGACCAGGTCTTTGCAGAGATCCGGGAGGGCCTGCGCCCCCTGCTGGCAAAGATCGAGGCTGCGCCCCGCCCGGATCTTACGGCGCTGGAGGGACAGTATGACATTGACGCCCAGAAAAAAGTGCAGAGGCTGCTTTTGTCCTATATCGGATTTGATTTTTCTGCCGGCGCCACGGCGGAAAGCGAGCATCCCTTTACCATGGATATCTGCCCCGGCGATATCCGGGTCACCAACCATTTTAAGGAGGATAACCCCATCAGCGCCATATTCAGCGCCATCCACGAGGGCGGCCATGCCATTTTCGGCCAGAATATTGATCCGGCCTACGAGGACACCGCCGTCTGGCAGGTGAATCTCATGGGGCTGCACGAGAGCCAGTCCCGTTTTTATGAGAACATTCTCGGCCGCAACCCGAATTTCTGGATCCCCATTTACGCTCAGGTCCAGGAACTGCTGCCACCGCTTAAAAATGTGCCGCTAAAGGTCTTTACCCAGGCCGTGAATGACGTGCGTCCAAGCATGATCCGCACCGAAGCAGACGAGGTCACCTATGGTCTGCATATTATTCTCCGCTATGAGATCGAGCGGGCCATCTTCCGGGACGAGGTATCGGCGGATGACCTCCCGGCTCTGTGGAATGACAAGATGGAGGAGCTGCTGGGCATCCGCCCGGAGAACGATGCGGAGGGGATTTTGCAGGACGTCCACTGGGCGGACGGCTCTTTTGGCTACTTTCCCTCGTATCTGCTGGGTTCCGTCTACGACGGTATGTTCCTGGAGCAGCTTGAGAAGGAACTGGGAAGCGTCGATGCAATCCTGGCAGAGGGCCGCATCCTGGAGATCACCGCGTGGCTGAATGAAAAGATCCACCGTCACGGCAGCCTGTACACCTCCCGGCAGGTCCTTGACCGGGTCTGCGGCCGGGAGATTACCGCCAAACCACTCCTTGACTACTTTGCGCGAAAGCACCGGGCCGTGTGAACCCGCCAGGACACAGCCTGGCCGCGCGCGGACGGGGCCGGAACAGAGAGAATGCATAGGGCAACGCCCGCAGCCAGAAAAAGCCGCAGGCTTTTCGCGGCGCCGCACGGCTTCTGTAATAACAAATGAAAATTTTTTAAAGAAACGGAGATTCAGATATGATAATTGTTAAACCGGCAGCCCGGATCATCACGCCCCTCAACGGAGAGGAAATCCTGAAGCACATTGAAACGGTGGGGCGGATCTGCTATAAAAGCGAAGATAGAATAACGGAGGATTCCGCCGAAAAATTCGTGGCGGGAATCATCAACAGGGGGCACGAGGCCGTAATCGAGCATTTTAATATTACGGTGAAGTTCATTACAGACCGGGGAATCTCCCATGAAATCGTCCGGCACCGGATCGCAAGCTATGCCCAGGAGTCCACGCGCTACTGCAATTACTCCAAGGATAAATTCGGCAATGAAATCTCCGTCGTCAAACCGGTGGACCTTGAGGAGGACAGCGCCGCCTTTGCGATATGGAAAGAGCAGATGTGCAGCGCCGAACAGGCTTATTTTAAGCTGCTTGACGCAGGCTGCAAGGCGCAGGTGGCCCGCTGTGTGCTTCCCACCTGCACCAAGACAGAGATCATGGTGACCATGAACCTCCGGGAATGGAGGCATTTCCTGAAGCTGCGCGGCGCCGGCTCCGCGCACCCGGATATCCGCATCCTTGCCGCAGACCTGCTGCGTCAGTTTCAGGAGAAAATCCCCGTGGTCTTTGACGATATCTCCGCTGCCGATCAGATCTAGTTTTCTGCCATGATCTGGTTGCTTCTGAGAAATTCATCCGAGAGAGTGATCCGGCCGATGCACTCTGCGCTGCCGGTCATCTGGGCATTCATATCGTCATCCACACGCACGGTCAGAGTGCCTCCGGGCATATGCACATACACGCAGGGATCCACCAGGCCCATCTGATACGCTACGCCCGCCGCCGCGCAGCAGCTGCTGCCGGAAGCCAGCGTGTACCCTGCGCCGCGCTCGTAAACCTCCGTATAGATGTTGTTCTTATCGGCAATGCGGATGATCTGGGTATTGATGCCGTCCGGAAATCTCTCAGAACGCTCCAGCTTCTGGCCCAGGGCGCAGACCGCCGTCTTTGAAATCTCCTCCATGGGGATGATGCAGTGAAGATTTCCCATCCATACACAGGTACCCTGATATTTTCTGCCGTTGTAGACCACAGGAACCTGATCCGTTTTTTCTCCCGCGCCCTCCGCCCCGGTGGGAGAAGTCTGGCCGCAATACAGTTTTCCCATGGAGATGGTCATTTTCCCGGCCTCTTCATTGTGATAGTGGATCGTCACCTCGCGGCTTCTCGTCTGGAGGGTATAATCCTTTTTGACCACATAGCCCGCATCCTTCAGATACTTTGCAAAAATACACAGGCCGTTGCCGCTGATAGCCGCCTCGCCGCCGTCCGGATTGTAGATCTCCACGCCCATTTTCCCGAACATCTGCACCGGTCCAACCAGAATGCCGTCCGATCCGGCTCCGAATCTCCGGTTGCAGATCTTTTTGATATCCTCCGGTTTCAGACTGTAGTCGTTTTTCATACAGTCATAGATCAGATAATCGTTTCCAAAGCTCTGATACATTCCAAATGTCAGTTCCACAATACCAGCCCCCTTACGTTTTTCCTCGTTAATCTATACGATGTTTCTACTAGTTTACAATGCATTATTTCATATATAAATCTATTTTATGCTTTATTTCTTGCGAATTGTGCGCTATACTGATTCTGTGATTGAAAACCCTTATCCTTTACGATATGCTGGAAAAAATGGTTTCGGCGGGGAGGCGCTTTGATGGAGGATTCCTATCAGAAAACCGGATATCTGGACAGTGATTTCCGGATTTTTTATCTGACCGGTACGGAAAACCGGGAGTTCCCGGGACATTACCATGATTTTCACAAGATACTGTATTTTGAAAGTGGAAGCGTCAGCTACTACGTGGAGGGGGA
This sequence comes from uncultured Lachnospiraceae bacterium, assembly GCA_964591265.1. Lineage (GTDB taxonomy): Bacteria > Bacillota > Clostridia > Lachnospirales > Lachnospiraceae > Choladousia. Next base: position 109,547 of record CAZQAB010000004.1, read on the forward strand.
AAATTATCAGCTCCAGCCGGACGATATCGTTCTGGTGCCTGCCGGGGAGGTACACCGGCCGGTCATTCACGGTAATACGCCGTATCATCGGCTGGTTCTCTATATTTCACCGGCATTCTTCACCCATTATCAGGACAGGGGGATCGATCTGTCCGGCTGTTTTACGATCTGCGTCCGGCAGAAGACCCGCGTCCTGCGCGTCCACAATCTGAAAGAAAGCAGAATCTATCCGCCCCTGAGAGAGCTGACGGGAAGCAGCGAACCGTCGGAGGATGCCGCCGCCATGCTGTACCGGCGCTGTGTCCTTCTCCAGTTCCTGCTCCTGCTTGACAGTCTTGCCAACGGCCGGGATATCTCATTTCCGGCGGCCGCCGGGTCGAATCCCCAGATTCTCCGGATCATCTCCTACGTCAACGATCACCTGTATGAGGATCTGTCCATCGACCGTATTGCGTCGGCCTGCTATCTGAACCGCTCTTATCTGATGCATCTGTTCCGCAGGGAGACCGGCTGCACGCTTGGTTCCTACATTACCGAAAAAAGGTTGTTCGCCGCCCGCACTCTGATCCAGTCCGGCGCCCCGGTGACGGAAGCGTGTATGCAGTGCGGGTTTTCCGGATACTCCGCTTTTTACCGGGCCTACCGGAAAAAATTCGGGACCACTCCAAAGAAATCACGGGTCTGAAAAATCCCTGCGTCCCAGCCGCACCTCCTCCATTATCTGACCCGTGGCGTCGTCCAGGCGGTCAAAAAGATAATTCTTATCGTCCTGCTGCCTGTTCAGATAATTCTCCCGCAGCTCCTGCTTCATCTCTTCCAGCTCTTCATGGAAATCCCGGGCGGACAGGCGCTCCGCTCCCGCCCCGAGAATGATGATCTGCTCCATCGCGTCCGAGGTGGCCACTGTGACATGGTACTTCCTGCCGATGGTCCGGACTGTCTTTTCTATATACTGGTCCGCAGTCTCCGCCTCCTTCGTATAGACCACATGAATATTGTGATACCGGAAGACCCCGCCCCTGCCTCCGGGCACTTTGTACGCGTCAAACACCAAAATCAGGCGCACCTTTTTGTATCCCTGGTAATTACACATAATATCCATCAGTTTATCCCTCGCGGCTTCGATGCTGGTCTTCGCCAGACCATTCAGTTCTTCCCACGCAAAGATAATATTGTAGCCGTCCACCAGCAGAAATTCTTCCCGGGGTTCCTTCGGCTTTGCATTGCCGGTTGGCGCTGCCTCCACCCGCCTGCTTTTCGCATAACCCTTCCGCTGCGCGGCAGGAGCGCCGTAGGTTCGCTCAAAGATTGCCTGCAGTTCTTTCTCGTCCACGGGACCGGTGGCAAAGCTGCCGTTATAGCGGGTGGGGGCCGGAGCGGCTTCCGGTTCCTCTGTCTGCTCCTGCGTCAGGCCCAGGCCGCTGTCCACATGCATATACTCCCGCACCTGATTCCAGGGCACCACAAAGCCCGCGCCGTGGGAGCAGAATACGGAGCCGGTGGGATTGTCCGGATCTGCCTCCGGGTCATAGCCCTTCGCGTCGATAACTTCCCGGGCATTGTGGCACTCCTCATACCCTTTCAGAATGCAGGACAGCCTGCCCCTCCCTTTCGTGTAAGACAGCAGTTCCGTCTGATATCCCCGCATCCCGGCCACCGGCGCCTGCCCGCACAGGATGGCCGTATCTCCCTCAATGATCAGCGGTTCAAAGCTTCCGCACATTTTCTGAATATCCGCCATCCCCCGGCCCGCGCACCGGGCCGGAAGTTCCATGCGAAATTCGTACACCGGCTCCAGCAGAATGCTCCTGGCGCATCTCAGGCCGTGACGGACCGCCCGGCAGGCGGCCTGACGGAAATCTCCGCCTTCCGTATGCTTCTGATGGGCGCGCCCCGCCACCAATGTGATCTTCATGTCCGTGATCTCCGCCCCGGTGAGCACACCCCGGTGCTGCTTTTCCTCCAGATGAGTCAGGATCAGCCGCTGCCAGTTCCCATCCAGCATATCCTCGCTGCATCTGGCAGCGAACTGCAGCCCGCTGCCCCGCTCTCCCGGTTCCATCAGAAGGTGAACCTCCGCATAGTGACGCAGAGGCTCAAAGTGGCCTACGCCCTCCACCGTATTTTCAATCGTCTCTTTATATACGATACTGCCGGTCTCAAATTCAACATCCATACCAAAGCGTTTTTTTATGATGCTTTTCAGGATCTCCGTCTGTACCTCCCCCATAAGCTGTGCGCGGATCTCCCCCGCCTGCTCATCCCACAGGATATGCAGCTCCGGTTCTTCCTCCTCCAACTGGCGAAGCTGCAGAAATGCACTGTACACATCCCATTCCGGCGGAAGAGCGATCCGACAGGACAGCACCGGCTCCAACAGCGGCAGCTCCGCCCCGGACTCGATTCCAAGCCCCTGCCCCGCATAGGTCCGCGTAAGCCCCGCCACCGCGCAGACCGTCCCGGCCCATATCTCCGTCTCCGCCTCATAGCTGCCGCCGGAATAAACGCGGATCTGGTCGGCCTTTTCCTCCCAGATTCCGCCGCCCGCTTCTTTCTTTTCATCCTGCCCGTATACCGGTTTTTTCTGTGTCTCCGGCATCTCCCTGCGGTTTGTCAGTATCGTTTTCACTTTCAAAGAGCCCCCGGTGATTTTCATATGCGTCAGCCGTGCTCCCTGCTCGTCTCTTGTGATCTTAAACACCCGCGCGCCAAATTCTTCCGGATATTCCGGGGCAGCCGCAAAACGCCGTATCCCCTCCAGCAGCTCATCCACGCCCCAGAGTTTCAGCGCGGAGCCGAAATAACAGGGAAACACCCTGCGCTCCGCGATCAGACGGACGATCTCCGGCTCCGGGATCTCCCCGTTTTCCAGATACCGCTCCAGCAAAGCCTCGTCGCAAACGGCAAGGTTTTCCCTGAGCGCCTCTTCTTCCGATCTGCGCTGCTCCTCCGTCCATTTTCCCGGCAGGGAAGAGGCCTCCGGCATTCTCTTGCCGGCCTGGAAAGCAGTCCCTGGCCTGCTGTCCATAACCGCCGTAGCTCCTAAAACCCCCGAAATCGCGGTAAAATCCACGCACCGCCCATCCAGGCGCTTCGTCAGTTCGCGCATCAACGCCTTCCGGTCTGTCCCGGGCTGATCCATCTTGTTGATAAAGAGGAACACCGGGATACTGTAACGCTTCAACAGCCGCCACAGCGTCTCCACATGGCTCTGCACGCCGTCCGCCCCGCTGATTACCAGCACCGCATAGTCCAGCGCCTGCAGCGTCCGCTCCATTTCGGCCGAAAAATCCACGTGCCCCGGCGTATCCATCAGCGTCGCCTGAAAATCTCCAAGAGCCATCTGCGCCTGCTTGGAAAAGATGGTGATCCCTCTGGCGCGCTCCAGCTCATAATTATCCAGAAACGTATCCTGATGATCCACCCGCCCCGGCGCACGGATCACGCCGGTCTTATACAACATGCTCTCCGCCAGCGTCGTCTTGCCCGCGTCCACATGGGCCAACAGGCCGACGCAGATTCGTTTTTTCATCTTTTTGGACCTCTGTACCTCCATGCAAACGCCTCCTCTTATAATGAAAAATTATACCACAAGAGGAGGCTATCGTCGAGATCCCGCTTTTCTGCGTTCTACCGCTGTCAGCTCTTTCGCATCTGCAGCCCGGTTTCCCCGGATGCGCCCGTGCAGATTCAGAAAATTTCTTTTCTTATTCATTATTTTCATTGTTTTTATTGATATTTTATACCCGGTAATATATAATATCAGAATCTCCAAAGGGATACCATGATATCCGGCAAAGCCGGAACGCAACAGAAAAGGAGGAATACAGAATGTCAAAGTACGCCGGAACGCAAACTGAAAAGAATCTGCAGGCCGCATTCGCGGGAGAATCCGAGGCCCGCAACAAATACACTTTCTTTGCCTCCAAAGCAAAAAAGGAAGGGTTCGAGCAGATCGCCGCTCTCTTCTTAAAGACGGCGGACAATGAGAAAGAACACGCAAAAATATGGTTCAGGGAGTTAAACGGCATCGGCGACACCGCCGCCAATCTGACCGCCGCCGCCGAGGGTGAGAATTACGAATGGACCGATATGTACGACGGCTTTGCCAAAACGGCCGATGAAGAAGGCTTCCCGGAGCTGGCCGACAAATTCCGTCTCGTTGCCGCTATCGAAAAGCATCACGAGGAGCGCTATCGCGCCCTGCTGAAAAATGTTGAGATGGCAGAGGTGTTCGCCAAGAGCGGGGTCAGGGTATGGGAATGCCGCAACTGCGGACACATCGTGACAGGCACGTCCGCACCCGAGGTATGTCCCGTCTGCCAGCATCCCCAGAGTTACTTTGAGGTACATGCAGAGAACTACTGAAAACGCAGAATGAAAAGATACAGAACCGGTTTTAAATTTATGGAGCGCTTTCCGGCACGATAAAATCTCATCACGACGGGAAGCGCTCCATCATTTTACACTTCAAAGGATTCCGGATCCACCTTCACTTCCACCTTATCCAGATGCCAGATCTCGTCCACATACTGCTGGATGGTACGGTCGGAGGTGAACTTTCCGCTGCTGGCCATGTTCAGGATCGCCATCTTCGCCCAGCGCGGCTCGTCCTGGTAAGCCTCCTCCACTTTTCTCTGTGCTTCTGCATAGGACTTGAAATCAGCCAGAATAAAGTAGGTATCCGGGCGGTCGCTGCTGTTGGTGTTCAGCAGGGAATCGTAGATCTCCCGGAACATCTCCATATCGCCGTGGGAATACTGCCCGTTGATGAGCTGCATCAGCACCCGGCGGATGTCCTGATCATTGTTGAAGTAGTCCACCGGATTGTAGCCGCCCTCGTTCTCAAAGCGGATCACCTCGTCTGCGGAGAGGCCAAAGATAAAGGCGTTCTCCTCGCCGACCTCCTCCACGATCTCCACGTTTGCGCCGTCCATGGTGCCAAGGGTGGGAGCGCCGTTCAGCATGAACTTCATGTTGCCGGTACCGGAAGCCTCCTTGCTGGCAGTGGAAATCTGCTCAGAGACATCGGACGCCGCAAAAATGATCTCCGCGTTGGATACCCGGTAATCTTCGATAAATACCACCTTCAGCTTGCCGTTGATGGAGCGGTCGTTGTTGATCACCTCGGCCACGCTGTTGATCAGCTTGATCGTAAGCTTCGCACGGCGGTATCCGGCCGCCGCCTTGGCGCCGAAGATAAAGGTTCTGGGATAGAAATCCATCTCCGGGTGATCCTTGATCTGATTGTACAGATACATCACATGCAGGATATTCAAAAGCTGGCGCTTATACTCGTGCAGCCTCTTGACCTGAACGTCAAAGATCGAGCGCGGGTCCACCTCAATGCCGTTGTGCTCTTTGATATACTGTGCAAGACGGAGCTTGTTCTGATATTTAATGTTCATAAACTCCTGCTGCGCCTTCGGGTCATCCGCATAAAGCTTCATCCTGGCGATCTGGGGCAGATCCGTGATCCACTCTTTTCCGATGTGATCCGTCACCCAGTCGGCCAGAAGCGGGTTGGCATGGAGCAGGAATCTCCTCTGGGTGATGCCGTTGGTCTTGTTGTTGAATTTCTCCGGCATCATTTCGTAGAAATCCTTCAACTCCTGGTTTTTCAGGATCTCTGTATGGAGCCGCGCCACGCCGTTGACCGAGTAACCGGCCGCAATCGCCAGATGGGCCATCTTCACCTGTCCGTCGTAGATGATTGCCATCTTAGCGACCTTCTCCTGGTTGCCGGGATACTGCGCCTGAATCTTCTCTACAAAACGGCGGTTGATCTCCTCGATGATCTGGTACACACGGGGAAGCAGTCTGGAAAACAGTTCGATGGGCCATTTCTCAAGCGCCTCCGCCATGATGGTATGGTTTGTGTAGGCACAGGTCCTGGAAGTGATCTCCCAGGCCTCATCCCACTCAAGCCCTTCCTCATCTACGAGGATCCGCATCAATTCCGCCACCGCCACGGTGGGATGGGTGTCGTTGAGCTGGAAAGTGACCTTCTCCTGGAATTTATGAATATCGTCATGCGTCCTCTTATACTTTTCGACCGCCTCCTGCACACTTGCGGAAATAAAGAAATACTGCTGCTTCAGGCGAAGCTCCTTGCCCGCATAGTGATTGTCGTTGGGATAGAGTACGTCCACCAGGTTCTTCGCAAGGTTCTCCTGCTCCACCGCTTTCTGGTAATCGCCCTTGTCAAATGCATCGAGATGGAAGTCATTAATCGCCTCCGCATCCCACACCCGCAGGGTATTTACCACATTGTTATTATAACCCAGGATCGGCATATCAAAGGGAACCGCAAGAACGGATTGATATCCTTCCTGTACAAAGGTGTTTCTCCCCTTCTGTTCGTCATATTCCACGCGGACGTATCCGCCGAATTTGACTACCTTTGCGTATTCCGGACGGCGCAGCTCAAAGGGATTGCCGTTTTTCAGCCAGTTGTCCGGCACCTCAATCTGGTAACCGTTCTCGATCTTCTGCTTAAACATCCCATAACGGTAACGGATCCCGCAGCCGTATGCGGAATAACCCAGGGTCGCCAGGGAATCCAGGAAACAGGCTGCCAGACGGCCCAGGCCGCCGTTTCCAAGGGCCGGGTCCGGCTCCTGATCCTCAATCACATTGAGATCCAGCCCCAGCTCCTCCAGCGCTTCCTTCACTTCCTTATAAGCCGTCAGATTGATCAGGTTGTTTCCCAGGGCGCGCCCCATCAGAAATTCCATGGACATATAGTACACGGTCTTGGGGTCATCCTTTTCGTATTGCTCCTGGGTAGCCATCCAGTTATTGATGATCTCATCTTTCACCGCATAAGATACCGCCTGGAAAATCTGCTGCTGGTCCGCCTCTTTCAGTGTCTTGCGGTAAAGGGTCTTTACATTCTCCTTTACCCGCTCTTTGAATAACGCCTTGTCCATCAGTTTATTCATGTTGTCTCCTTTCACCTGTTTGCCGTGGATCTCACGGAATAATGGTATCCCTTTCGGATTTCATCATCCGGAATCACAGTTTTTCAACGCCAAGGGTAACGGTCTCGCCGTTGATGTTCCACCCCTTACTGTATCCGGCCGGCTTATCGTAAACGATTTCGTCGGCCATCACATCCGTCCGAATCTCTTTCTCATATTTCTTCAGGATGGCGCTTATCTTCTCGTTATCCTTCACGGACACGCGGATCTTGTCCATCACTTCAAAACCGGCTTCCTTGCGCATGGTCTGGATCTTGCTGATCAGCTCCCGCACAAAACCCTCCTCAATAAGCTCCGGAGTCAGGTTTGTGTCGATCACCACCGAGATATCCTGGTTGTCCTCACACACAAAGCCCTTCGTCTGAACCGTCTCGATCAGCAGATCTTCCTCAGACAGAACCACCTCCTGGCCGTCCAGCTCCAGCTTCAAAGCCCCATTTGCTTTCAGTTCTGCCATGGCCGCGTTGCCGTCCAGCTCAGGCAGCGCCTGGCGGATCGCGTTCAGCAGTTTCCCGTATTTGGGACCCACGGTGCGCATCTGGGGTTTAAAGGTATAGGAAGTAAAAGCGCTGACGTCCTCTGTAAAGACGACTTCCTTTACATTCAGCTCGTCCCGGATGATGTCCGTAAAATACCCGGGCAGCGCCTCCGGCGCCTTGACATACATCCTGGCAATGGGCTGCCGGTTCTTGATGTTCGCCGTATTCCTGCAGGCGCGGCCCATCGCCACCACCTTCAGCGCCTCATCCATGGTTTGCTCCAGCTCTTTGTCAATGCGGGCTTCTTCCGCCACCGGAAAATCGCACAGATGAATGCTCTCCGGCGCGGATGCATCCACCCTGCACACGATGTTGCGGTAAATGTCCTCGGTCATAAAGGGGATCATGGGCGCCGCCGCCTTGCAGACGTTCACAAGGGCGGTGTACAGCGTCATATATGCATTGATCTTGTCCTGTTCCATGCCCCTGGCCCAGAAGCGCTCCCGGCTCCTTCTCACATACCAGTTGCTCATATTGTCCACGAACTCCTGCAGCGCCCGTCCCGCATCCGGGATCCTGTAGGCGGCCAGGTCGTCGTCCACCGTCTGTACCATGGTGTTCATCTTGGACAGCAGCCATTTATCCATCACCGCAAGCCGCTCATAATCCAGCGTGTGTTCCATGGGATTGAAATTGTCAATGTTCGCATACAGCACGTAGAAAGCATAGGTATTCCACAGAGTACCCATGAATTTGCGCTGCCCCTCCTGCACGGCCTTGCCGTTAAAACGGTTGGGCAGCCAGGGGGCGCTGTTCACATAGAAATACCAGCGGATCGCGTCCGCTCCGTAGGTGGCAAGCGCCTCAAAGGGATCCACCGCATTTCCTTTGGACTTGCTCATCTTCTGACCGTTCTCATCCTGCACATGGCCCAGGACGATGACATTCTCGTAAGGCGCCTTATTGAAAAGCAGGGTGGATTCCGCCAGCAGGGAATAGAACCAGCCTCTGGTCTGGTCCACCGCCTCGGAGATGAACTGGGCCGGGAAATGGGCCTCAAAATACTCTTTGTTCTCAAACGGATAATGGTACTGCGCAAAGGGCATGGCGCCGGAATCAAACCAGCAGTCGATGACCTCCGGCACCCGGCGCATAGTCCCGCCGCACTGGGGACATTTGCAGGTAATCCCGTCGATGTAGGGGCGGTGCAGCTCTACGGTCTTTGCCGCCTCGTCGCCGCTCATCTCGAAGAGTTCCTGGCGGCTGCCGATGGAATGCATATGGCCGCACTCCTCACACTCCCAGATATTTAAGGGAGTGCCCCAGTAACGGTTCCGTGAGATGCCCCAGTCCTGCACGTTCTCCAGCCAGTCGCCGAAGCGGCCCTTGCCGATGCTCTCCGGAATCCAGTTGATGGTGTTGTTGTTGCGGATCAGATCCTCCTTCACCGCCGTCATCCTGATAAACCAGGACTCCCGCGCATAGTAGATCAGCGGCGTGTCGCAGCGCCAGCAGTGGGGATAGTCGTGTTCAAACTTCGGGGCGTCAAACAGCTTGCCCTCTTTGTCCAGGTCCGCCAGCACCAGGGGGTCTGCTTTCTTCACAAATACCCCCTCATAGGGCGTTTCCGCAGTCATATTTCCCCTGCTGTCCACAAACTGAACGAAAGGCAGATCGTAATTCCGGCCAATCCGTCCGTCGTCCTCACCGAAGGCCGGGGCGATATGGACGATACCGGTGCCGTCCGACATGGTAACATAGCTGTCGCAGGTGACAAAATGGGATTTCTTATGCTGTTTTTCCGCCGCCTCGCCGGAGCAGGCAAACAGAGGCTCATACTCGCGGTACTCCAGATCTTTTCCTGTATACGTTTCCAGCACCTCATAGGCTCCCGCGCCGCTTTCCTTATCGCCAAGCCGGCCAAGCACCGTATCCAGAAGCGCCTCTGCCATATAGTAGGTGTATCCGTCCGCCGCTTTTACCTTGCAGTACGTCTCCTCCGGGTTTACACAGAGGGCCACATTGGAGGGCAGCGTCCAGGGAGTTGTCGTCCAGGCCAGGAAACAGGCGTCCTCATCCTTCGCCTTAAAGCGCACGATTGCGGAACGCTCCTTCACAGTACGGTAGCCCTGGGCCACCTCCTGCGCCGACAACGGCGTGCCGCAGCGGGGGCAGTAAGGGACCACCTTAAACCCTTTATACAGAAGCTGCCTGTTCCATATCTCTTTCAGCGCCCACCACTCGGACTCGATGTAATCGTCGTGATAGGTCACATAGGGGTCGTCCATATCCGCCCAGAAACCCACGGTGTCGGAAAAATCCTCCCACATACCCTTGTATTTCCAGACGCTCTCCTTGCACTTGTCAATAAACGGCACCAGGCCGTACTCCTCGATCTGTTCCTTGCCGTCCAAGCCCAGGAGCCGCTCCACTTCCAGTTCCACCGGAAGCCCATGGGTATCCCATCCGGCCTTGCGCGGAACCATCTCCCCCTTCATGGTGTGATAACGGGGGATCATATCTTTGATAACACGGGTCAGGACATGCCCGATATGGGGCTTGCCGTTGGCGGTTGGCGGTCCGTCGTAAAACGTATACGTCTTTCCGTCCTTCCGGTTTTCCATACTCTTCTCAAAAATCTTATTCTCTTTCCAGAACTTCTCTGTCTGCTTTTCCCGCTCGACAAAATTCAGACTGGTAGGCACTTTCTCGTATAACATAGTCTGTCTCCTTCTACAGTGCGATCCGCTGCCGTTCCATTTGTTTACAGCAACATACAACAGAGTATTATAACTTACTCCTTTATCCATTGTCAATTTATTGATTCGCGAAATGCATAAAAACCGCTTTGCCATCTGCGACGGGCGGCAGATCCGCACAAATCGCCTCTGTAGTATCAGCACATAATAAATTACGTATTATAATGAGGGAGCTTACATGAAAGATTACACATCAAGAAATGATATCCGTATTCTAAAAAAACATGATTGGTATGCAATCGCCTGCGGCAAAGACCCGATATGCTCCCTCCCAAGTGACAGGTTTTTATTATTTCACCTGTCTGCCCGGAAGAGAGCATATCATTACACATTACATTATTTACTGCGCCTTCTCCATCGCACGCTCCCGGCTCTTCTCGCTGTAATGGTGCGCGTCTTCAAGCATCATATCCTTCACTTTCATCAGCCGGATCTGGGTAGAACGTTCGTTCTCATCCAGCTTCATATTGATGTACTTGATATTCGCCTGAGCCTCGGGAATGATTACATGCTCCAGGGCATTGACCCGGCGGCGGGTCTTTTCGATCTCCGCCGACATCAGCTGGCAGGCCTTCTCCGTCTCCGCCAGGCGCAGCATATCGGGCAGCACATCCGCCAGGGACTTCACGGCGCCGTCCAGGTCGCTGGAGGTAAAAGCAAAACCGTAGGAGTAGATATCGTTTGCATCCGATGTCCTGGTCTTATACTCCAGCACCGGGATATCCACGCTCATCACGTTTTTTTCACTGATTTCCAGGAAGACCTCCTGCTTGGGCGCCAGAAGCGCCGTCTTCAGCGTCTCCTCGGACATCCCTGCCTTGGCAATGACAAAATTGGTGTTGGCGCTGCGTATGCCTTCCTCCACCTTCAGGCGAAGCCGCATATTCTCACGGACGAGATCCAGAAACTGACGCATCAGCTCGTCGCGCTTATCTTTCAAAAGCTTATGCCCCCGCACGGCTGTGGAAAGCTTCTTTTTCTGCTTTGTCAGCTCCATACGGGTGGGATTTACCTGTGTAGATGCCAAAACCGATCACCTTCTTTCTGTCGCCGCAGGTCTCACTGCTTTCCATAATACTTATCCAGGAACTTGTCGTCGATACGTTTCAGCTCGCTCCTTGGAAGAATAGAGAGCAGCTTCCAGCCAATGTCCAGGGTCTCTTCAATATCCCGGTTGGCGTCGTAGCCCTGGGAGACGTATTCCTCCTCAAAGGCATCCGCAAATTTCGCATAGATCAGGTCCACGTCCGACAGGGCGGCTTCGCCAAGGATCACCATCAGCTCCTTCGCTTCCTTGCCACGGGCATAGGCGGAGAACAGCTGGTTCAGCGTGCTGGAATGATCCGCGCGGGTCTTGCCTTCACCGATCCCCTTATCCTTCAGACGGGACAGAGACGGCAGCACGTCGATGGGCGGGGTGATCCCTTTCCGGTACAGGTCGCGGCTCAGGATGATCTGCCCCTCCGTAATATAACCGGTCAGGTCAGGGATGGGATGGGTCTTGTCGTCTTCCGGCATGGTCAGAATCGGGATCATGGTAATGCTTCCGCTTTTGCCCTTCTGCCGTCCGGCGCGTTCATAAAGGGAAGCCAGATCGGTATACATATATCCGGGATATCCCCGGCGTCCCGGCACTTCCTTGCGGGCGGCCGACACTTCACGGAGCGCATCCGCATAATTCGTGATATCCGTCAGGATGACCAGCACGTGCATATCTTTCTCAAACGCGAGGAATTCCGCCGCCGTAAGCGCCATACGCGGCGTCGCGATACGCTCGACAGCCGGGTCATTCGCCAGATTGATGAAAAGAACCGTCCGGTCGATGGCCCCCGTTTCTTTAAAACTCTCCACAAAGAAATTGGACTCCTCAAAGGTAATGCCCATTGCGGCAAATACAACGGCGAAGGGTTCGCTGGTTCCCCGCACCTTTGCCTGCCTGGCAATCTGGGCAGCCAGATTCGCGTGGGGAAGGCCCGATGCGGAGAAGATCGGCAGCTTCTGCCCACGGACAAGAGTATTCAGTCCGTCAATCGCAGATACGCCCGTCTGGATAAACTCTTCCGGATAGCTTCTGGCCGCCGGGTTCATGGGAAGGCCGTTGATATCCCGGCGCTCCTCGGGAAGGATCTCCGGTCCGTCGTCGATGGGACGGCCCAGTCCGTCAAATACACGGCCCAGCATATCTCCGGAAACCCCCAGTTCCATGCTGCGGCCCAGAAAACGGACCTTGCTGTTGGACAGGTTAATTCCGGTAGCGCTCTCAAATAACTGTACCAGCGCATCGCTTCCGTTGATCTCCAGGACCTTGCACCGGCGCGTCTCGCCGTTTGCAAGCTCGATCTCGCCAAGCTCATCGTAGGCTACGTTCTCAACGCCATGCACCAGCATCAAAGGACCTGCGACTTCCTGTATGGTTCTGTATTCCTTTGGCATATTACAGATCCTCCTTTCCCATCAGATTGGAAATTTCCCTGGTCAGCTCCTGGGAGACTGCCTCAAAATCACTGGCCAGATTTTCATTCGTGGTATATTTATATCGTCCGATCCGCTCCCGGACATCCATTTTTATCAGGTCTTCCATCTCCGCTCCCTCGTTCAGCGCCCGGGAAGCTTCATGGTAAAACGCCATAACGAGGCGCATCATGTTATACTGCTTCTCCAGCGAAGTATACGTATCGATCTCGTGGAAGGAATTCTGATGCAGGAAATCCTCGCGGATGGAGCGGGCCGCTTCCATCTTCAGACGGTCTGCGGGGGACAGGGCGTCCATACCTACCATCTTTACGATCTCGTCCAGCTCTGCCTCGTCCTGCAAAAGACTCATCATCTCCTGGCGCAGCTTCATCCAGTCCTCAGCCACATGGGTGTTGAACCAGTCTCCCATATCATCCAGATAAAGGGAATAACTGGTCAGCCAGTTGATGGCCGGGAAATGACGCTGATACGCAAGATTGGCATCCAGGCCCCAGAACACTTTCACAATTCGCAGCGTTGCCTGGGAAACCGGCTCGGAAATATCTCCGCCGGGAGGCGACACGGCACCGATGGCCGTCAGCGCCCCTTCTCTTCCGTCCTTGCCAATATTGATCACGTGGCCGGCCCTCTCATAGAACTGAGCCAGACGGCTTCCCAGGTATGCGGGATAGCCCTCCTCACCGGGCATCTCTTCCAGCCGGCCGGACATCTCGCGGAGCGCCTCTGCCCAGCGGGACGTTGAATCCGCCATCAGCGCCACGGAATAACCCATGTCGCGGAAATACTCCGCGATGGTAATTCCTGTGTAAATAGACGCCTCACGGGCCGCCACGGGCATATCCGAAGTATTGGCGATCAGAACGGTACGCTCCATGAGGGATTCTCCCGTCTTGGGGTCCTTCAGCTCCGGAAACTCGTTCAGAACGTCCGTCATCTCGTTGCCCCGCTCACCGCAGCCGATGTAAACCACGATGTCCGCTTCCGCCCACTTGGCAAGCTGATGCTGGATCACCGTCTTGCCGCTTCCGAAGGGGCCCGGCACAGCGGCGACGCCGCCCTTTGCGATGGGAAACATACAGTCGATCACGCGCTGTCCGGTTACCAGCGGCTGGTTCGGGGGAAGCTTCTTCAGATAGGGACGGCCCTTCCGCACCGGCCACTTCTGCATCATGGTGAGCTCTTTATCTCCCTCGGGCGTCTCCAGGATGCAGATCACCTCGTCCACCGTATATTCGCCGGAGCGGATCTCCTTTATTCTTCCCTTCATTGTGGGAGGCACCATGATCTTCTGCTCCACGATGATGGTCTCCTTCACCGTGCCCAGCACGTCGCCGCCTTCCACCTCGTCGCCGGCCTTCGCCACAGGTACGAAGTTCCATTTTCTGTCTCTCTTCAGCGCGGGAACCTCCACGCCTCTCGTCAGGTTGTTGCTTCCTATCGCTGCCATAATATCATCCAGCGGACGCTGAATACCGTCGTAAATACTGGCGATCAGTCCGGGCCCCAGTTCCACGGAAAGGGGTACCTCCATGGACTCCACCGGTTCCCCCGGCCGCAGCCCCGAGGTCTCCTCATATACCTGGACGGACGCCTCATCGCCGTGCATTTCGATGATTTCACCGATCAGCCGCTGATTGCTGACGCGGACCACGTCGAACATATTGGCGTCCCGCATTCCCTCTGCGATCACCAACGGTCCGGCCACTTTTTTAATCGTTCCTCTGCTCATTTGGTCAAATCACACACCTTCCTGTCATTACTTTCATCCCTGGTCGGATTCTAATTCCGTTCTAATTATTGAACAGGATATCCGAGCCAACCGCCTGCTCCACATACTTCTTTACGTTATCCACGCCTTGTCCCGTATTGCCGGAAACGCCGGGAATCTGAATGATCGCGGGCAGGATCTGGTCATTGTGCCGGTCTATCACGTTTTTCAGCTTTAACGCCCAGTCCTCCGTAATATAGATGACGGCATAATCCGATTCCGCGAGCTGCTTCAGCTTTTTTTCCGCCTCCTGCCTGTCGGACAGGGAGAAAGTATCCAGACCAACAGCGGCAAATCCGTAAATGCTGTCGTAATCACCCATAACTGCAATCTTATACATACATTTCCCTTATCCTTTCCCGGATCGAATCCTCCGGCAGGCCGTTGGCCTTTCCGGAAAGAATGATCCGCACCGTCCTGATCTCATTTTCCCTGGCCAGCACATATGCCACCAGCGGCCCTGCGGAAAACGCGTTATATTTCTGCGGGCGGATCGTCTCGATGATCCGGTTGTCACACCATCTCTCGAACGCGGAAGGAGATTCCCTCAGGGCTTCGGCTCCTCCTGCATAAGCAGTGCCCTGCAGATACGTGCAGATGGCATCCACGCCCTGCACGGCTTCTCTTGCAAGAACATCCACATCCAGACTATCGCACTTCGCCATAGCTCTTTTCATAAATCCCAATGTTTTTGCGGTTTTCTGTGAACGCACGGCAATCTTGATATCCGCCACCGCAACGGTAGATTCCGCATACTGGCGGATGACTTCTTCCCCGGATCGTTTCCCGGCCCGGTAGATCGCCTCCAGCGTCGCCCTGTCGATCATCACATCACAGAGCTGCCCGTCACGGGTATGGAGAAAAGTCTCCAGCGCCTCACGGGCCACCGGCGCCATAAAATCAGGCAGACGGGAAAAATCCCAGTCTCTGACAATTTCCTCCATCTGCGCGCCGCTGATCCCACAGTCATCAATAAAAATATCAGGGTGCTCCCCATGGGTACCCACTTTTTTGATCGCGGCTTTCAGATTATGGAACAGATTCGGATAGGTCAGGACGTCAAACACGGACATATCCTTGACCAGCTCCCGCATAAGTTCCCAGGTCTTTTCCCGTTCTCTGGTAAGCATTGCTTCTGCGTTCAAAGGCGTATCCGTGTCGCCCCAGCCATGCTCTGTCAGGAACTGCAGGCACCGTTCCTCATCGGGGCAGGCCATCAGCTGATCGATCACCGGCTGGCTAAAAAGGGATACCTCCTTCGCTCTGATCCGCGCCACCGCATAAGTGTATTGAATGTCAGACATAAAGTAATACCTCCTTATTTGGGGACTGCGCTTCTATGAAAATAAAATCGCCTGAACCTGATCCTGCAATTCATCCTTCCTGGATTCAAACAACGCCTGGAAGGAACAGTTCTCCTCTACGTCGCCGTAAGCCAGGACAAAGCCTTTCCCGATGTTCCTGGTCTCGCTGGAAACGGCGATGGTACCGCCCTTCCCGGCAGCAACCTGCGAGGCCTTCCGCGCGAAATCCTCCGGCAGCTTTTTCAGATCCTCATCGGAGAAATAGATGATCCCGTCCTGATCCATGGCAAACTTTTCAAGCATATCCAGAAGCGTGGAGAAATATGCCTCGTCCTCCTGGGCGCAGAATTTTTGGTACGCTTTCTCCAGGATTCCGGCAATCAGTTCCTGTTTCGCCTGAAGGATCGCCGTCCTGCGCTTCAGATCAGATGAAGATTTCATCCGCTCCTCATAGTTTGCCGCGTCCAGCTTTCCTTTTTCCGCGAGTTCCTTTGCCTCCCGTTCCGCTTCTTCCCTGGCGGTATTCAGAATTTCCTCCGCCTGCGCCCTGGCGTCTTTCAGTTTTTCACCGGCAGAATTACTGGCATCCTCCAGAATCTGGTCTATCATTTTTTCTAATCCGGTCATTCTCATCAAACTCCTTATGATCGATATGGTTTATACAGGAATCGCGCTGACTGCCAGAATAGAGATCAGCAGCGCCAGAATCGCGTACGTCTCAACCATAGCCGGGAACAGCATAGCCTTACCGAACTGCTCCGGCTTTTTCGCCACGATACCGATGGCTGCCACGGAAGTACGGCCCTGATGGATTGCGGATACAAGGCCTACCAGCGCGATGGGCAGACACGCAACAAAGATCAGAAGCCCGGTGGAAAGATCGAGATCCGCCGGAGTCCCGCCGAGAAGGCCGATCTTGGAGAGGGCGATAAACGCCACAAGAAGACCATAAATACCCTGTGTGCCCGGCAGAAGCTGCATGATGAGTACCTTCGCAAATTTACTGGGATCCTCCGTAACCACGCCTGAGGCCGCCTGCCCGGCAACGCCCACGCCGTAGGCAGACCCCATACCGGCAAATATAACCGCGCTGGCTGCTCCAATCAATGCCCAAACAATTCCACTCATAATTTTGTTTCCTCCTTAACAACATATTTTGTATTTTCTTTGAACGGGGCGAATGCTCTTCCGCCTCCCTCATAAAACTTACCGAAAAATTCCACATACTGGAGACGGCATGTATGAACGTATGCCCCCAGCAGGTTAATGGCCAGATTAAAGGTATGGCCGATACAGAATGCGAAAATAAACAGCAAAGCGCCCGGAATACCGCCGCCCAGCATACTTCCCATCTGGTTTACCACCGAGGCGATGACCCCTGTGGCAAGGCCCAGGGCAAGAAGCCTGGAATAGGAAAGTATGTCGCTGACCCAGCCTGTGATATTGTACAGATCGTAGGCGCCCAGGGCGATACGCAGCGCCGGGTTCTTATTGGACCTGCCCGACATCAGGAGAATCCCCACAGCTCCTATGACCGCCATCCATTTTGCCAGCACATTCACCGCTGCCGGGAATGTGATGTTCATCTGAGAGATCGAGACAAACAGATCGCTTGGCAGAAGGATGAGCACCAGTCCGGTGAGCATCAGATACCAGAATACCACGTCGCAGACAAAATCCAGATACCTCTTATCCCGTATACACATATATCCCTTGGCTCCCAGGCCCACATACAGATGGATCAGCCCGAAGAGCATGGAGTAGATCAGCAGCCTCATGGGCTCGTCCAGCGGCGCAAACCATACCGTGGGGAACGCCACGTTTTCCAATCCAAAGAACGTCGAGGCCACCACTGTAATCAGGTCGCCGAAAAATCCGCCGAACATCACACCCCAGAACAGGGTGGAAAGTCCGCAGTACATGAATAGCCGTACCGACTTGGCCAGGCTTTCCGACATTCTCGGGAACTTTTTGAGCGCCAGGAAACAGGCTCCAAAAACGATCAGGCCATACGCTGCGTCAGAGAGCATCAGGCCGAACAGGAACACATAAAAGACGGCCATGAGTTTGGACGGATCCATCTCTCCTTTCGCGGGAAGCCCAAAGGAAGCCAGCACCCCTTCCACGCTTCCGGCAAACGTGCCGTTTTCCAGGGCAACGGGGATATCCTCATTCTCATCTGTCTCTTGTACGTCTACCTGGCAGACGTACTCCTGCTGAAGCTTCTCCTGCAGTCCGGCCGCGTCCTTTTTTTTCACATATCCGCTGATAAGGAAAGTCTGTTCCGACTGATACAGCCCTCCAAGTACCTGGTACTTGTCGTCGCGGATGCGGTAATAATCCGCTGCGGTCTTCAGGTCATCCCTGATATCGGCGTATTTCTGTATTTTCTTTTCCAGTTTTTCCGTCTTCGCCTTTAATCTGCGGATCTCTTCCTCATACTCCGCCTTCTGCCGGGACGGAACCTTGTTTATCTGCTGGGACGGTCTGGAAAAACCGACTGCTCTGAGCGCATCCTCCAACCGCTCTGCATCCGTCTCCAGGCATACCGCCGTCAGACAGGTCATATCCTTCCAGGCGGACAGCACATTCACATCGTATGCCTCCAGCTCCGGCGCCGTCCGGGCTACTGCTGTGCGGATCTCCTCTGCGGACATCTGGCCAGGTACGGAGCCGGTCAGCACCGCCGCAGAGTCGGTCCCCGGAAAGTTCATGGGAATATCCAGGGACAGCCAGGGAGCCAGCTCTTCAATCTGATTCTCCAGCCTTGCTATATTCGCCTGATTCTCAGAGATCTCTTTCTCCATAGCCACCAGCTGAGAGGCGGCGATCATCAGTTTCTTCCGGGAAGAAACCACCCTGTCAAACTCTGCCTTACTGACAGGAGTCTTTCCCGCCAGAGCGGCAAGCAGCGATGATTTCTCCGGGACATATTTTTGCAGTACTTCCAGTGCATTCTCCGCAAGCGCGACGCGCTTTTCAAAGATCTGACGGCATACCAGGGTATCCATCTGCTGCATACCGGCGTCTTCTGCCACGGAACCCTCGATCTCCATGACCCCCAGGGCCTGAAGCTCCTCCAGTATGGCTTTCCTGTCTCTCTTCAGCGCGCAGATACTGAATCGCTGCATCTGCAATACTGCCATATCCGCATCCCTCCTTTCTTTTTACTGTAATAATTAACGCATCAGTATAGATGCTGAATTACCGCGTCAACCGCCTCGGCTTCCTTCTCGGACGCCAGCTTCTTAAGCCCGGCAATCTCCTCTTCCAGCCGGGACTGCATAGCAGCCAGCTCCTGCTCCGCTTTCTTTCTGGAAACGTCAAGAGAAGACTGTGCCTGCTCGCCGGCCTCCAAAAGCCGCTGTTTTTTCAACTGAACCGCCTGCTGCCTGGCCTTCTCCAACACCTCTGAACAGTCCGCTTCGGCTTCTTTGCGTATCTGGCCTGCTTTCACTTCCGCTTCTCTGACCTTTTGAATCGTTTCCTGAACCATTTTATCACCATCCTTTCCCGAATATATTATTTCGTCCCGGTCCGGCAGGCTGAATCTGTCCGGACCGGAACGGACATACCTTTCTTTGCTCCTGCAGATCTATCCTTCCCCGCGGATTTTCAGGAGGATTCCATGGATCAGCGGCTGCAGGAACACTCCTGCCTTCAGGCACAGCATCCCTGTAAACGTCGCCATCACATATCCCAGGCCCAGGTAATGAACCGCCGCCGCCACCGCCAGAATGACCGCGGTCCGGAGGAAATAAACCTTTCGCATATATCTCTCCGCGCCGTCGGACTGCATGGCAAGGGCGCGGGCAATGGAGCAGTGCATATGCGCCGCCAGGACCACCGCCGTCGCGACCCCTATCCATAACCCCAGGGCAAACGAGGTCCTGCTCCCCGCCAACTGCGGGTACATGGCCGCCACCAGAAGCTCGATCACCTGCACCAGTATGCCTGATATCAGTATACCGGCAGCCTGTTCAAGAAGCGCCCCGTGTGTTTTGCGCTTTTTTATCATTCTCCAGTCTCCCCATTGAGCCCGATCCCAAACCCTCTTTCACCAGAATCCGGACGGTTTCCGCTTCCATCTGTGTATTCATGTCGGAAAAACCCCTGCCGGCAAAATTCGGTTCCATTTTATAACATTTTCACGCAGGAATCAATTATTTTTAAAAATTAAATACATATCGTTCATTGATTTTTTCAGGGAAACCTACTACAATAGACAGAAAAGCAGGAAAGCAGGTGTTTTTATGGATAAATTCTTCAACATGGACAGTCCTCTTTTCAGAACCCTTGGCCGTCTGGCCGACCTTATGATCCTGAATCTCTGTTTTATTGTCAGCTGCATCCCCGTTTTCACCATCGGGGCGGCGCTCACGGGTATGTCCTATGTGCTGCTTAAGATCGCCGACAAAGAAGAGGGATATATTTTCAGATCCTACTGGAAATCCTTCCGGCAGAATTTCAGGCAGGCCACCGTCATCTGGCTGATCTCCCTGGCCTTTGGGATCGTGATCGTTCTGGATTTTCTGATCCTGAGCAATGCTTCCGGCAGTTTTTTCTCTGTCACACGCATTCTGGTGCTGGCCGCAACGATGGTCTATCTGATGATCCTGATCTATGTCTTTCCGCTGCTGGCGCGGTTTGAAAACTCCATATCCGCCACCTTCAAAAACGCGCTGATCCTTTCCATTGCCAACTTCCCCAAAACTCTTGTGATGCTGGTCACTCTGATTGCCGCCGTGGTGCTGACCCTGTGGAATTACCAGACATTGATGTGGGGGCTTCTCGTATGGATTCTCCTGGGATTTGCCCTGGTGGGGTATGTCCACTGCTATTTTCTGTCCAGAATATTCGCCGCGCTTGCGCCGCCCGCAGACGACAGCAAAGACCCGGACAGCTGGGTACTGGAGGAAACGGATGCGGATACCGCCATAAAGCCGGATTCTTTAACGGACAAATCGAAGTGACGGGCTGAATGTATGCCCCGTCTTTTCCGGACGGACCGATGCGCGCCGGCCCGTCCGTTTTTTTATTTATTTGGCAAAAATCTGGTGCGGCAGCAGGCTCTGCAGCCCGTTGAAGCAGGCGGAGCTGACCAGTCCGGCCAGTTCTTCCTTTGAGAGAGGTATTTTTTCTCTCAGCCAGCGCACATAGGCCGATATGATCCCTGAGATAAAAAACTCCGAATAAATCCTGAGCTCATTCTCGGGAAAATGAAAATAATCCTGATAGTGATCCAGGATGGCCGTCACGAACAGCTCTTTAATCTCGTCGAAATAATAATCATATTCTTTATTGACAGAGATGAACTGGAAAAAATCCATGTTCTCCTCCACCATCTGATTCAAAATTTCAAACAGCTGGGTAATGTTCAGGGGCTGCTCGGGAAATTTTTCCAGCTTCAGGCGATCCACAAATTTCGCCACCTCATTGCGGTTGAATTCCCGCACGATATCCTCTACGCCTGCATAGTGCAGATAAAAGGTTTTCCGGTCCACATCGGCCCGCCGGGCAATCTCCGATACGGTAATCTTTTCCGTTTTTTTCTCCATCAATAGTTCAAAATACGCTTTCTGAATCGAGTTTTTCGTTTTGGAAATCCTTCTGTCCATTTTTTTCCTCATTTTCTGAAAATTTGTGGATTATTCAATAAATCCGGCCACTTTGGTAATTGCCCATTCCTTTATATACATAGTATAATACCCATATGTGGATAAATCAACAGTTATACTTGTTATAATTTATAAGGAGACGGGTTATATGAATTACGAAATTTATGCAGACGTGTCAATCGATATTGACCGGGAGTTTGCCGCTTCACATGATATCCGGTATGTGCCCATGGATTATGTGCTGGGCGCGAATACCTTTCACTGTGTGGCGCCGGAGTCCGACGAAATGATGCATGCGTATTATGACAAGCTGAGAAATAAGGTTCCCACCCAGACCAGCCAGATTACACCCTTCCACTATATTTCCGTGTTTGAACCTCTGGTGAAGGAGGAAAAGCAGATTCTGTACCTTTCCCTTTCCAGCGGCCTCAGCAACACCTACGAATCGGCGCTGATGGCTGTGAATACCCTGAAGGAAAGCTGCGATACGGTTTCCATCGAGGTGATCGACAGCCTGGGGGGCACGGGAGGAATGGGACTTCTGGCGGAATCCGCCTTCGCCAACCGGGAGGCCGGAATGTCTCTGGAAGAAAACGCCGCATGGCTTCGGGACCATGCCGGAAAAATGAATCTGTGGTTTAAGGTGGAAGATCTGATGTATCTGAAGCGGGGCGGCCGGATCTCCGCAGCCACCGCCGTGATGGGCACCGCCCTCAACATCAAGCCGATCCTGAACGTCAACGCGCAGGGCAAGCTGGACACCGTTGCCAAGAAACGGGGTTCCCGGCAGGCTCTGAAATATATCGTGGAAGAGTTTGAATCCCGGTTTGACCGAAGCGTCAGCGATACCGTCTATATTTCCAACTCCGACTGCATGGCCGACGCTGAACTTCTGAAACAGATGGTGCTGGAGAAGCACCCGGATCTGAAGGTCCGCATCACCATGCTCAGCCCCATCATCGGAGCCCATACGGGGCCGGACATGATCGCGCTGATCTATTACGGAAGAGGACGGCAGTAAAAAATCCGTCCCGCCGGTATTTAACGGGACGATCCCTCCCGCGTCAGCGCGGCTTCTTCGCAGGGTATACGTTCCGGCCGAAACCGGATACCGGAATACCGCAACAGCCCCTTTATTCTGCTACATAGTCCCAAGCTGCTGCCGGACCAGCGACCTGCGCAGCGCCTGTTCCGCCCTGAAAAGATCGATCCCGGGAGCCCGCTCCTGAAGACGCCGTTGCGCCCGTTCCTGCGCTTCTCTGGCGCGGCCTGAATCAATTTCCTCCGGCCACTCGGCCACCTCGGCCATGACGGTGATCTTCTCCGGCAGGATCTCCACAAACCCGGAGTGAACCGCCGCCTGCCTATTCTCCTCATCCAGATCTGCGTTCAGAAAACAGCGCTCCGGTATATCGTCATGCCTGCCTTCCAGAATCTCCCGGAAGCCCCGGACGGTCTCGGATAGGGGAACGTATTTTCCTTCCACACCCGTGAACTGCACCGCCACATGAAAGGGCTGGGAGAGGAATCTCTGGATCTTTCTCGCACGGGCCACCGCCAGTTTGTCCTCCCGGGAGAGTTCATCTGTTGTAAAGGATTCCCATTTCAGCGGCTTATTATGAGTATTTTGGAGACGACTTTGCAAAAATGCCGTAAATAATTTATGGATCGCGATCCGCGCCGGATGGGGCGCCTGACCTGTCCGGCATGATCTCACGCCAGATTTCCATAATGAGAAGCAGCGTAATGGGACCGAGAAGGACTCCGGCCGCGCCGTAGAGATAAAGGCCGACGTATACCACGATGACCATGACAAAGGGGTAGATTCCCAGTCTGGCGCCCACAAGCCTTGGCTCCAGAAATTCTCTGGCAAGATAGGTGACAAGAAAAAGAATCAGGTAGCCCGCCGCAAGCCGGTAGTTTCCCCCGAACAGCAGATACAGCGCCATGGGGATCAGCACCGTTCCCGTCCCAATGAAAGGCAGGGCATCCATAAGTCCAATGAGAATGCCCAGCACAAGAAAATAGGGATTGCCCAGCGTCCAAAGACCCGCCATACACAGGCCCGCAATGACCAAGATAATCATCATCTGCGCTTTGAGATACATACCCCCCTGCTTCCACATCCGATCCGTGATATTATGGAAATGCCGATACAACTCGTATTCCTGCAGCTTTTCATTCATCTCATCATAATCCTTCATCAGCAGGATCACCGATACAAACAGGATCAGCAGAAAAGCGCCCACATCAAATGCCTTTTTCAGATAGTGAAACGAATAATTCAGGATATTTGGAACGATATAGACACGGATCTGCTCCGTTGCCTCATCCAAAGAAGCGTATACCAGAGTCTTTACATCCTCCACCTTCACGCCAAAGCTTTTTTCCGCCATCCGGCAGCAGCCGTCGATCCAGCCGCAGAAGCAGTTATAATAAGAATCAAAATTCAGGGCGATCCTCCGGATCTGCGCCATAAGCTGACAGTAAAAGAAATAAAACAAAACCGTGACAAGGGCCAGCAGTACGGCCAGAAGCGCGGCCAGGATGATCTCCTTTTTCCAGGGGATCCTTCGTCGGATTTTTTCCGTAACGGGATTCAGCAGATGCACCAGCAGATAGGCAATAAAAAAAGGGATCACGTAGGGCAGCAGATATTTCATCGCCCCATAGACGATCAGCGTGATCCCCGCCGCCGCGAGCAGTTTCTTCCCTTCCGCCATGTTTCGCACCTTCTCTTCCGCATTTATGGTGTTAGTATGGCAAAACACAAATAAATTATACCTTATCACCCTGTACGCAGGGTATGAATTATGGTCTTCTTTTATTTCTGCGAAGCGGCGGACCGCTTCCCGGATTGTCTGCTGAACAGGCGAAAAATCCCTGCCTGGGGCCGTACTTTAAAATTCATGGCCTGTCCGGACGTGGGATGCCGGAAAGTAAGGGAAACAGCACAAAGCGCAAGGGGCTCCCGGCACGAAGGCAATGAAATACTGTGGCCGTCCGGAACGGTGGAAACGGATTCCCCGGCCGGTCTGTCCGGACCGTAATCCAAAAGAAAATCCTGCCAGTATTTATTGTATTTCCGGTCTCCATACAAGGGCAGCCCCGCATTTGCCATCTGGACGCGGATCTGGTGATGGCGGCCGGTCTTCAAACTGATTTCGGCAAGCATATATTCCTGTGTTCCAGGCAAAGTATCTGCGGATGACTGCGCAAAATCCCACCGGGCAGAGTGTTCCCGCGAAACTGTCTCCCCGCAATTCGGGTCAGATGTATTGGAACTGCATACAATATCCAGTATCCGGAAATCGAGCTCGGCACGTCTGGCATTTCCGTCCGTTCGCTCCGCTGCAAACGCCGTGTTGGTCCTGGGATCCCCTGACAGAAAATCTACCAGCTCATATGTCTCATTTGCGCGCAGGGCAAAACGCTTCTCTGCCTCCCCTGTAACACAGCATACCGCATGATACGCCTTTTCCACAGCGCCGGATGTAATCTGCCGACTCAGTCCGGCCGCCGCCTTCTGCGTCTTCGCAAAGACGATCACACCCTCCACCGGCTGGTCCAGACGGTGCACCACCCGAACCGGTTCAACCGGCTGATTCAGGCGGCGTCCTTTTCTAACCGGCGCAAACGGCTGGTCATTTGTCTCTGCCAGATGATTATTCAGAATGCTGACCATGTCTTTCTGGCCAATCCTGGCGCTCTGCACGGGAATGCCCGCTTGTTTATGGCATACGATAATTGCGTCATCTTCATACAAAATCATATTATCCAAAAGCCATCGCCTTCCCCGTATTCTGAATTGAAAAAACACCGGCTTGTTAAAAACCGGTGTTTTCTTTATGAGACATCCGGGACTCGAACCCGGGACAACTTGATTAAAAGTCAAGTGCTCTACCAACTGAGCTAATATCCCATCTGTCTGAATAAACAGAATGCCCAGAACCGGAATCGAACCAGTGACACGAGGATTTTCAGTCCTCTGCTCTACCAACTGAGCTATCTGGGCATAATACACATCCGCACGATTATCGTGTGCAACCCGACAGCCCTGCTGTTGAGCCGCTCCCTCGCATACAATCTCAAAAGCATCCCTTTTTCGCTCATGCACACGTTTGGACTGCAGCGTGTAAGTTGCGGGGGTAGGATTTGAACCTACGACCTTCGGGTTATGAGCCCGACGAGCTTCCAGACTGC